>JBPBQK010000101.1:0-56642 GCA_050954845.1 Janthinobacterium lividum
GAGGTGCCGTAATGGCGGTTTCGAGCGTGTTGGTGGGGGCGGCGGGCTTGCGGGCTACTGGCTGCACACGGGGCGGCACGCTGGCCGAGGCCGGCGGGTGCTGGCGGCCCTTGCCCCAAAAACCCAGCCCGGCCAGCAGCAACACACTCGCCACCGAGGCCGGCAGCAGCCACGAGGTGGCGCGGCGCGGCGGCACGGCAGCATAGTCGATTACGGCGGGGCTGGCGGCAACCGGGGCCATTGAAACAGCGGCGGCCGGAGCTGGCGCGGGCTGGCGGCGGCGCAACTCTTTCCGGGCCGCTGCCACTAACTCGGCTTGGTAATAAGACGGGTTTTCGACAAAAAAGCGCAGCTCGGCGTCTGTTTTGAGGTGCAGCACAGTGCGGGAAGAAGTGAAAAATCAGGAAAAAGAAAGCCGGCTTAGTTCAGCCGCACGCGCATGGGGGCCGGGTCGCGCAGCAAAGGGGCCAGCAGCTTCTCCACGGCGGGCTGGTTGGCGAGGGTGGTGGCGTCGGGGTGGGGCGGGCGCTGGGCGGCACAATCGGCCTGCATATCGGCCAGGGCCGCTTCCTGGTACTGCTCGGTTTGCTGCATGCGCTGGACATGGTCAGTCATGGTGGGCGGCATGTCGGGGTGCTTGCTCAGGCCCTCGCGCAGCACGCGCCAGTGGCTTTGGATAGTGGCTAGCTGCCGCTCAAACACCAGCAGGTCGGGCGGGCCGCTGGGGCTTTGGGCCTGCTTAAGCAAGAATTCGGTCGAGTATTCGGCCAGCCAAAAGCGGCGCGTGAGCTGCTGGTAGCGGCGCATAGCCTCGGGCGTGGTTTTGCGCTCGGCGGCGGGCAGCAGGGCCAGCTGTCGCAAAATGGGACTTTCCACGTCAAATTTGGGTATGGGCGTGGCTGCAGCCGTTTCGAGCTTGAGTGAGTCGGCCGGAACAATGTGCTTGGCCGGCTGCTCGGCGGGGGCCGCTGGCTGGCACTGCGTGCTGAGTGTGCCCAGCGCCGCCAGCGCCAGCCACCGCAGCCCGGCTGCGGTTTTGGAGAAAAGAAAACGGGTAGAAAATGCCATGCGAAAAGGAAGTCAAGAACTAGGCCGATTAATCGGCCCGGCCAAATTGGCGACAAAACGGCAAACTGCCCGCGCCTCAACCAGCCGCGCCGGCCTGCGTACACTGTTGCACCATCACTTTGCAGCCATTCCCATGCCTACTACCCGCTCCGAGCAAGACCAGGCTACCCAGCCCACGCAGTCTGACCAATACCAGCCCACCGGCCGCCAGGAGGCACCCACCAACCCCGATGCCCTCTACGGCGGCAATGCCGACGACAACTCGGGTAGCGGCGGCAATGCCAGCCCCTCCAAAGAGCCCAAAGTGCCCGCCAACAATGCCGACGGCACCGTGGAGAGCGCCGACCAAAACACGGGCAGCATCGAAGGCCCCGGTGCCAGCGGCGGCACGGGCAGCAGCGGCACCAGCATCGGCCAAGTTACTTTATAGGTGAACTGGTGGGTGATAATGCAGCGAGTTTTTTTGAAAAACCTCGCTGCATTATCACCCACCAGTTCACCACTCACCATTTCACTAGTTCACCAATGGTTACCCCCAATCCCGCCCCCGACTCCGGCCGCCCGTCCGATATTGAAGATGCCAAACTGCCTAGCACTGGCGGCGCCATAACCAACCCCGACGCCGACCAAGACCCCAACGCCAGCGGCAACCCCGAAACCGTGACCCAGTCGGACCTCGCTAGCAGCGATGGAGCCGGCATCCGCGGCGACTACGGCGACGCCAGCCAAACCACCGGCCTCGAAGGCGGCGAGCAGTCGCCCACCGATGCTGGCCCCGACCGTGCTGGTGATAACCCGACCAACGCGGCCCAGTAGCATTGCCGCAAGCGCCTGACAAAAAGCCTTCGCGCCACTTGGTGCGGAGGCTTTTTGCTGTATGAAATTATTTGAGAAGCAGAAAAAGGAACGTAACCGTCATGCTGAACGCAGTGAAGTATGACGGTTAATTGGTGGCTCTCGGTCTTCCTAAGCAGCTTCTATATCGGGCAAGTGGGCAACCTTGTAAGCGTGGGCGGTGCCTTTTAGGAGCTATTCGCTTTCTATGCACCTACAGCCTATACCCTTCGCCTTGTTAGTAGCTACGGCTTTAGCAGGTGCCACTGCTACTGGCTACGCCCAGCAGGCGCCCATCCGTCCGGCCGCCCAACCTGGTGGAACTGCCCAGCTGACGGGCCGCCTAAGTGGCACCGTGACTGACGGAACCACTGGCAAACCCGTCGCTTACGCCTCGGTGGCCGTGCTGAGCGCGGCGGGCACGCCCGTAAGCGGCGCTGTGTGCGGCGGCGACGGGCAGTTTGTGCTGCCGGGGCTGGTGCCAGGCGCTTACACGGTGCGCATTAGCTTTTTGGGCTATCAGGAGCTTAGCCGCCCGGCCGTGGTACCCGAAAGCGGTGGTACGGTGAACCTGGGAACCTTATTGCTGCTGCCCGGCGCCCAGCAACTCGGCGAAGTAGAAGTAGTGGCCAAGCCGCCGTTAGTAGAGGAGAAGGTAGACCGCACGGTGTACCACGCCGAAAACGACCAGACCACCCGCGGCGGCGACGCCACCGACGTACTCAAGCGGGTGCCGCTGCTGAGCGTGGACCTGGAGGGCAACGTGAGCTTGCGCGGTAACCAGAATATTCGGGTGCTGATTAACAACAAGCCCTCGACCATCATGGCCAACAGTATTGCCGATGGCTTGCGGCAGCTGCCAGCCGACCAGATTAAGACGGTCGAAGTCATTACCTCGCCCTCGGCTAAGTACGATGCGGAGGGCACGGGCGGCATTATCAACATCATCACGAAGGGCAACGAGCTGCGCGGCGGCCAGCTCAGCCTCGATGGCAGTGGCGGCACCCGCTCGGGCACGCTAAACCTGAACGGCGGCTACCGCACCGGCAAAATGGGCTTCGCGCTCGGTGGCTTTGGGCGGGCCGGCTACAACACGCCCGGCAGCTTCAGCAACAACCAGCTGACGACCAACCCGGCCACCGGCGCGCAAACGCGCACCGCCCAAATGGCCGACACGCGCCAAAATCAGCTATTTGGGCGCTACACGCTGGGTTGGGATTACGACCTCAGCAAGCGCGACGCGCTGGCGGCCTCGCTGACTTACGGCACGCGCAACGCTACTTTTTACCAGGATGCGCTGGCCACGCGCACCACCCAGTTGGCGACGGGCAGCGCCGCCACCTCGGCGCGCAACGTGACCACCACCGACAACTCGGGCACCGTGGATGCGAGCCTGGCGTACCTGCACACGTTTGAAAAGCCGCAGCAGGAACTGAGCGTGCTGGCGCTGTACAGCCGCAACGAGCGCACTTACCAGTTCGACAACGAAACCTACGCGGCCAGCGACGCGGCGGCGCTCGGCCGCTCGGGCAACGACAACCCCAGCGCCAACCAGGAGCTGACGGCCCAGGTAGATTACCAGCTGCCGCCGGCGAAAGACCAGTTGCTGGAAGTGGGCCTGAAAGACATCAAGCGCACCGTGCAGAGCGACTACCGCTACTACGGCCAGCTGGCGCTCGCGCAGCCCGACAATTCCTTTCACTACGACCAAAACGTGGCGGCCGGCTACGTAGCCTACACACTGGCTTTGCCCCGAAATTTTACGCTGAAGCCCGGCGTGCGCTACGAATACACCACCATTAGGGCCGATTTTGGCCAAGGCACGGTGGGCGATATTCCGAGCTACGGCGTGCTGGTGCCCAGTGTGAATTTGCTGCACAAATTGCCCAGCGGCAACGTGCTGAAACTGGCTTACAACCGCCGTATTCAGCGCCCCTCGCTGCAATTTCTCAACCCCAATCTGCAAGCCGCCAACCCGCTCATTCAAACCCAGGGCAACCCCATGCTCCGGCCCGAATACACCAATAATTACGAGCTGGGCTACAGCACCTTGCTCAAGCAGGCTAATCTGAATTTCAGCGCCTTCGTGCGCAACACCAGCGGCTCTATTCAGTCGGTACGCACGCCGCTCGGCGATGTTAATTTTCTGGGCGCGGTGCTTATCACCTACCAAAACGTGGGGCAGGAAGATGCTTACGGCGGCAGCGCGTTCGCCAACCTTGACATCGGCGACAAGTTCAGCGTGAGCGGCGGCGTGGACACCTACTACGCCGTGCTGCGCAACAACGTGGCCGACCCCACCTACGCCGCCCGCAACGCGGGTTTCGTGGTGAGCGGCCGGCTCTACGGCAGCTACGCGCTGCCCAAAAGCTGGAACGTGCAGCTATTTGGCTTCTACCGGGGGCAGCAGGTGCAGCTGCAAGGCACGCAAAGCAGCTTTGCGGTGTACAGCATGAGCCTCAAGCACGATTTTGCCCAGAAAAAGGGCAGCCTGGGGTTTGGGGCTGAGAACTTCTTTTCGCCCAGCAACACGGTGCGCACCAGCATCGACAGCGCGTTGCTCAGCCAAAATACCAGCACCATCCAGCACATCACGAGTTTCAAGGTGTACTTCGGCTATCGCATCGGCAAGCTCACCGCCGATGCCCGCCCCCGCAAAAGCGTGCGCAACGACGACCTGAAAACCGATGAAAACGGCGGTGGCAGCCAAGGCAGCGGCGGCACCCCAGCGGCTACGCGGCCTGCCCCGGCCCCCGCGCCGACCAGCCCGGCCAAGGCTGGCGCGGCCCCGAAATAGATTAGGGACGAGGGCGTTTGGTCGGCTTTTGGGGCAGGAGTACGCTTGTCCTTGCGAGCGCAGCGAAGCAATCGCACCTGTTCAGGTTGCTCGCCGGGTACCGTTTGGGTGCGATTGCTTCGCTGCGCTCGCAAGGACAATTGTGCCCACGCAAAACGCCTCGTAACGCGCTACACGACTACCATTCGCCCCGCCACCCGCCCCTGGCGGGCGTAACTTGCGGCCTGACTTTTAGTGCCCCACCTGCCGTTGATGCGTTCTTCCGTTCTGTTTTACTGGTTTCTACTTACCACTTTCCTGCTAAGCTTTCCCGCCGTGCTGCGGGCGCAGGCTACTGCCAATACCCTGCCCAGCGTGCGCATTACCCGCCCGGCCGTGCTGCGCGAAGACTTGCAAGGCGCTGACACGCCCGCCCCGCCCAAGCGCGAGCTGCGCGCCTTCTGGATAGCTACCGTGGCCAATATCGACTGGCCCAGCCAGCGCGGCATGGCCCCCGAGGTGTACCGCCGCGAGTACCGCCGCCTGCTCGACGCCGGCCAGCGCGCCGGCCTCAACGCGGTGTTTGTGCAAATCCGGCCCGTGTCGGATGCTTTCTATAAGTCTGATTTAGAGCCCTGGAGCAAGTACCTCACTGGCCGCCAGGGCAAGGCCCCCATTGAGGGCGACGACCCGCTGCCATTCCTTATTTCGGAGGCGCACCGCCACGGCATGGAGTTTCACGCCTGGTTTAATCCCTACCGCGCCACCATGGACTCGGTGACGCGCACCCTGGCCCCCAACCACCCGCTCAAGCGCCACCCCGAGTGGTTTATCAAGTATTCGCAGCAGTACCTATACAACCCCGGCCTGCCGGCGGTGCGTACCCACATCGAGCGCGTAATTATGGATGTGGTGCGGCGCTATGATATTGATGGCGTGCACTTTGATGACTACTTCTATCCGTATCCCGAGCCGAACCAGGTTTTTCACGACGAGCAGGCATTTGCCGCCCAAAACCCTGATAACCTGAACTTGGCCGACTGGCGGCGGCAGAATGTGAATACGCTCATTCACGACCTGCACGACAGCATTCTGACCGCCAAGCGCTGGGTGAAATTTGGCATCTCGCCCTTCGGCGTGTGGATGAACAAAAGCGCCCACCCCGACGGCTCCGACACCCGCGCCGGGCAGCCCAGCTACTCCAACCTCTACGCCGACTCGCGCCTGTGGCTGCGCGAGGGCTGGATAGACTACGTGGTGCCGCAGCTGTACTGGAGCACCAAGTTCCGGCTGGTGCCCTACGCTACCATCCTGGAGTGGTGGACGCGCAATCGCTTCGAGCGCCACCTCTACATCGGCCACGGCATGTACCGCATGCGCGAAAGCACCCGCTCGGACACCGCCTGGCGCAACCCGCGCGAGCTGCCCACCCAAGTGCGCCTCAATCGCAGCTACCCCGACGATGTGCAGGGTAGCGTGTATTTCTCCGCTAACTCGCTGCTGAACAATCCACTGCATACCACCGATTCGCTGCGCCTCGACCTGTACCGCGCCCCGGCGCTGGTGCCCACCATGCCCTGGCTCGACAGCCTGGCCCCGCGCCCAGTGCGCGAAATGGTGCTCAACCGCACCCGCGCCGTGGCCACCCTCACCTGGGTGCCCGACCCCATACCTGCCTCCGATGGCGACCTGGCGGCCTACTACGTGCTCTACCGCTTCGAGCGCGGCCAGGTGATGTCGCCCGCCGACCCGCGCCACATTCTGGCCGTGGTGCGGCCCACCGGCCTGGGCCAGCCCGCCACGTTTGCCGATACCACGGCCCGTGCTGGCACGGCGTATTCGTACTTCCTCACGGCCGTTGACCGCCTGCACAATGAGAGCGTGCCGCTACGCGTGTTTTCCGAAGGCAAGCTGCCGGTGGAGGTGCTGGCCGCCGCGCCCGTTAATATGCCCGCCACTGCCCACCGCCCGCCGCCCGTGGTGGCGGCCGCGCCCAAGCCGGTGGCCCGCCCCGTGTCGCCGGTAGCGGCCGAGATGGCCCGCGCCCAGGCCGCCAAAGTGAAAGTCAAAACCAAGGAGCCGGTGAAGCGGCGGCGCGGCTTCTTTGCCCGCTTATTTGGGTTGAAGTAGGAGAGGATGAATTAAAAAATTAAAAATGAAGAATTAAAAATGAGAGCTATTCAGCAATTCCATTTTTAATTCTTCATTTTTAATTTTTAATTCCCACCTCGCCCCGTCCTATGCCCACCACTACGCCCGCCGCCACCGGCCGCCTCAGCAGCCTCGACGTGTTTCGGGGCCTCACCGTCATGGGCATGGTCGTGGTGAATAACCCCGGCGACTGGGGCCACATTTATCCGCCCTTCGAGCACGCCGAATGGAACGGCTGCACGCCTACCGACCTGGTTTTCCCGTTCTTCCTCTTCATCGTGGGCGTAAGTTTGGCCTACGCCCTGGCCGGCACGAAGCAGCGCGGTGAGGTGCAAGGCGCGGTGCTGATGCAAGTATTGCGGCGGGCGGCGGTGCTCTTCGGGCTAGGGCTGCTGATGTCGCTCTACCCGAAGTTTGATTTTTCGGTGGTGCGCATTATGGGCGTGTTGCAGCGCATTGCGCTGGTGTATTTGGGGTGCAGCATTATCTACTTGAAAACTGGTTGGCGGACGCAGGCAGGGCTATTGATACTCTTTCTGATAAGCTACGCCGCGCTGCTCCAGCTGCTGCCCGTGCCCGGCTTCGGCCCCGCCAACCTGGAGCCCACCACCAACCTCGGCGCTTGGCTCGACCGCACCATTTTCACCGAGCCCCACCTCTGGAAGCAGTCGCGCACCTGGGACCCTGAGGGCCTACTCGGCACGCTGCCCGCCCTGGGCACTGGCTTGCTGGGCGTGCTGGCCGCGCAGTGGCTGCGCCGCCCCGAGGCCTCGGCCGCTACCAAAGTACTGGGGTTGGTGGCTGCTGGCATCCTGGCCGTGCTGGTGGGGCTGCTTTGGAATAACTGGTTCCCCATCAATAAAGCCTTGTGGACCAGTTCTTACGTGCTGCTCACGGGTGGGCTGGCGCTGCTGGTGCTGGCCGCGCTGTACTGGCTGTGCGATGTGCGCGGCTACCGGCGCTGGGCCGCGCCCGCCGTGCCGTTTGGGGTCAATGCCATTGCGGTGTTTGTGGGGTCGGGGCTGCTCTCGCGCACCTTTGGGCTCTTCAAGCTGGCCTTGCCGGGCGGTGGGGTAGGGGGCCTCAAAGAATGGCTGTACGGCTGGGGAATTGCGCCGTTTTTTAGTGACCCGCGCACGGCCTCATTGGTGGGCGCAGTGGTATGTTTGCTTGTCTGGCTGGTGGTGCTGAGCTTGCTTTATCGCCGCAAATGGGTATGGAAAGTCTAAGCGGCCAAGCTGGCAAAATGCACTAGGTAAGAAGTGCAAGCATGTTGCATTTTTGATTTAATTGAAAATGCAACATGCTTGCAGATATGGTAAAGTATTGAAGAATAATCACTTGCTCTTTAGTGCAAAGCTCTTGCCTTACCAGCCCAAGCTACTAAACTCTTGATTATCTAATGAAAATTCTCATCATCGGCGGCGGCAACATGGGCCTCACCTATGCCCGCAGCTTTGTGCGGGCCCACGTTACCTCGCGCCTCGATTTGCGCCTGCTGGCCCGCTCGCCTGAGCGTGTGGCCGCTTTGGCCGCCCACGAAGTCGGTACCGCCTGGGGCAACCCGGAAGAGTGCGTGCCGGGCGCTGATATTATCATTCTGGCTGTGAAGCCACAGGACTCGGGCGCGTTGTTTGAGCAGTTGCGCGGACTAGTGCAGCCGCAGCAAGTCATCATCAGCATCATGGCCGGTGTGCAGATAAAAACGCTGCGCGAGGCGCTGGGCACGCCCAAAGTCATTAGGGCCATGCCTAATCTGCCCGCCCAGATTGGCATGGGCATGACGGCCTTCACCAGCACCGACGAAGTGACCCGCGCCGAGCTGGTGCAGGTGCAAAACCTGCTCTCGACCACTGGCAAAACCGTGTACGTGGAGGAGGAAAGCGCCATCGACGCCAGCACCGCCATCTCGGGCAGCGGCCCGGCCTACGTGTATTACTGCATGGAAGCCCTTATGGCAGCTGCCGCCCAAATGGGCTTTGCCCCCGCCGAGGCCGAGCTGCTCGTCAGCCAAACCTTTCGGGGGGCTGTGGAGCTGTATAGCCAAGCCGGCCTCAGCTGCCAAGACTGGATAGCCCGCGTAGCATCGAAGGGCGGCACTACGGAAGCCGCCATGCGAGCCTTCGGCCAAGCCTCGGTGCGCGAGGGCCTCATCGCTGGGGCTACCGCCGCCCGCGACCGCGCCGAGGAGTTGGGCAAGCGGTGAGCTGGTGAAATAGTGCGTAGCAGCGGATGATACACCCAGGATAACGGGCGTACAAAGCGCAGTTTGTACTACTTCATTCTTTCACCGCCTCGTCATTTTACCGCTTTCCCAATGAAAAAAACAGCTCTACTCGCCGGCGCTACGGGCTTGGTTGGCAGCGCCTTGCTGCCGATGCTGCTTGCCTCGGAGCGCTACGCCAAGGTGATAGTGGTAGGCCGCCGCCCGGTGGCCGTGCAGCACCCCAAGCTCACGCAGGTAGTCACCGACTTCGGCCAACTTGAAGCCGAGCGCCTGCGCCTCATTACCGACGATGTATATTGCTGCCTGGGCACCACTATGCGACAGGCCGGCTCGAAGGAGGCATTTTTTGAAGTCGATTTTCTGTATGTGGTGAAGCTGGCGGCCGTGACGGCAGCCAATTTTGCATCGCAATTCCTAGTGGTGTCAGCCATCGGGGCCGATACCGAGTCACGCTTCTACTACAGCCAGGTAAAGGGCGAAATGGAAACCGCCGTGCGCCAGACGCCGTTTCGGGCCATCCATATTTTTCGGCCCTCGCTGCTACTGGGGTCGCGCACCAAGCCGCGACTCGGCGAGCGCGTCAGTGGCTGGGTACTGGCGCGACCCCTGCTGCGTGGCAACTGGCAGAAGTACCGGGCCATCACCGATGTAGCCGTGGCCCGCGCCATGTTGCAAGCCGCTGCGGAAGATGGTGGCGGCGTGCGCGTGCACGAGCTGCACGGCGACTGATACTTCCACGAACCTAGCTAGCCAGTTATAGCAAGGATAACAAAAAAGCGCCCTGGCAGAATATCTGCCAAGGCGCTTTCAATAACTAGAAAACCTGCCGACTACCAACGGCGGCCGTAGCCTCTGCCGTAGCCCCGGCCACCATAGTAGCGCGGGCCGTAGTAAGCGCGGGGGGCATAGTAATAAGGGCGCGGATACACCATGACGGGGGGTGGAGCTACTATCACCGGGGCCACCACGGGTGGGTAATAGCCTGGGCCGTAGTAGCCCGCCCGCGGCCCGTAGTACGGTGAGCCAATGCGGGCATTAATAATGACTTGGGCCGAAGCCGATTGCGCGCCGAGCACTCCCAGGCTCAGCAGCAAAGCGAATAACACAGGTTGTAAGCGCATGAGAAGGACGCGCCGCAGCGCGTTGGTTTAAGAGTGGGAAACGGAAAAGATTAAGTTAAGACAATTTACGTAGGCAGCAAACGAGTGGATGAGCATTTTAGCGCCCACCCCGCCGGCCGCCGCCCCCACCGCCACGACCACCCTGGAAGCCGCCCCGACCACCGCCGTGGTAGCCACCCTCACCGTGGTAGCCGCCCCCGCCGCGGAACTGAGGCCCAGGACGATAGTAAGGAGCCGGCCGCACCTGTGGCGCATAGTAGCCGCGGCCACCATAGTAGCCAGGGCCGTAGCCATACCCACCACCGTACCCGTAGCCGCCGCCGTATCCATAGGGGTAGCCAGCGCTGGCACCTACATACACACCCGGCGTGCAGCTACCCAGCAACAGGCCAAAGCTCATGGCAAAAAGCAGGAAAAACAAAGATTTGAGTCGCATAGCCGTAGCGCCGAAGCGCTTTGATAAAGTCTAATTGAATAAAAGAACAACAGTACTTAGACCCGATTAAGGTCCCAACGTTTAACGCTTCCGGTTAAAAATTGGCCAACCGCAGCGTAATGTAAGCAGCCAGTCGCCGATTGCGACTGCTGCCATAGGTATAAGAAAAACCCGTGCCAGTTTTTGTTGAAAATGGGTATTCATCAGAAGAATTTAGGCTGAATTTTCCTTTGCAAAAGCGAGCAATATGACGGGCTTACGGAAGATAATATTTATTCTTAAAGTATTAATGAAGAGGGATTTAATTTTGATTGGGAAGGTCCTGATAATGAATTTTGTCCAGCGTCACGGCGTTAGAATAGCAAGCAACAACTAGCATCTATTCCTCCTATGAAAAGCCCTGCCGAGTACCTCGCCCCACACGTATTTGAAGCCCGCCGCCCGCGCCGCGAACTCCAGCCCGTGGTTGGCTACGCCGATGCTCTGCATGCCGTAGAGCAAGCCCTGGCCGATGCCGAGAAATACAAATACCTGCTCATGCGCGCCCTGCGTCGCCACGCCGATGATGTGGCTGCCGCGGCTCAACCTGCGCGCCCTGCTACTGAAACGCCCGTGTTGCCTATGTACCCTGAAGGGTTGCCGATGGCCGCGTAGGATGCTAGTTGAAAATCCCCTGACAACACAAAAGCCGCCCGTTAGTAACGGGCGGCTTTTGTGTTGTCAGGGGATATCCCCGGCAGGCATGGTAGCGGTTGTTGACGGTTCGGACGATTACCCATTAGCCTTGTGCTTGCGGCCGCTGGCTGGGAATATCAGCTCGAATTATCGCCGAAACCCTACGCTTACAAGGTGGCCATGTCAATGACGAAGCGGTAGCGCACGTCGCCTTTTAGCATGCGCTCGAAGGCGGGGTGAATGTCCTGGATGGCAATCAGCTCGATATCGGATACGAGGTTGTGCTCGGCGCAGAAATCCAGCATTTCCTGGGTTTCGGGCAGGCCGCCGGCGCCCGAGCCAGTCACGGTTTTGTTGCCATTGGCCAAGCTGAAGGAAGGCACCTGCAACGGGGCCAGCGGCAGGCCCACGTTGATGTACGTGCCATTGGTGCGCAGCAGCGGCAGGTACAGGTTGATGTCGTGGTCGGCCGCTACCGTGTCCAGGATGAAATCAAACTGCCCCTTCACGGTGGCTACTTCGTCGGCGTTTTTGGTCGCGACGAAGTGGTGCGCGCCCAGGGCTTTGGCATCTTCGCGCTTGGCTTCCGAGGTACTAAGTACCGTCACGTCGGCCCCGAAGGCCACGCCAAACTTCACACCCAGATGGCCCAAGCCGCCCAGACCCACCACAGCCAGCCGGTGGCCGGGGCCTACTTTCCAGCGGCGCAGCGGCGAGTAGGTGGTGATGCCGGCGCACAGCAGCGGAGCTACCGCCGCAAGGTCGAGCTTCTCGGAAATGCGGTGGGCGAAGTCTTCGTGCACCACGTTGTGATTGCTGTAGCCGCCGTATGTGAGCAGCCCGTCGTGGCCTGTGCTGTTGTAGGTCTGCACCAGGCTCACCTGGCAAAACTGCTCCTGCCCGTTCTCGCAGTCGGCGCAGTGGCGGCACGAATCCACCATGACGCCCACGCCGGCCAGGTCGCCGACCTTGAACTTCTGGACGTGAGCCCCCACGGCCATAATGCGGCCCACCATCTCGTGGCCCAGCACCATGGGAAACTGGCCTGGTCCCCACTCGTTTTTGAGCAGGTGCCAGTCGGTGTGGCACACGCCGCAAAACTGAATCTGGAGCTGTACATCGTGCGGCCCCAGGTCGCGGCGCTCAAAATCCCAGGGGGCTAAATCGGTTTGCGCGTCTTGCGCGGCGTAGGCTTTGGCAGCTAGCATCTGGCTGGGTAATAAGTGAGTGAACGCCGCAAAGGTCTGGTTCCGCTACCCGGCGAATGAAGTGTATTCCCAACCAAAACTTGTCTTATTCAAACCCAACTTCCTGGGCTGGCCTACGGGAGCAGTAAGGCTTCGGCTCGCCGGAAAGCCGTGGGCGAGGTGCCCGCGTGCTTGCGAAAAAAGTGGTTGAAGTACGTGGGGTCGGCGAAGCTCAGCGCTTCGGCCACGTCGGCAATCGCCCACTCCGAGTGCCGCAGCAAGCGGCTGGCTTCCTGCATGACGCGCGCAGCCAGGTGGGCGCTGGTAGAGCGGCCGGTGACCTCGCGCAGCACCCGGCTCAGGTAGTTGACGTGTACGCCCAGCTGGGCCGCGCAGGCTTCGGCCGTGTGCAGGGCCAGCGGCTGAGCGGGCGAAAGCACGGCAAACTGCGCCTCCAGCAAGTGCAAAAACTGCGTGGCCAGCCGGCTGGCCGCCGTGGGGTCGGCCAGCTGCGGCAGGTCGGGCTGCATGCGCAGGGCCTCGTGCAGCAGCAGGTGCACGTGCGTGCGCAGCAGGTCGGCCTTGTGGCGATAAGTCGAGTGTACCTCCACCAGCATTTGCTGGAACAGGTGCGTCAGAAACGCCGTCTGCTCATCGTTAAGCAAAAATACTGGGCTAGTGCCGAGCTGAAACAGCGGCGACTCCTGCCACGGCAGCCCGTGCCCCAGGCCCGACATAAACGCACTGGTAAACAGGCAGCAGTAGCCGCTCAGTGGCGTAATGGGGGTGCAGGCGTAGGGGGCGTGCGGGTTGTAGAGCAGTAGCGCCGGGCTCTCTATTCGGAGCGAGTGCCCGGCGTATTGCAGCTGTGTAGTGCCGCCCGTATAGAGGCTGATTTGATAAAAATCGCGCCGGCTGTAAGGCAAGCTCTGCGGGCTGGCCCTGGTGGCAATGGAAAAAACGTTGAACGGCTGCGGCAGTTCGGGTAGGTGCTCCCGCAGGTACTGCTGGTGAAATTGGGCCAGGGACTCGGGCGTGGGCATCAGCTAAAACTGAAAAGGGCAGGTAAAAAGCCGGGCTTTTAACATAGACCACCGCCTTAATTATTGCCGGAGATACTCGCCTAATAATACCGGTCGGGCAGCAGATACTGCTGCACATAATCTTGAATACCATCTTCCAGCGACGTAAACGGCAGCTCGTAGCCGATGCTGCGCAGCTTGCTCATATCGGCCTCGGTGAAGTACTGGTACTTGTCGCGAATATCCTCGGGCGTGTCGCGGAAACGCACGTCGGGCGCAGCGCCCAGCGCGGCGAAGGTGTTTAGGGTCAAGTCCATGAAGGTGCGGGCCTGGCCGCTACCCAGATTATAGATGCCGGAATGTGTGCGGTGGTTGAGTAGGAAAAAGCACACTTCCACCACATCTTTCACGTAGACAAAATCGCGCATCTGGCCGCCATCTATGTAGTTGGGGTTGTGCGAGCGGAACAAGGTCATGTTGCCGTACTGCCGAATCTGGTGGAAGGCGTGGAAAATCACCGACGCCATGCGGCCCTTGTGGTACTCGTTGGGGCCGTACACGTTGAAGAACTTCAGGCCCGCCCAGAAATAGGGTTTTTCAACTTGCTGCACCGCCCAGTTGTCGAAGTCGTTTTTCGACTCGCCGTAGGGGTTTAGCGGGCGCAGCTGAGGCAGCAGGGCATCGTCCTGGTCGGAGTAGCCGAGGGTGCCATCGCCGTAGGTGGCGGCTGAGGAGGCGTAGACCAGCGGCAGCTGGTAGCGCACGCAGGCTTGCCACATCTGCTTGCTGTAGTTGAGGTTAAGCAGGTCGAGCACGGCGTAGTCCTGCTCGGTGGTGTCCGTGCGGGCGCCGAGGTGGAACACAAATTCGACCTGCTCGTGGTGCTGGTCGAGCCAGTCGAAAAACTCCAGGCGGTCGACGTACTCGCGCAGCTTCTTGCCCCGAATATTGGGCAGTTTTTTCTCCACCGCGAAGTTGTCCACCACCACGATGTCATTGAAATTGGCGGCGTTGAGGCGCGAGACTAAGCAGCTGGCAATAAAGCCGGCCGCACCGGTTACGACTATCATAAAAAGCGAATTTGGCCCCAAAGGTAGCGCCGGCTACCGGGCCACTACTGCCAGCCTTGTACGGCCGCCCCGCCAAAAATGCCGCGATTGACCGCCGGCGCGAAGATGGGGTAGGGGAAAGTAGGCTCGGGCGCGCTCGCTTCGTCGAGCACCCGCAGCTGCTCGGGCGCGAGGCGCAGGTCGAGCGAGGCCAGATTGTCATGCAGCTGCGCCACCTTGCTGGCCCCCACAATGAGCGAGCTCACGCCCGGCTGCGCCGACGCCCAGGCCAGCGCCACCTGCGCCAGCGGACGGCCCAGCTGCTCGGCCACCGGCCGCAGGGCATCGAGCACCCGCCAGTTGCGCTCCGTAAATTTTGAATTGCCAAACGGATTGGCGCCGCTGAGCCGGCCCTCGCCCGTAGCCCCCACGCTGTCGCGCTGGTATTTGCCCGCCAAAAAACCGGCCGCCAGCGGGCTCCAGGGCACTATGCCCAGGCCGCAATCGCGGGCGGCCGGCAGGTGCTCGCGCTCGATGCTGCGCTCGACCAGCGAGTATTCAAGCTGCATGGCAATGGGGCCGGGCACGCCGTGGGCGGCGGCCAGCGTGGCCATTTTGGCGGCGTACCAGGCGGGCACATCCGAAAGGCCGAAATAGCGGATTTTACCGGCCCGCACCAGGTCGCCGAGCGTTTGCAGCACCTCCTCAATGGGCGTCACCACGTCCCAGGCGTGTAGCCAATAGAGGTCGATGTAGTCGGTTTGGAGCCGGCGCAGCGAGCTTTCCAGCGCCTGGTAAATGTGCTTGCGGCCGTTGCCACCCGCGTGGGGGTTGCCGGGAGCAGTGTTGAAGGTGAATTTGGTAGCCAGCACAAGTTGGTCGCGCAGGCGGCGGCTGGCGATGTAGCCGCCCAGCAACTCTTCGCTGCGGCCTTTGGCGTACACGTCGGCGGTGTCGATAGCGTTGCCGCCCGCCTCTACATAGGCCTCGAAAATGGCCTCCGATACCTCATCGGGCGAGCCCCAGCGCGGCGTGCCAAAGGTCATGGTGCCCAATGTAAAGGGGCTAACCACCAGACCCGAGCGGCCGAGCGTGCGAAAATTAGAGCTATTTCGGAGTCGTTATACAGTTTTTTTAGCGTAGCTTGTCCTTATGAAAGCTTACTCTGATGATTTGCGCGAGCGCGTAGTAACCGCCTATGCGACTGGTCAGTTCACGATTAGTCAGGTAGCCAGTCGCTTTGCCGTGTCCGTTTCGTTTGTCGACAAGCTACTCAAGCGCCAGCGCCTCAGCGGCTCGGTGGCGGCCCTGCCTGCGCGCGGCGGCCCGGCGCCGCGCCTGCAAGAAGCAGACCGCCAGCGCCTGGCGGCTTGTGTCGCGACCCAGCCCGACGCGACCCTGGCTGAGTTGGGCCAACAACTAGTGGCCGCTGGCAGCCCCGCCGTGGGGCAGACCGTGCTCTGGCAGACGCTGCAAGCGCTCGATTTGCGGCGCAAAAAAAGAGTCTGCACGCCGCCGAACGCGACACTGACCGGGTGAGGAGGCTTCGCCAGGAGTTTATCGAGGCTACTCAGCACGAGGATGTTACCCGCTTCAAATTTGTGGACGAAACCAGCGTTAACCTGACCTATACTCGTCGCTATGGCCGTGCGCCGGGTGGACAGCGGGTGGACGCGGCCGTGCCCTTGCACAACGGGCCGAACGTAACGGTGGTGGCCGCGCTTTCGGCCCAGGGCGTGGAAGCGGTTATGGAGTTGGACGGGGCGCTGAACACGGCCAGCTTCGCCGTGTACTTGGAGCAAGTGCTCGGGCCCGGCTTGCAGCCAGGCGACGTGGTGGTACTGGATAACTTGCCCGTGCACAAGGCAGACGGCCTGGCTGAGTTGGTCGAAGCGCGCGGTGCCCGCCTACTGTATTTGCCGCCGTACTCGCCTGATTTTACGCCCATTGAACTGGCGTTCAGTAAGCTCAAAACGCATTTGCGCACCGCCGCCGCGCGTACCCGTGAGGCACTGAAAACCGCCTTGGATGCGGCCCTGGCTTGGATAACGGCCGACGATGCCCAAAACTGGTTTGGCCATTGTGGCTATCATGTACACTGACTCCGAATCTGCTCTAGTAAGCGACATAAGGGCAGGATATTAACTAGATAAGTAGCACGGGCTTTCAGTCAGCACTGCGTCGGGCGGTAGTTGGGTGCGCGGACTGAAAGTCCACGCTACTGTGCCGAAAACCGGAAGGCGGCCGGCGTCAGGCCGGTTTTATTTTTAAACAGCCGGCTGAAATACTGCGGATACTCAAACCCCAGCCGAAACGCCGTTTCATTAATAGTCAGCGACGTGCTGAGTAGCAACTGCTTGGCCTTCTCAATCAAGTGCTGGTGAATATGTTGCTGCGTATTCTGGCCCGTCAGCGAGCGCAGCATATCGCCCAGGTACGCGGGCGACACGTGCAGCGCATCGGCAAAGTACTGCACCGTGGGCAGCGGCTGCTCGCCGGCCTGGGCAAAGTAGGCCGTCAGCAACTCCTCAAAGCGGCTCAACAAGTCGTGCTCGGCAGGCCGCCGTGTGAGGAACTGCCGGTGGTAGAAGCGGTTAGCGTAGTTCAGTAACACATCGAGCTGTGCGGCCAGCACCTCGTGGCTGAAGCCGTCGACGGGCTGCTCTACCTCGGCCCGAATGCCGCGCAGCAGGCCATCGAGCACGTCTTCTTCGCGGGCCGAGAGGTGCAGCGCCTCGTGCACTTGGTAGGAGAAAAACCCATAGCTGGCGATTTTCTTGCCCAGCGGGTGCTTGTGCAGCAGGTCAGGGTGAAATACCAGCATCCAGCCATTCAGCTCGGATGTGTCCACGCCCGCCGGGGCCGTGCACAACTGGCCGGGCGCATAAAAGCCCAGTACGCCTTCGCTGAAATCGTAGGACCGGTGTCCGTATTGCAGCTTGCCCTTCAGGTTTTTCTTGAGCGAAATAATGTAGAGATTCCGCAGGGTAGGGCCGGATGGCGGCTGGTGCGTCGTCGGGGCCAGGTAGATAACTGCAAGCAGCGGGTGCACTGGTTTGGGATAGCCGAAGTGCTCGGTGAAGTCGGTGACGGAATCTAGCGTGCGAAAATCTTTGGATGTGTGTTTCATAGGTTTACGTTGGCTCGCCGTTCGTGTTACCTCACCCCTAGCCCCCTCTCCTTGGGGAGAGGGGGAACTAGCTCTAGTACTAGATTTTAGAGCTAGCGCTAATACTAGTCCCCCTCTCCCTAAGGAGAGGGGGCTAGGGGGTGAGGTAACACGAGCGGCGAGCACATAAGGCAACTAAATTAAAAACCAGCCGGATACGCCTCGCCCGCCGCGCTGCCCACCGGCATAATGGCATCCAACTCAGCCAACTCCGCCGCGCTAAGCGGAATACTAGCCGCCGCCACATTCAACTCCAGATACTTGCGCCGCTTGGTGCCCGGAATGGCGACCACACCCTGCGCCACGACCCAAGCCAGTGCCAATTGCGCGGCCGTCACGCCCTTCGCTTTTGCCAGCGTTTCCAGCTTCTCCACCAAGGCCAGGTTTTTATAGAAATTCTCGCCCTGGTAGCGCGGGAAAAACCGGCGCGAGTCGGACGCCTCAAAGTCGTCGGGCGACTTGATTTCGCCTGACAAAAAGCCCCGGCCCAGCGGCGAGTACGCCACGAAGCCAATGCCCAATTCGCTAGCAGCTTGCAAAATACCCTCTTCTTCGGGGCGGCGGTCGAAGAGTGAATATTCGGTTTGCAGGGCCGAAATGGGGTGCACGGCGTGGCCCCGGCGCAGCAGCTCGGGCGATACTTCGCTCAGGCCGAGGTAGCGCACTTTGCCTTCTTCCACGAGGCGGCTCATGGCGCCCACGGTGTCTTCGAGGGGCGTGTTGGGGTCTACGCGGTGCAGGTAGTAGAGGTCGATGTAGTCGGTGTTCAGGTTGCGCAGGCTGCGCTCGATGCTCTTGCGCACGTACTCGGGGCGGCCATTGTAGCCGCCAGTCCACTGCTCGTTGTCATCGACTTCGAAGCCGAATTTGGTGGCTAGCACAATGTCCTGGCGGCGGGCGGCCAGCACTTTGCCTACCAGCCGCTCGTTCAGCATGGGGCCATAGAGGTCGGCGGTGTCGAGTAGGTTCACGCCTAGCTCTAGGGCGCGGTGCAGGGTGGCGAGGCTCTCGGCTTCGTCGGCCTCGCCGTACACGCTCATGCCGTTGATGCCGCCCGTCATGCCCATGCAGCCCAGGCCTTCGGCCGATACGTGCAGGCCCTGGCTGCCCAGGGGTACTTGGTTGATAGTGCTCATATTCTGTAGGTAAGCTCGGGAAAAGAGAATTGTTTGGGTAGTGCAAAGGTCCGGGCACCGCCCAGAGCCGGGGCTATACAAACCGGGGCTTCTGCTACACAAACCGCAGCCAGCTGCCCCAAGCCCGGCCCGCCCGTGGGCCAATTGCCGCCGCAAGGCAGCCGGAAACAAGCGGCGTATCTTTGCCGCCTAAAAAAACGGCCTTTCCCGCCCGCATCGCTGCTTTTGCGCGCGGCCCGGCGCGGCCTGCCGCCTTCCGATTTCTGCTATGCTATACGTTAGTCGCCGCGAGCATTTCAATGCCGCCCACAAGCTCTACAACCCCGCCTGGACGCCCGAGCGCAACAAAGAGGTATTTGGCCCCTGCGCCAACGAAAACTGGCACGGCCACAACTACGAAATGATAGTGACCGTGAAGGGCCAACCCGACCCCGACACCGGCTTCGTAGTAGACCTAAAGGCCCTCAGCGACCTCATCCGCACGCACATCACCGACCAGGTCGACCACAAAAACCTCAACCTCGACGTGCCCTTTCTGCAAGGCCAGCTCGCCAGTACCGAAAACCTGGCCGTCGCCTTCTGGCAAATTCTGGTGCGCGAATTGCCAGGCATCACCCCGGCGCAGCTGCACTGCATCAAGATTTACGAAACGCCCCGCAACGCGGTGGAATACTACGGGTAATTTAATGAGCAATGAACAATGAGCAATGGACAGGGCTTGCCGTAAAGCTGAACTGTTCATTGCTCATTGTCCATTGTTCATTGCTCATTGATTATGAAATACTACCTCATTGCCGGCGAGCGCTCCGGCGACACCCACGCCGCCCACCTGATGCACGAGCTGAAAGGCCAGGACGCTGCCGCTGATTTTCGCTACTGGGGTGGCGACCTGATGCAGGCCGAGGGCGGCCACCTGGGGCGTCACTACCGCGATTTGGCCGTGATGGGGTTCCTGGAAGCGGCCACGAATCTGCTCAAGTTTCGGCGGTTTCTCAAAGAGTGTCAGCAAGATATCCTGGCGTATAAGCCCGATGTGCTGATACTGGTCGACTACGGCGGATTTAACCTACGCATGGCGGCCTGGGCCAAGGCGCAGGGCGTCAAGGTATTCTACTATATTTCGCCTAAAATATGGGCCTGGAACCAGAGCCGGGGCGAGAAGATTAAAGCCTACGTAGACCGGATGTTCGTCATTCTGCCCTTCGAGGAAGAATTCTACCAACGCTTTGAGTATAAGGTCGATTACATCGGCAATCCCACGGCCGACCAGGTAGCCAGTTTCGTGCCCGACCCCGGCTTTGAAGCCAAGGTCGGCCTCGACCCGCAGAAGCCGATAATCGCAGTGCTGCCGGGCTCGCGCAAGCAGGAAATCGAGGAAATGCTGCACGAAATGCTGGCCGTATTGCCCGCCTTCCAGGACTACCAGTTTGTGGTGGCCGGCGTGAGCAACCTCGACCGCGTGTATTACCAACACTTTGAGCGCAACGGTATTAAGCTGGTTTTTGACCAGGCGTATGAGTTGCTGAGCCGGGCCAGCGCCGCGCTCGTCACCAGCGGCACGGCCACGCTGGAAACGGCTCTTTTCGGTGTGCCGCAGGTGGTGTGCTACCGCACCAGCGGCATTTCCTACGCGGTGAGCAAAGCGCTGATTAAAGTGCCGTATATCTCGCTGGTCAACCTCATTATGGGCCGCGAAGTGGTGCAGGAGTTTATTCAAAGCAAATTCACGGCCCGCAACCTGCTCGACGAGCTCAAGCGCTTGCTCACCGACCAAGACTACATCGCCCGCCAAAAAGCCGGCTACGCCGAGCTACGCTCCAAGCTGGGTCAGCACAACGCCGCCCGCCAAACGGCTGCGTTGATGGTGAAATACTTGCGCGAAAAGTAGACGAGCAAGTAGCGCGAACTTTATGGTTCGCGTTCGTCTGGCTGCCCGCTAGCGAATGCGAACTACAAAGTTCGCGCTACTACCCCGGCGAACATTCGCCTTTACCAACGGTTGAAAAGGGACATAAATCGGTGAACCACTGCGGCCCACCGAACCCGCTTCTTCGTGAACCCAACGCTCCAGCCGCCGCCCGCCGCCAGTGCCCTACGCACCACCATCGAGCGCGTAGTAGGCACCGCCACCACCCACGCCACTGACCTGCTGGCCGTCGAAGCGCCGCTGGAAATCAGCCTCGGCTACGGCCCCGCCGCCCAGCGCCAAACGCGCAGCCTCGCCGTAACCATGCGCACCCCCGGCCACGACGCCGAGCTGGTAGCAGGTTTCCTATTGAGCGAAGGTATTATCAGCCGACCAGCTGATATTCTGAGTATCGAGCACCGCGCCGACCTCCGCCGGCCTGAGGAGCGCGGCAACGTTATTCGCGCCGAATTAGCGGCCGATGTTATAGTGGAATTGGACCGTCTGGAGCGGCATTTCTACACCACGTCCAGCTGCGGGGTGTGCGGCAAAACCAGCATTGCGGCCGTGCGAGCTACTGCCTGCCCGGTGCCACCGGCCTTGGATAGCCCGCAGGTGAAAGCCACTACCATCCACGCCCTGCCCGAGCGACAGCGAGCGGCCCAGGCCGTATTTGAGCAAACGGGCGGCCTGCACGCCACGGCTTTATTCTCAGCCGAAGGCGAATTGTTGCTACTCCGCGAAGACGTGGGCCGGCATAATGCCTTCGATAAAGTAGTGGGCGCGTCGCTATTGGCTGGGCAGTTCCCATTGAGCCAACAGGTGGTGCTGGTGAGTGGCCGGGCCAGCTTCGAGCTGGTGCAGAAGGCAGCGATGGCGGGCGTCGCCATTATGGCAGCCGTGGGCGCGCCGAGCAGCCTGGCCGTAGATGCGGCCGATGAGTTTGGCCTAACACTACTGGGTTTCGTGCGTAACGAGCGCTTCAACATCTACACCCACGCCCAACGCATCAACACCGAGCTATGAAACTGCAACTGACGCCCCAGGCCCTACGCCTGCGCTTGGCCGACGACGAAATTCAGGAGTTTGCCCAGGCGGGGCAGCTTAGTCACACGCTTCATTTCGGTGGTAAAGGGCTGACTTACAGCCTCCAGCAGATGCCCCCCGAGGCACCCGCTGACTTGCGCGTTCGCTACGAAGCCGATGCGCTTATAGTGGAATTGCCGGCCGCGTTGGCCCGCCAACTCATTGATGGAAGCGCAGTTAGTATAAAAAGCGAGGTTATGGGAACTGATGGCCAGCAAATTCGTATAATAATAGAAAAGGACCTGGGGCCTAGTCACTGACGAAATGGGTTTCGCACACTGTTGCGAGCCCGGCTCCGTTCAACCTCACCCCCCGGCCCCCTCTCCCGTGGAGAGGGGGAGCCGACCGCAAGCGGACGTTTGTTATCGTCAGGCTCCCCCTCTCCACGGGAGAGGGGGCCGGGGGGTGAGGTCACGCGCCAAGACTAAACCCCATTTGCTGCCTGCAAACCTCTCTATGCCAGCCGAAGAGCCCCTCATGCCCGCGCCCGACACCCTGGGCAGCAAGCACCACCACCCCATATTAGCCCAGCCGCCCGAGCACTTACTTGACTTGAAGCTGAGCGAGCCCGAGCGCATCGCCGCCGGGGTCGAGGCCGTGCTGGCCACCTTAGAATTTAACTGGAGCGAGGCCGGCGTAGGCCGTAGCACCCGCGCCCTCACCAAGCTGAACCAATACGACGGCTACGACTGCACTTCCTGCGCCTGGCCCGACCCCGACGAGCACCGCTCCATCGCCGAGTTCTGCGAAAGCGGCGCCAAAGCCACTGCCTCCGATGCCGACGACCGCAGCTGCGGTCCCGATGTATTTGCCCGGTATAGCCTGGTCGAGCTGTCACAAATGACTGACCGCGACCTCAATAACCTGGGTCGCCTCACGCACCCCATGGTGAAGCGTCCCGGCGGCACCCACTACGAACCCATCGAATGGCGCGAGGTGTTCACCCTCATCGCCGACACGCTCAACGGCCTGAAATCGCCCGACGAAGCCGTGTTCTACACCTCGGGCAAGGTGCCCAACGAGCCGGCGTTCCTGTTCCAGTTATTCGCCCGGCAATACGGCACCAACAACCTGCCCGACTGCTCCAACATGTGCCACGAGAGCAGCTCTTCGGCGCTGAGCGAAACGCTGGGTTTGGGCAAAGCCTCCATAAAGCTCAGCGATTTGGAGGAGGCCGAAGTTATCCTCATCATCGGCCAAAACCCCGGCACCAATGCGCCGCGCATGCTCACGGCCCTGCAAAAAGCCAAGCGCAACGGGGCCAAAATCATCAGCATCAACCCGCTGTTTGAAACCGGCCTCAACCACTTCCGCAACCCGCAGGATTTCATGAACCCGGTAAAAGCAGTGGGTGCCCTGCTCACCGACGGCACCCAGATTACCGACGTATTCCTGCAAGTGAAGCTGGGCGGTGACATTGCGGTGCTGCGTGGCATCATGAAGCATCTGTTTGATGCCGAAGACTATAACCCCAGTCGCGTAATTGATACAGGCTTCATTCGGCAGTACACCAGTGGCTACGCCGACTTTGAAAAAGCCATCCGCAGCACCACTTGGGAGGAAATCGAGGAAAGCAGCGGCCTGACGCGGACGCAGCTGCTGGAAGCCGCCAATGTTATTGCCCCGAAGCAGAAAATCGTCACCTGCTGGGCCATGGGCGTGACCCAGCAAAAGCAGGGCACGGAGGTTATCAAGGAGATTGTAAACCTGCACCTGATGAAGGGGGCCATCGGTAAGCCCGGCGCGGGCACCTGCCCGGTGCGCGGCCACTCCAACGTGCAGGGCGACCGCACGATGGGCATCTGGGAGCAGATGAAAGACGATTTTCTGGACGCACTGCAAAAGGAATTTGACTTTGCGCCACCCCGTGCCCACGGCCTCGACGTGGTGAAAAGCCTGCGGGCTATGGTGGAAGGCAAAACCAAAATTTTCTTCAGCCTGGGCGGCAACCTGCTCGCCGCCGGCCCTGATACGGAGTTGATTGCCAATGGTATGCGCGGCCAGCAAGCCACGATATTCGTTGCCACCAAACTCAACCGCGGCCACCTCACTACCGGCGACCTCAGCCTGCTGCTACCCACCCTGGCCCACGTCGATATCGACCTGCAACAGGGTGTGCAGCAGATAACTTCGTGCGAAAGCACCACTGGCGTAGTGGCCCAAAACAAAGGCGTGCTGGAACCCTTGCCCGGTCAGATGCTGAGCGAAGTCGCCATCATCAGCGCCATGGCCATCGCTACGCTCGGCGACCGCCTCCAGGGCGACTGGGTGGCCATGACCGCCAACTACGACCTCATCCGCGACCACATCAGCCGCGTGGTGCCGGGCTTCGAGAATTTCAACGAGCGGCTGCGGCAGCGCGGCGGCTTTTACCTGCCCAACGGCCCCCGCGAACTCACCTTCAAAACCACCGACAAAAAGGCCCATTTCTCGGTCACGAAGCTGGAAAAACTCAAGCTCGAACCCGGCCAGCTGGTGATGACCACGGTGCGCGCCCACGACCAGTTCAACACGACCATCTACGAGTACAACGACCGCTACCGGGGCATCCACGGCGAGCGCCGCGTCATCTTCATGAACAAAGAAGATATTGCGGGCCGCGGTTTAGAAACCCATGATTTAGTGGATATTACCAGCCATTACGAAGGCCAAACCCGCACGGCCGAGAAGTTTATCGTGGTGCCCTACGATGTGCTCAAGGGCAATGTGGTGACGTATTATCCCGAAACCAACGTGCTGGTGCCGCTGTCCAGCGTGGTGAAAACGAGCAACACGCCTACTTCCAAAACCATTGTAGTGACGGTGGCGAAAGTTGCCGGCCAGTAGCGCGAAGCGGAGCTTCGCGCTACTGGCAGAAACATTAATTTGAAAGCCGAAGTTGTAGGCAACAAGCCATCTGCAACGGCGTATCATAGGGGTAAATGCCTTTGGTAACAGCCAGTGCGTGAAGCGGCTAGTATTCACGCGTCCGTATATTCTGCTTTCCCACCCCCTCAAGTTTAAATTATCGCTAGTATGGAAGAGTCGCCCATCAACGACGCCAGCAAGGCCGGCAATACCGGCCAGCAAAAGGCCGAAAACACGCCCAAAAGCGGCGAGCGCTCCGACCAGGGCACGGCCCCCGCGCCCGACCATTATCGCCCCGACCCGCAAAACGAGCGCGACCAGCGCCCCATTCCGGCCCCCGACAACGTGGGCGCGAAATTCCAGAACCCGGTGCTGGCCCAGCCCACCGAAGAGTTTACCGGCCTGAAGCTCGAAAAGCGCATGAAAATAGCGGCTGGCGTGCAGGCTGTTATTAAGTCGATGGAGTTCAACTGGGGCGAGGCGGGCCTCACGCGCGGCACCCACGGCCTGCTCAAAATGAACCAGAAGGACGGCTTCGACTGCTCGAGCTGCGCCTGGCCTGACCCCGACGACCACCGCTCGATAGCCGAGTTTTGCGAGAACGGCGCGAAGGCCACCGCCTCCGATGCCGACGATAAAGCCTGTGGCCCTGAGGTATTTGCCAAGTATAGTCTCGCCGACCTTTCGCACCTCAGCGACCGCGACCAGAACAACCTGGGCCGCCTCACGCACCCCATGGTGAAGCGCCCCGGCGGCACCCACTACGAGCCCATCGAGTGGCCCGAAGCCTTCGAGATTATCGGCCGCGAACTGAACGCGCTAAAATCGCCTCACGAGGCCGCCTTCTACACCTCGGGCAAGGTGCCTAATGAGCCGGCTTTCCTGTTCCAATTATTCGCTAAGCAATACGGCACCAACAACTTGCCCGACTGCTCTAATATGTGCCACGAGAGTAGCGGCGCGGCCCTCAGCCCCACGCTGGGCCTGGGCAAAGGCTCCGTCACGCTCAACGATATTCACGAGGCCGAGGTCATTCTCATCATTGGCCAAAATCCCGGCACCAACCACCCGCGCATGCTCACGGCTTTGCAAAAAGCCAAGCGCAACGGGGCTAAGATTATTAGCGTCAACCCGTTGATTGAAGCTGGCCTGAACCACTTCAAGAACCCGCAGGATTTTATGAATCCGCTGCGGGCGCTGGGCGCGCTGCTGGGCGATGGCACCCAGATTACCGACCTCTTCCTGCAAGTGCGGGTCGATGGCGATATGGGTCTGCTGCGCGGCATCATGAAGCACCTGTTTGAAGCCGAGGATTTGAACCCCGGCCAGGTGGTGGACCATGCGTTTATCAAAGAGTTTACGACTGGTTTTGAGTCGTTTGAGCAAAATATCCGCAACACGAGTTGGGAGGATATCGAGCAGTTGAGCGGCATCAGCCGGGCATTGCTGCTGGAAGCGGCCAACATCATTGCCCACAAGCAGAAGATTATCACCTGCTGGGCCATGGGCGTGACCCAGCAGCGCCAGGGCGTGCAAACCATCCAGGAGATTGTGAATCTGCACCTTATGAAGGGTGCCATTGGCAAGCCCGGCGCGGGCACTTGCCCGGTGCGCGGCCACTCCAACGTGCAGGGCGACCGCACGATGGGCGTGTGGGAGCAGCCGACCAAGATTTTCCAGGATGCGCTGGGCAAGGAATTTAACTTTCAGCCGCCCTACGAGCACGGCTTTGACGTGGTCGAGTCCATTAAGGCCATGTACCACGGCGAGTTGAAAGTGTACTTCGGCCTGGGCGGTAACTTGCTGGCCGCCGGCCCTGATACTGAGCTGATTGCCGAAGGCATGCGCCGCCAAAACCTGACCGTGTACGTGGGCACTAAGCTCAACCGAGGCCACCTCACCACCGGCAAAACCAGCCTGTTGCTACCTTGTTTCACGCACGCCGATATCGACATGCAGAAGGCTGGCCACCAGATGACTAGCTGCGAAAACTCGATGGGCGTGGTAAGCCAAAACAAGGGCGTGCTGGTGCCACTGCCCGGCAACAGCATCATGAGCGAAGTCGCCATCCTGGCGGGCGTGGCCATCGCCACCCTCGGCCCCGACCGTACCAACGTGGCCGACTGGGTAGCCATGACGGAAAACTACGATGTTATCCGCGACCACATTTCGCGGGTAATCCCTGGCTTCGAGAAGTTTAATGAGCAACTGCGGCAGCCGGGCGGCTTCTACCTGCCCAACGGCCCCCGCGAGCGCAAGTTCACGACCCAGAACGGCATGGCGAATTTCACCACCACCGAGTTGGAAAAATACAGCCTGGAGCCCGACCAGCTCATCCTGATGACGGTACGCAGCCACGACCAGTTCAACACAACCATCTACGAGTACAACGACCGCTACCGGGGCATCCACGGCGAGCGCCGCGTGCTGTTCATGAACAAGGAAGACGTGGCCGAGCGCGGCCTCAAAGCCAAGGACCTCATCGACATTACAAGCCACTACGAGGGCCAACAGCGCACGGTAGAGAAGTTTATCGTGGTGCCTTACGATATTCCGAAGGGCAACGTATCGGCTTATTTCCCAGAGGCTAACCCACTGGTGCCCATCAGCAGCGTGGCCAAAACCAGCAACACGCCTACTTCTAAATACGTGGTCGTGACGGTGGCCCCGTCGGCGGTCGGCAAGGCTCCTCAGGCTCAAAAGCAGCGGGCTGAGGCGGTGTCTGCCTAAAGGGTGTAGAGACGCAATATTTTGCGTCTTGCGTCAGGTTACGTTATTCGTCAACGGGGTTATGCGACCAGACGCAAGACGCAAAATATTGCGTCTCTACCTCTACTACTATTACCCTTTAAAAGAGCCTCTGGCCTTAGGTCAGAGGCTTTTCTTTCGGCGGTTCCTAAGCGTTTTGAGCCGCAGAATGTCTCAATTAAAACACAACTATACCAGATTAGCAACATAATCCTTTAACCGGCTTGTCCAGCTAAAGTAAACGTCTACCTTGCGTAGGATTAGCGCGTTAAGCTCCAACCACTTCACTACTCTCACCCTTTAATTCCCACTATGCCTGATACTTCTTCTGGGCTGCTTGACCGCAGCCGTACCATTGCTGGCCCTGGCTACAACCGCTGGCTGGTGCCGCCGGCCGCGCTGGCCATTCACCTAGCCATCGGGCAGGCCTACGCCTTCAGCGTGTTTAATAAGCCGCTGGGCTCGCTCATCAGCGGCGACCCCGCCAACCCCGCGCCCACCGACTGGACGCCGACCCAGATTGGCATCACGTTCTCGATTGCCATTGTGCTGCTGGGCTTGTCGGCCGCGCTGTTTGGCAAATGGCTCGAGCGTGTGGGGCCGCGCAAGGCTATGCTGGCCGCGTCGCTGTGCTTTGGCGGCGGCTTCCTTATTGGCTCGCTGGGCATTCACTTGCACAATCTTTTCCTGCTGTATTTCGGCTACGGGTTTGTGGGCGGCATCGGGTTGGGCATCGGCTACATTTCGCCGGTGAGCACCTTGATTAAGTGGTTTCCCGACCGCAAGGGCGTGGCTACGGGCATGGCCATCATGGGCTTTGGCGGGGGCGCGATGATTGGCTCGCCGCTGGCCGCTAACCTCATGAGTCACTTTAAAGCTTCGGCTCCGCAGGGCGTGGCTCCCACGTTTATTGTGATGGGTATCATCTACTTACTGTTTATGCAGTTTGGGGTGTGGACCATCCGGGTGCCCGCCGATAGCTGGAAACCTGCCGGCTACGTACCCGGCGAGGAGCACAGCGCCCTCATCACGACCGGCAACGTGTCGGCCGACAACGCCATCAAAACGCCGCAATTCTGGCTGCTGTGGGTGGTGCTTTTGTGCAACGTAACGGCCGGTATCGGCGTGCTCGAAACCGCCTCGCCGCTCATCCAGTCCGTTATTTCTGGCACGGAGAAAGGCAAGGGTATGGACACTGCGGCGCTGGCTGCGGCCGGCGCTGGTTTTGTAGGTTTGCTCAGCTTGTTTAATCTGCTGGGACGCTTCTTTTGGTCGTCAGCTTCAGATAAAATAGGCCGTAAGCCTGTGTATCTCATTTACTTCGGTTTGGGAGCGGTGCTCTATGCGCTTGCGCCTACGCTGGGCCTCAGTGGGCAGCTGACGTTGTTTGTGGTGGTTGCCTGCTTGATTATCAGCATGTATGGCGGCGGGTTCTCTACCGCTCCCGCTTACTTGTCCGACTTATTTGGCAAGTACCAGGTAGGGGCTATTCACGGCCGCCTGCTTACTGCCTGGAGTACGGCCGGGGTGCTTGGGCCGCTCATCGTGCATCTTTTGTCGGAGAGCCGCAAAGCCGCTGGCTTCTCGGGTGCGGCCGCTTACCAAACCGTATTCTACACCATGGCCGGCTTGCTCGTAGTCGGCTTCCTGGCCGACCTGGCCGTGACAGCCGTCAATGAGAAGTACCAGGAAAAAGGCCCCGTCACCATCGAAGCGGGCGGGCACTAAGTGGCTGGTTGTTCAACTCTTACTCTACTAGTATGAATCCTAATTCAAATTCAAACCAGCCCGCTACGGAGGAAGCTTCTTCGGGCGGCTCGGCTGTATTGGCCTGGCTTTTCGTCGGTATTCCCCTGGCTTGGGGCGTGTCGCAAACGTTTATTAAAGCGCTGGCTTTGTTCAAATAAGCGACTGAACTAACCCGGTCAAGTAGAAGCGCCAAGTACAAAATCGAGCGGCTGTTCTTATGAAGAACCCGCTTGGTTTTGTGCTTGGCGCTTTTGCTATTTCGTAACATATGTTATCGTTCGTCGGGGGTGGCGCTGCCCAATTTTGCAGCGTCAACCACCACACGCTAACAACCTGATATGAAGGCCGCCATCATGTATCCGCAGGGGGATTTGCCGCAGTACGCCGACGCTCCCGAGCCCACCATCCAAAACGAAAACCAGCTGCTGCTCACTGTTCGCGCAGCCGCCATTAAAAACCTCGACCGCAGCCAAGCCAAAGGCAGCCATTACTCCAACGCGGCGGCCCCGGCGGCGCGCATCATCGGCGGCGATGCCGTGGGCACGCTGCCCGACGGCACCCGCGTCTTCGCGATGGGCATCGGCGGCACCGTGGCCGAGCGGACCATCATCGACCGCCGCCGCATGGTGGAGCTGCCCGCCGGCCTCGACGATGCCAGCGCCGCCGCCCTGCCCAACGCCTTCTTCGGCGCGGGCATGGCCCTGCGCTTCAAAGCCGACCTCCAGCCCGGCGAAACCGTGCTCATCAACGGGGCCACCGGGGTTACGGGCCGCATGGCGGTGCAGCTGGCCAAGCTGTACGGGGCGGGCCGGGTCATCGCCACCGGCCGCAACCCAGAGTCGCTGCAAGCGCTGCTGGGCCTGGGGGCCGATGAGATTATTTCGGTACAGCAAACTGATGAGGATTTTGTTGCGCAGGTGCAGGCGCTGCACGCCAGCACGCCCATCGATGTCATTATTGACTACCTCTGGGGGCATTCGGCTGAGCTGTTGCTGAGTGTTTTGCGTGGCGATGGCGCGTTCACGCACCGGGTGCGGTTTGTGTCGGTCGGCACCATGATGGGCGATGTGGTGGCGCTTTCCGGGGCCATTTTGCGCAGCGTCGATTTGCAGCTTTCCGGGTCGGGGCTGGGCAGCTGGTCGCGCGAGCAGGTCAGCCAGCTATTCACTACCATGCTGCCCGAAGCCCTGCAATGGGCCGCTGAGGGCCGCCTGCATGTGGAGACGGTAACCATTGGCTTGCCCGACATTGGGCAGGCCTGGGAAATGGCGGTGCCGGCCGGCCAGCGCCTGGTGGTAGTAGTATGATTCACAATGCTTTTGCCTACTACTATGCGCCTCACCAAGCAGCAAACCACTGTGGCCTACTGGGTAGCCACCGGCCTCATTGCCTTGTTTATGACCAAGTCGGCGCTGGCCTACCTCACGCAGGAGGCGGTACGGCGGGAGTGCCTGCGCCTGGGCTTTCCCGGTTATTTTCGGGTAGAATTGGCCGTGTCTAAGTTTCTGGGGGTGCTGGCGCTGCTGGCCCCGGTGGGCCCGCGCCTCAAGGAATGGACGTATGCCGGTTTCGTTATTTTGCTGGTGTCGGCCATGGTGGCCCATACGGCATCAGGCGAGGGGTTTCGGGCCTCGCTTGGGCCGGCCGTGCTGCTGGGGATGCTGGCGATATCCTATGCGCTGTACCAGCGGCGGGCGGTGCTAGCGGGGCAGTTGCGCTAACTTGCTGGGCGGTTAGTGGCCCACGTTGTGCCTCGCTGGCCCCATTTTATGCTAGAGTGGCTGCGTGTCCAACTTTCCCTCGACCCCGCGCACTGGCAGCGTTACGCAGCCAGCTTCACCCGCCTGGAGGTGCCGGCCCGCACCCTGCTGCTGCACGAAAACGAGGTGGCCAAGCGGGCTTTTTTTATCGAAAAAGGTTGTCTGCGGGTGTGGTTCAACAACCAGGGCAAAGACACGACTTTCCAGTTTTTCTTTGAGCAGCAGTCAGTTTCGTCGCTCGATAGCTTTCGCCAGCACACGCCAAGCTTGTTTTCTATCGAAACGATAGAGCCCTGCGTAGTCTGGTGGATTGCCCGCGAAGACGCCTACCGCCTGCTCACGGAGCTAGGCGACTTGCCCGAAATGCGCGAAAATCTGGCCGGTATGCTATTCGACCGCATCCGGCATTACATGGAACACTGCCTGTCCTTTATCCGCGACACGCCCAAGCAGCGCTATCAGCAATTACTAGAAAAAAATCCTCAAGTGATACAGCGCGTGCCCCAGCACTACATTGCTTCGTATTTGGGTATCAGCACGGTGCACCTAAGCCGTATCAAAAAATAGCGTGTCCTGAAATCAAAGTAGTCGCGTGTTTCCGTGCCGCTTAGAGCGGTTTTCAGGTCGGTGTACACTTTTGGAAGCAGTTAAAAGTTGAGAGTTAAAAGTTAAAATCCTAACGGACCAATTTTTAACTTTTAACTCTCAACTTTTAACTCAGTACAGTTTGGAGCTGCCCAAAGCTACCGATAGCGCCACACCGGCCACACTGTACCTGTGGCAAACTCCGTCGGCCCCAATAGCTCCAGCAAGCCATCGGCCGAAAGCAGCTTAGCCAAATCGCCCGAGCCGCTGGTAGGCGTGGGGTGCGCCAGCAGGCGGCCATCTTCCGCCTGCTCCAGGCGTACGGGTAAGAAATAAGTAAGCTGCGGCTGGAAGTAAACCGGCGCGGCCAGTATCGCAACCTCTTGTTTTACAGCCGCGATACCTCGGCACTGCCGTAGCCATCCCCGCACGTAGCGGTAGTACCCCGCAAACGTCGCCACCGGATTGCCAGGCAACGCGAACACCACCGCCCCGCCCGGCCGCTCCCCAAACCACAGCGGCTGCCCCGGCCGCTGCGCCACCCGATGGAACAGCTCCGTAACGCCCGATTCGCGCAGCGCCTGCGGCAAGAAATCGGCCTTGCCCATCGATACGCCGCCGCTCAGCAGCACCGCGTCGTACTCGGCCAGTAGCGGTGGCAGGCTGGCTTTCAGGGTAGTTAGGTCGTCATCCAAATGAAAAATGTCGCTCGTCGCGCCATCCTGCGTGAGGGCGGCTTGCAGCATGTAGGCATTGGAGCGCCGAATCTGGTGGGGGAGGGGCGTCTGGGTTACGTCCACTATTTCGTCGCCGGTGCTGACCACGGCCACGCGGGGCCGCCGCGCCACGGCCAGCGTAGCCGCGCCCACGGTGGCGGCCACGGCTATTTCGGCGGGGCCGAGGAGTTGGCCAGGGCTTAGTAGCTGCGCGCCAGCCGTTTGGTCGCTGCCTTGCACATGTATGTTGTGGCCCTGGCGGGACGGGGCCACCCGCACGGTAGCCTGGCGGGCGGGTTGGTCGGCGAAATCTAAATCCTCGTAGCGAATTACTGTATCAGTGCCGGCTGGCAAGGACGCGCCGGTCATTATCTCAATGGCCGCCAGCGGATTGAGTAGTGCCTCGGGCACGGCCCCGGCCAGCTGCGTGCGCTCGATGGGAAACGTGGTTTGGCCGGCCTGCAACGCGGCAAAACGTAGGGCGATGCCATCCATCGTCACGCGGTTGTAGGGCGGAAAATCGCGGTCGGCCGTTAGCTCCTGGCGCAGCACGCGGCCCACGGCTTCGGCCAGCGGGATGGTTTCGGCGGGCAGGAGCCGGGCAGTGGCGAGAATTTGCTGGTAGGCATCGGCGACGGAAAGCACGGGGAATTCAGAAATAGTGAAAGGATAGTGTAGCGCGCACGGCAAAGTTCACGTTACACCGCAAGCCATTTTGCCCCTCGTTTGTTATAGCACTCATGACTACTTCTGCCGCCGCCCGCACCAAGCACGCCGACCTTTCCCGCCCCGATATCGGCGAATTTGCCCGCCACGAGCTGGCTTTTCTGGGCGCGCCCTGCGGCGAAATCCAGAAGCTGGCCGCCCGCCTCACCGCCGCGCTGGCCCCGGCCGGGCACCGCATCGGCTACGTCGATGCCGACCACACCAGCGGCGACGCCGACGAAATTCAGGCCTTGAGCCCATTGCTGCAAGCCGGCGCGGCCGTGGAGGTGACGGACAAAATCCACTTTCGCCGCCGCGACGACCGGCGCGCCCTCGACCGCTTCTCGCAGCCCGAAATGTTAGCCGGAGCCGACCTAGTGCTGGTGAATGGCAACCACTTCCGCGCTCGCCACCAAATTGTGCTCATCGACCCGCGCAAGTCGTTGGCCCACAAGCTGGAGAAATTGACCGATGTGCAAGCCTTCGTACTTGCTGAAGGCATTACCGAAATCCCCGACTACTTACAGGCGCACTTGCCAAACTTCGCGCAGCTGCCGCAATTCGCCCTAGCTGACACTACTGGCCTAGCCACCTGGGTGCAGCAGTGGCTACAAAGCCGCCAGGCTCCGCTACGCGGCCTCGTGCTGGCGGGCGGCCTCAGCCAGCGCATGCAAACCGACAAAGGCCGCCTCAGCTACAGCCCCGATGGCCGCGAGCAGCGCGAAGTAGCCGCCGCCCTACTGGCCGAAGTCTGCCAGGATGTCTTCGTATCGTGCCGCGCCGAGCAGGCGACCGAGTTGCCCGTTGGCCTCCAGCCGCTGCCCGATACGTTCCTGGGCCTCGGGCCGCTGAGCGGCATCCTCTCTGCCTTCCGAAAAGACCCCAACGCCGCTTGGCTGGTGCTGGCCTGCGACCTGCCATTTTTGACTGCCGATACCTTGCGCCAGCTGGTAGCAGGCCGCCAGCCCAGCCGTTTGGCCACGGCCTTCCAAAGCCCCGGTAACGAATTTCCCGAGCCGCTCATCACCATTTTTGAGCCGCGTGCTTACCCTGAGTTGCTGCGCTTTTTGGGATTAGGGTATTCGTGCCCGCGCAAAATGCTCATCAACAGTGATGTAGAGGTATTGCCCACGCCTGCCAATGATGCCCTGCGCAACGTGAACACGCCTGCCGAGCGCGAGGCCGCGCAAGTAGAGTTGCATAGCTGATTAGCGGCAATTTGAGTTGGAGAAACCTAAAGCGGTTTCTAGGTTAGAGTACAGGGTGTAGAGACGCAATACTTTGCGTCTTGCGTCAGGTTACTTTAGCAACGCAAGACGCAAAGTATTGCGTCTCTACCTCGTTCAACCAACAACTCTACACTAACCTGGAAACCGCTCTAGGTTTGCAATAGGCAAAATGATAGCAAACGCCAGAAGCTTTCTAGCTTCTGGCGTTTGCTGTATCTAGGTACTAGTAGAATGTAATTTATTGGTAATAAAATCTCGTCTTCTATAATTCGAAGAATTGCTAAATATTTGTACTTCACTAACTATTGAACTAGTTATTGCTGCGCACAGACTATATTAGCAGTCAAGTAATAGTGTTTATCCATTGCGACAATCTCGTGAAGATAGTCGCAGGTTATTATCGATAATTGTACTTTATTTAAATTATATGTTCCGAATCGTTCCTCTGTCGCTATGGGGAGTTAGTGCCTTAGTGCTGCTGAAAGCCGCTCCGGCGCTGGCGCAGGTCGATAGCGTGCGGGCCAGTACGCTGCCCGGCCGGCAGGTGGCCGAAAAGGCCTACAACGCCGGCTTAGCCAGCTTTAATACCCGCAACTACCCGGCCGCCCTCACCAGCTTCGACCAAGCGCTGGCGGCCAAGCCTGATTTTGCGGCGGCCTATGCCAACCGGGCGGCTACTCGCTTGGCTATGAAGGAATACCCGGCTGCCGTGGCCGACTACGACCAAGCCTTAAAGCTGGAGCCAACGGCCTATGCCTCGTACTTCGGGCGGGGGCAGGCGCGGGAAGCGGCCGGCCAGGCACCCGAGGCCGAAGCTGATTATAGCGAGGCGGTTAAGGCTAACCCGGCCTACGCGCCAGCCTGGTACAACCGGGGCGTGTTGCGCTTCGAGCACGGTGAGTATCAGGCGGCGCACGATGATTTTAGTGGGGCGGTGAAGGCCGATTCGACCTATGCGTATGCCTACCACGACCGCGCCAGCGCCAGCCTGCGGCTGGGCAACTACGCCGCCGCCGTACCCGACTACTCGCGGGCGCTGGCCTTGCAGCCTACGCTATTGCCCGCGCTGCTCAACCGCGCCGCCGCCGAGCGCCGTGCCGGCAAGCTCACCGAGGCGCTGCGCGACTACGACACTTACTTAACCCAAAAAACCGATAACGCGCTGGCTTTCAGTAATCGCGGCAATGCTCGGTTTGATAACAAAGACTACACCGGAGCCGTGGCCGATTTCAGCAAAGCCATTGCCCTCGATGCCACCTACGCCTATGCCTGGAACAACCGCGCTGCCGCCGAGCTAAAGCTGGAGCAGTACGCCAAGGCCAATGCCGACGCCACCGAGGCCCTGCGCCTCAACCCCAAGTATGCCGAGGCCTACCTCAACCGGGGCCACGCCCGCGAGATGCTGCGCCAAGCCGACGAGGCTTGCCAGGACTGGCGCAAGGCCACCGCGCTGGGCCTGGCCGTGGGCAATCGCTACGCGGCAGCGGCGGGCTGCGGCGGCGCGGCAGCCGAAGACCCAGCGGATAAGTAGTTGAGTTGATTGAGGCCACGATGCTCTTTACCTCGCGGCGGCCCAGCGCGGCCAATGCGCCCAAAGACCCCGTCGGCGACAGCTATTTCGAGGATATTTACCAAACGGCTTGGCTGGGCAAAAAGTGGAGCCCGGCTGCCAACCTGGGCGCACCGGTGAACACCAAGGGCCACGATGCCACCGTGGGCCTCGCGCCCGATGGCCAGCGGCTGCTCGTGTACGCTGACGAAAGCGGGGGCAACCTGCGTGAATCGGAGCTGCGCGGCGCAACCTGGGACAAGCCCCGCGAGCTGGGCGCGCGCATTAACTCGAAGTACCACGAATCGTCGGCCGCGTACTCGCCCGATGGGCGCTACCTCTACTTTGTGAGCGACAAGCCCGAGGGCGGGCGCGGCGGCCACGACATCTATAAGGTTGAGCTAGAGGGGAAAAAGCCGGCCGAAAACCTCGGGCCGATTATCAATACGCCTTATGGCGAGGAGGGCGTTTTCATCATGCCCGATGGCAAAACGCTATATTTTTCGTCGGAAGGCCACAACTCGATGGGCGGCTACGACATCTTCAAATCGGTGTACCAGGGCGGCAAGTGGAGCGAGCCCGAAAACCTGGGCTGGCCCATCAACACGCCTGACGACGACGTGTTTTTCGTGACTTCGGCCTCGGGGCGGCACGGCTACTATTCCTCCGACCGGCCGGGCGGACTGGGCGGCAAGGATATTTACCGCATTACCTTCCTTGGCCCCGAAAAGCCGCCCGTGCTTAGCGAAGAAAACCAGCTGCTGGCCTCGCGCCTCGCGCCGATAACCCAAACGGTGCTGGCCCCGCCCGTGGCCGTAGCCACGGCCCAGGTTACCATCCTGAAAGGCACCGTGACCGACGCGAACACCAAGATGCCCCTCGAAGCTCTCATCGACCTGATTGACAACAAGACCGGCCAGAGCATCGCCACCTTCCACAGCAACGCTACCTCGGGCAAATACCTCGTGAGCTTGCCCTCGGGCACCAACTACGGCATCGTGGTGCGGCAGGATGGCTACCTATTCCACTCCGAAAACTTCGACCTGCCCGCCGATGCCGCCTACGCCGAAGTAACCAAGGATATTCCGCTGAAAAGGCTGGAAGTCGGCGTAGTTATCGTGCTGAGCAACATATTCTTCGACACTGGCAAAGCCACCCTGCGCCCCGAAAGCACCGCTGAGCTGGAGCGCCTACAAAAGCTGCTCACCGACCAGCCCACCATCAAGCTCGAAATGGCCGGCCACACCGACAACGTGGGCAAGCCCGCCGCCAACCAGGACCTCAGCCAGCGCCGCGCCCAAGCCGTGGTGTCGTATTTGACCCAGCATGGCATCGTTGCCGACCGCCTCGCCGCCGCTGGCTACGGCGATACCCGCCCCGTAACGTCTAATGATACGAAGCTCGGCCGCCAGCTAAATCGGCGTACTGAGTTTAAGGTGACGGGGAAATAAAGGCCGCTCGCCCGTGTTACCCCACCCCCGGCCTCTCCCGGAGGGGAGGGGCCGGGGGTGGGGTACTACGAGCGGCGAGCAACCCTGTAACAACAAAAAAGGCTCGCGTTGGCGAGCCTTTTTCATATCTAATAATCTGCGCGATTTAGGCAGCCCGCATCAACCGCAACGGCGACTTCTCGAACTTGCTCCGCGCGTAGCTCTCGGTAATCATCAGCTCGCTGACGTGCGCCTCCGAAGGCATTTCAAACATGGCATCGGTCATGATGCTCTCGCAGATGGAGCGCAGGCCGCGTGCGCCGAGGCGGTACTCATCAGCCTTTTCTACGATGTATTCGAGAGCTTCCTCGGTGAAGCCAAGCGTGATGTTCTCCATGCCAAAAAGCCGCTGGTACTGGCGCACGAGCGAGTTTTTGGGCTCGGTCAGAATCATGCGCAGTGTGCTCTTATCCAGCGGGTTGAGGTGGGTGAGGACGGGCAGGCGGCCGATAAGCTCGGGGATGAGGCCGAAGCTCTTGATGTCCTGGGCCGTGATGTAGCGCAGGAAATTCTGCGTGTCCACGTTCTCCTCCAGGTTGGTTTTGGAGAAGCCCATCGGCTTGGTATTCAGGCGGCTCTTGATGATACGGTCGATGCCCGAGAAGGCCCCGCCGCAGATGAAGAGAATATTTTCGGTGTTCACCGCCACCATTTTCTGGTCGGGGTGCTTGCGGCCGCCTTGCGGGGGCACGTTTACGTGGGTGCCTTCGAGCAGCTTTAGCAGCGCTTGTTGCACGCCCTCGCCGCTCACGTCGCGGGTGATGCTGGGGTTGTCGCTCTTGCGAGCGATTTTGTCGATTTCGTCGATGTACACGATGCCGCGCTCGGCCGCTTCGAGGTTGTAGTCAGCGGCTTGCAGCAGGCGCGTCAGGATGCTTTCTACGTCTTCGCCCACGTAGCCGGCCTCGGTGAGCACGGTGGCATCGGCGATGCAGAAGGGTACTTGTAGAATCTTCGCTAGCATCTTGGCCAGGAAGGTTTTGCCGGTGCCGGTTTCGCCCACCATAATGATGTTCGACTTCTCAATCACGACCTCGTCCTGCCCGGCGGCGGGCTTCTGCATCAGGCGCTTGTAGTGGTTGTACACGGCCACGCTCATCACGCGCTTGGCCTCGTCCTGGCCCACCACATACTGGTCGAGGTGCTCCTTTATTTCGCGGGGCTTGATGAGGTTAAACTTGGGTCGGCGGGCCTCGCTTTGCAGCTTGGTTTCTTCGGCCAGAATGTGCTGGGCCTGCGCCACGCACTTCTCACAGATGTGGGCATTAATGCCCGAAATCATCACCGAGACGTCGCGCTTGGGCTTATTACAAAAGGAGCAGGCTATTTCCGGCATCGGGCAACTTAAATAAACTGGGGTAGCGAAAGCTAATTTTAGCGAAACGAGTTCAAAGGTACGGCGCTTGTCAAGTAGCAACTAGCAATTAATAGGTGTCAGCCGCCCTTTAATTCTGGGGTTCAGGCTTTAATGCTAATTGTTGGCTGTTAATTGATAATTGACCACAGCCGCCGTGCGGTTATCAACCCCCAGCTTGGCGTAGATGTTGCGCAAATGCACCTGCACCGTGCGCGGACTGATGCGGTAGTGGTGGGCAATTTCCTTATCGGGCCGGCCTTGGGCCAACTGCTGCAAAATGTCAGACTCGCGGGCCGTGAGGCCTGCCGCCGACTGGCCAGCGCTGGTAAATGCTTGAGGATGTGATGACAAGGCCAGTTGCAGCAGCATGGTCAAATGCGGCTGCACGAAAGCCAGCAGCACACGCTCGGCCTCGGTAAAGTCGCGCCGCGACCGCGAGAGGGCGCAGGTGGTGTAGCCCTGGCCCGGCACCTCAAAGCCCACCACCAGCTGGTGCGTGACGCCCACCGTGCGATAAAACTCGTTGTAAATAAAGCTCTTGCGGTACTGCTGAATGTTGCAATAGTCCGAAGTTTTCAGCGGCACGGGGTTGCGCTCAATAAATAACCCGTGAAATAGCGGATGCTCGTGAATATGCAGCGACAGCTGCGCCAGCAAGTAGGGCGTGAACAAGCTGGGAGAATTGCCGCCCAGGTTGAGCAGCTGGCCCTGCTGGTCGAAAAAATCTAAGCACGTCTGCTCAGCCCCGAGCAGGCCATTGACGGCCTCCGAGAGCTGGGTGTAGAAGCCGCTCGCCTGGGGCGCGGCGTAGAGCGGGGCCAGCGCGGCGCTAAGCTGCCGGGCCTGCTGCAAACTAAGGGAAGCCATGAAAAGCCAGGGTAAAAAGACGCGATAGAAAGGTAGTAAGTTGGACTGCTGGTAGTTAAATAAACGCGGCGGTGCCGGCTTTGGGGAAGTAAAAGTAGGTCAATTTACTTATTTCAAGGTAGTATTGCTCACAATACCTTTACCGGCCAGACTGACTGATGCTGTTGTGCTATGTTTCGATTGCTACTCGCCACGCTTGTGAGACTGCTCGGGCGAGTGGGGCTGCTGCTTGGTCTGCTGGCTGCCGGGCCGCTAGCCTACGCCCAAACGCTGGCCGTGCGGCCCTACACCATTGCCAACGGCCTGCCGCAGTCGAGCGTGTACTGCCTGGGGCAGGATAGCCAGGGCCGCCTGTGGGCCGGCACCCAGGGCGGCGTGTGCGTGTACGATGGGCAGGAATTCACTACCTACAACGGCCGCGCCGGCTTGCCCGACAGCCACGTGCGGGCCGTGGCCCCCGCCCCCGACGGCCCCACCGTGTGGCTGGGCCACGAGTACGCCGGCCTGTCGGCCCTCGGGGCCAATGGCTGGGTGCGCTCCGTGCGCCTGCCGGGTTTGCGCCGGCCCGGCCCGGTGGCGGCGCTGTGGGCCGGCCCAGGCGGCGAGCTGTGGGTTGGCACCGAAGGCCAGGGCTTGTGGCTGCTGCGCTGCCGCCCGGCCCACCACGACACAACAACCTACCACTACACCGCCGCCCACGGCCTGCCCTGCGACTCGGTGCTGTGGCTGGGGCCGGGGCTGCACGGCCAGCAGTGGGCCGCCACTCCGCAGGGCATGGCCGTGCTCGACCGCCGCACTGGCCAGCCGCTACCCGCCGAGCAAGCAGCCCTACCCGCCGCCCTGCATCAGCGCACCAACAGCGTCTATCGTGTCAGCGATTCGGTGGCGTGGGTGGGTACGGCGCACGGGCTGCTGCGGCTGAGCGCCACCGGGCCGGCGGGTGGCTGGCGCGTGCGCGCATTCACCACCCGCGATGGCCTGTGCGACAACGATGTAGTGCGCGTGGTGCAGGATGCGACCGGCCAGGTGTGGGCCACCACGCCGGCCGGCCTGTGCCGCGCCTCGGCCGGGGCCAAGCTGCATTTTACCTGCTTCGTAGGGCAGCCGCACCTCGAAAACTACCACGCCTACGACCTGCTGGTAGACCGCGAAGGCAGCGTGTGGACCGTGCGCGACGATGGCATCGACCAGCACCTGGCCGACGAGCGCTTCACCCAATTCACGGCCAATGACGGGCTGGCCGACCCCGAGGTGCAGGCCATTGCCCGAGTGCGGCCCCACGAGTTGTGGGTAGGTACGCGCATGGGTATCAGCAGATTAAATATCGGCCCAGCCGGCCCGCACCCGCCCTTGCTTACGGTGCCACTGCCAGCCGACGGGCAGGGCGGGCGCTACGTCCGCTGTATTTTCCCCGATAGCCGGGGCGGCGTGTGGGTGGGCACCCTCGACGAAGGTGCCCGCCGCTACGACCTGCGCACCGGCCGCTGGGCGGCCTACAACCAAGGCGTGCCGGGGCTGGCCGGTCAGCGCGTGGCCAGCATCACCGACGACCGGCGCGGGCGCATCTGGCTGGCCACGCGCCACGCCGGCATCACCGTTTTTGACCCCGTTAAAAACACCTATCACACCTTTAAGAGCGGGCAAAATGGCTTGGGCAGCGACTCATTTTGGCGGGTTTTTCGCGACCACACGGGCCGGCTGTGGCTGGGCTCCAATGATGCGGGCTTGTATGCTATTGATACTGATAATGATACCTTTCGGCGGGTAGATGGCCGGCCAGGCCGCCTCAGCATCGGCTCCATCAGCGAAGACCCGCAGGGGCGGCTTTGGCTGGGCTCGATTGGCGATGGGCTGCTGTGCTACGAGCCGGCCAGCGGCCAGCTGCACGCCTATGGGCTGAGTACTGGCTTGCAGTCGCTTAACCCGTATTTTGCCCAGTGCGATAGCGCCGGCCTAGTATGGGTGGGCACCAATCTGGGCCTCGACCTCTTCGACCCGCGCACCGGCCGAGCGCATTCGTATGGCCTAGCCGAAGGCTTTGGTGGGGGCGAAACCAACCAGAATGCCGTGCTGCTCGGGCCGGCCGGGCGGTTGTGGGCCGGCACCATCGGCGGCCTCATGCTCTACGACCCCAACCAGCCGCACCGCGCTGGCGTGGCCCCGCCCACCTATCTCACCGGTCTGCGCGTGGCCCTGCGCGATACCACGCTAACCGACGGCTTGGAATTGCCCCATCGTCTTAATAGTCTGAGTTTTGATTTCCTGGGCGTGAGCCTGGCGCGGCCCGGCCGGGTGCGCTACCAGTACCGCTTGCGCGGCCTCAGCGATAAGTGGGTGGGGCCGGTGGCGGGGGCCTCGGCCACCTTTGCCAACTTGGCCCCCGGCGCGTACACCTTCGAGGTGCGGGCCAGCAACGGCGAGGGCGGCTGGAGTGAGCACCCGGCCACCTTCGACTTTCGCATTGCGGCCCCGTGGTGGCAGCGCTGGTGGGCGTGGCTGCTGTATGCCGGGGCGCTGGCGCTGCTGCTTTACGGCGTGCGGCGGCGCACCCGCCAACAAGAGCGCGACCGCGCCGAACGCCAGCTAGAGCGCCAGGCCCTGAGCCACTTGCAGGAGCTGGACCGGGTAAAAACCGATTTCTTCACCAACATCAGCCACGAACTGCGCACGCCGCTCACACTCATTCTAGGCCCGGCCGAGCTGCTGGCCGAAAGCGCGCCCGATGCTACCAGCCGTCAGCAAGGCGGCTTGGTGCTGCGGCAGGCGCGCAAGCTGTTGGCCCTTATCAACCAGCTACTTGACCTCAGTAAGCTCGATGCCGGGGCCTTGCGCCTGCGCCCCGTGGCGGGCGACGTGGCCCAACTAGTGCGGCACCTGGCGGCCAGCTTCGGCAGTATGGCCGAAAGCCGGGGCATCAGCCTGCGGCTGGATTTGCCGGCCGGGCCGGTGCCCCTATTTTTCGACCCGGTGAAGCTTGATGAGGTGTTGACTAATCTGTTAGCCAACGCGTTGCGCTTTACCCCGATGGGTGGCCGCATTACGCTGAGCGTAACTAACTGCCCGCCCGCCGTGGCCACGCCCGCCGGGAGTGTTGAACTGACCGTGCAGGATACTGGCCCTGGCATCGAGCCCGAGCATTTGCCTTATTTGTTTGACCGCTTTTACCAGGCGGGTAGCACGAGCGGCTCGGCCCGTCAGGGTACGGGCATCGGGCTGGCGCTGGTGCGCGAGCTGGTAGCGCTGCACGGCGGCACCGTGGCTGTGAGTAGTCCGCCCGGACAGGGCGCGTGCTTCGTGGTGCGGCTGCCGCGTGGGTTGTTGACATCGGACGAGTATCATGTTGATAACTCTGTTGATAATCAGGCTAAAATTGCTCAAGTCGGCATTCTGCCGCCAGTTGATTATGCTGCCGCTGAAACGGAAGAAACAGCTGGTTTCCTAGCCCAAAACGGATTGCTGACCACTGAGCCAGCGGGTGCCGAAACGTCTGATGCATCAGAAAAGCAACCGGATTATGCCCAAGCAAACGCTTTAAATAATTTCACCGAGCCCGCGCAGGTGCTCGTTATCGAAGACAGCGAGGAAGTGCGCGCCTTTATTGTCGAAACGCTGTCCCCGGCCGGCTACCGCCTGTTGCAAGCGCCCGATGGCACGGTGGGCCTGGCCTTGGCGCGGGCCGAAGTGCCCGACCTCATCATCTCCGATGTGATGATGCCCGGCCCGAGCGGCTACGAGGTGTGCGCCGCCCTCAAGGCCGACCCCGCCACCAGCCACATTCCGGTGGTGTTGCTTACCGCCCGCTCGGCCCCCGACGACCGCCTGCACGGCCTCGAAACCGGTGCGCAGGCCTACCTGCCCAAGCCCTTCCGCCCCCGCGAGTTGCAAGCCCAGGTGCGCAGCCTGCTGCACCTCGGCCAGCAAAGCCGCGCCCGCTTTGCGGCCCTCGCGCCGCCGCCCGAGCCGGTGCTGGCGGCAGTAGTGCCTAATCCGCTGGTGGCCCCGCTGCCCAACCACCTCGCCACGCACCAGGCCGCCGTGGCTGCGCTGCCCTCGCTCGACCAAGCCTTTCTAGAGAAGTTCGACGCGGCGGTACTAACTCACCTCAGCGACGAAAACTACGGCGTAGACCAGCTCGGCAGTGACCTGGGCCTCAGCCGCACCCAACTGCACCGCAAGCTGAAAGCGCTGACCGGCCAAGCCCCCGGCGAGTACCTCCGCCAGACCCGATTGTTGCGGGCGCTGGCGCTGCTGCAAGCCAAGGTGGGCTCCGTGGCCGAGGTGGCGTATCAGGTAGGATATGGTAGTCCGGCGCACTTTAGTACGGCGTTTTCGCGGCAGTTTGGCTACCCACCCAGCGCAGTGAGCAAGGAGTGAAATTGCCGCAATAAGCCGAGTTTTTCTAAAAAAGTCTCTATTAAAACGGCGTTAAGCACAAAAAACAAGGCTAATGCAACCAATGCGCGGGCCATGCAACGCTTTCGCAAGCATTCGCAACCGGCGCGGTTGCTGAGAGGTCGCCGCCCCAATTCCTTTGCCAGCCACAATGCCTCCTGCTCACGGGCGGCGCTGGTGTCAATGGCCAACCGCTCCCCGCTCACTTCCTCACGCACATCGACTTTGGTGGCCACTTCCACGGCCGCTTGCCGGCTCGAAGCGGCCGACCAAGCATGGGCCACCCGGCTACTAACCCAGGCCGCCGCCGGGCACCCGGCTCTGCGCTACGTGTGCGCCGGCCCGGCCGCCGAGCAGCAGCAACAGTGGCTACTGGCGCAGCTGCTGGCACTGGCCCTGCACCACGGCGGGGCCTACGCCAATGCAGCGGGCACGGCCCTGGCCCTGTGGCTCGGCCCCCGGCAAACGGCCGCCGCCTGGGACTTGCGCCTAGCCCTGCTGGCCGCTACCTGGCACCTGGGCTGGGCTGGTCAGCAGCGTTTGCGCCAGCTATTGCGCACGGCCGCCTGGCTGCGCCACCAAAGCCTGGCCGAGCCGCACCACCTGCTCCTGACCGTGGCGGTGCATCCCGAAGCGCGGGGTAGGGGCGAGGGCCGGCGCTTGCTGGCCGCCACGCTGGCCCTGCGCCAGCCCGATTTGCTGCCCTGCCAATTCAGCACGCAGGTGCCTAGCCAATTGCCCTTCTACCAGCGCCAGGGCTTTGTCTTGACCGGGCACTGTGTGGTTGGTCAAGGCGCTCACGGCCAACTAAGTAACTGGAGTCTGCTGCGGCCCGCAATGGCCTGATTATTACCTCAATTCTACCTTCTTTCACCAGCCTATGAATCTGCTCTGCCGCTCCCTATTTGTCGCCGCCTGGGCCGCCACGCTGCCGCTGGCTGCCCAGGCCCAAACAACCAAGCCCACCGCCAAGCCGGCCACGAAGCCCGTCGCTAAGCCAGCTGCCAAGCCCACCGCCAAACCGGTTGCCAAGCCTGCCCCGGTAGCCAAGGCTCCCGTAACGCCGCCCCCAGCTGCCCCACCCACGCCCGCCGCCCGCCCGGCCGCCCCCACCAAGGCCAGCACCAAAGCCAGTTCTAAGGAGGAGCCCTTCGGTGTGGATGATAATGCCCTGAACCTGGGCATCGGGCTGGGCAACCGCTATGGCTACGGCACGGCATTTTTCGGAGGTAGCTCATCGGTGTCGCCCGCCATTAGCCTGTCTTATGAGCGAGGCTTTATGCAATTGGGGCCGGGCGTGCTCGGACTAGGGGCCTTTGTGGGTTACCAAGGGGCCAGCTACGACCTGGGCGGGGGCGACAAATGGAAGTACACCGACCTCATCGTGACCCTGCGCGGAGCCTTCCACTACCCCGTCACGCCGCAGTTTGATGCTTACGGCGGCGTGGGGCTGGGCGTGCGCCACGCCGGGGCGTCCTACGAGGGCAGTGGCTACGGTGGGGTGAGTTCGAGCAGTTCCAATGAGTTTGCCTCTGGGCTATTCGTGGGCGGGCGCTACTTCTTCACGCCGAGCATCGGGGCCTTCGCCGAGCTGGGCTACGACCAGACGTTTTTGAAGATTGGGCTATCGGCTAAGTTTTAGCCAGCCAAGAAGTTAAGCTAATTTTCTGCTACCCAAACCATTCTCTCTTTCTCCTGCCATGATACACTTTAGCGCCTTTCCAGACCAGGCTCCAATCCCACCAGAATTCAGCATCAGCTCGACTATCACCAGCCATGCGGGCCGCTATTACAGTGCCGCCACGCCCGCCCCAGTCTGGGCTGGGCTAGATACCCGCACCGCCCCCACGGGCCGCGGCTGGCTGCTCACCAAACCCGGCTGCCCTGCCAACGCCCGCCACTAGCCAGACCGCAGATTCGAACGGATTCAACGGATTGCGCGGATACGCCGCTGACGCGGCTGGCTAATAGTCGGGGTTTATTGACTGCGAGTCATGCCATTTGAGGAATAGGTAGAAATAGAAAAGGCCGCCCAAATGGGCGGCCTTTTCTATTGTAAAATCTCAAACGTAACTTCTTAAACGAGTTAGCCAGCCGCGCTAGCGGCGTATCTGTGCAATCCGTTAAATCTGCGATTTAGGCGGCTTTCTTCTCCAAAACCTCGTCAATCAGACCATACTCTTTGGCCTCGTCGGCACGCATCCAGTAGTCGCGCTCCGAGTTGTCATAGATTTCCTGGTACGACTTGCCCGAGTGTTTTGCCAGAATGTCATACAGCTCCTTCTTGAGCTTCAGAATCTCGCGGGCTGTGATTTCGATGTCCGTCGATTGGCCTTGTGCGCCGCCCGAAGGCTGGTGAATCATCACGCGAGCGTGGGGGAGGGCCGAACGCTTGTTGGCAGCACCGCCAGCCAGCAGCACGGCACCCATCGAAGCCGCGAGGCCCGTGCAGATGGTAGCCACGTCGGGGTTCACGTACTGCATGGTGTCATAAATGCCTAAGCCAGCGTAAACCGAGCCACCGGGCGAGTTGATGTACAGCAGAATATCTTTCTTAGAATCAGCCGATTCCAAGAACAGCATCTGGGCAGTCAGGATGTTGGCGATGTAGTCATCGACAGCCGTACCCAGGAACACGATGCGGTCCATGATGAGGCGCGAGAATACGTCGATTTCCCGGAAGTTCTGCGGGCGCTCCTCAATAACCGAGCGGGTCATGTTGCTCGGCATGATGAGGCCGCCGCGCGTCTGGCCTTCTACGTTGTGAATATATTGGTCCACGGCCAAACCGTTGAGGCCCTGATGCTTTACAGCAAATTTGCGAAACTCTTGTTTATTCAGCATTGTGGTAAAAATGTAGGGAAAGCTTCAGCTTGCCCGTGTTTAAAAACAAAAGACGGGCATAGCGGCCGAATGTTGTAAACCCAACTAGTTGTCATTGCGAGCGCAGCGAAGCAATCGTACCTACACGGCACCCTAGCGGACTCGCTCTGGTACGATTGCTTGGCTGCGCTCGCAATGACAAACCGTACGGATAAACAACAAAAAAGCCTTTACGCTAGGCGTAAAGGCTTTTTCAATCTCACTCAAACCGAAGGCTTAGCCCTCGTTCTGGTTGCGGAATTCTTCGGCCGTTACGGGTTCATCCGTAACAACAACTTTGCCACGCAGGGCTTCCACTACTTTCTCTGCCAGAATGGCCTCGTACTCCTGCACGTAGTTTTTGCCGTTCTCCTGCTTCAGGTAGTTGTCGGCGAAACCAGCCATGCCCTGACGCATCTCGTCGGTCAAAGCCATGCCACCGCCAAATTGACCCAAAATCTTGTCCAGCACGCGGTTGCGGATTTCCTCGGTCTCAACTTTGAGGCCCATGTCTTCCACCACTTTGTTGCGGATGAGGCTCCACTTCAGCTCGCGCTCGTAGTCCGAGTAGTGCTCCTCCACGGTAGCGGCGTCGAGCTTGCCTTCATTGGCACGCACCAGCCACTTCTTGAAGAACTCGACCGGAATGCGGATGGTCGTGTTGTCAATCAGCGTGTCGATGAGGCTGCGGTTCACCAGGTTATCCGACTCCCGGTCGTAGTTTGCCTGAATCGTCTCGCGCACTTTAGCGTCGAATTCTTCTTTCGAAGAAACCGTCTCGGGGCCGAATACTTTGTCGAACAGCTCCTGGTTTTCTTCGGGCGCAGCCGTGCGGTTGATTTTCTCAACGGCCAGCTCGTAGTTGCCGGTAACAGCAGCAGCTTCCTCGCGGCTCATGCCGGTGAAGTTGCGGATAGCGCTAGCGTCGCCACCGAAGGCTGCGCTCAGGTCAAACGTCACAGTATCACCAGCTTTCACGCCGATAAACTGCTCCTGGCCGCTCGTTACCTTGTTGATGGGTAACAGCACGCTCAGGCCTTCGCCTTCATCGTCCGCCTTTTTCAACTTACCCATCAGGTAGTCGTCGGCCTCCGAAGCCTCGGGGTTGGTGGTTTCGCCAAATTGGCGGGTAATCTGGTCGTTCGTCTCGGCCAGCGTGGCATCGTCGATGCTCACGGCCAAGCGCTTCACCGTCAGCTGCTGGTCGGCGGGCAGCTCGAAGTCGGGCAGCAAGCCCAGCTCAAACTGGAAATCGAACGCCTTGGCGGTATCAAAATCTACATCGCTGGCCACCGGAATCGGCTCGCCCAGGATTTTTACGTTGTTGTCTTTCAGGTACGAATCAACGCTTTGGCCCAACAGGCGGTTGATTTCGTCGGCCAGAATGCCTTTGCCGTACATTTTGCGCACCAGGCCAGCCGGCACTTTGCCGGGGCGGAAACCTTTGAATTGCGCCTTCTTGGTGGTTTCCTTGATTTGCTTTTCTACAGCTTCGCTGTAGTCAGCCTCGTCGAGATGCACGTTCAGCAGCCCGGTTAGCTGCTCCTCATTGCGGTCAAGCGTAATATTCAAAACGGTGGGAGCAAGCTGGTGCTTGCCAGTCGGGAAAGGTTAAAAAAAAGCCCCTAACTACTTAGCCAGGGGCCTGTTCTATTAAAACAAGTGCGGATGGAGGGACTCGAACCCACACACCTTGCGGAACCAGAGCCTAAATCTGGCGCGTCTACCAATTTCGCCACATCCGCTTGTTGAGGCTGCCCGCCGCCATTCGCTGCGGGGCCGCAAAGGTACTGATTATTTTATAAGTGCGCAAGCACGTACCACCAAGCTCCGGCTTGGTGCCGCGCTAGGGCCGCGCTCAACAGGTGCTTCCCAACGATTAGCCAAGCCGGAGCTTGGCGTTACGGCACACTTTTCCGCTCGCTCTATTGTTATTTGTAGCACTATGTCTCCCGTTATCGACCTCGAAGCCGAGCGCCAGGAAATCCTGCGCCAGTACCGCCGCCTGCTGCGCACCGCCAAGCCCTACCTGCAAAACGGTGATACCAAGATTATTAAGAAGGCTTTCAACCAAAGCCTGGAGGCGCACAAAGACATGCGCCGCAAGTCGGGCGAGCCCTACATTCTGCACCCGCTGGCCGTGGCGCAGATTGCAGTGGAGGAAATCGGCCTCGGCACTACCAGCATCGTAGCGGCGCTTTTGCACGATGTAGTAGAAGACACGCCCACCGAAATTTCCGACGTAGAGCGCGATTTCGGCCCCAAAGTGGCCCGCATCGTCGATGGCCTGACCAAAATATCAGGCGTATTTGAGCAAGGCACCAGCGAGCAAGCCGAAAACTTCCGTAAAATGCTACTCACGCTGAGCGAAGACGTGCGGGTTATCCTGATAAAACTCGCTGACCGCCTGCACAATATGCGGACGCTCGACTCGATGCCGCGCCACAAGCAGCTCAAAATCGCGTCGGAAACCATCTACCTCTACGCCCCGTTGGCCCACCGCCTCGGCCTCTACGCCATCAAAACCGAGCTAGAGGATTTACATCTTAAGTACACGGATACCGAGATATATGCCGAGCTAAAAGGCAAAGTCAAGCAAAGCCAGAGCGCCCGCAATCGCTTCATCAAGGAGTTTGTGATGCCGATTGATGACGAGCTAAAAGCCCAGGGCTTTAGCTACGAAATAAAAGGCCGCCCCAAAAGTATCTACTCGATTCTCAAGAAGATGCGTAAGCAAAACGTCACTTTCGAAGAGGTGTACGACCTGTTTGCCATCCGCGTGATATTAGACGTGCCGCACGACCAGGAAAAGGCCGCCTGTTGGCAGGTATATTCCATTGTAACAGACTTTTACCAGCCCAACCCCGACCGCCTGCGCGACTGGGTAAGCACGCCCAAAGCCAACGGCTACGAGAGCCTACACACCACCGTCATGTCGCATCCCGGCCAGTGGGTCGAGGTGCAAATCCGCTCGCGGCGCATGGACGACATCGCCGAAAAAGGCTACGCCGCCCACTGGAAGTATAAGGACACCGGCAGCCTCCAGCCCGAAAGCACCCTCGAAGCTTGGGTAAACCGCGTGCGTGAAATGCTGGAAACCAATAACTCCAGCGCGTTGGAGTTCATGGATGAGTTCCGGCAAAACCTCTTCGTGAAGGAAGTTTACACCTTCACGCCCAAAGGCAAGCTCATCATCCTGCCCGAAAAAGCCACCGCGCTCGACTTCGCTTTCGACATTCATACGCACATCGGCCTGCGCTGCCTCGGGGCGAAAGTCAACCAAAAGCTAGAGCCTTTCAGCTACAAGCTCCGCAACGGCGACCAGGTCGAAATCCTGACCTCGCACAAGCAAAAGCCCACCGCCGATTGGCTCAACTACGTGATTACCAGTAAGGCCAAAACGCGTATTAAAGATTTCCTGCGCGACGACAAGCGCTCGAAAGCCGACGACGGCAAGTTCATCCTCGAAAAGCGGCTGGAGCTAATCGGCGTCGAAAACACGCCCGAAAATTTCCAGCGCCTGCTCACGTATTTCAACGCCCCCAACGCCCAGGAATTCTATTTCCGCCTGGCAATGGGCCAGCTCGACGGCCGCGAAATCCGCGACTCGCTCTTCAAGCCTACCGCCGTAGAGCCCCGGCCCAATGCCACGTTAGAGCCCAAGGGTTTCGACCACGAAGTGCAGAAAATTAGGGGTGTACATCCCAATCTGCTGGTAGTAGGCGAGCGCACCGACAAGTTCAACCATAGCCTGGCCCGCTGCTGCAACCCAATCCCCGGCGACGACGTGTTTGGCTTCGAAACCGAAACCGGCCTCATCATCCACCGCACCAGCTGCCACCGCGCCATCGACCTCATGTCGAACTATGGCAATCGCATCGTGCGCGCCAAGTGGACCGACCAACTCGAACTAGCCTTCCTGGCCGGCATCCGTTTCAAAGGCTCCGACCGCGTAGGCATCGTAAACGACGTGACGCGCATCATCTCCACGGCCTTGAAAGTGAATATGCGCTCCATCACGGTAGAAGCGAATGATGGTTTTTTCGAAGGGCAAATACTTGTCTTCGTGAATGATACTGACCACTTGGATAAGCTAATTCATCGCTTGAGTAAGGTAAATGGCGTGCTGCAAGTAGACCGGTTCGATTCGTAGCTATAGGCTTCACAATTATTGACTTGCGAAGTGAGCAGAAATTCTATCGCTAGAAAAATCAAGACTGTGCCCTCAGTTCACGGTATCGGCGTCAATGCCCACACGCAGTGTGCGCACTACCATTCCGAGCGTGATATCATTGCCATCAAGCATAAGTGCTGCGATACTTTTTACGCCTGCATTCAATGCCACAACGAACTAGCCGGCCACGCGCCGGTTGTATGGCCTAAGGACGAGCGCCAAACGCCGGCCATCTTATGCGGTAATTGCCACAATGTGCTAACTATCACTGAGTATTTGGCTTGCCATAATACTTGCCCCGAGTGCCAAGCCGCGTTCAACCCCGGCTGCGCCAATCACTACCCGCTTTACTTCGAAATGTAGCTTCATCCCCAGCCGCCAGTGTCACCCACGCCACCGGTTGGAATTCCCATTTCTCACATTTTCGCCCGTCAGCTACTTAATTAATTTAAGTCCCGCGTCGCCTCGGTGGCCGGGCCACTTCGTCCGCTGGGCGTAGTCTACGTATGCAAGCTTCCATTGCTGCCTCGCGGCCCCGCCATGTGCATCGGCTGGCCGTGAGTGCTTCGTTTTTATTGCAAGGCCTCTGTTTTTCGACCTGGGCCTCGCGCATTCCCACGGTGCAGCAAAAGATGCACCTCTCCGAAACGGCCTTGGGCGGCGTGTTGCTGGCGGTGCCGGTGGGGCTCATCGCCTCGCTACCCATTACGGGCTGGCTGGTAGCCAAATACGGCAGCCGCAACCTGACAGTAATTGCCGTGCTGCTTTATTCGGGCGTGTTGCCCCTATTGGGCCTAGCCCAAAATACCACGCAGCTAATGGCAGCGCTGGTACTTTTCGGTTTCGCGAGCAACATGGCGAATATCAGCGTCAATACCCAAGGGGTAGGGGTGGAGGCCATTTATGGCAAGTCCATCTTGGCTACCTTTCACGGTGTCTGGAGCTTAGCGGGATTTCTAGGTGCAGCACTTGGTTCGTTTATGATTGGTTGGGGTGTCTCGCCCTTTCAGCATTTCGCAATAATGGCGGGGGTAATATGGGTCGGCGTGGCGCTCATGCGCCCCTACCTCGTGCCCGCCGATGCCCCCAGCCCCGGCGACCAGCCGCTATTCGTATTGCCCGATAAAAGCCTGATGCTATTAGGCATCCTGGCCTTCTGCTCGCTGCTCGCCGAAGGCACGATGTTCGACTGGAGCGGCGTGTATTTCAAGAAAATTGTGCTAGCCGACAAAGCCCAAGTCGGCCTCGGCTTTTCCGCCTTTATGAGTATGATGGCCACCGGCCGCTTCATTGCCGATTGGTTTACCGATAAGTCTGGCCGCGCCCGCACCTTGCAAATCAGCGGCTTGCTCACGGCAACTGGGCTGTCGATTGCCGTAGCGTTCCCGAGTTTGCTGGTGGCTTCGCTGGGCTTTATGCTGGTGGGACTGGGCGTGTCGTCGGTGGTGCCGCTGGTATATAGCGCGGCGGGCCGCTCGCGTACTATGCCGGCTGGTGTGGCGCTGGCAGCTGTTTCTACGGTGGGTTTTGCGGGGTTTCTGTTGGGGCCGCCGCTCATCGGCTTGGTGGCGGGCGCTACTAGTTTGAAAGTGTCTTTTACCATCATCGCCTGCATGGGCTTGGCCGTGGCCGCCCTAGCACGCCCAGCCACTACCAATGCCGACTAGCTTCCCAAGGCTAGGAATTTTGGCAGTAGTAGCTTTGTAGTAACACAAGCTTATTATACTAACGACCGATATTTCGTGAAAACCGACCTCCACGCCCCCGCTATGCCGCTGCCCACCACCGGCCTCGGTTCTAGCCTAGGTGGCTCGACCGAAACCGGCTACGCTGCGCGCCACACCCCCAGCGCCGCCAGCCAAGCCACGCTTAACACCGACCGGCTCGAAGAAGTCAAAAAAATCTTCACCGCGCACCTCGAAAATAAAGGCCTCCGCAAAACCGCCGAGCGCTACGCCATTCTCGAAGAAATTTACGCCCGTTCAGGCCACTTCGATGTCGAAGAACTCTACGCCGGCATGAAGGAGCGCAACCTGCAAGTGAGCCGTGCTACTGTATATAATACGCTCGACCTGCTAGTAGAGCAGGGCCTGGTAAGCAAGCACCAGTTCGGCCGCAACCTCGCGCAGTACGAAAAAAGCTACGGCTACCGCCAGCACGACCACGTCATCTGCACCGAGTGCCACAAAGTAGTCGAGTTTTGCGACCCCCGCATCCACGGCATCCAAACCATGGTCGGCGACCTGCTGAACTTCCACATCCTGCACCACTCCCTAAATTTGTACGGCATCTGCGGCGACTGCCGCGCCAAAGCCGCTTCCCACCCCGCCCCCGAGCCGGCCAAATAGCCCACATGAACACCACCAGCACGCTCACCAACGGCATCCTCTACCTCACCCTCACCGGCGACCTCATCGGCAGCCCTGACACCGACCAACTCCTACACTCGGTAAACGAGCACCTCGGCGAGGCTGTCACCAACTGTGCCGTCGACCTCTCGGGCATCCGCTACATCAATAGCACCGGCATCGGCGTGCTAGTGTCGCTACTCACCAAGTTCCGCAGTCGCGGCGGCGAAATGGTACTCATCAACCCCGCCGACCACCCCAAGAAAATGCTGGCCCTCACCAAGCTAAACAACATTTTCACCGTAGCCGCCGACGCCGCCGCCGCCCGCCAGCAGTTAACCCCAGCCGCCTCCTAGGCGGCTATTTTTTTGCCATAAATTTCAAAACCCTCTCCAAGTCAGCAAGAAATCGTCCGGCTCCCCCTCTCCTTTTCGGAGAGGGGGCCGGGGGGTGAGGCGCTACACAAGGAGAGATAAATACAACAAAATGCCAGTTGACGTACTAGTAGGCCTCCAATGGGGCGACGAAGGAAAAGGTAAAATCGTAGATGTCCTAGCCCCCACCTACGATGCCGTAGCCCGCTTCCAGGGCGGCCCCAACGCCGGCCACACCCTCACCTTCGACGGCCAGAAGCACGTCCTCCACCAAGTGCCGAGCGGCATTTTCCACCCCCACATCCTCAATATCGTCGGCAACGGCGTCGTCCTCGACCCCGTCGTGTTCCGTGGCGAGCTGCAAAAACTCACCGACAGGGGAGTAGATTGGAGCCAAAACCTCTACATCTCCAAAAAAGCCCAGCTTATCCTGCCCTCCCACCGCGCCCTCGACCGCATCAGCGAAGAAGCCCGCGGCAACACCAAAATTGGCAGCACCCTCAAAGGAATCGGCCCCACCTACTCCGACAAAATCGGCCGCGTGGGCCTGCGCGTCAGCCACATCCTGCTCCCCGATTTTCAGGAGCGTTATAAGGAAGCCGTCGCCCACCACGCCAGCATCGCCGCTCACTATAATAAGGAGCTCGAAATCGCCGAGTTCGAAGCCGAGTTCTTTTCCGCTGTCGAGTTCCTGCGCACCCTCCAGCTCATCGACACCGAGTTCCTGCTCAACGACCTCCTCACCCAAGGCAAGCGTATCCTCGCCGAAGGGGCCCAAGGCTCGTTGCTAGATATCGACTTCGGCACCTACCCCTACGTCACTAGCAGCAGCACCATCGCCGCCGGCGCCTGCACCGGCCTCGGTATCGCCCCCCGCCATATAGATAAGGTATACGGCATCACCAAAGCCTATTGTACCCGCGTCGGCAGCGGTCCCTTCCCCACGGAGCTCAACGACGAAGTCGGCGAGCAAATCCGCCAAGCCGGCCGCGAGTTCGGCTCCACCACCGGCCGCCCCCGCCGCACCGGCTGGATAGACCTGCCCGCCCTCCGCTACGCCATCATGCTCAACGGCGTCACCGAGCTCCACCTCATGAAAGCCGACGTCCTCGACGGCTTCGCCGAAATTCAGGCCTGCACCCACTACCGCACCGCCACCGGCGACAGCACCCCCAACCTCCCCGACCCCGGCCAGCTCGAGCAAATAACCCCCGAGTACGTCACCATCCCCGGCTGGCACTCCGACCTCACCCAAGTCACCGACGCCGCCCAGTTCCCCCAGCCCCTCCAAGACTACCTAGCCTTCCTCGAAAAAGAGCTGCAAGTCCCCATCCGCATCGTCAGCGTAGGGCCGGATAGAGTGAGTACGATTATGCGGTAAGCAGTAACAGTCAAAAAGCCTTGCCCAAGATGTTGCAGGAAATCGCCATTACCGACCAACTCCATTGGTTAAAGCATGGCCCTTTCGCTTCTGGGCAAGGCCACTGGCTACCCAACCGCTTCGACGCATACCTGAAATTGCTGCTGCCAGTTGGCATAGACCACAGCATCCCACTTAAAGAATTCTCCCCCAAACGCAGCACCATCGCAGAAATGAATGCGCGTGCTGCGTTCTGGCGTAAGTACGACATAGGTGGCCCATCAGCAACCGCTGATAAGTTGACCCCAATCAAGTACAGCGAGTTGGCGAAAATTTGGAACGTTCCCTACGATAAGGACTTTACGACTGAAAAAATTATCAAAGCCTGCGGCGAATGGCCACCCAATCTTCGGGAAAGCACCAAGTTGAATGAGCAGTTCATCCAACTTCTCACCCAAATGCTTGGCCCATCAACGCCCACCTATTTCTCTGACACTATAGAAAACGGCGATTATCACTGGGTTGATGACTTGCCCGCCGATTGGCTAGAGCTAGGCACCGCCGCCGACTTGCTGCAAGTGTATCAGCGCGACAAACAGTTTCCCGGCGATGTATTTGACACTAAGCTCACTTGGTGCCTGAGCCACATGGAGTTTACCGATTACCTAATATTAGGCTGCCCAGCACGGGTAGCCCACGACATAAGCCGCCACCCAGAAATAGAGAGTTTTCATCTGTAAGTACGATTAGAAAGGGTGGCAATATTTTTTCTCCCCCAAACCCAGCCACTTACAACCCTCATTCACCTTATTTCGTAAGTCACCGCTTGCCCACCCAAAAAGTCCTCCTACCTTTGCAGTCCCAAAACGGCAAAAGGCCCGCTGGAAACTCTGGAAAACACAAGTCCTCCAGAAAGTAAAGCCCACGGAACTCTCCAATTGGCCAGCGTGTCTTACTCGCCGTGCCCCATCGCAAGACCTAGAAAAAGAAATTTTTCAAACTTCTTGCAAAGCTGGAAAAGCTCACCGTACCTTTGCACCCCGCTTCAACCAGAGGCGGCCAAACAGAAAAACGAGAAAAGAAAAACTTAAAAATTTTTCGCTTCAAATTTGGAAAGTCAAAAAAATTAGCTACCTTTGCACTCCCAATTAAAACAGGGCGCTGCAAACAGCGAAACCCGGGCCGCTCACACAGCCCACCATGCCGCTTCAATTGGAAGCAGCAATCGTTCTTTGAATGTTGGAAATAGACAAAACGTGAGGAGTTACGCTAGTAAGCGCAAGCCTACTAAGCATGACACAACCAAACGACACGAATTAAAAACGTCAAACAAAAAGAGCAAGGAAAGCACTCGACATCAGCCCATGTTCGCATGGGTGTAGGAATATTTTACAATGGAGAGTTTGATCCTGGCTCAGGATGAACGCTAGCGGCAGGCCTAATACATGCAAGTCGAACGGTCAGTAGCAATACTGATAGTGGCGCACGGGTGCGTAACACGTAACTAACCTACCCATCATTGGGGGATAGCCCGCCGAAAGGCGGATTAATACCGCATAAGACTATAGAGCGGCATCGCTTAGTAGTTAAAGATTTATTGATGATGGATGGGGTTGCGGGTCATTAGCTAGTTGGTAAGGTAACGGCTTACCAAGGCGACGATGACTAGGGGAGCTGAGAGGCTGGT
>JBPBQK010000102.1:0-53227 GCA_050954845.1 Janthinobacterium lividum
TGAGGTGGTCGAGTAAAAACAGACAGTGCGAAGTCTTACCTTCCACTGCCCATGCCCGACAAACTCCTTTCGAGCGGCTCACCGCTGACCCGCAAAAAATATACGCCCGCCTTTAAAGCGGAGTGCGTGCGCCAAGTGGCGGCCGGGGCCCGGCAAACGGATGTGGCCCGCGCCCAGGGCCTGTCGCCCGCTTTGCTCGGCCGCTGGCAGCGCCAAGCGTTGGCCGAAGCCGTACCCAGTAGTGCTGAACGCGAAGAGATTAAGCGCTTGCGCGCCGAGCTCAAGCGTGTGGAGCAGGAGCGCGATATTTTAAAAAAAGTCGTGACCATCTTCTCCCAACCGCCTCAATCATGAGCCGTTATCAGTTCATCGAGCAGGTAGCCAGCACGGAGCCCGTGCAGGTGCTCTGCCGTGTGCTAGAAGTTAGTGCCGCCGGCTACTACCAGTGGCGGAGGCGGGCAGACCGACCGACACTTGTTTGGGAGCCTGCGGCCACCGCCGCCTTCTCGCGCCATGCCCAGCGCTATGGCACCCGACGCCTGCGGGCAGAATTGCGCGCCGAAGGGCACGCAGTCGGGCGCTACGCCCTGCGCACTTGGCTACGCCGCCGCGGCCTGCGGGCGCTGAGCACCCAGCCCCAGCGCCCGCGCACGACCGTCGCTGACCCAGCGGCGGTCGTGGCCGAAAATCTGTTGCTTGGTCAACCAGCCCCCATGGCCCCCAATCAGGTCTGGGTGGGCGACATCACCTACCTGCCCCTAGTCGGCGGGCGTTGGTGCTATCTGGCCACCTGGCGCGATACCTGCTCGCAGCGCGTGGTGGGCTGGCACCTCGATACGCACATGCCCACGGAGCTGGTGCTCACGGCCTTGGAACAGGCGTTAACGCTACGCCAACCGGCTCCCGGCCTAATTGTCCACGCCGACCGCGGCAGTCAATATACCAGTTTAGCCTGCCGGACGCGCATCGAAAAGGCCCAAGCACTGGCCAGCTTTAGCCGGCCGGGCAACCCCTATGATAACGCCCAGGCCGAGGCCGGCTGGAGCACACTCAAAACCGAACTGCTCCCGCATGGCGGCGCGTTTGCCAGCCTCGAAGAAGCCCGGCTGGAGGTGGCCTACTACCTCGACACCTACTTCAATCTCGACCGGCGGCACTCCGCCCTGGGCTACCGCTCGCCGCACCAATTTGAACGCGACTACCTAACCAGCCTATCTTAGTGCACTGTCCGTTTTTACTGAACCACCCCACGCCTCCTTCATGAGTCGTTACCAATTCATCGAGCAGGTAGCAACCACTGAGCCGGTGCAGGTGCTCTGCCGCGTGCTACACGTCAGCCCCGCTGGCTACTAGCAGTGGCTGGGCCGGGCCGCGTGCCCCACGCCCAGTTGGGAGCCCGCTGCCACCGCTGCCTTTTCGCGCCATGCCCAGCGCTACGGCACTCGTCGCTTGCGGGCAGAGTTACGGGCCGAAGAGCATGCCGTTGGGCGTTACGCGCTGCGCACCTGGCTGCGTCGTCGCGGCTTGCGCGCGCTCAGCACGCGGGCGCAACGCCCCCGCACCACGGTGGCTGACCCCGCGGCAGTCGTGGCCGAAAACTTACTCCTCGGCCAGCCCGCGCCCACCACGCCCAATTAAATAGCGACGTTGTTTACTTATCGCTACCTATCTGGATTTCCGACTGAGAGATGGGCAAGACCGTACTGGGTTCTAGTGGCGTTTGTCTCACCTGTCAGGTAGGGGTCGAAATCTGCGCGACGGTTTGAGCCGGGCGGCCGCCAGCATGCCCTAGCCGAGTAGTCTTAATTAGAAGGGCTAGGTCATCGGAAGAAATGAAGGAGTAGGCGGCTTACGCCTCCGCACGTACAAAGCCTGAATTTTATATAAATTTAACAGTCAATAAGTTGTGATTAACTCAGCTGTTAGATAGTGGTAAATTAAGTGCTAAATTGGCTAACTGGCTTAGGGGAGAAATACTTGCTTCTGGATAAGGTAGCGCTTCCAAGCGAAGTTCCCTTATTTCCCTGGCTCACGCCACCTCAACGTCCCGCAACCCACCTAAGGGTTCCCCGTAAAGCGCAACCGCTTGCCTCTTACCTCACCGCTTGGTGCCACACAGTACAGCTGCTCTCAATGCTGGCTGACAAGCAAGTAGGTAGCGTGTACCTTCCACCGGCCTGCTTCCCATCCATCGCCCTTTACCAGCACCTAGCGACCCTTTATGAGTGCCTTGCCTGCTGACCAGACTCCCCACTCTTCCTTGGCTGACGAGTCCGCCGTGCCGCTCGTGATTCCCGTTATCGAAGAGACGGCCAGTGTCACCCGCGAGTTGGTGGAAACCGGCCGGGTGCGCCTGACCAAAACCGTCACGGAAGAGCAGCACACCCTGCCCCTCGACCTGCGCCACGAGCAAGTAGAGGTGCGCCGGGTGCCCGTCAACCAGTTTCTGCCCGACGAGGCGCCGGCTCCCGACTCGCGCCGCGAGGGCGATACGCTCATCATTCCCGTGCTGCGCGAAGTCATGGTCAAGCGCCTGCTGCTGGTGGAGGAGCTGCATGTGACCACGCGCCAGCACGTGGCCGCGGCGCCGCAGACCGTGATGCTGCGCCAGGAGCAGGTAGCAGTAGAGCGCCTACCCCCCGTTAGTCCCTAACGTCGGCCGCCCCGGCCGGCTCGCTTCTTACCCATTTTTTTCTCCCTCCTTTTCCCTCCAATTTCTTTCTTCATGGACCAGACCGTAGTAGGCATGTTTGACACTGCCGCCCAAGCCCAGCAAGCCGCCCAACAACTCAGCGCCGCCGGCTTCGGCGTCGAGCACGTAGATGTATCCAACGCCAAGTATAATGCGGGTAGTCCCAGCAATACGGACAGCTCCGACTACCAGAACACGAGCGGCACGGCCGTGGAGGGCGTAGCTGATGCGGCGGGCCGCACGGCTCAGAAAGCGGAGGAAGGCATTGGGGGCTTCTTCAGCAGCCTCTTTGGCAGTGACGATGACGATAATGACACCGCCCAGCGCTACCAGCACGTAGCCCAGAGCACTGGCTCTATCGTGACGGTCCATTGCCAGTCAGCCGAGCACGCGCACAAAGCGGCCCAAATTCTGGATGAGGCTGGCGCCGTCGACGTCGACGAGCGCGCCGCTGCTACCGGCTATCAGGGCAAGGCCCAGGCCAACAGCTACACCGACACGAACGCGACCACCGGCACCGACGGCCTGAAGGCTGAGGTTATCGAAGAAAGCCTGCAAGTGGGCAAGCGCACGGAGCAAACCGGCGGCGTCCGCCTGCGCTCGCGCATCGTTGAAAAGCCCGTGGAAGCCAGCGTGCGGCTGCGCGAAGAGCACGTAGTGGTGAACCGTACGCCCGTCGACCGGCCGGCTACGGAGGCTGATTTTACGGCCTTCAAAGAAGGGCAGATTGACGTAACCGAATCGGCCGAGCGGGCCGTAGTAGCCAAAGAGGCCCACGTAGTAGAAGAAGTGAGCCTAGGCAAGCAAGTAACGGAGCGCGAGGAGGTTATTCGCGACACCGTGCGCAATACCGAAGTGGAGGTAGAGCAGATTCCTACTACTACTAAGACCACCGGCACCAGCTACGACCAAACCACCCGTAGCAACAGCTAAGAAAAGCCGGTCCCTATTGCCGAGTAAAAAGGGCTGCCAGTTTTGGTGGCCCTTTTCTATTGATTAAGCAGCCTCACCCCTCTATCATTTGGTAGCCATGAGCCCTAATCTGCTCGAACTCACTCAAAACTATTTTCTGGGCAGCACGGTGCGCCAAGTCAGCACGGTCTTTGGCGAACCAGAAGACCGCCTTAGCGCAGCCCTCCGCACGGTAGTGCCGCTAGTACTGGGCGGGCTGCTGACGCGCGCGCAGGAGCCGGGTGGGGCCGCTGAGCTGACTACGTGGGCCCAGCAGGTGCATCAGCGAGGCCTCCTGCGTGACCTCAGCGGTTTGCTAGCTGGCTTGAGCGCTCCTGCAGACGCGATGGCCCCCGCCGCGGGCCGCTTACCGACCCGTGGCGCCGACCTGATGCGCACCTTGCTCGGGGCCGCTTACGGACCAGCCCTAAGTGGCATCAGCCAGCAGGCCGGCGTACGAACGACGACGGTGAGCAACCTCTTCAGCGTGGCTGTGGCGGCTGTGTTAGGCCTACTAGGTCGCCACATCACCCAGCACAGCCTGGACGCCGAAGGGCTACGCAACTACCTGGGCAGTCAGCGCGCCGACATCCTCGGCGCGCTGGCCACACTCCCCGCGGGCTTAGGCCAAGGCCTGGCGCACCCAGCGACTGGTACGCCCGTGGCCGAAGTTGTGCCGGCCCTAGTTGCGCCTGAGCCGAGCCGAGATAGCCCGATACCGATGAGGCCTGTCGAAGCCCCCCTGCGTAGCGCTCCTCCGGCTGTTGCTAGCAGTCCTCCGGTCGCGCCCAGCGCTCCTGCGGTTGTATCCAGCGGTACTACACCTGTGCTCAGCAGCCCTGCGGTCGTGCCCAGCAGTCCTTCGGTTACTTCTCCGCTGGCTGCTGCCCAGCCGGTGGTTCGGGCCGCGCCACCCCGACCTGCGGTACGCCCGGTGGCCCCGGCGGTGACTCGCCGCTGGCCTTGGCTGTTGCTGCTGGCGCTGAGTTTGGCAATAGCCGGGTATTTTGTGCTGGGTCGCCGTCCGCCGGTGGTGACCAGTGAACCAGTCGTGCCTACGCCCGCTGCTCCCGCTCGCTTGGACGCTCCGGCCACCCGCGGGGCCGCGCCAAGTGGCCAGTACGAGGCGGCTAGCGACACGTATCGCTCCGCTACGGGAGCCAGCATCACCCTCCGGCTACCCACGGGCACCAGCTTCGCGGTGGGTAGCCATTCGGCCGAGGTCCAGCTCTGGCAGCTGCTCACCGATAGTACCCAGTCGCTAACCTCGGCCGAAAACCTGCGGGGCATTGTGCTCGACCGAATTTATTTTGACGCGGGCCACGCTACGCTCACGACCGCGTCGCAGCCGCAGATAGCCAACCTGGCCGCGCTGCTGGCGGCCTTTCCGCGCGCCACCCTCAAATTCGGCGGTTTCACCGACAACCAGGGCGCAGCGGAAGCTAATTTACTCCTGAGTACCGACCGGGCCAATGCCGTCCGCAACGCGCTCCTTGCGCAGGGCATCGCTCCCACGCGGGTAGCCGCCCAGGGCTACGGCCAAACGCACCCGCTAGCCAGCAATGCTACCCTCGCTGGCCAAGCCCAAAACCGCCGGGTGGCTGTGCTGCTGACTAGTAGGTAAGCGCGAGGCATTCCGACAATTGTAGTTTTCCTGGCGCTAGTTGGCCAGAATAAACGAGTAATTCGACCCTAGCGAACGTTGGCTACCACATCCCGGTCCTTACGCCGCCCGGCTAGTGGCTAAAGGCCGCGTCCAGCAGCTGGCGCACGGCCCGGCGCGTAGCGGTGGGCCGCTCGATAAAGCCCAGGTGACCCACTCCCGCTAGCCACAGCACCGTGCAGTAGTCGGGCAGCAGGCTTTCTTCGTGCGTCTTTTCGGGGGACACGGCATGGTCGTCCTTGCCAGCGATAAACAGGACGGGGTACGTGGCTTTTTCGAGCACGGCGCGCCGGTCAGGACGCTGGGCCATCGCGTCAAGATTACCTAGGGCCACGGGCAGTGGCACGGCTGCGGCTAGGCGTTGCAGTTGCGCTACCGCGTCGCCCAATGATTCGCGGTGGACCGGCGAGAGTTGCGGCTGCAAGAACTCGGCGGCAAACGCCGCTACGCCGTGTTCTTCCAAAAAGGTACGGGTACGGGCCCGGCGCTCAGCGTCTGCTGCCGTGTCGGGCAGGGCCGAGGAGTGAAACAAGCCTAGGCCCGCCACGAGGCCGGGGTACTTTTCGGCGAACGCCAGGGCCACGTAGCCGCCCATGCTGTGGCCCACCAGCACGGCGCGGCCCACGCCCGCGGCGGCCAGCGCGGCCCGCACCATTTCGGCGGCCGCTTCGAGGCTATAGTCGGTAGCCGCCTGTTCCGGCGCGTAGCCGGGCAGGGCCGGCGTCAGTACGTGGTAGTCGGCAAAGTGGTCGCCGATAAACGCGGGCCAGATAGCGGGACTTTCCAGAAAGCCAGGCAAAAAAACGACGGTAGGCAAGGAGGGAGTAATCATAGGCCGGGCAGTACGCCGCCGGCCGGGCGTTGGTTAAGGCTGCCTTTGATTACGGGCTAGTAGCCAGCCCGATTAAATGCTACAGGGCCGCGCTAAGCCTGCTGGCGGACCTGCACTCCCACCGCGCTAGCGACTTAGTCAGCCGCCGGCTTAAGTACTTGGTCAGGGTGTAAGACCGTGACCACCTTGACAACGGGTGGGGCTGCCCTGCGTAGGGGTCCTCATCTGCTTCCCAACTGGAAGCCTTGTTTTTTGCCCCTATGCACCGTACGCTCGAACTAACCGTACCGCCCGCCGTTACTGAGGCGCTCCAGCAGGAGTTAGTGGTCCTTGACGAAGTTATTGGCCTGAGTGTGCAGCGCGGGGCCTCTAAAAAGCCGGTCGGCGACGTGCTAACCGTACATGTGCTCAACCGCGGGGCCGACGAGGTACTACGCCGCGCCCGGGCGGCCGTGGCTAGCCCGCAGGACCTGAGCATCGTCACCAGCGAAGCCATCAGCTTTATTTCCCCGGCCGACCACCACGCCGTAGATGACGACCGTGACGAAGCCATTTGGGAAGAGATGGAAAGCGGCCTGCGTCACCAGGGCCGCATCACGACCAACTACCTGCTGCTCATGGGCCTGGGCGGCATCATCTGCGCCCTTGGACTAGTGGCCGAGCCCGTGCCGCAGGCCCTGGCCTTCGTGGCCTCGGCTATCATCGCGCCGGGCTTCGACCCCATGACCAAGGTGCCGCTGGGCCTGGCGCTGCGCAACTGGCGCCTGGTGGGGCACGGGCTGCAGTCGGTGCTGGCGGGCTATGCGGTGCTGATTGCCGCCGCCGCTGCCACGATGGCCGCGCTGGTCGCCAACGGCGACAGTAGTGCCCAGGCCTTGGCCACCAACCCCGAAGTGCAGCACTTGGTCCATCCTGGGCTGCCCGAGCTGCTTATCGCCGCGGCCGGGGCGCTGGCCGGAATGGTGACATTAGCCGCGTTTCGGCGCAGCTTTCAGGCCGGGCCGCTCATCGCGATGGCTTTTATTCCGGCGGCGGCGCTCATCGGGGCCGGGCTAGCGGTGGGCCGCTCCGACCTGGCGGTGGAGGGCCTAGCGCGCTTTGGGGCCGATTGGGGCTTTATCCTGGGCCTGGGCGTGCCGTTCCTGTGGCTTAAACAGCGGTTTTTGCACCGCCGGGCACCTCTAGTGTAAACGCCACCAGCGTGTGGGCATTTGCTCCCCTCCTGCTCCAACATGGCTTGGCTGACAGATTCTTTGTAGCGTGCTTACGGGTACTTCCCGGTAAAATCAATAATTCTAGCGCGGCTTTTAGGTAGCAGGCAGGGATAGCTGACTGTAGAAAATAACGTGGAAGAACTGCCCGATGAAGCCCGGCGGCGGGCCTACCGTCCTACCCGCTAATACGCCACTGGCCCCGCAGGCCAGCGGGAACTGCTACGCGACATCAGTGCGCAGAAGGCCTAGGTGGAGCGCAGCGCGTAATACGCTGGTCTTTTTCCCCGAAAGGTAGACGCTGCTCCTTCCGCTACTAGGCAAAGTGCTATACCAATAAGGCCGCAACTTTTCCTGGGTCAGGGGCTTATTGAAAAAGCTGGCAAAGGGTAATTCCTGCGCACGAGCTAAGTCAACAGGGTGTAGGGAAGTGGTGAGCATGACACTGATGATGGCCTGTTGCTGGGCTGATGGCAGCTGCGCATAGGCTTCCAGAAAGGCCGCCCCCCAATTGAGCACCGACATGTTCAGGTCCAACGGGGTGGTCCAGCTCCGCCGCCCCGCGTCGGGAAGCCGAAACCAGGCGGTTGCGTGCGCTTACTTAACGGGCACCATGACTTTGTCCAGCACCACCTGGTAGGCGTCCGCCGTGACGCTTACTTCCCCCAGGTAGGGGTGGTCGAGGGCGGCAATCACAAAAATCATGACCCCGACCATGAGCGCCAGCAGCCCCGTCAACACCGCGTGCAGGCGTAGGCTCACCACCACGAAGCCGTACGAAAAGAGGATGGTGATGACTGCCCCCATTAGCACGGCGCCCCACAGCACCCCTGGCACGCTGCTGCCAATGCTCTCGATGCGCTGCCGCCGTAGCTCGACCAGCTTGTTGAACGTGGCGACCGCCTCGCTGTGTAGCACCTGCTGGCTGGTGGTCGTCACCTCGGTGTGCAGCAACTCCAGCTGAAAGCGGGTGAGCACCAAACGCTCCTGGTCGTTGGCCAGGCCCCGACGCTGGGCCGGCCACGATTGGTGCACGATGGACTCTGTGTAGCGGCGCAGCTGCTGCTGCAGGGGTTGGCCCACGCTAGCGGGGTAGCCACTCAGGTCGCGGTAGAGCACCGCCAGCGAGGCCGCTTCCTGCGAGGCAATGCCCGCCGCGGTGGAGTAGTTTTGCCAGGTGGCCACCGTCAACAGGCCCAGCGTGAGCCCGTAAAGCACCGTGATACCGGAGAAAAACCAGCCCACGGTACCATTGTCGATAAGGGCAACGGCTGAGCTCCTGTGCAGGCGGCGGTGCACCAAGCGTAGGCCCGCCAGGGATAGCAGCACCGTCAGGCCCACAATAAAGACGGCCAGTAGCCAAGTGGGAATTTCGTATAACCAAAGCATATAAGCGGGGAAAGAGTCGACGGCGTAAAACACGCCCTCTGGGGTTGAAGAAGCTTCCATAGGCGGGTAGCAGGTTAAGAAATCGCGCTTCTGGCGGCTTCTACGCGCAACCGGCTCGAAACTGGGCCCAATCCGTTTCCCTAAGCGTTTTTATTTCCCAACGAGTCGTTGGCTACCCTATGCAAGCGTTACTCAGGTGTCTAATTGTACACTTCTCGTCTAAATGAGCCAGTTGGCAAGAGAGAAAAATCTTCGTTGTCGGTGGATGAGGTGACCGGTTTTGTTTGGCTGTTTGGGTATGATTCTTAACTCTTATCGTACCTAAAGTATGTAAGATCCCCTTGAAAGGCGCGCCAGATAGCGGCACTCAGGTGGCATTCTAAGAACGAGCGTTCTTAGAATGCCACCTGACTCTGATTTTCACCTGAACTTCCTGTTCAGGCCTGCGAAATTGCCCAGTATAAAAAAAAGCCTGGCACAAAAGCACTACGCACTCCAAGCAGCCGCTCGCAGGTGCCCCTTCCTACCACGCCTCTTCAAGCAAGCACTGCCCGCGGCACTAGCTGCGCCAGTATCTTTGGTATCTGATGAGCTTGTTGCCGACCTCCCTTTACTTCACGAATGCCGCGGGGCTGGTGCAGGAGTATGCTGACTACGTCCGTCTACAGTACTATCCCGGGCCGCGCCGCTTCGACGAGTTCACGGCCTTACTGCACCACGTCACGCGCGCCCTCTCCCGCTATCGCCTGGGCAAGCTGCTCATTGACCAGCGCCAGATGACGCCTTACGTGCCGGACGAGCAAGTCCACCTGGTGCAGCAGTGGCTGCCGCGCACCATTGTCGACGGGCAGTACCGCTACGGGGCCGTCGTGCAGGCCCACGACGTATTTGCCCGCTTGGCCATGGACACGATTCGCACCCAGGCGCAAGAGTTGCCGCTCACCTACCGCTTCTTTCCCGACGAAGCCCAGGCCATCAGCTGGCTGCAGGCTCAACAACTGCCACCTCCACATACGCGGGGCTAACGCAGCCTTCTCCAAGCCAAAACATAGGTAGTGCGGTGCTTTACTTATCGCTACCTATCTAGATCGAGCAAAAATGGCTACTTGGGTGCCGTTTCTAACACTTATTGTACCTAAACTTCGTTTATGAAGCGTTATTGGTTAGTCACCAATACAATGGTCCGAATGGTGTTCTGCGCAGCCATCGTACCTTGCTAGCCGCAGTTCTGGTACTCTCTACAGGCAAACTACGCAAGTCGAAAGGACCAGACTTGTAGGCTAGTGCAGCCAAGATATAAGAACAGTGACTGAAACGTCTACTTCTCCTAACAATAGTCCCGCTTACGACCTGCTGCGTGCCCACCTGCAAGTGCGCGTGCCGCTAACCGACGCCGACTTTACTACTTTCTGCGGATACCTGCGCCCGCTGGCTCTGCGTAAGCGCCAGCACCTGCTTCAGGCGGGTGAAGCATGCAGCTACTACGCTTTCGTTACGCAGGGCTGCCTGCGTAGCTACTCGCTCACCAATGAGGGGCACGAACACACGCTGCAATTTGCCCCGGAGGACTGGTGGGTATCGGACCTCTACAGCCTGCTTACGCGGCAGCTCAGCACGATGAACATTGACGCGCTGGAAGACTCGCAACTGCTGCTGCTCGACCAAGCCGACCTGGAAACCATCTACGCCGCGTGCCCCGTGTTCGAGCGCTATTTCCGGCTGCTGATGCAGAGCCGCTACGTGGTGCTCCAGGAGCGCGTGAATGCTGCCCTGAGCCAGACGGCGACCGAGAAGTACCAGCACTTTCTGCGCAAGTACCCGACCATCGTGCAGCGGGTGCCGCAGCACCTGATTGCTTCTTATCTGGGTATCACGCCCGAGTCGTTGAGCCGGGTACGTCGTCAGCTCTAGTGCGTGGAGCACCGCCGCAGCGTAAGGAGCGTGTTAGTCAGCCGGTTTGAATACCTGTCCGTGCTAAAAAACTGCCTATTATCAATGCGCTAGGGGGGTATACTGATGAATGGATTGCCCCACCAGCTTCCAGTGGCCGGCTACTTTCTCCAGCATGCGTACCTCGTGCGAGTAGGTTTTCTGCCCGTCTTTGGCCGTTGACTCTTCTTCGTGGCTCACCCAGGCGGTGCTGCCCGAAATATGCATCTTATAATTTGCATTAGTAGCGCTACCCCCCTGCCCCATGCTGGGGGAAGGCTCCACCATGCGGGCTGGTGGCACATCGAGCACCTGCCCCCCAGTGGTTGAGACCAGCACTCGGCTGTAGGGCCGGAGCTGCCAGCAGGCCGCGTGGCCCGCCACGTCGCCCGCGCGCCAGGTAGCCGACTCTCGTTCCAGGACTTGCCGGATGGCCGCTTCTTCTTTGTGGTTGGTTTGGGCAGGGCGGGCCAGGTATAGGCTTAGTAGGAAGAGTACGTTCAGGGACATGGGCAAGGGATAACAGCAGGTGGAGCCGGCCAACACTATCTAGGTGACTGGTGAATAAAGTAGTGGAAAGCAAGGTAGTAAAGAGTGAGTAGTAGCGTTCAGCAGCGGGGCAAGTACGACGGGACGGCCAACGCTTTGTCCTCCCAGACGCCTTGCCAATGGCAAGGTGTGCACGCCTGGAAATTACCAGCTTTTCGCGCTTGTATTCCCGGAAATGAGCGACCGACGGCCCTGGCCACTTCCCACGCGGGGCAGCGCATTTCTTACCCTATGATAATGCACGGGTGTAGGCAGCCAGGGGACCTTTGTCTTGTTCTCTCGCTGTGGGAGAATCATGACAAGTACTTGTCTTTCTGATGAAAAAAATCCTGCTGCCCCTTGCCCTATTTGCTGCCACGCTGACGGCCGCCGCCCAAAAACCCGCTGCCAAGCCCGCTGCTAAATCCGGCGACCTCGTGGCCCAGCACCTGAAAACGTTCGATGAGCTGGACTACGACGTGTTCAGTAACGCGAAGTGGGACCGCCTGCACGAGAGCCATGCCCAGAACATCCTGGTGCATTGGCCCGATGGCCACACCACCACCGGCATAGCCCGGCACATTGCCGACCTGAAAGCCATGTTCGTGTACGCCCCCGACACCCAGATTAAGCAGCACCCCTTCAAGCTGGGTCAAGGCAATTTGACGTCGGTATCCGGCATCATGACGGGCACTTTCACCAGACCCATGCCCACCGGCGACGGCAAGTTCATCCAGCCTACGGGCAAGAAATTCAGCTTGCCCATGTCCACCGTCGGCGTGTGGAAAGACGGCGTGATGGTGGAGGAATACCTCTACTGGGACAACCAATCCTTTATGAAGCAGCTCGGGCTGGCCAAGTAGCCTGGCCGACTATAAACCTCCTTCCTCTTTCTCGCTTACCGCCATGACTGCTACCCTGCTTCCGTATTCCTCGCTGCCCGCCGAGCGCATCGGCGTGCACGCGCCGGCCAGTTTGCCGGCTGCTATTCGCCTGGGCACCGTCCACCTGACGGTGGCCCGCCTCGACCGCTCGCTGGCCTTCTACGAGCAGGTGCTGGGGTTTCGGCTGCTAAGCCGCACGCCGGCCACCGAAGGGCAGCTAGCCACGGCGGCCCTCGGCGTAGCCGGTAGCGACGACGTGCTGGTGCTGTTGCACGAGCAGCCGGGGGCCCGGCCTGTGCCGCCCCGCGGTCGGCTGGGGCTGTACCACCTGGCAGTGCTGCTGCCTACCCGCGCCGACCTGGGGCGCTTCATGCGCCACGTGCGCGGGCTGGGCCTGCACATCGGCTCGTCCGACCACAACTACAGTGAAGCCAGCTACATCACTGACCCTGATGGCTTCACCATCGAAGTGTACCGCGACCGGCCTCGCACCGAGTGGCAGGTAAGCGAGCAGGGAGAAATTCAATCGGCGCTCGAACCGCTTGACCTGTCGAGCGTGCTGGCAGCGGCCGGCGACACGCCCTGGCAAGGCTTGCCGGTGGGTACCATCATGGGTCACCTGCACTTCTATACCGGCGACCTGCGCCTGGCAGCGGCCTTCTACCACCAGGCCCTGGGGTTCGACATCGAAACCTGGAGCCTGCAAGGAGCGCTGTTTGTGGGAGCCGGCGGCTACCACCACCACTTGGGCCTGAACGTGTGGGCCGCCGGCTCGCCCGTCGCTACCACGGTCGATGCCCGCCTGCTGCGCTGGGAACTGTGGCTACCTACGGCCGCCGACCGCGACGCCGCGCTCACCCGCCTGCAAGCGGCCGGCTACCCCGTGGAGCAAACCCCTGACGGCCCCCTGGTTACCGACCCGTGGGGTATCCGGGTGCTGTTGCGCACCGAGGCCCAGCCCGCCGCATGAGCCGTCGCTGGTACCGGCAATGGCCGGCCTTTTTTCTCGCGTTTTTCCTGACTACTACGATGACACTTGCCACCACCACGCAGCCCCCGCTGCTCATTGACTTATCCCTATCCTACCGCCTGGTAAACCCGGCTCAGGCCACCGGGGCTAAACGATTACTGCTGCTGCTGCACGGCGTGGGCGGCAATGAGCTGAACCTACTACCCGTGGGCGAGCAGCTGGCCGATGCCCACACACTGGTGCTCTCGGTGCGGGCCCCGCTGGTACTCGGCCCGATGGGCTTTGGCTTCTACCAGGTTGATTTTTCGTCAGGCAAGCCCGTCTTCAACCACGCGCAGCAGCTAGATGGGCAGCGCCTGCTCCTCAACCTGATGCACGAGGCTTCGGCCAAGTACAACATTCCGACCGGGCAAGTCTATCTGCTAGGCTTCAGCCAGGGCGCCATCATGGCCTACGACGTGGCCCTGACCCGCCCGGCGCAGGTGCGCGGCGTGCTGGCCTTCAGCGGCCGCATGCTGGCCGAGTCGCGCCAGCACCACGCCCCGGCTGCCGACATCAAGCGCGTCCAGTTCTTCCTCAGCCATGGCCGTCACGACGACAAGCTGCCCGCTTTCTACGCCGACGAGGCTATTGACTTCCTAAAAACGCTGGGCATCGCTCCGCACTACGCGGCCTTTGAAGGTGGGCACGAAGTATCGGCCAGCAGCCTCGCGGCGGCCCACCAGTGGTTAGCTAAACAGCCCTAGCAGGGCCGCCAACCGCACCTTCTATTTCTTCAAAATCAATTGAATACTTCTCAAGCAACCATGAAAAATATCCTGTTTCCCGTCCTGCTGGCCGCCACCGTGCTGTCGGCTCCCGCGCAAGCTGCTACCGGCCCCGCCGCCCACAACCCCACTACGGTCACCGCGGCTGTTGAAACCTATAAAGTGCAGCCGCAGCTGAGTACGCTCGGCTGGACGGGCAAGAAAGTCGGTGGCCAGCACACCGGCACCATCAACCTGAAAGACGGCTCTATGCAGGTGAAAGGCAGCCAAATTGTGGGCGGCACGTTCGTGGCCGACATGGCCTCGCTTAAAAACACCGACCTGACCGATGTCGACTACAACGCCAAGCTGGTGGGCCACCTGAAATCGGACGACTTCTTCGGCGTGGAGAAGAACCCCACGGCCACCTTCGTCATCACCAGCATCAAGCCGCTCAAGGGTGACGCTAATGGTAACAACGCTACCATCACGGGCAACCTCACCATCAAGGGCAAAACCAATCCCGTCAGCTTTCCAGCCAAAGTAGGCGTGAAAAACGGCGTAGCCGCCGCCACTGGCACGGCCAGCATCGACCGCAGCAAATACGACGTGAAGTATGGCTCAACGCTGTTCGGAGCCGCCGCCGACAAGGCCATTGACGATATTTTCCTGCTCAGCTTCAATGTTATCGCGAAAGCCAACGGCGTGGCCGTGCGCTAGGTAGCGACTACTCCCTACAGGCTGCCCGTGCGGCCGCCATCTACGGGCAGGCTCACGCCGGTGATGTAGCTGGCGGCCGGCGACGCCAGAAAGACAACGGCCGCCGCCAGCTCGCTGGCCTGCCCAAAGCGGTGAGCCGGAATCTGCTTCAGCATGGTGTCCTCGACCTGCTGCCGGGACTGGCCGGTTGCGCTCACCTTATTCGTCAGCAGCGACTCGTGGCGCTGCGTCTCGGTGGCCCCTGGCAACACGTTATTCACCGTGATGCCCTGGCTAGCTACCTCGTTCGACAGCGTTTTGGCCCAGCTCGCTACGGCGCCTCTAATCGTGTTGCTCACCCCTAAGCCGGGCAGCGGGATTTTTACGGAAGTGCTGATGACGTTGATAATACGCCCGTAGCCGGCCTGGGCCATACCCGGCACCAATGCCTGCGCCAGGAGGTGGTTGCAAAGTAGATGCTGCCCAAAAGCCCGTTCAAAGTCGGCGGGCGTGGCCGCCAGCAGCGGCCCGGCGGGTGGCCCCCCGGTATTGTTCACCAGAATCTGGAAGCCGGTGGGGTGCGCGGCCAAATAACCGGCCACGGCGTCGGCTACCTGGCTAGGCTGGCTGAAATCGGCCACCAGGTAGTTATGCTGCTGGTGGGTGGGCGTAGGCAGCGCGGCGGCTACCTCGCGGAGCGCGGCCTCATTGCGGGAAAGGAGGGTAACGGTGGCGCCGGCTTCGGCCAGCGCTTCGGCCACGGCCCGACCAATGCCTTGCGTGCTGCCGCCCACCAGGGCGTGATAAGGAAGGAGCATGTTGTTTAGAAGAAAAGGTTGCTGATTACTGAGATGAGGCCTTCTTTGAGAGCCCGTTTCACGAAGCCTCTTTCAAACAGAGCAGTTGGTAGCAAGGCCAGCCGGGTGCCAGGAACAGCTCCTGCTCGGCGCGCTGGCTGGACGGTTTACTGCTCTCGCGAGGCAAAATCGGATGGTCGCTTGCCCACAATCTTGTAGAAGGTGTTGCTGAACGAAGCCAGGCTGTTGTAGCCCACGGCGTAGGCTATTTCCGTGACCGTCTGCTTGGTTTGCAGCATCAGTTCCATGGCCGCCATCATGCGCCGCAGCTTCAGGTACTGTCCGAAAGAGATATTGAGGCACTCCTGAAACAGGCGCGACAAGCTGCGCGGGCTGAAGCCGAGCTGCCGAGCTAACGCATTCAATTCCAGCAACTCACCGATGTGTTCGTACAGGTAGCGTAGTACCGGGACCAGGCGCGGGTCTTCGGTAGTGGGTAGCGCCAGCGGGAGTGGATGGTGGCTGATGCGCGGCAGAACGAGCTTAAGATTTAATAAGAACAGATACGGCTCGTACTGCTCGGGGCCGTAGTGCCCGTACCAGCTTTCGGTGTAGCGTAGCAGCTCGTAGAGCAAGCCGGTGACCGGATAAATGCCCAGCTGGCCGAAAAATGGATGGTCGGCGTCGCGGGCCTCGGCAAAGCACAAGCCCGTGATGAGGTGCTGCGGCGAGTGAAACAGCACGCGGTGCGGGAGCCGAGGCGGAATCAGCACGTAGTGCCGGGCCGGCAGGAAGTAGGTTTTGCTGGGCGTGATAAGGTAAGCCACGCCTTTGCGCACGTACACCAGCTGAGTTTTTTGGTGCTCGTGCAGGGGGTAGTTTTCCTCGCTCTGCTGCTGCTGCACGAACATGGTTTCGGGCCGGCCGTCAATGTTTTGGAGCTCGGCTAGAAATCCTGCGGTAGTAAGCATATGATTTGGCTGTTTTGAACAAAATTATGACCAGATTGCCAAAGCCGGCTAACCAGCGGGGTAATACTTTTGAGGTGTATAAAATCCGCGCGCCAGGCTGGTAGATACGCTCGCATAAATAGCTAAGCATCTAGCGCTACTATCCTGATATTTCTTCGTTTTCCCTCCCTAATCCCAAACTCTCATGAAAATTACTGCTGCCGTCGTTAAAGAAAAAGGCGCCCCGTTTGTGCTCGAAGAAGCCGAACTCGACCAGCCCCAACCCCAGGAAGTGCTGGTGCGCATCGTGGCCACCGGTATTTGCCACACCGATATGGTCATTCGCAACCAGCAGATGGCTGCCCCGCTGCCCATGGTGCTCGGCCACGAGGGCGCGGGCGTGGTCGAAGCCATCGGCATCGAGGTAACCGAGGTGGCCGTGGGCGACCACGTGGTGCTCACCTTCGGCTACTGCGGCAAGTGCGACAGCTGCCGCGAGGGCTTCCCCACCTACTGCGAGCACATGCTGGAGCACAACTTTGCCGGCAGCCGCCCTGATGGCAGCCACCGCATTCACCAGCACGAAACGCCTGATTTGCACGACAGCTTCTTCTCGCAGTCGTCGTTTGCCACCTACGCCGTGGCCCACGAAAACAACACCATTAAGGTGCCCAAGGATGTGCCGCTGGAGCTGCTCGGGCCACTGGGCTGCGGCATTCAGACCGGGGCGGGCGCCGTGCTCAACAGCCTGAATGTGCCGGCCGGGGCCAGCATTGCCATTTTCGGCACCGGGGCGGTGGGTTTGTCGGCTATCATGGCTTCGGGTGTGGCTGAGGCCACCACCATCATTGCCGTGGACATCAACGACGAGCGCCTGAAGCTGGCTAAAGAGCTGGGCGCCACCCACACTATCAACAGCAAGACCGGTAACGTGGTGGAGGAAATCCAGAAAATTACGGGTAAGGGCACCCACTTTACTTTCGACACGACTGGCCGCCCTGAAATCATTCGCACGGCCGTGCAGAGCTTGCGCACCCACGGCGTATGCGGCATGGTAGGCGTCACGGCTCCCGACAAGGAATTGCTTTTCGGCCCCAACGACATCATGGTGGCCGGCCGTACGCTCAAAGGCATTTTGCAGGGCGACTCGGTGCCCAGCATCTTCATTCCGCGTCTCATTGCGCTGTATAAGAAAGGCCAGTTTCCCTTTGATAAGCTGGTGAAATTCTACGAGTTCGACCAGATAAACCAGGCCGCCGAAGACTCGGAAAAGGGCATCACCATCAAGCCCATCCTGCGCATCGGCAAGGTGGAGGCGTAAGCGTCGCAACCTAGCTTCAAGCGCCCGGCCTCCTCTAAAGCCGGGCGTTTTTATAGGCAAGCAGGTTGGAAAGTCGCCTGGCCCCACATCTCCAAGAGAACATTACCGGTCCCGTCGTGCGCATGTACACGGTGATAGCAGGTGATATCCCCTGACAGGAGCAGGCGCCATACGGTGCCTGCCCAACCAAAAGCATGGATAATAACCAGAAAACGATAGGCGCCGTGCTGTCTAAAGACGGCACGGCAATCGGGTACACCCGCCTGGGTAGCGGCCCGGCAATCGTCGTAACGCACGGCTCCTTCGATTCCCAGCAGGGCTGGCTCGCGTTTGCCCGGCTGCTGGCCGCCACGCACACCGTTTACGTGTACGACCGCCGGGGGCGGGGCCAGAGCCCCGACGTGGGCCGGCCCTATTCGTTTCAGTACGAGTTGGATGACTTGGCGGCCATGGTAACTCTCGCCGGGCCGGACACGGCCTTGCTGGGGCACAGCTTCGGCGGCGGCACGGTGCTGGCCTATACCATCCGTGAAGGGTTCACGGGCCGCATTATCCTGTACGAGCCCATTAATTCTATTCTGCGCCAGCTCAGCGGGGGGCATTACGCCCACTTGCAAGCCCTCGTGGACCAGGGCCGGCTTGACGAAGCAACGGCTTTCGGGATGGAGCAGGTAGTCGGCCTGCCGGCGGCCCAGGTAGCCCTGGCCCGGCAAAGCCGGGGCTGGCTTCAGTCGGTAGAGCGGGTCGGCGCCTTTGCCCGGGAAGTAGCTGCCCTGGATGAGCTCAACCCCAGCGAAGCGGAAACCGATGCCATTCGGGCTCGGACCTTCGTGCTACTCGGCATGTCTACGGCCCTGGTTCCCATTAGGGTAGCGGCGGCGGGGGTAGCGGCCCGCGTACGCGGGCTCACGCTGTACCCGGTCGTCAACCAGGGGCATTTTGCCCACTACGAAAACCCCGAACAGCTAAGCCAACTGGTCGTCCGCTGCCTCACGGAAGCGTAGAAATCCATTTTTGAGGCCATGCGCCGGCTGCGGGCGCATTCCCCCAGCGTGACGTTTCAGATAGACGTGGCCGTGCTGCCGCACGAGCGAATGGCCACAGCTAGTCAAGTTAACATTTAATCAGCCCCACTATGAATAAAGTAATCGGTCTCTTTGCAGGCAGCCTGCGTAGAGAATCCTTCTCCAAGAAAATAGCGAATACCCTGGTACCGATGGCCCCGGAAGGCTATGAGTTCAAGCTGATTTCGCTTGACGGCCTGCCCGTCTACAACCAGGATTTCGACGATGATAACGAAGTGCCGGCAGCCTACACTGCTTTCCGAGACGAAGTAGGGGCGCTGGATGGCGTGGTGTTTATAACGCCGGAATACAACCGTTCGGTGCCGGGCGTGCTGAAAAACGCGCTCGATGTCGGCTCCCGACCCTATGGCAAAAGTGTGTGGGACGGCAAGCCAGGCGCGGTTATCAGCAACTCGCCGGGCAATTTATCTGCTTTCGGGGCTAACCACCACTTACGGCAAAGCCTGGTGTTCCTGAACGTGCCCACGATGCAACAGCCGGAAGTTTATCTGGCCAAGGTCAATGAGTTGTTCGACGAAGTCGGCGAGATGAAAGCCGGCACCAAGCAATTTCTGCAAGGGGTGGTGGACGCCTACCTGGTGTGGTTCAATAAAAATGCGGCTTAGATTCATGAAACTACTTCCCCTAGCCCTCGCGGTGGCCTGCGCCGTTAGCGCTCATGCCCAGCAGATTATTCCCCTCTACCAAGGCAAAGCCCCCGGCTCGGAAAGCTGGAACTGGTCGGAAAAGGAAACCAGCCAATCCGGTGCCCGCTTTGTGTACAACGTGACTACGCCCACGCTCACGGCCTACCTGCCCGCGCCGGGCACGGCCACCGGCACGGCCGTGGTGGTGTGCCCCGGTGGCGGGTTCCACCTGCTCGACATCGACAACGAGGGCGTCAACGTGGCCAAGTGGCTGCAAGCCCGGGGCGTGGCCGCCTTCGTGCTCAAATACCGATTGGTGCACGTTACGGGCACCGACCCGGGCCAGCAGATGACACCGCTGCTCAAAGACTGGGACAAGTTCAAGGCCGTGGTAGCGCCGGTGGTGGCCCTGGACATTGCCGACGGTAAGAAAGCCATTGAGTACGTGCGCGGCCACGCCAAAGAATTAGGTGTGCAGCCCAACCGAATAGGCATCATGGGCTTTTCGGCGGGCGGCACCGTGGCCGACGGGGTAGGCTATAGCTACTCGGTAGCTAACCGGCCCGATTTCATCGCCTCGCAATACGCCTACCTGGCGGTACTGCCCAAGCGGCCCGTGCCCACCGATGCGCCCCCCCTGTTTGTGGCCGCCGCCAGCGACGACCAGTTGGGCCTCACCTCGCAGAGCGTGCAGCTTTATAGCGCCTGGCAGGCCGCCGGTAAGCCTGCCGAGCTGCATATCTACGCCAAGGGCGGCCACGGCTTCGGCACGAAGACTCAGCAGCTACCCGTCGATTTTTGGCTCGACCGCTTCGGCGCGTGGCTGGCGCAGCAGGGCTTCCCGATTGTGGCGGCCAAGCCCTAGGTACCTAGTAATTGCCGCAAAGCAGTTGGATGCCGCAAAGCAGTTGGACCAGTCAAGCCCCGAATACGGGGCCTGGCTGGTCCAACTGCTTTATAGCCGCGTCGTAGCGGCGTGAGCGCTTCCTACTTGGGCGCGACGTACGAGGCCACAGTGTGCAGCTGGATTTTATCGCCTTCGAGGAAGAACGTGTCGGTGCCGAGCGGAATGGTCGCCACGGCCGACTTGCTGTGCCAGGCGATGTAAGCCACGTTATCGACCACGCTGAGCTGCTGCATCCCAAACTCGCAGCCAGTGGGAATTTTGGCGAAGAAATCCTCGAACATGCCCCGAATGGCGGCCAGGCCTTTCAGCGGGCCATCGGGCGTCAGCACCTGGGAGTCTTCGGTGTAGTCTTTTAGAATCTCGTCCAGGTCGTTCCCGCCGAAGGCGGTGAGGTGGTGATTAAGCACTTCGCGAGTGGTTGCTTCTTGATTTGCTGCCATAACTGGAGTGGGCTAACGGTAAGTGAAAATGAATGGGGTAAGACGAAGCGGCCAGCCGTGGAGCGAGCCGCCGACAAGCGCCAGAATGACCCTGCATAGGCTACGCGCCGGGTAGTCTAAAGCAGTCTGCAAGCTGATTGTTGGCTACCTCTTCCCTAAAAAAGCCATCGAAAGCTGCTTTGGCTGGTTTGGACAATATTTTGACTAACATGGTAAAATGAGCCGAATGAGGGGCCGGTACCTTTGTACCATCTTAATAAAACCCTCATGAACGGTCGAAGTCGGCTGTGGCTGTGTGCCGCAGCTTTTTTAGTATCAGCTACTTACCCGCTGGCTGCCCAAACGGTCACGAGCGCCCCGGAGACCCTGACGCTGGACCAGGCCTGGACCCTGGCCACCGCCCACAACAAGGAAGTGCAGATGCAGCGCCAGCAGGTGGAACAAAGCACCGAGCTGGTAAAGGACCGGGAAAATGAGCGCCTGCCGCGCCTCACCGCCAATGGCAGCTATGCCTACCTAGGCGGGCTGATTGCTTACGAGCCCCACGCCTGGCTGCAAAACCCCGAGAAGGTGGCTGTGCCCGCTAGCCCTCACGCCGTGCGCGTGGGCCTGGAAGCCGATTGGGAAGTCTATACGGGAGGCCGCATCAAAAATCAGATTGCCAACCAGGTAACTAACGAAGTGCTGGAAACCGAGCGCCTGGCCCTAACGGCCAGCGACGTGCGTCTGCGCGTGGCCACGGCCTACCTCGACGTGCAGCGCAACCGGGAGTACCAGGCCCTGACGGCCAACAACGTGAAGGAGTCGGAGCGGCGGCTCGTCCAGATTCGGTCGCTCTACAAAAACGGGGTAGTGTTGCGCTCCGACCTGCTCCGGGCCGAGTTGCAGCTCTCGCGCCAGCAGTTGCTGCTCACCGAAATCGGCAATACGCTCACGCTCACCAATCAGCGCCTGAATATCCTGCTCGGCGAACCCGAAGACCAGGCGCACCAGCTCGCCGCCGTAAGTCCGCCCCCCGCGGCGCTGGCCGGCTCGTACGCCGACTACCTCGGCCAGGCCCAGGCGCAGGCCCCCGAGTTGCGGGTGGCCGGGCTGCAAACCCGCCTCAGCGAGCTGCGCCTCGATGCCACGGCGGTGAGCAAGCGCCCGCAGGTGGGCCTGTTTGCGGGCTACGCCACCACCTACCCCAACCGGCTCATCTTTCCCAACGTGGCGCAAGCCTATAACCTGGGTGAGGTGGGCGTGCGGGTATCCTATAACATCACGGCCCGCTGGCAGGACCGCCACGCCGAGAAAGCCGCCGAAATCGGCGTCGAGCGCCAGCGTCTGGGCCAGGAAAAGGCCCTCGACGACAAGCGCCAGGAAGTGAAGACAGCCTACGTGCGCTACCAGGAAACCCAGGAGCGCATCCGCATCGCGGAGCAGAGCATCGGGCAGGCCACCGAAAACTACCGCATTGTCAACAGCACCTACTTCAACCAGCTGTCGCTGCTCACCGATTTGCTTGACGCGGATAATCAGCTCCTGCAAGCCCGCTTCGACCTGGTGACGGCCCAGACGCTGGCCGCCAATCAATACTATCAACTGCAAAAAGCCATTGGCCTCCTATAAGTCATGACCAAGTCGACGACCTCGCCGCAGCGCACCGACCGAATCGTGGCGCGCATTACTACCACTCTGGCCGGCCTACTGGTGCTGGCGCTGCTCGTCTGGGGCGGCCGCATCGGGTGGACCATGCTCCACTACGAAACTACCGACGATGCCCAGGTGGAAGAATACATCAACCCGATTAACAGCAAGGTAAGCGGCTACATCCGCCAGATTCATTACCAAGAAAACGAGGCCGTGAAGGCTGGCGATACGCTGGTGGTGCTCGACAACCGTGACTTTGAAGTGCCCGTGGCCGAGGCCGAAGCGGCCCTGGCCAACGCCCAGGCGCAGCTACTGAACCTGGCCAGCACCGTGCAGACATCGCAGCGCAGCTCGCAGGTGAGCCAAAGCCAGATTGGCGCGGCGAAGGCCCGGCTGGTGCAGCAGGAGCAGGATTTTGCGCGCTATAAGCAGCTATTGGCCGATGAGGCCGTGACGCGCCAGCAGTTCGAGCGCCAGCAATCGGCGCTTGACGTGGCGCGTTCCGACTACGCGGCCCTGGCCGGTGGTTACCAAACCTCCCTCTCGCGAGTGAACGAAAGCCAGGGTCAGCGGGCGGTGCTGAAAGCCGAAATCCGACGGCGGCAGGCGCTGCTGCGCAAGGCCCGGCTAGACCTTTCCTATACCCTTGTGACGGCTCCCTACGCCGGCGTGATGGGCCGCCAGACCATCCAGGAAGGCCAGCTGATTCAGGCCGGGCAGCCATTAGCTTACATTGTGAACCGGCAGGCGGGCAAGTGGATAACGGCCAACTTCAAGGAAACCCAGCTGCCGCACCTGCACGTGGGCCAGCCGGTGAAAATCACCACTGACGCATACCCCGACCAGGCATTTGCGGGCCGCATCGAGTCGCTGTCGCCGGCCACGGGCGCACGGTTTTCCCTGCTGCCGCCCGACAACGCGACGGGCAACTTCATAAAGGTCATTCAGCGCCTGCCCATCCGCATCCGACTCACCGACCAGCCCGCGAAAATTGCCCAACTCGCGGCCGGCATGAACGCCACCGTAACGGTGGCTAAGTAAGCGCTGCCTGATGAAAAACGTTGAACCACTACCGCTGTTCAAAGCGTGGGTGCCCGAGTGGGCCATCCGGGCCGTGCTGTTTTGGGCGCTGCTGCCGCCGTTTCTGCTGCTGGGCCTCTACGCCGGTAGTGGGGCCGAAGTAGCGGGCTACTATGGCGTGGAGCCGGCCGACGTGCAGTTCTCCATTCTGTTGTTCTACGCGGGCCTGGTGGCGTTTCTACCCTTCGACCCGCATCTAGGTAGCTACCTGCGCCTGCGCAATTATCTGTTGCTGAACGTGATGCTGCTGGCCGGGCTGGTGGGTCTGGCCGGCTGGGTGCACGACTTTCGCCTGCTGCTGGTCCTGCGCTTTTTACAGGGCACCGTGTCCTGCACCATTGTTACGCCGCTGTTATCGCTGATTTTTTCGCGCCTGCATTCCACCCGGGCGCGGGCCATGGGCTACGCCGTGTTCTACGGGGGGCTGCTGGCCTCGTCGCCGCTGGGCACCATGCTGAGCTGGACGGTACTCGACCGGTATGCCGTGCCGGCAGTGTTCCACACGTTTCTACTGGTGGCGCTTCCCGGCGCGCTGCTGCTGCTACTCATCCTCAACGACGTGCGCACCCGGCGGCGGCTACCGCTCACCCAGCTGGAATGGCCGAGTTGGGTGCTGCTAAGCACGATGCTGCTGGGCCTGGCCTACCTCGCCTCGTACGGCCAGCAGCAGTACTGGCTCGAAAGCCCGACCATGTGGAAGGCGCTGGGGCTAGCCGTACTAGGCGGCGTGGCCTTCGCCTGGCGGCAGGGGAACATAAAGCGTCCCTACATTCACCTGGGCGTGTTTCGCCACCGCAACTTTTGCGTGGGGCTGGCGCTGTTCTGCGTGTTCTACTTTTTTCGAGGCACCACCAGTATCGCGTCGGCTTACTTCACGGGCGTGCTGCACGTCGATGCCCGCCAAATGGTGGGGCTGCAAGCCGCTACGCTGGCTGGCATCGTGTTGGGCGTGAGCGTAGTGGTGCGCTTCGTACTGCTGGGCACACCTTTGCGCCGGCTGCTGGGCGTGGGCTTCGGGCTGCTGCTAACCCACCACGTCTGGATGTACCTGCTCTTCGGGCCGGCGCAGGGACTGGCGGTTTTTCTGCTGCCGATGCTGCTGCAAGGCCTGGCGGTGGGCTTCGTAATGATACCGCTGGCCTTGTTCACCATGGGCGGGCTACCTCCGCAGTTGGCCTCGGCGGGCACCTTCGCGGCGGTGGCCTTTCGCAACCTGGGCTTCGTGGGCTCGCTGGCCGTTACCAGCGTGCTTCAGCCCTACTGGCGCACGGCCCAGCTCGACCGGTTCCGGGCCGATTTGCTACCGGGCACCAGCGAAGTAGCGGCCCGTGTACAGGGCTTGCAACAAACCTTGCAAGGCAAAGGCCTAGCCCTGGAAACCGCCCAGCGCGGCGCGGCCAGCCTGTTGGCCCGCACCCTCGAAACGCAAACCCTGCTGCGCTACTGCCTCAACTACTTCGGCTTGGTCAGCCTGGGGCTCATCGCCCTGCTCGTGGGGCTGCTGGTGCTGCCGCCGCTGCACCGGCAGGCCGTCACGTTCCGGTCGCGGCCGTTGTAGGGTAACACCCTAGGGGGCTTTCCAACTTATCTATCCCTCTCTGCTCCGGCGGGCTGCACCGCCTTTCGCATCATGTCCCAACACAAAGAAGTTAAGCTCGTTACCACCCACCAGCTACTGGCCATGAAGCAGCGGGGCGAGAAAATCTCCATGCTCACGGCCTACGACTACTCGATGGCCAAGATTCTCGACGGGGCCGGCACCGACGTGCTGCTCGTCGGCGACTCGGCGGCCAACGTCATGGCCGGCCACGAAACCACCCTGCCCATTACCCTCGACCAGATGATTTACCACGCCCAAAGCGTGGTACGCGGTACGCAGCGGGCGTTTGTAGCGGTAGACTTACCCTTTGGCTCCTACCAGGGAAATTCGTCGGAAGCGTTGCGCTCGGCCGTGCGCGTGATGAAGGAAAGCGGGGCCCACGGCCTGAAGCTGGAGGGCGGGGCCGAAATCAAAGACAGCATCCTGCGCATTCTGGCGGCCGGCATTCCGGTGATGGGCCACTTGGGCCTGACCCCGCAGAGCATCTACAAGTTTGGTACCTACGCGGTGCGCGCCAAAGAAGAAGCCGAGGCCCAAAAGCTGCTGGAAGATGCCAAGCTGCTGGAAGAGCTGGGTTGCTTCGCCGTGGTACTGGAAAAGATTCCGGCCGCGCTGGGCCGGCAGGTTGCCGAGCAGCTAACCATCCCGGTTATCGGCATCGGGGCCGGCCCCCACGTGGATGGGCAGGTGCTGGTGGTGCACGACGTGTTGGGCATTACGCGGGAGTTTAAGCCGCGCTTTCTACGTCGCTACGCCGAGCTGAGCGACCTGATGCACCAAGCCGTGGCGCAGTACGTGAGCGACGTGAAAAGCCGCGCCTTCCCCACGGAAGCGGAAGGGTATTAGGAGTTCCACTAGAGTAGGAATAGAAAACCCCGCTAAGGAATTTTAGCTAGCAGTGGCCGTAAGACGTCCTGGCCCTGGGGCGTGAGATACTGAAACACGACCCCGCCCGCGAGCCGGGTATAATAAGCCAGCTTAACTTCCACTGGCTCGTCAAATAGGATTTCGGCTTCGGCTAGCCAGAAGTCACTCAGCAAAAAACACTGCGCTACGAAGTGCTCGTGCTGCCCAGGATATTGCTCGGGCTGAAAGTCGCCACCAGCGACCAGTTGCTCACGCAGCGCGTTCACTTGCGTCAGCCGCCGTTGGTAAAGGGCACGGTAGTGCAGATTGATGGCGGGAATGGTGCGCATGATGCGCACAAAGTCCAGCATGAGAAAGCGGTAGGCGTAGAGCGTTTCGAAGGTGTGTTGCAAGGTCTGCAACAGGTAGCGCACGTCCGGCTGGCTACCTGGCGGTGGGAAGCCCTTATCTATTTCAGCTACTAAGTCGAGGTAGAGTTGCTGAATAATATCATCCGTGCGGGGGAAGTGGTAGCACAGGTTGCCGTGGCTAATGCCGGCCTCTTTGGCAATATGCCGCACCGTTAGCCCGCTGGTGCCTTGCGTATTGAACAAGTGCAGGGCCGTAGCCAGAATTTTATCGCGGGTGAGCATATGCCAAAGATACTCGCTTTAGAACATTTGTTCTAAATGAAAGGTTTGGTTAGTACATTTGTTCTAAATGCACCACACTTCCTGCCTGCCTACGTGTCACGAGTAGGTGAACGGCTCTTTTTCCCCTTCTATGAGTGCTCCTTTGCTTTCGTCTAAGAAATATCCTTCCTGCCAGCAATGGTCTTCGTGGCAACAGCAGGCAGATGACTGCTGTACGTACTGCGGCGAGTTACTCGACCCGCGTGCTAGTCAGGAAGCACACGAGTACACCCAGCGAACGCAGCAACCATTGGCTGGCTTGAAGCTAAAGTTGGACATTAAGCCTGAGGATGGAAGCGGTACCCGGCTGCTAAAGCGGTTGGCGTATGGCGGGCAATTTTTATTTGCCGCGATTATGTCGGTCCTGGTTTCGCTTGCGGCGGCGGCGGCGGCCTAGCATGCGCCGGTGGCCAGAGTTTAGGCAGCCCCTTTTCGTGGTGGCTGTTGGGCTATATGGTAGCTATCAGGTAGGGCGGCACGTATGGCCAGGCGTATTGCCCCCGCTGATAACGGGGCAACTAGCCGACCTAACGGCAATGCCCGTCTTTTTAAGCCTTGCCCTGGTGGCGCAGCGGCGTTTAGGCTCCTATCCGCTGACGTGGGTATTTCCCAGCTCGTGGCTCGTGGCCGCGTGGGCGTACGTCGCACTAGTATTTGAAGTCCTGCTTCCGCACCTTTCCACCCAAGCCGTGGGCGACTGGCGGGACGTGGCCGCCTATGGGCTAGGCACGTGGGCTTTCCGCCGTTGGCTGAACCGCCCCCTTTCGAATGACTGCCAGTAGCGTTGCTTCTTGCGGCTGATGTGGGCTACAATTTCTTAGTGGGGTTTTCTGTTCCTCCTCTAGTGAAACCCCTATTAACACCAGCAGAAAGCACGGCAGTAGTGATGCGTACTTTCTTACCCTAGGTCAATGCTTAGGCTCTAGGGGGCCGGTAGTTTTGGGCTTTGGCTCACCTTTCTGCTCGCCCTGCCTCTTTATGCAACGCCGTTCCGTCCTTAAAGCATTGGCCTTGGCTCCGTTGCTGCCGCCTGCCATGAAACTGAGCAAGCTGTTTGCGGCGGCCGCCAACTCGTCCCGCACGGCCCTGATGCCGGTGCTGTTTGTCGGCCACGGCTCGCCGATGAATGCCCTTGAGGACAATGCGTTTACGCGCAGCCTGCACCAACTGCGGACGCGCCTCACGCCGCCCAAAGCCATTGTGGTGATTTCGGCCCACTGGCAAACCAAGGGCACCTTCGTGACCAACAACCAGCGCCCGCCGACCATCCATGACTTTGAGGGTTTTCCGCCGGCGCTGGAGCGGATGCAGTACCCCGCGCCGGGCAAGCCCGACTTGGCGCAGGCCATCGTAGCGCATGTGTATGAGGTGCACGGTGCGGCTGACTGGGGCCTCGACCACGGCACCTGGTCGATTCTGCACCATCTCTACCCGCAGGCCAACATCCCGGTTGTGCAGCTTAGCCTCGACTATACCAAGCCGCTGGCGTGGCACTTCGACTTTGCCCGGCAGCTCCAGTTTCTGCGCGAGCGGGGTGTGCTCATCGTCGGCTCGGGCAACGTGGTGCACAACCTGCACTTGAGCATGCCTAAGCTCATGGTTGGCGACGACAGCGCCTTCGACTGGGCCACGCAGTTCGACCACTGGGTGAAAAGCAAACTCGACCAGCGCGACTTCAAGGGTTTGCTCGCCTACCAGCAAACGGGCCCCAGCGGCAGGCTGGCCGTACCTACGCTCGACCACTACCTGCCGCTGCTTTATAGTGCGGGGCTGGCCCGTCCAACCGAGGCCATCACCCACACGTTTGAAGACGTGACGTTCGGGGGCATCAGTATGCGCACATTCCAGGTCGGCTAGCCAGCGAGGCCGGCCTGCTCGCATCAGCAGGGCCTTACGTTCTATTTTCGCTCTTACTCAGCCCGCAATTGACAACCCCGCTTGCCCCGTTGGAGGCGCTCAGCCAGTATTTTCGCCACGATTATTTCCCGCTCACCAAGCAGGAGGAAGAGGCGTTGGCGCTGCATTTCACGGAGCGCAGAATCAAGCGCCGGGGCTTCCTGTTGCAGGAAGGGGAAGTGTGCCGGTACGCCAGCTTCGTGGTCGCCGGGTGCTTCAAGATGTATGCCGTTGATAAAAGCGGCAAGGAGCACAATCTGCTGTTTGCGGTGGAGAATGAGTGGATTACGGACTTGGCCAGCTTCTATACGGAGCAGCCCAGCCGCGTGCATATTGAGGCCATAGAGCCAGCCACCGTGCTGCAAATCAAGCATGACGACCTGCTCAGCCTCTTTACCCACTACCACAAGTTCGACCGCAACTTCCGCATCCTCGTCGAGCGGGGGTACATCGACTTGCAAAACCGTATTCTGCAAAACATCAGCGCCACGGCCGAGGAGCGGTACCAGAACTTCCTAACGCAATACCCGCACTGGGTCAACCGGTTGCCTAATACGCAGATTGCCTCCTACCTCGGTATCACGCCGGAATTTCTAAGCAAAATCCGCAAAGACCGAGCTACGAAAGCCTAGAGGCTTAAGCTAGCTTAAGAGTATTTCTTACGCTAGTTCAAGGGCGTAGGCTACCCCCTTGCCGGACCTTTGTACTGTTCGAACAAGGTAACCAAACGCCAAAGCGGCAGCGGCCGGCCACGTTGCCGCAGCGATAATCCTACGACTGCACTAAGCGCCCAAACTGGGTCGTCAGTCGATAGGGCAGCTCACCTAGCTGTCTTCGGGAAACCCATTTCCCCTCCCCTACTCACCCGTTGACGACCCTAGGCCGCTGGCCTAGATAGCCCATTTTGCCTTGTGCAGCAAGGGCGAGGGGGAGTAGTGGCCCGACGACTGCTGCCAGGCAACACCCGCAGGTCGGTCAACTTCTCTTCTACTATTTGCCTAACACGTACCCCATGACACTCTCCAAAGTACTACGCCTGTTTTTGCTCACCCTGGCACTGGCGCCGGCCCTGCTGGCTTGCAAAAAAGATGATACCACCCCCGCCGTTGACACGGCGGCCGAGCAAAAAGCCATTCAGCAGCTGCTGACCAGCTACGGCACGGCCCTCAATGCCTCCAACGCGGCCACGGTAACGCCGCTGTTTGCCCAGGACGGCGTATTTGCCGCCCCCGGGTCGCCCACGGCCACGGGCCAGACCCAGGTTCGGGCCGCGTTCGACGGCTTGTTCAGCGCCGTTACGCTTACGCTCACCTTTACCCCCGCCAACATCACGGTGGTGAGCAATGACTACGCCTTTGCCACCTCCACGTCGAGCGGCACCCAGGTAGTGAAGCCATCGGGCCCTTCCTCTCAGGTGAGCTTCCGCGAGCAGTGGGTTTTCGTGAAGGAAAACGGCCAGTGGAAAATCGCCCGCTACCTCTTCAATACGCCCCAGTAAGGCCGCCAGCCGTCGTCGTACGGATGCAAGTTGCCTGATTTTTAGTGGCTAGTCAGAAAGTATGTTTTCTAGCTACTTTCTGAAAATCAGGCAATTGGCAATATGCGAGTTAGTGTTTTCTGTGCGTACCCTTAAGCTAGATTAAGGGTATTTCTTACGCTAGTTTATTCCTGGATGAGGGGTGGGTAAGCCAATTTTGCATCATCATTTCCGCTCGTATTTCCTTCTATATCATGCAACGGCACCTGCTGTTTTTCTTCCTCTTATTGACCACCGCCGCCTTCGGTCAGCAACGGTTTACCAAGCCCCTGCGGGCCTTCATGCAGGCCACTCCCTCGCCGAAAGGCGCGGTGCAGTACGGCAATAACCCCAAGGCCGGGCACTACGTCCAGGCTGGCGACGCCAAAATCTACTACGAAGTGTATGGCAAGGGCCGCCCGTTTGTGCTGCTGCACGGCGGCCTGCTGGGCTCGACCTACGAGATGCATCAGTTTATCGACAGCCTCTCGCGCAAGTACCAGGTGATTGCCATCTCGACGCGCGGCCACGGCAAGTCGGAGCTGGGCTCCGCCCCGCTCACCTACGAGCAGCGGGCCAACGACGTGCTGGCCGTACTCAAGGCCACGACCCGCGACAGCGCCATTGTGCTAGGCTTCAGCGACGGGGGCTTTGCCGGCTACAAGCTGGCCAGCATGTACCCCGAGCGGGTGCGCAAGCTTATCACCATTGGGGCCAGCGAAGTGACGGCCGGCCAGCGCAAATTTGACTTCAGCCCGCAGCAGGCGATGGCGCTCGACAGCGCCTACGTGCGCCAGCAGCAGGCGCTGATGCCCCAGCCGCAGCGCCTGGGCGAGATGTTTACCCAGGTGGCCACCATGTACAACCGCCTGACCGTGGACCGCGCCCTCATGCAGACCATCCAGTGCCCCGTGCTGGTGATGGCCGGCGACCGCGACGAGGGTAACCCCGTGGACCGGATGTTCCGCACAACCCAGGACTTGCGTCGCAGCCAGCTGGGCATCATCCCCAATGCCTCGCACGGGGCCTTCCTCCTCAACTTCCCGGCCGTGTGGGCCGATGTAGTGCCGTTCATTAAATAAGTAGCCCGATGCGTCCTTCTTTCTTAAAGCACCTCGCCGCCACGGCTTTGCTCGTGGCCGGCACCGCTCTGGCGGCCCAGGCTCAGACCCCGGAGTACATTTCACTGACCACGGGCAAGCCCGTGCAATTGGGTAAGGCTCCCGGCCTGAAAGTGAAGCTGCTCAGCACCAGCGGACCAGTGAAAACTTACGTGCTGATTTTTGCTAAGGGCGACGAAATTGTGTCGGGACTCACCGAGTTTGCCCAGGAGTACAACGTCAAGAGTGCCCACTATCAAGCCATCGGCGATGCCTTATCGGCTAAGGTGGGCGTGTTCGATTACGACCGCAAAGCCTTCAAGGTCATTCCCTTCCCGGACCCCATCGAGGTAACCTCGCTGACGGGCGACATCGCCGTGTACAACGGCAAGCCGGTAGCCCACACCCACGTTAACCTGGCCACCTTCGACGGCCTTATCCACGGCGGCCACCTGTTCGAGCTGGTTTCCGGCCCCACCATTGAGCTGATACTGACGGTGGAGCCCACGCCGCTCTACAAGAAGCTCAACACCGAGTTCGACGCTGCCACTATCGACCCAGAACTAATCAAATAACCCTCACCAGCCCCGGTTTTTGGCCGTGGGCATCCTCACTTCCAAGACCAGAACCATGCAACCGCACTCCCCAACGCAGGCTGCCGAGCAGCTGCTGGCCCAGTATGCCGAGGCCCTAAATACGGCCAATACCACCCTGTTGCCCGCCCTCTACACCACCGATGGCGTGTTTATGCCCAATGGCCGGGCCCCGCTGCCCGCCGGCGCGCTGCCTGGCAAAGCCGCCAGCTTCTTCGCCAAAACGCGCCTGCACATCAGCTACGCGGTGGAAGGCGTGACCGTAAGCGGCGCCTACGCCTTTGTGCAGGCCACGGCTCGCACCGCCACCACCGACCTGGCCACGGGCCAGCAGGTGGCCCGCACCAGCCGCGACTTCTTCGTGCTGCGCCAGGATGCTCAGGACTGGAAAATCTACCGCTACGTGTTTAATAGCGTGCGGGGAGCGTAAGTAGGGCCCTGTCATATCGCCTCACACTTCGCTCCCGCCCTACCCCCCTTTCCCATGAAAGCAGCCGTTTTGTACAACCCTGGGGGCCCCGACCAGTTTCGGCTCGAAGAGCGGCCTGTGCCTACCGCGCTGGCCGGACAGGTGCTGGTGCGGGTGCGGGCCTTCGGGTTAAACCGCTCGGAATTGATGACCCGCAAGGGCCTGTCGCCTGGAGTACAGTTGCCGCGCATCCTGGGCATCGAGTGCGTGGGCGAGGTGATGGAGGACCCCTCGGGCACCTACTCGCCCGGCCAGCAGGTGGCGGCCCTGATGGGCGGCCTGGGCCGCGACTTCGACGGCAGCTACGCCGAGTACACGGTGGTGCCCCTGGCCATTCTCTACCCCTTCCGCAGTAGCCTGCCCTGGGCGCAGCTCGGGGCCATCCCCGAAATGTTCCAGACGGTGTACGGCTCGCTGCACCTGGCCCTGAAAATCCAGGCCGGCGAAACCTTGCTCATTCGGGGCGGCACGTCGTCCATCGGGCTGCTGGCCGCCCAGCTGGCCAGCCAGGCCGGCCTCACGGTGCTGGCTACCTCGCGCCGCGCCGACCGGGCCGACCTGCTCCGGGCCAACGGTGCGACCCACACCTTGGTCGATAACGGCCACCTGCGCGAGCAAGTGCGGGCCCTGTACCCGCAGGGTGTGGACCGGGCGCTGGAGCTGGTGGGCACCGCCACGTTGCGCGACACGCTGGCCTGCCTCGCGCCCGGCGGCCTGGGCTGCATGACGGGGATGCTGGCCGAAAGCTGGGCCATCCCCGACTTTGCCCCTATGGAATTCATCCCGGCCACCGTGGGCCTGACCATCTACGACAGCAGCCAGGTGACGGCCCCGGCCGTGGCCCTGCAAGCTTTTATCGACTCCGTGGCGGCCGGCCAGGTGCAGCTGGGCCTCGGCCGCACCTTCGCGCTGGCCGACATCGTAGCCGCGCACGAGCTGATGGAAAGCAATGCGGCCGGGGGCAAGCTGGTAGTGCTGCCGTAATGCTTTTCCTGGACTGGCCGCCGGGGTTCGTCCGTATGCCGTAGTTCACTTCCCTCTTGCCCATGTACCCTTCGTTGCTGACGCTCTGCTTTATGAGTCTACTTGGCCTGGGCAGCGCGCGCCCTACCTCCGCCCCCCGGTTCGAGCCGGTGAACGTGGCGACCTCCCAGGAAAAGCTAGGGGGCAAAACGGTGCAGAAAGTCACCAAAAGCCCCGCCGTAACGGCCTTCGACGAGCCCACGTTTGCCCGGCTCGTGGGCAGCGGTTTTCACAACGGCACTATTGAGGTGAACGTGCGGAGCCGCCTGCTGCCGGGGCCCCCGCGCTGGCCCGCAGCTTCATCGGCCTCACGTTTCGGATAAACGCGGCCAACTTCCAGTTTGAGGGCGTGTACCTGCGCCCCGCCAACGGCCGCGCCGACAACCAATTGCAGCGCAACCACGCGGTGCAGTACTTCTCCTACTCCGACTACCGGTTCGAGCGCCTGCGAAAGGAAGCCCCCGGCCAGTACGAAACCTACGCCGACTTGTAACTAGACCAGTGGACTCGCCTGCGCCTGGTGGTGCGCGGGGCTAAAACCGAGCTGTACCTTAACAATACCCCCCAGCCCACGCTGCTCATCAACGATTTAAAGCACGGACCCGCTGCTGCCGGGGGCATCGGGCTGTGGGTCAATGTGGGCACGGAAGGCTTTTTCTCCGACTTAAAAATTACACCAACCCCCTGAAGGCTTTGCTTTAGCTAGCCCTCGCCATTTTTTAATTTCCCCCATGAATACTCCTGAAAAAACCGCCGTCGTAACCGGCGCCAACAGCGGCATCGGCCTAGCCCTCACCCAGAAGCTGCTGGCCGAAGGCTACCGCGTTATCGGCACCTCCCGCTCGGGCCAGATTGCCGATTTCAGCCACCCTAATCTGAGCGTGGTAACGTTAGACGTGACCAATGACGAGAGCATCGCGCAGGCCGTGGCCCAGATTGGCCAGCTCGCCCCCAGCCTCGATTTGCTGGTGAACAACGCCGGCGTGGGCTTCGACCTGGGCACCATCGCCCCCGAGCGCCAGAGCCTGCGCGACACCTTCGCCACCAACGTCGACGGCACTATCCTCTTCACCGAGCCCATGCTGCCGCTGGTGCGTGACGGGGGCCAGATTGTCTTCCTGTCGTCCAAAATGGGCCTGCCCGCCTTCGCTGCGCCCGACAGCCCGGCCTACCGCGTTTCCAAGGCGGCCATCAACATGTACGCCGCCATCCTGGCCGAGCGCGTGGCCGAGCGTAACATTACGGTGACGCCCATGCACCCCGGCTGGGTGCAGACGCGCATGGGCGGCGACAGCGCGCCCTTCACCGTGGAGCAGTCGGCCGCTGGGCTTTTCCGCGGCATCGAGGCCCGGCCCGAAAGCGGCAAGTTCTGGAACATCGAGACCGATAGCCTGGTGGCCTAGGCGCCCTTCGCCACTCCCAAGCTACCTGCGCAATGCCCGGCCGGAAAACGATTTTTCGGCCGGGCATTTTGCTGTTGTCAAAGCCGCACTAGCAGGGTGCCCTACCCCCTATCGCCTAGTTCGTTATCTTCTAAGTACACAAGTACACATTTTCGCATGGAATTAAATCTGAAAGGCAAAGTAGCCATCGTGACCGGGGCGTCTAAAGGCATCGGCGCGGGCATTGCCAAAGCGCTGGCCGCCGAAGGCGTGGCCGTGGCCGTCAACTACGCCAGCAGCCGCGAAGGGGCCGACCGGGTGGTGGCTGACATCGTTGCCGCCGGGGGCCGCGCCCTGGCCATCCAGGCCGATGTGAGCCGCGCGGCGGAGGTCAACGCGCTGTTTGCCCAAACCCAGGCGGCCTTTGGGGCCCTGGATATCGTGGTCAACAACGCGGGCATTTACGGGTTTGGCCCCGTCGAATCCATCACCGAGGCCGAGTTTCATCGGCACTTCGATACCAATGTGCTGGGGCTGTTTTTAACGACGCAGGCCGCGCTAAAGTATTTTCCGGCGACGGGGGGTAGCATCGTGAACATCAGCTCCGTGGGGGCGCAAAGCCCTATGCCGTCGACCAGCCTGTACGCCGCCTCCAAGGCCGCCGGTGACACCATCACCGGCGCGCTCGCTAAGGAGCTGGCGGCGCGCCACATCCGAGTGAATACGGTGGCGCCCGGCCCCACGAACACCGAAGGCGTGCAAAGTCAAGGCGACTTCGCCCCCGGCAGCGAAGGCGAAAAATTCATCGTCGGCGCTACTCCCTTGGGCCGGCTCGGCCAGCCGGCCGACATTGCGGCGGTGGTCGTATTCTTGGTTTCGGATGCCGCCGCCTGGCTTACCAGCGAGCGCATCCGCGCCTCCGGGGGCCTCCAGTAAGGACCGGCGGCCGTGAAAGAGGAGCGCATGGTGGAGGGCTTTTGAACAGGCTATCCTGTTCTACCCGGCCACCTCATCTGTTCACCTACTAAAAGCCCGCGCTACTTGCCTAGCTGTGCTGCTGCCGCTACCCTCCCTACTGCGGGGGCGGTAGCGGCAGCAGCCTCGCCTTTACCCTGCTTAGGGTTTCGGGCGACATATTGAGGTAGGAGGCCACCATCTTGTTGGGCAGCCGCAGCACCACTTGCGGGCTCAGGGCCAGCAACTCTTGGTAGCGCTGCTCGGCATCCTTGGTTATTTCGCGCTGATACACGCGCAGGTTGATGAGGTAGGCGTTTTCTAGGTAATGCCGAAAAAACTTTTCCCAGGCCGGCAGGCAATCCAGCAGGTAGTAGAAGTTTTTGCGGCTGATGCGCAGGATATCGCAGGCCTCCAGCGTTTGTACGTACTCGTGCGAGGGCTGCTGCGTGATGAAGCTGGCCAGGCTGGTAATGAACTGCTGCTCAAAGGCTAGGTGCCGGGTCGCCTCCTGCCCGTCTTCCCGGATAAAGAAGATGCGGATGCTCCCGCGCTGAATAAAATTCATGTACTGGTTGACCTGGCCCGCTTGCAGCAGCATCGTGCGCTTAGGCTGCCGCACGGGCTCAAACAAGCTGAGCACCAGCGCCAGCTGGGGCGGCGTCAGGTCAATGATAGCCTGGATGTAGGCGGCAAGCGGCTCCTTGTGCATAGCCTACCCTAACGGCGGGCCCTGGGGCCAAGGTTTACGATAGCGTCCTTTTTTCCTGCCGGTATTCCAGGTAAGCCAGGCTGAAGGCGGCGGCGGCGGCCCCCGCTCCAAACAGGTAAATCTGGTTGTAGTGCACGCCCCCGGCAATGAGGCCGGCAACCGGCGCGGTAAGGCCCATGCCCAGGTCAAAAAAGGCGTTGTAGGCGGCTATGGCCATGCCCCGGTTGGCGGCGGGTACCCGCCGCACGGCAATCTGCCCAAACGCCGGGAACACCAGCGACATGCCCACGCCCGTGAGCACCGCCCCCGCAATGGCGTAGCCACCGGCCGGCGCCGCCCAGATAAGCAATTGCCCCGCCGTCTCAATGGCCAGGCACGCCATCGCCACCGGTGCGCCCCCAAACTTGTCGGGGTAGTGCGCAAAAAACAGCCGCATCCCGATGTAGCCCGCGCCAAACGCGCTCAGGGCCAAGGGCGCGTGGCTCCAGCCTTGTTGGCTGAAATACAAGGTGATAAAGGAGGCGATGCCCCCAAACCCGATGCTGGCCAGCGCTAGGCCAGCCCCCGACTTCCACACCTGCCGCACGGCCCGGTAGAAGGGCAGCCGCGCCTCCTGCACCAACCGCGGAATAGCCGGCAGCCCGTACGTGCAGCCCAGGCTAAGCAGCGGCAGCAGCACGCTCACGCCAAAGGCCACCTTCAAACCAGCCGCCGCTTGCAAAAAAAGCCCTAGCGGCGCCCCGCACGCCATGCCACCGTGCATGCCCATGCCATTCCACACCATCACCTTGCCCGTGTTCTGGGGCCCCACCAGCACAAAGCCCCAGGCAAAAATGCCAATCACCAGGAAGCTCTCGCCTACCCCCAGCAAAGCCCGCCCCACCAGCAGGCACCCCAGGCTCAGGGCCGGGCTAGCGGCCACCAGCAGCGACAGCAGGCAAAACACCCCCGCTCCGGCCGACAGCAGCCCCCCGGTAACAACTGCCCGCCGCCCGCCCCGCGTATCGGCCATGGTGCCCGCCAGGTGCCGCGTGCCCAGCGTGGCCGCGTACTGGGTCCCAATCACCAGCCCCACCAGCAAGTTGCTGTAGCCCAGGGTTTGGTGCACGTAGCCGGGCAACCCCCCCAGCGAAATCCCCATCACCAGAAACTCGCTGAAAATGATGCTGAAGATGACCAGCAAGTGCCTGGTAAGTCCCGCCGGGGCGGGCGAAATATCAGTTTGGTTAGGAGCTATTTGGGGTACGGTGAGGGCCATACTGGGGGTAGTGAAAAGGAGAAGTGCAAAGCTCCCCCCTACCCCGCGCCCAATCTTTGATTTACGTCAATAAATGGCGCAGGTACTTTACAAGCTGCCTTGCCAACGGGCTGCTTTTGGCTCCGCGACCAGCCGCACGACCTTTCCGCTACTCGAACCTAGGGTGAGCCCGGTTGCGGCCACGGCTCAAAAACACAAGTGCTTGTCGGACAATCACTTTACCTGAAACGTATTGAAGGAGTGCGCGGGCAGCGTCGCCGTCAGGTAGCGCCCGCCGAGCTTCACGGCCACGCTTTTGCTGGCCTCCCCAAAGTTGCCGGCCAGCACGAGGTAGCGCCCCGGCGCGGTGGCGGCCACGAGCACCGGCAGCTTGTCGTCCTGGCCCGGATGGCAGGCCACGATGGTGGTGCCAGCCCCGATAAAGTGGCTGAAATGCTTGGTGGCGTAGTACTCGGGGGTGTAGGTAACGGCCTTGGTTTTCGAGTCCACCCGAATCAGCGCGTTCTGCTTCCACCCCCAGGGGCTCGCGCCGTTATCGGCCAGGATGGCGTTCCAGAAGGTATATTCCTCGCAGCCGTTGCCCAGGTAGCTGGTCATCAGGCCAAACGTGTGTTCGGCGGCCGGCCAGTCAAACGAGCCCCAGCCGCACTCGCTCTCCGACTGCATGTAGCGGTACTGCGGGTACTTGGCCCGCAGCCGAGGCAAAATCTGCCCGCCCTCCCACTGCAAGCCCACGCCCTGCACGGTGTGGGCCATGCGCGGGTCGCTGAGCACCTGGTCGATAACGTCGTAGCGGTTGGTGTTGATGGTGCCCAGGTACAGCGCCACGCCGGGGTGCTGCGCTTTTAGCGCCGGGGCTAGGTACTCGGTGTTGAAGCGGATGATGCCCGGTGCCGTCCAGGCGCAGCCGGGGTAGGGCGTGTAGCTCCACGCCTCGTTCTGGAACATGGCCCGGGTAATGGGGATGCCCTGCTCTTTGTAGGCGGCGATGAACTTGCAGAAGTAGTTAGCGTAGGCCGTCAGGTAGCGCGGGTCCTGAATCAGGTAGTCGTTAACGGTCAGCCGGTCGGGAAATACGCCGGGCGTCTTCTCGGTCGAGGCTTCGTAGAGCGGCCCGTCGGCCGCCGGGGCCAGCTGGTTGTACTTGGCCTCGCTGCGCACGGCGTAGTGGTGGTCAATTTTCATCCACGACGGCGGCGACCAAGGCGAAATCCAGAACGTGAGGCCAGGATTTTGGCGCTGGGCAGCCTTGATGTACGGAATCAGCGTGGTTTTGTCGTGGTTGATAGAAAAGTGCTTCAGCTGAAAGTCGCCATCCACCTCGTCGCAGCTATACCAGCCGCGGGCGTAGTCGTTGGCGTTCATGGCGAAGCGCCCCTGGGAGAAGCGCAGGTCGCCGGTCGGCTGGAAAAGCTGGCCCATAATGGTGGCCTGCTGCGCCGCCGGCAGCAGTTGCAGCGCGTCCCAGCCCAGCTCGTTGAAGCAGGTGCCCCAGGCCTTGAACGTGGTAATCTTTTCGTCGCCTTTCACGGCGAGCAAGGGCGGAGTAGCCGCCGTTTTTTGCAGGCTTACTTTCGCTTGTTGCCACGGGTGGCCTTCGGTGCTGCTAGTCCAGGTGTACGACTGGGCGCGGGCCGAATAGGCCCCCGCGATAACGAAAAGTAGGGCACAGAGCTTCGGGCTGAGAAAATGCATGCGGGTGGGATATAGCGTGGTAGTCCAGCCAGCGCAACTCGGACGCGCTGGGGCGAGCGAGTGCCCATCCCAAGCATCCTTATTGGGCTATTTGGTAAGCCAAAACTACTATCCCAATGCACTAGGCAATGGGGTTGCATTAGTAGTTGGACAAAGAATTACGGTAAGGCACTTCACAGCAATTTAGCAGCACAATATGTGCGGCGCATCGTTTACTAACCGTTATAAGCTCGGCTTCCACGCTTCAAGCGGTCGGTTCAGCTTAGTAGTGAAAAGTAATGTAGTGAAAGGTAATAGGCCGCCACTAGCTCGCTCGAAAAACAAATATCTCGTGCCCAACCGGCTTACTCGTTGCGCGCTGGTTGGGCCGCGCTCGCACTAGCCCGGCAGGGGACCGTGCCAGAAGCAGCCGAACGCCTCGAATGCACGTAGGGAGTATTCTATGACAGAGAATACCATTCTACTGGTGGACGACGACGAAGTGACGCGGCTGACCTTGCGGCGCTGGTTAACGCATTTGCAGGTGCGCGGGCAGGTGTTGGAGGCGGCTGATGGGCAAGCGGCCCTGGAACTCATCGCCGAACACTGCCAAGTTACTACGCCCCCGTTGCCGTTGCTTGTGCTACTCGACCTGCAGATGCCAGTTATGGACGGCCTCGAGTTTTTGGAGCACCAGCGCCAGCTACCCCCTGCCCACCAGCAGGCGATGACGGTCATCGTTGTCTCGGCGGCGCACGAAATGGCTGCGCGGGAGCGGGCGCAGACCTTGGCCGTGGAAGTCAAGACTAAACCGTTGGACGTAACGGAGCTGGCGGCGCTCTTGCAGCGCTATCTGCCCCGTGTGCTTCCCGCCTGAGGCCCGGTAGCGGCGCCGCGGTCAGCCTACACTAGGCGCAAAAGCGGTCATGACTGGCCTAGGCCCGTATAGCCGCGCCTCCTCCCCTCCTTTCCAGCGCGTCCATGTCCGCTTTCCCGTCCAATGCTTTCTCCCTAGAGTACCGCCCCGATTTGGGGCTCATCATCGGCCGGTGGCTACAGGACCTGCCGCCTCCGGAGCTGCAAGGCACCTACGAGGCGATGCTGGCCGCCGCGCAGGCCCACGGCAACTGCCGCTTCTGGCTGCTGGACTTGCGCCGCCGCCCCGTGGCCGGCCCCGACCTGAACGCGTGGTTCCGCGACCAGTTTTCGCCCCGCCTCGCGGCGGCACTCGACGGGCCTTTGTTCACGGCCTACCTGGCAGGGCCGCACCAGCGGCCGGCGGCCGAGAGCGACGCGATGGAACTGTACTTCCGCCGCGAAGCGGCCGTCGATGCCTTCCCGCAGCTGTTCGAAAGCGAGGCGGAAGCCATGGCTTGGCTGCGCGCCGGGCAGGAGCGCGACGGCGTAGCGCCGGCCTAGCGGGGCCCGCGTGCAGGGGGCAAGGAACTGGCGGAGGCCCGCAGCAAGTCAAGTACTGCCGCACAGGCAGGGTGCATCGTAAGCTTCCGCTGGCAGTAGGTAGCGATGCGGTGTACTTATCGCTACCTATCTGGAACGAGCGAAACCGGTTACTTGGGTACCGTTTCTAACGCTTATCGTACCTAAACTATCATCTCTGAAGGATAATCCTGAACTGCTTTCAGCGCAGCCTATATACTTAGGAGTAGTCTGATGCTGGTCGAGTTGACAGAGCCCCCGAGTGGTAAGGAGGAATAACGTTTACTTATCGCTACCTATCTGAGATGCGCGAAACTAATTACCTCACTAACCAAAGGAAGACTTTCCCTATTACCGGTTGGCTCATCTAGGCGGGAAGCATATAATAGGTCTTGCTCATCCGTCACTTTCCACTAGCTGCCGTTGACGCCGCGCCGCTTATGCTACCTTTGCCCCCGATGCGTTTGTTTGCCCTGCTATTTTCCTTGTACCTCACCTGCCTCTCGTGTCTGCCTTGTGCCGACGACGTGCCGGTACGTGGGGAGCAGACCCAAACGACCATCAGCGCCAGTTCGCATTCCGACTGTGGCCACGACATAGGCGACTGGTGCTCGCCGCTGTGCCAGTGCCACTGCTGCGCCGGCGCGGTAGTCACCCTGCTCGGGACGACTCCCCTGGCTTTTCCCAGGCCCCTCCGGTGGGCCACCGGTTCACGTCACGCCCCGCTGGTCGTGGCGGCCCCGACGCAGATAGCCGGCGACGTGTGGCAGCCGCCGCAGGCCTAACCTTCCCCTCTCTTTCCTGCTAACCCTGCCGGGTGGCCGGGCGCTACGTGCGCGTCGGTCGCCCCCTTCGTGCGTTCCGTACGGGCCGGGTTATGTCGCCGCCGCTCCCGCCCGTTGGGCCGGGGCCGCCGCGCCGCAGGGTTTCTCGGAAGCGTTAGACCTAACCCCCCAGCGGATGTTCGACCGGCTGATTCATTTTTCCATTCATAACAAGCTCATTATCGGCCTGCTGACCCTAGCCCTGGTGGTCTGGGGCGGCTACTCGCTCAGCCGCCTGCCGATTGACGCGCTGCCCGACATCACCAGCAACCAGGTCGTGGTGTACACCGTGGCCCCCTCGCTGGCCGCCCAGGAGATTGAGCGCCTGGTGTCGTTTCCCGTCGAGCAGGCGATGGCCACCATCCCCGGCCAAACCGAAATCCGCTCGTTTTCGCGCTTCGGCCTCTCGGTGGTGACGGTCGTGTTCGAGGACAAAACCGACATCTACTGGGCCCGCACTCAGGTCTCGGAGCGGCTCAAGGAAGCCGAAAGTCAGATTCCTGCCGGCACCGGCCGCCCCGAGCTGGCCCCGCTCAGCACCGGGCTCGGCGAGATTTACCAGTACCTGGTGCGCGCCAAGCCGGGCTACGAGAAGAAGTATAATGCCACCGAGCTGCGCACTATTCAGGACTGGCTAGTGCGCCGCCAGCTGCTGGGCACGCCCGGCGTGGCCGACGTTTCGTCCTTCGGCGGACTGCTCAAGCAGTACGAAGTGGCCCTCGACCCCGAGCGTTTGCGCTCGCTGGGCGTCACGGTAAACGAAGTGTACCAGGCCGTGGCCAGCAACAACCAGAACGCCGGCGGGGCCTACCTCGACCAGAACCCCACCGCCGCCTTCATCCGCACCGAAGGCCTGGCCACGAGTCCCGCCGACATCGGTAACATTGTCATCCGCAGCACCCGCGCCGGCTTGCCCGTGCTGGTGCGCGACGTGGCCCAGGTGCGCTACGGCGCGGCCGTGCGCTACGGGGCCATGACGCTTAACAACCAGGGCGAAGTGACCGGCGGGCTGGTGCTCATGCTCAAGGGCGCCAACGCCGCCGAAGTTATTCAGGCCGTGAAAACGCGCATGGCCACCATCCGCAAAACCCTGCCCGAAGGCGTCACCGTGGAGCCATTTCTCGACCGCTCCAACCTCGTGGACCGGGCCATTCACACCGTCACCAAGAACCTGTTGGAGGGCGCACTCATCGTGATTTTCGTGCTGGTGCTGTTCCTCGGCAACTGGCGGGCCGGGCTGGTCGTGGCCTCGGTGATTCCGCTGGCCATGCTCTTTGCCGTGAGTTTGATGCGCCTGTTTGGCGTGTCGGGCAACCTGATGAGTCTTGGGGCCATCGACTTCGGGCTGATTGTGGACGGGGCCGTGATTATCGTGGAGGCCATCATTCACCGCCTGCACGGCGGGCAACTGGTAGTGCCCGGCAACCGTCTGAATACCGCACAGATGGACGACGAAACCTACCATGCGGCCTCTAAAATCCGCTCCTCAGCCGCGTTCGGAGAAATCATCATCCTCATCGTGTACCTGCCGCTGCTGGCCCTGGCCGGTATCGAGGGCAAGATGTTCCGGCCCATGGCCGAAACCGTGGCCTTTGCCATACTCGGGGCCTTTATCCTGAGCCTGACCTACGTGCCCATGATGTCGGCGCTGGCGCTGAGCCGGTCCACGGCGAACAAAAAGACGCTGTCCGACCGGATGATGGCCTTCTTTACGCGGGTTTATCACCCCCTGTTAAAGGGTGCGCTACGCCACCAAGCGGTAGTGCTGCTGACCGCCGGGGGCCTGCTGGTGGGCGGCTTTTTCCTGTTTCGCACCCTCGGCGGCGAGTTTATCCCGACGCTGAGCGAAGGCGACTTTGCCATCGAGATGCGTACGCTCACCGGCAGCTCCTTAAGCTACACCATCGAGCAGGCCCAGCAGGCCGGGGCCATCCTCAAAAAGCAGTTTCCCGAGGTAAAGGAAGTGGTGGCCAAAATCGGGGCGGGTGAGATTCCCACCGACCCCATGCCGGTCGAAGCGGCCGACGTGATGGTGATTCTTAAAGACCAGAAAGACTGGACGTCGGCCACCAATCGCGAAGAACTGGCGGACAAGATGGCCCTGGCCCTGAAGGTTATGCCCGGCGTCACGTTCGGCTTCCAGCAGCCCATCCAGATGCGCTTCAACGAGCTGATTTCGGGGGCCAAGCAGGATGTGGTGCTCAAAATCTATGGCGAGGACTTGCAGCAGCTGGCCGACTACGCCCAGCAGGCCGGCCGCTTAGTGCGCCAGGTGCCGGGAGCCGAAGACGTGTACGTGGAGCAGGTCACCGGCCTGCCCCAAATCGTGGTGCAGCTCGACCGCAACCGCCTGGCGCAGTTCGGGTTGAACGTGGCTGACGTCAACCGGACCGTGCAAACGGCCTTCGCGGGCGAAACCGCCGGCCAGGTCTTCGAGCAGGAGCGCCGCTTTGATTTGGTGCTGCGCCTGCGTCAGGATTTGCGCAAGGACATCAACAGCGTGCGCCGCCTGTTCATTGCCGGCCCCAACGGCCGGCAGGTGCCCCTGGAGCAGGTGGCCAGCGTGGAGCTGCGCGAGGGCCCCAACCAGATTCAGCGCGACGACGCCAAGCGCCGCATCACGGTGGCCTTCAACGTGCGGGGCCGCGATGTGGAAACCGTCGTCAAGGAGCTGCAAGGCAAAATCGACCGGCAGGTGAAGTTTGCCCCCGGCTACTACACCACTTACGGCGGGCAGTTCGAGAACCTGCGCCAGGCCACCGAGCGGCTGAGCATCGCCGTGCCGATGGCGCTGGTACTCATCTTCGTGCTGCTGTTTTTCACCTTCGGCTCGCTGAAGCAGTCGGTGATGATTTTCACGGCCATTCCCCTCTCGGCCATCGGCGGCATCGCCGCGCTGTGGCTGCGCGGCATGCCGTTCAGCATCTCGGCTGGGGTGGGCTTCATTGCCTTGTTCGGGGTGGCCGTGCTCAACGGCATCGTGCTCATTGGCTACTTCAACCAGCTCAAAGCCGACGGCATTACCGACCTCTCCGAGCGCATCCTGCGCGGCACCGAAGTGCGCCTGCGGCCCGTGCTGATGACGGCTACCGTGGCCTCGCTCGGCTTTTTGCCCATGGCGCTGGCCACCTCGGCAGGGGCCGAGGTGCAGCGCCCGTTGGCCACCGTCGTCATCGGCGGGCTGGTATCAGCCACGCTGCTCACTTTGCTGGTGCTACCGGTACTCTACGCGCTTTCAGAACGGAAAAAGGCCGCGGCGCCCGCGCCCGAATCCAGCTTGGCCCCGGCCAAACCCCTGCCCGTAGCGACGCTGCTCTTGTTACTATTGCCGTTGCTAAGCCAGGCCCAAAGCCCCCTCACCGCGCCCCAGGCCGTGACGCAAGCCCTACAAACCAACGGCACGGTGCTGGCAGGTACGCGCGCCCTCGAAGCCCAGCAGGCCATGCGCCGCACGGCCTACGATTATGGCCGCACGACGATAACCGGCAGCTACGGCCAGTACAATTCCCAGAACCGGGACAACCAGTTCACCATTACCCAGGCGCTGGCCCTGCCCGGCGTGTACCGTAGCGCCGCCGGCCTGGCCGATGCCCGCATTGCCGGCCAGCAGGCCCAGCTGGCTCAGGTGCAGGCGGAATTGCGTCGCCAGGTGCGCCTGAGCTACGAGCAGGCCGTGCACGCCCGCCACCGCCTGCGGGTACTACGCGGGCAGGACAGCGTGTACACCGAGTTTCTGCGGGCGGCCAACTTGCGCTTCAAAACCGGCGAGGCCGCCCGCTTGGAGCCCGCCACGGCCCTGGTGCAGCAGGGCGAAATCCGCACCCAGCTGCTGGCCACCCGCACCGACTTCCGGGTGGCCCAGCGCCAGCTGCAAGCCCTGCTGCAAGTGCCCACGGCCGTGGTCGTGGCCGATAGCATGTTGCGCCCACTGGGTTTGCTGGGCGCGGCCTCGCTGGCCGATACCACGGCTCCCGCGCTGGCCGACACGCTGTTGCGAACCATCAATCCCCAGGTGCAGGTACTCGCGCAGCAGGTAGCCGAGCGCCGCGCCGAAACCCGCGTGGCTCGGGCCGCGAGCTTGCCCGAGTTCACGGTGGGCTACTTCAACCAGAGCATCATCGGCTACCAGCGCCTCGATGCGGCCGGCACCGAAAGCTATTTCGGCCCCGGCGCCCGTTTCCAGGGCGTGCAGGCGGGCGTAGCCGTGCCCTTACTGCGCGGCCCGCAAAAGGCACGGGTGCAGGCCGCCCGCCTGCAAGAACAGGTGGCCCAGGCCGGCTACGACCGCTACCGGGCCGAAATCGCCGGCCAGCTCGATGAGCTGCTGGCCCGCCGCCGCGAGCAGCAGCAGCGCCTCGCCTACTTCGAGGCCACGGCCCTACCCCAGGCCGCCGTTATCACCCGCCTGTCCACTCTTGGCTACAAGGCCGGCGAAACCGGCTACTCGGAATACCTGCTCAACCTGGAGCGCGCCCGCCGCCTGCGTCTCGACTACCTCGACGCCTTGCTGCAACACAACCAGACCGTTATCGAGCTGGAATACCTCTTAGGCGCTCAGTAGCCAACCGGCTACCCGCCCCCTCCTTCAACTCCGCCCATGCGAATCCTAGCAACCTATGCTTTGCTGCTCAGCCTGCTTGCCGGCTGCGGCGCAAAAGAATCCTCCCTTGATAAAGACAAAGAAGCACCTACCGAGGCCGCCGGGGAGGCGACGGAACAGGCCGCCCCTGACCGCGTGACCCTCACCACGGCGGAGCAGCAGGTGGGCGGCGTGCGCCTGGGCGTCCTCACCCAGCGGCCCATGAGCGGCGGCCTCAAAGTGAACGGTGTGCTGGACGTGCCCCCCGAAAATCTCGTTTCGGTCAGCGCCCCGCTGGGCGGCTTCGTGGACCGCACCGACCTGCTGCAAGGCTCGCGGGTGCGCGCCGGCCAGGTGCTGGCCGTTATCCGCAACCCCGACTTCGTGCAGCTCCAGCAGGACTACCAGGAGGCCCGCAGCCAGCTCAAGTACGCCCGCGCCGAGTACGAGCGGCAGGGCGAGTTGTACCGCCAGGAAGTAGCCCCGCAGAAAAACTACCAGCGGGCCCAGGCCGAGTACGAGGCCCTGCAAGTGAAAACCAATGCCCAGGCCGCCCGCCTGCGCCTGGTGGGCCTGCCCATCGGCGGGAGCATCGTGAGCACGGCCACGCTGCGCGCCCCCAAAGGCGGCTACGTCAAAGCCGTAAACGTGAGCATCGGCCAGAGCGTGACCCCGACCGACGTGCTGTTTAAAATCGTGAACCCCGAGCACCTGCACGTCGAGCTGACGGTGTTTGAGAAAGATATTCCGCAGGTGAAAGCGCAGCAGCTGGTGCGCTTCTCTCTCGGCAACGACTCGGTGAGCCGCGAGCGCACGGCCCACGTCTACCTCATCAGCAAGACCATCAGCGACGAGCGCACCGTGCGCGTGCACGCCCACCTCGACCGGGAGGACGAGCAGCTGTTGCCCGGCACCTTCGTGCGGGCCGTCATCGAAACCAACCGCGTGACCGTGCCCACCCTGCCCGAAAAGGCCGTGGTGCAGTACGGGGCGCAGGCCTACGTATTCGTGGCGGCCGACTCGGACGCGAAAGCCGGCACCGCCGCTTACCGGCTGGTGCCCGTCACGCGGGGCGTGAGCGAGGATGGGTACACCGAAATTCACCTGCCCGCCGCCGAGCAGGGCAAGCCCCTGCGCTTCGTCACCGAAGGCGCGTATGCGCTGCTGGGCAAACTTAAAAACGCCGAAGAGGAAGAATAACATCATGCCCCACCCCCAAGAAGACCTGCTCATCGCCAAGCAGATTGCGCCCACGGCCATGCGCCTGCTCGTGCTCCAGGTGCTCCAGCAGCACGCGGCGGCCCTGAGCCTAACCGACGTGGAGCAGCTGCTTCAGCCCGTGGACCGGGTTACCGTGCACCGCACCCTGAAAACCTTCACCGAAAAAGGGCTGGCCCATCGCATTGAGGATGGCAGCGGGGCTGCCAAGTACGCCCTCTGCGAGCCGGCCTGCACGCCCGAGCTGCACCAGGACCTACACGTGCATTTTTTCTGCACGAGCTGCCGCGAAACCAGCTGCCTGCTCACGGTCGCCGTGCCGGCCATCACGTTGCCCGGCGCTTACCAGGTGCAGGAAACCAGCCTGGTCATGAAAGGGCGGTGCGCCCGCTGCGCAGCCCCCACCGAAACAATGCAATAGCATTGCATTGCCTGGCGCGCGAGTTTTGCTGGCGCAACCGGCGGTGCGCTTGCCCTACCCCCTCCGCCCCATGCGCGAACTACTCACCGGCACCCTGCTCCTCAGCCTCCTGCACGCCGCCATTCCCAACCACTGGGCACCGGTGCTGGCCGTGGCGCGCGCCGAGCGCTGGCCTTTGGGCCGGGCCGTGGGCCTGACGGCCGTGGCCGGCCTGGCCCACGTGCTGAGCACGGTAGGGCTGGGTTTGGCGCTGGGGCTGCTGGGCTGGCGGCTTTCGGCGCGCTTCGCGCAGGCCGCCGGCTGGGCCGCCCCGGCGCTGCTGGTGGGCATCGGCCTGCTTTACGCCCTCTCGGGGCCGGGCCACGCCCACCCCGAACCGGCCCCGGCCCGCCGGCCGCGCCAGCTGGTGCTGGGTCTGGCCCTGACCATGTTTCTGGCCCCCTGCCTCGAAATCCAGACCTTCTTTCTCACGGCCGGCACCCGCGGGCCGGCCGCGCTGGCGCTGCTCATGGCCGTGTACCTGATCGTGACCGTGGCCGCGATGTGCGCGCTGGTGGCCCTGGCACACCGCGGCCTGCACCGCCTGCCGCTGGCCGGCTTCGCCCGCTATGAGCGCCGCCTCACCGGGGACGTGCTGGTGGCCGTGGGCCTGGCCGGCTTTTTTATAGACTGGTAGCCCCAACCCAGCCCTTTCTACTAACTGACTTGATTTTAATACTATGCCCGACCCGACCTCTCCCAACACGAACGAAGAGCTGAACACCGCTAAGCAGGTGCAGCTCGAAAACGTGGGTGCCCTCAGCCGCAAGCAGCTCACGCCCGCAGCGGCTACCGAAGCCCAGGGCCACGACGTGCCCGGCCACGACCACGCCGCTGCCGAAGCCGGCCATCACCACAACCACAAAGGCCACGACCATACTGGTCACTCCCATGACCCCCGCGAGCTTAGCCTTACGGACGATGACGAGCACGACCATGACCACGGCCCCGCCGGCGCCAATCCGTACCTGCTGCCCGGCATCAGCCTGGCGCTGCTACTGGTCGGCCTGGCATTGGACTACTATAAGGTAGGCTTCTTCACCGGCTACGTGCGCCCGGCGTGGTACGGGCTGGCCTTTGTGCTGGTGGGCTGGAACGTGGTCAAGGCCGCCGTGCTCAGCATTCCCAGCGGCAACATCTTCAATGAGTTCCTACTCATGAGCATCGCCACCATCGGGGCGTTCGCCATCGGCGAGTACCCCGAAGGCGTGGCCGTGATGCTGTTCTACACGGTGGGCGAGCTGTTTCAGGACGCGGCCGTGAACCGGGCCAAGCGCAGCATCCGCGCCCTGCTCGAAATTCAGGCTACCGAAGTCACCGTCGTGCGCGCCGGCCAGTCCCTAGTCATCGACCCCAAAGCCGTGCTGGTAGGCGACGTGATGGAAATAAAGCCCGGTGAAAAAGTGGCCCTCGACGGCACGCTGAACGCCCGCCCGGCCAGCTTCAACACCGCCGCGCTCACCGGCGAGTCGGCCCCCCAGACCAAGCAGCCCGGCGAGGCCGTGCTGGCCGGCATGCTTAACCTCGACACCCTGGCCCAAGTCACTGTCACGGCGGCTTTCCAGGATACCAAGCTCAGCAAGATTCTGGCCATGGTGCAGGACGCGGTGGGCCGCAAGGCCAAAACCCAGCAGTTCATCACCAAGTTCGCCAAGGTCTACACGCCCCTCGTGGTGCTACTGGCCGCGCTGCTGGTGCTGGTGCCCTACTTCGTGGTGCAGGACTACGTGTTCCGCGACTGGCTCTACCGGGCGCTGGTGTTTCTGGTTATTTCGTGCCCCTGCGCGCTGGTCATCAGCATTCCGCTGGGCTACTTCGGTGGCATCGGCGCGGCTTCCAAAGCCGGTATCCTCTTCAAGGGCTCCAACTTTCTGGACGTGCTGCGCGAAATCGACACCGTGGTGATGGACAAAACCGGTACCCTGACTAAGGGTGTGTTCGAAGTGCAGCAGGTGCAGCCCGCCCCCGGGACCGAGCCCGCGCAGTTGTTGCGCCTGGTCGGGGCCCTGGAAAGCAAATCGACCCACCCCATTGCCAAGGCGGTGGTGGCCCACGTCGGCGCGGCCAGCGCGGGCGTCGCGGTCGAGAACGTGGAGGAAATAGCCGGCCACGGCCTACGGGGTAAGGTGGACGGCCGCGACGTGCTGGCCGGCAACACCAAGCTGCTGCAAAAATTTAGCGTTCCTTACCCCCCCGAGGTAGACCAGGTGGCCGACAGCATCGTGGTAGCCGCCGTAAATGGCCAGTACGCCGGCTACCTGACCGTGGCCGACGCCCCCAAGGAAGACGCCGCCCAGGCCGTGCGCGAGCTGCGGGCCGATGGTATCACTAAGCTGGTTATGCTTTCCGGCGACAAGGACAGCATCGTGCAGCGCGTGGCCAAAGAGCTGGGCATCACTGAGGCCCACGGCGGCCTGCTGCCCGAGGACAAGGCCCGCTACGTGCAGCAGTACCTCACCGACGGCCGCAAGCTGGCCTTCGTGGGCGACGGGGTGAACGATGCCCCAGTAGTGGCCCTGGCCGACGTGGGCATTGCCATGGGCGGGCTCGGCTCCGACGCCACCATCGAAACCGCCGATGTCGTCATTCAAACCGACCATCCCAGCAAAATTGCCACCGCCCGCCGCATTGCTCGTGCCACCCACACCATCGTGTGGCAGAACATCTGGCTGGCCTTCGCCGTGAAGGCCGTCGTGCTGGCCCTCGGCGCGGGGGGCCTGGCCACCATGTGGGAAGCCGTGTTTGCCGATGTGGGGGTAGCCCTGCTGGCGATTCTCAACGCTGTGCGCATCCAGCGCATGGATTTCACCAGCAAGCCCTAAGCCCATGCTGTTGACCATTCCTGCTGCCGCTACCCCTTCCTGGACCACCCTGCTCGGCTTCTCGCTGCTGCCCGCTATCGTGATGATTGCTGGCGCGGGCCTAGCCGTTTGGCGCGCCCCCGGCCCGCAGCTGCGCAGCGCCATTCTGCACTTCGCGGCCGGCGTCATTTTCTCCGTGGTGGCCGTCGAGCTACTGCCCGACATCGTGCAGCACCACGCGCCCTACGAAGTGGCCCTGGGCTTCGGGCTGGGCGTGGCTGCCATGCTCGGGCTGCGCACCCTCACCCAGCGCCTGGAAAAGCAGGCGGCTGCCGCGCCCGCGTTAGCGGTGGTGCCCGCCACTACGGCGGCCCCACTGCCCTGGGGCCTACTCGTAGCCATCGGCATTGATATTCTCATCGACGGGCTGCTGCTCGGCATCGGCTTCGCGGCCGGGGCCAAGGAAGGCACCCTGCTGGCTATTGCGCTCACCATCGAGCTGCTGTCGCTGGGCCTGGCGACGGCCGTGGAACTGCGCGACGGCGGGCACAGCAAGGGGCGGTCTGTAGCCATTGTGGCCGGCACCTCGCTCATGCTGCTGCTCGGGGCCGGCATCGGCACCACCGTGCTGCGCGGGGCGACCGGCAACGTGCTCGAAATCGTGCTCTCCTTCGGCCTAGCCGCCCTGCTCTTCCTCGTCACCGAGGAGTTGCTGACCGAGGCTCACGAGGAAGCCGAAACGCCGCCGCTCACACTGGCCTTTTTCGTGGGTTTTCTCTTGTTTTTGCTACTGGGCATGGTTGCCTAGCGGCTGTTTCCCCATTGCTTATTCGCTCCCGAAGACTGCGCTCTGGTTCAACGCTACCCTTCTTTTCTACCCGAACCATTTCATTTCCCCTTTTCCCTTTACGACGATGGCTGACCATCCCGAAGAACACCAGAAAATCATCGAGGCCCACCAGAAGGCCGCCCACTACTTCGAGCACGCGGTGCAAAACCACCGCGCCGCCGTGGAGCACCTCAAAAAAGGCGACCACGAAAAGGCCGCTCACCACGGCTACACGGCCTACGGTTTCGCCTCCCACGCGCAGAAACACGCCGAGGAAGCCGCCCTGCACCATTCGCACGAGCACGGTGACCACGAGCCGCTGCACGCGCACGAGCAAGGTGGTGCCCAGTAAGAGAGATTAGTTTGAAAAGCCCGTTTCCGACTGGAAGCGGGCTTTTATAATGGCATATGTGTCAGCTTACTTAACTAGGAGGCTAACTTAAACTAGAGTTCAATACCTGAGGCTAGCTCAGAATTGTGCAGTGGCTGTTGCAGAAGTAGGTGGTTGGTCAGCCATATCTTAGGTCTATGCAAGGCCACAAGCAGTTCGTTGATAAAGTCGTGCTGCGCTTCCAGTTGTCGGAGCGCGTGCCGAAGCAGAATCTCTATCGCCGGCTAGCCGAGCTGCTCGACTGGGACTTTCTCTATGAGCGGACTTAGGACCTCTACAGCCACACGGGTCAGCCTTCGCTCGACCCAGTCGTATTTTTTAAGCTGATGCTCGTCAGCCGCTTAGAGAATCTGGTCAGCGACCGGCGCCTGATTGAGCACTGCAGCCTGCGACTCGATATTCTGTATTTTCTGGGCTACGAGGTGGACGAGGACCTGCCTTGGCACTCCACCATTAGCCGCACGCGCCAGCTTTTTCCGGCCGCCGTCTTTGAGCAGCTATTCGAGCACGTTTTTGCCCAGTGCGTGGCCGCCGGGCTCGTCACGGGCCACACCCAGGCCGTGGACTCGGCCCCGGTCAAAGCCAACGCGTCGCTGGAGAGCTTGTGCGAAAAGCAGTCCGCCGAAGTGCTCACTTCCCCGCTGCACGTGGCTGGCGAGCCCGTGCCAGACATCCTAGCTGCTCCATCAGCGGCCCTGCTTTCCAGCCCCGCCCATGAGCTGCGGCGCGTGGCCACCACCCACGCCCGCTACCTGCGCAAGGACAGCGGCCCCTTGGGGCGCGACCGGGCCCAGGCCCGGCTGCTGAGCAACAAAACCCACTACAGCCCCACCGACCCCGACGCCCGCATCTCGGTCAAGCCGGGGAAGGTGCGCGCCCTTAACTACCTGTGCAGTATGGCCGTGGACGAAGGCCACGGCCTCATCAGTCATATCCAAGCTGATTTCGCCGACCGCCGCGATAGCGTGTTGCTGGAGAGCATCGTCGTGCCGCTCCACCAACGCCTGCTCACCCATGACTTGCCGGTCCGGGAGGTAGTAGCGGACACCAACTACTCGAATGGGGTGAACTACGCCCTGCTCGAAGCGCGGGGCATCACGCCTTGGATTCCCGTTTTTGGGAAATACAAGCCCGAAACGGCGGGCTTTACCTACGATGCGCAAGCCGACTGCTTTACCTGCTTGGCCGGCAAGGTGCTGACTTTTAGAGCCTTCGATAAAAACCAGGACGGTGGGCTGGGGAAAATATACCGGGCGGCTAGCCGGGACTGCCGCTTGTGCCCGCTCAAGCCGACCTGCGCGCCGAAGGTCAAGAAGCGGCAACTTATTCGCACGGCCTACGCGCCCCACTACCGCCGGGCGCTGAGCCGCCAGCAGAGCCGACAGGGTCGGCACATGCGTCGGCTGCGTCAGCGCACGATTGAACCTGTATTTGGCAGCTTACTGCAGCACTACGGCCTGCGCCGGGTCAACACCCGAGGTCGAAGCAGTGCGCATAAGACGATGCTGCTAACCGCCATTGCCTTCAACTGGGGTGGTTCAGTAAAAACGGACAGTGCACTAAGATAGGCTGGTTAGGTAGTCGCGTTCAAATTGGTGCGGCGAGCGGTAGCCCAGGGCGGAGTGCCGCCGGTCGAGATTG
>JBPBQK010000103.1:0-49236 GCA_050954845.1 Janthinobacterium lividum
TACGAAACCAATCCTCGTGTCAGTGAAGCGATTATCAAAGCCTGTTTTTGTCATCTGATATTGCGCCGACTAGCCAAAGAGGCTCCTCTCAAACATAGCGCTTGAATTATCCTATACCCTCTAAGAGATGAGGATAATCTTCGCTGCCAGTTTTGCGCTCATAAGCTTTTTGAGCTAAATAAAGTACGCTTTCGAACGTAGCATCTACAGGCCAGTTCTTTGGATACTCCAAGGTGAACTCATAGAATTTCCGGCCATTGATAATTACGCAGCAACGACAGTACAGAAAATCATCAGCTGACATATAGGGTGTGCCGTTGAAGAGCGTCTGCTTTTTGGGATAGCACGCATCCGCGTATTTCCGCCCGTCGAGCTGATAAAGCTTCTCAGCCAACAGATTATGGAAAGCAAAAATATCCTCTACAGGCAGAGAGGCAAGTCGCTTTTCGGCAGGTAGCATAACCGCGTCATCGTCTCCTGATTTCTTCCAGTTGAAAGAGGCTATTAGCTCCCAAAACAGGTCTTCGTCCATCGGACGGTACTCAGCTGCTGTCTTCTGCGGTGCCGCTTCGTTTTCCTGAATTTCCCGATAACCTTTTTTGACTTTATCAGCAATCAGCTTGGCTACTTCTACTTCACAAGTAGCTGTATCGGCTACGGTTTTGCCGTTTTGCCGACCCTGAGTGCCGATTTTGCCAAAGGAAACCGTGTAGGTAGCATCATCAATTTCTACGTTCCAAAACTTGTTGGCTTCGCCTTCCTGATTGATAAAGTAGCGTTTCATCGTGGTTCATTCTTACAACCACAAGTATAGGCTACTCATACTTCAACTCCCCTGCCGCGACGCGCAGCGTCACGCCCGCTTCGGCGGTGAGGTAGCCGGCCACCTGCGCCGCGTAGCCGCTTTGGGCGAGCTGCTGCACGGTGGCTTCGGCGGCTTCGGGGGCTACTACGAGCAGCATGCCGGTGCCCATGTTCCAGTAGAGGTAGGCGATTTCGGGGGCGATGCCGCCGATTTCGCAGAGGCGCTGCATGGCGGGCAGGGGCGCGAAAAGGTTGTCGAGCACCGCGCCGAGGCCGTTTTTGAGGACGCGCTTGAAGTTGTCGGCCACGCCGCCGCCCGTGATGTGGGCCGCGCCGCGCAGGGGGAGGCCAGCATCGAGCACCGCCGTGAGGGCGGGCGCGTAGATGAGTGAGGGCGCGAGCAGGGCCTCGCCCCAAGTGGCGTACTGGTCGGCGTCGGTGCCGTCGTATGGTTGGGTATGCCAGTTATCGCCGAAGAGGCGCTGCAAGGTCTTGCGGGCCAGCGAGTAGCCGTTGGAGCGGAACGAGGGCGAGCGCAAGGCTACCACGGCATCGCCGGCCTGGGCGGTGGCGCCGCTCAGCGGCTGGTCGAGGCTGGGGTGCAGCACGCCGATGGCCGTGGAGCACCAGTTGAAGTTCATGCGGGCGCCGGGGAAGCCGCCAATGCGATTGCCCAACTCAGCAATCTCGCCGCCGGTGATGGCAATTTTTGAGAACATGCAGGCATCGTGCAGGCCACGCATCATCTCGTCAACTACGTCGTAGTCGAGGGTATTCACGTCGATGATATTCGACAAATTGGTGGGCACAAAGCCGGCGGCGATAAGGTCGTCGGCGGTCATAGCTACCAAGTCGTAGCCCAGCGTATCGTATTTATCGAGGCGCTCGGCCAACTCGATTTTGGTGCCGATGCCGTCGGAGCTGATGCCCAGGCGCTCCTGGCCAAAGCGGATTTCGTTGGAGAAACCGCCGTCGAGGTCGCGGGCGGGCTCGCCGGGCAGGCCGGCGCGGGTGGCGAAGGTTTTTTTCGACCAGTTGTAGGCGTTTTTCGAGGCGGCGTTGCCGAGGTCGATGGAGTAGCCGGCGTCGGGAGTTTGGGCGTTGTTCATGCGGTTCACCCCACCCCCCGGCCCCCTCCCCTCCGGGAGAGGGGGAGCCTGACGATTTGGGTATTAGCTAGATAATAAAACGTCTTTTTACTTCTTATAATAATCGTCAGGCTCCCCCTCTCCCGGAGGATTCCGCGCATTAAGCGGCGTGGGGTCGGGGGGTGGGGTGAACCGCGTTAAAATACCCCTAGTGCTCCGTTGGCACAGGTGCTTTAGCGCTCACCGACACCGCCGTTTTATCGACGGGGCGGTGGCTCTGGCGCTCCTCCTGAATGTGGCGCAAATACCGCGTCACGTCGCCCGTGGGGTACTTGCCGGTGAAGCACGCGAAGCACGAGCCGCCGTGGCCACGCTCCTCAGCAAACAAGTCCTGCAAGTCACTCAAATCTTGGTAGATAACTTTATCAGCCTCGATGTAGCGGCAGATTTCATCCTCGGTGTAATTGGCAGCAATCAGCTCGGTGCTCATGGCCATGTCGATGCCGTAGATGCAGGGCGACACCAGCGGCGGCGCGCTCGAAATGAAGTACACCTCGGCCGCGCCCGCCTCGCGCAGCAGCCGCACGATACGGCGCGACGTGGTGCCGCGCACGATGCTATCGTCTACCACGGCCACTTTTTTGCCTTCTACGAAGGCCCGGATGGGGTTCAGCTTCTTCTTCACCACGTCTTCGCGGCCGGCCTGGGTGGGCACGATGAACGAGCGGCCCATGTGGTTGTTTTTGACCATGGCGCGGCGATAGGGTACGCCGATGGCTTCGGCTAGGCCCGAGGCGGCGAAGTAACCGCTGCTGGGCACATCAATCACCATATCGGGCTTCAAGCCGGCATCTACTACCTTGCGGGCCAATATTTTACCGAGGCGCACGCGCTCGCGGGCTACTAGGCGGCCGTGGATGGTCGAGTCTTCGCGGGCGAAGTAAATCTGCTCGAACACGCAGAATGCTTTGGGCAGCGCGTGCTGGTTTTTATAGTGAACCTGGAAATTCTGGTCGATAAAAATCGCCTGGCCTGGTCCTACATTTTGAACAAACTCAAAGTCGAGGTAATCAAAACAAGTGCTTTCCGAAGCGAAGGCATACACGGGGCCTTCGGGCGTGTCGCGGCGGCCCATCACCAGCGGGCGGATGCCGAGCGGGTCGGTGAAGGCCAGCAGACCGTGCCCAGCAATGATGGTAACAGTGGCATACGCGCCCTTCACCAGCTCCTGGGTCGTTTCTACGGCGTCGAAAATATCGACTACCGAGAGGCGGTCCAGGTCCTTCACCCGCAGCTCGGAGGCGAAGGTGTACATGATGAGTTCCAGGTCGTTAGTGGTCTTGGGCAGCACGTGGTACTTCTCGTGCAGCAGCTTGGCCACGTCGCGAAAGTTGATGACGTTGCCGTTGTGCACCATCGCCAGGCCGAAGGGGTAGCTGGTGGTGAAGGGCTGCGCCAGGTCCGAATCGTTGGCGCCCTGCGTGGTGTAGCGCACGTGCCCGATGCCGGTGTTGCCGGTTAACTTCTTGGTATGCTTGGGCTTAAATACATCGTTGACCAAGCCCTGCCCCTTGTGCAGGTGGAAGGCGTCGCCATCGAAGGTGGCAATGCCGGCGGCATCCTGGCCGCGGTGCTGCAAGGCGGTGAGGCCAATAATCATATCGCCCACCACGCGCTCGGGGCCGTGAAAACCTACAATGCCACACATAATTTACTTATGAGTTAAAACTTATGAAGTATGAGTTGGGATGGGTGGGATAGCGGGGGCAGCCAGGATAGTATTGGTAATCAGCGCAGCCAGGGTTTCGGCATACAGCACATGCTCGACGGCCAAGCCCCGGCGCTGGACCTCGGCCAGCGTAGTGGCTTCTTCCAAATTTACAACACGTTGAGCCAGAATGGGTCCGGTGTCGAGGCCTTCATCAACCAAATGCACAGTGATTTTGGTTTCAGCCAAGTGGTTAGCGAAGGCCCATTCGTAGGCGTGCAGGCCCTGGTGCTGGTGCGTATCGGCGGGGTGAATGTTGACGATGCGGCCCGCGAAGGCCCGCACGAACGTCGGCGACAGCACCCGCATGTAGCCGGCCAGCACCACGAAATCGGGCTGATATTCTTGCAAAACCGCCACTACCTCACGGTCAAATTCTTCGCGCTTGCGTCCTTTGGAGGCCAGACTAGCGGTGGGCAAGTCCAGCGCGGCGGCCGAATCGAGGCCCGGTGCGGCGGGGTCGTTGCTGAATACGACCACTATTTCGGCCACGCCGTGCAGCACGCCCGCCCGCACCGCCTCGGCCAGCGCCAGCATGTTGGAGCCGCGGCCGGAGAGCAGGATGGCAAGACGGGCAGGTCGGGGGGTAGTCATCTAGTAGGCGCTGGTTTCGGGCTGCGGCATGGGGCGCTGGCCAATGTCGGGGCGCACGTATTTATCCTGAAAAGTAACCTTTTCGGCTTCGGCATAGGCCAGCTGCACGGCGGTGGGCAGGTCGGGGCCGTGCGCCACGACCACGGCCACCCGGCCGCCATTGGTGAGCAGTTCGCCGGGCTGTTCGCCCGCCTTCACGCCGCCCACAAATACCTTTGTTTCACCGCTTTGCTGCCCTATTCCGTGAATGGGAAAGCCCGTCGGGAACTGCGCCGCCGGGTAGCCGCCCGAGGCCAGCACCACGCCCACAAACGCCCCCGGCCGCTGCCGCGTGATGGTTTGGGCCAGGTTGCCATCGAGCGTGGCCGTGATGAGATTCAGCAAACTGCTTTCCAGCGCGGGCAAAATCACCTCCGCTTCAGGGTCACCGAGACGCACGTTGTATTCGAGCAGCTTGGGACCGTCGGGCGTCAGCATCACCCCAAAATAGAGGAAACCCACGAAGTCGAACGGCTCGGCTTGCAGGCCGCGCAAGGTGGGGTCGATGATGTCGGCGCGAATGGCGGCCAGCCAGTTATCATCCAGGAACGGCACGGGGCAATAGGCACCCATGCCGCCAGTGTTGGGGCCTTCATCGTTGGCTAATAGCTGCTTATGGTCTTGCGCAGGAGCTAGCAGCCGGATGCTGATGCCATCGGTCAGGCCAATGAGGCTAACCTCGGGGCCGGTGAGTTTTTCTTCGAGCAGGAAGCTAAACCAGCCATCATGCAGCTCGCGCAGCTCGGCCAGCGCCTGGGCGGCTTCGGCCACTGAGCTACACACGTACACGCCCTTGCCAGCGGCGAGGCCGTCGTATTTCACCACAATCTGGCCATTCAGCTCCTCGGCGCGGGCGTGCGCCTCGGCAAACTGGTCGCTGCGGAAGCTCCAGGCGCGGGCCGTGGCGATGCCGTGACGACGCATAAAATCCTTGCTCCACACCTTCGAGCTTTCCAGCGTAGCTCCCTGCCGGCGCGGGCCAAATACCCAAATGTCGCTACCCAGGAAATAATCGGCCACGCCGGCCGCCAGCGGTGCTTCCGGCCCCACTACAATGAGCTTGATAGCGTGCTCGTTGCAGAAGTTTTTGATGGCCGGAAAGTCGGTGGCGCTGATGCCGGGCACGCTGCCGGGGATGCCCGCGTTGCCGGGCAGCACGTGCACGGTAGCCCCGTCCTGGCGGAGCTTGATGGCCAGGGCGTGCTCGCGAGCACCGGAGCCGAGGAGAACGAGTTGTTGGGAGTTGCCGCTCACGTTACGAGAGAATTTTCTTTAACTAAAATCTTGAATGAAAGCGATTAACTCGTCTCTGAATGAGAAAACGGAGCGACCTGAGAATTGCAGCGTAGTACCCGCTTTTATTCCGTTGAGTAAGTCAGTAGCAGTAATAGCGAAGTAGTCAATAGCTACCTCCGCCTGCTCATCCTGCCAGCGAAAAGCGGTGACATGCTGCGTGCGCTCCATAAACCAAGCAGCTGCTCGGGTAGCCTGAGCTTCAAACGCCGCTTTGCCATCTAGGCGCACCGTCACATCGCCATTGGTCGAGTGCTCGAACTGCACGTCAGGATGCAGGCAAGCCAACATGCCGGGCACATCAAAGCCGTTATAGGCTTCGATGTAATTGTCTATCAGCACCTGGGCTTGCGTTGCATCCATTGTATTAGCGAGGTTTACAACGCTTTCTGCTTAGCCTTATTCTCCAGAATGTCTTGGCGAAGGCGCTCGCGCAAGCGCGGGGTGTTAAGGGTGCGCAGGGCAGCTTGGGCGGCGTACTCGGGGCTAGCTACCACCAGAGTAGGCGCGCTGCCGGGCGTGGAAGCCGACGAGTTCATAGCCGGCTCGGCGGTGTCCTGCTGTGATAGGCAGGCAATAACAGGCACACTCACGTTGGCGGTTAGGGCATCACCTAAGCCGTGGCTGAGGTCAGCCACTGTGATAATCACGCCGGGCTCGATGGAGCGGTTCCACACTTCGGTCATCTGGTCGATTTCCTCGCTGTTCTCGTACAGCTCCGTGAACACCTCGTAACCATCGAAGGACGAGCGGATTTTCTGGCCTTGCGCTTCGTCGGCGGGCGAGCTCACCACGATGCTCACCCAGGCGTCCTTCATCAGGCCGGCTTTTACCAAGTTGCTAACCAAGCGGTTAGCTACGTTGCCGCCGGTGGCAGTTTCGTCGGCTGTGGCCAGGGGCTGGCCCACCACGCGCTGGTAAATGTCAAGGTAGCGGTTAGTAGCTTCCTGGGTTACTTCGGGGGTGAGGGCGCGGGGATATTTGCCGTCTACCTTGTTGGCAATGAGCCACTGGCGCACGTACTCCTTGTCCATCTGCTCGGCGCCTTCGGGGTTCTGGGCATAGTCGGCGGCGCTCCAGAAGCGCGACGAATCGGGCGTGTGGATTTCGTCAATCAGAATCAGCTCGCCGTTTAGCAGGCCAAACTCATACTTGGTATCCACCAAAATGATGCCCTGCGAGGCCAGCAAATCGGAGCCTACCTTGAACAGCTCCAGCGCCTTTTCGGCCATCTTATCGTACAGCTCCTGGCTTACCCAGCCCTCACTCACGAGGTTTTCGGGGGTGATTTCGCGGTCCGACTCCTCCTTGGTGGTCGGCGTCACGATGGGCGTCGGGAACTGCTGGTGCTTGGTGAGGCCGTCGGGCACGGGCACGCCCGAGAACGTGCGCTGGCCGCTCTGGTAGCCGCGCAGCATCGAGCCGGTGATGTAGTTGCGCACAACCATTTCTACCTTAATGGGTTGCGCTTCCTTCACCAGCATTGCATTGGCATCAATCATCGCCTTCACGTGGTTGGGGATGATGTGGGCCGTTTTCTCAAACCAGAAGTTGGCTAGCCCGTTCAGCACCGCGCCTTTGTGGGGCACGGCCGTATCGAGCACCGAGTCGAAGGCCGAGAGGCGGTCCGATACCACGATGAGACGGGTGCTGTCGTCGATGCGGTAGCTATCGCGGACTTTGCCGCGGTGCAAAAGCCGGAGCTGGGGGGTAGCGAAATGCGGGAGTGTGCTCATATCAAATAACTTAGGCGTGGGTGACAGGTTCGCTAGCTTCCTGCGCCCGGTGCTTGAGATGCGTAACTATGTTCTTGAAAATGGCCAATCCTTCGCCCTCGTCCTTTAGCTCGCCGCGGCGCTTTTTCATGCCCCAATCAGGGTGATTAATGCCGGCTAGGTAGGCTTCGGGGTGCGGCATGAGGCCGAAAATATGCCCCGTCGGGTCCGTCAGCCCCGCGCAGTTGAGGTCGGCCCCGTTGGGGTTGAGGGGGTAGGTGCCGGTTTCGAGGTCGTCGTGGCCGGCGTAGGTTAGGCAGTTGAGCGCCAGCGCGGTAATGCGCTCGCGGGTGGCCGTGTCGGGCACTACGAGGCGGCCTTCGCCGTGGCGCACGGGCACCTCAAACGAGGTCAGCCCGTTCAGGAAGGGCGTTTTAGCCTGCGGGTTCACTTTGAGGCGCACCCAGCGGTTTTCGTAGCGGTTGCTGGCGTTGTGGGTCAGCGTGACTTCGGGCTGAAAATCGCCGCCCAGGTTGGGCAGCAAGCCCAGCTTCACGAGCACCTGAAAGCCGTTGCAGATGCCCAGCACGAACTTGCCCGCCGCCACAAACTCGCGGATGTCGGCGAGCAGCGTGCGGCCGTCGGCCCCGGTTTGGCGGTAGCGCAGCTTGTTGGCCAGCACCACGCCCGAGCCCAGGTCGTCGCCGAACGAAAACCCGCCCGGAAAGTTCAGAATATCAAAGTCATGGATGCTCACCCGGCCGTGCAGCACCTCGTTGAGGTGCACGATGGTGGGCGCGCCGCCGGCCAGGCGGTAGGCCGCCGCCATTTCCTCTTCGCAATTGATGCCGAAGCCGGTTAAAATCAACGCTTTAGGCGCTGCTTGCTCGTGTTCTGCCATTGCTGCTTGCCCTAGTTGGTCGTTAGCCACTTGCTCGTATTTATTGATGCAACGCCGAAGCGGATTCCAAGCCAATCGTCTGATTTACTGGAGCATTCGTCCAGGCGGCGCGCAGGTCGTGGGTGCTCGCGTTCAGCAGCTCGCGGCCGCCGTGCCGCACTAGCAGCTGCCCCTTGTCCGTGACGCGGCCGAGGCGCGTGGCGCGGCCTTCCAGAATGCTTTCAAAAGCCGTCACATCTTCCGGCGCGATGCTCACCACGAAGCGCGAGTGCGACTCACTGAACAACAGCACCGTAGGCGACAATTCGCCCGGCAAGCCGCTCAAATCGAGGTCCGCGCCCAGCCCATCGCGGCCGAAGGTGCTTTCGGCCAGCGCCACGGCGAGGCCGCCGTCGCTGAGGTCGTGGCTGCTTTGGATGAGGCCTTGCGCGTTAGCTTCGCCGACTAGCGTGTAGAGCGCCTTGGCGGCGGCAAAATTGACTTTGGGTACGTTGGCACCCAACTGGTTATAGAGCTGGTAGAACTCTGAGCCGCCTAGCTCGTCGTAGGTTTCGCCGAGCAGGTAGATTACGTCGTCGGCTTGTTTGAAATCGGAGGTAACTACCTGGCGCACATCTTCAACCTTGGCCGTCATCGAGTAGAGGACGGTCGGCGGCACCGAGATTTTCACCCCGTCGGCCTTGAAGTCGTTTTTCATCGAATCCTTGCCGCTGGTGAGCGGGATGCAGTACGCCGCGCAGGCATCGCGCAGGGCTTGGCACATCTGCACCAGTTTGGCCAGTTTCTGCTTGCCATCAGGGTTGATAACCGGGTCATAAACCGAGTCAGGCACACAGAAATTGTCGTTTACCGACCAGAAAATATTGTCGCCCGGCGTGAGGTTGGGCAGCTTGCCGCCCACCGAAATAATCTGCCGCACGCCCTCGTCAAACGAGCCGGCCGACATGTGGTAAGCGTCTAGGTCGCCCATGCGGGGCAGGATGCCGTTGCTCACGGCCACGCCTTCCCAGCTCTCAAAATTGAAGCGCACCACGGCGGCGTCCTGCGGGGCTTGGCCGGTTGCGCCCATTAGCGGCTTCACTACGGTGCGGCCCTTCACCTCATGGTCGTACTGCCGAATAACTGACTCGCGTGAGCAGATATTGAGCGAGCCCATGAGTTTGAGCAGCACGTCGTTATAATCCAATTCGATGGGGAGCTTAGGCTCCTCGGCGGCGGGCTTCACATACTCGGCCAGCAGGGTTTTGCGCGGCACACCGTCGTGCAAAAACTCTAGGGCGAGGCCGGCAATGGGCTGATTGTCAAATTTTACGTCGAGGAAACCTTCGGCATTGAAGAAGCCGATATCGGTCAATTCAACTTCCATTTCGCGGCCTAGCGCCAGCAGCTCGTCCAGCTTTTCGGGTGCTACGGCCAGCGTGAAACGCTCCTGCGATTCGCTCAGGAAAATCTCCCAGGGCTTGAGGCCGGGATATTTCAGGGGCACTTTTTCGAGCTCCACCACCGCGCCGCCGGGGATGAGCGCCAGCTCGCCGATGCTTGACGAGAGGCCGCCCGCGCCGTTGTCGGTGCTGCACCGGATGAGGCCGCGCCGGGTGGCGATGAGCAGGAAATCCATCGCCAGCTTTTGGGTGATGGGCGAGCCGATTTGCACGGCCGTGGCGGGTGCGGCTTCGTCCAACTCGATGCTGCTGAAGGTCGCGCCGTGGATGCCGTCTTTGCCCACCCGGCCGCCGGCCATGATGATGCGGTCGCCGGGCAGAATTACTTTTTCCCAGCTGTCCTGGCCGGCTAGCTGCATGGGCATCACCGCGCCAGTGCCGCAATACACGAGCGGCTTGCCCCGGTAGCGGTCGTCGAAAATGATGGCCCCGTTCACGGTCGGGATGCCCGACTTGTTGCCGCCGTCTTCGATGCCCTTGCGCACGCCTTCAAAAATGCGGCGTGGGTGCAACTGGCCGGTCAAAAGTGGCCCGTCGTAATCAGGATTTCCGAAGCACAACACGTTGGTATTGAACAACAACCGTGCGCCGCCGATGCCAGTCGCCAGCGGGTCGCGGTTGTTGCCCAAAATGCCCGTAATGGCTCCACCGTAGGGGTCGATGGCCGAGGGCGAGTTGTGCGTTTCGACCTTCCACACGAATAGCGACTCGGGGTTAATCCGCACCGCGCCGGCATTGTCCGAGAAAACCTTGATGAGCCAGTCGTTGCCATTGGCGCGCAGCTGGCGGTCTACCTCGCTGGTCGCGCCTTTTATGAAGGTTTTGAACAGGCCGTCAATCTCTTCTTCCGCGCCCGTTTCCAGGTTTTTATACTTGATAACGGCACTGAATTCCTTGTGCTTGCAGTGCTCCGACCACGTTTGGGCCAGAATCTCCATCTCGCAATCCGTAGGGTCGGCGGGCAGCCCGAGGCCGAGGCGCTGCTCGCGCACGCTGCCCTGCTCGAAGTAGGCGCGGATGGCCTGCATTTCGGGCAGATTGAGCGCGTACACATTGTCTTTCGAGAGCTGCAAAAGCTGCTCGTCGCTGAGGCCGTTTAGCTCAATGGTTTCGGTGCGGGCATCGGCTCCGCCGCCGGGGCGCGGCGTGTAGTCGCGGATACCGTCGGAGATGGTACCTGCTTCAAATCTGTTAATCAGCTTGTTGCCTAGTAGCTCTTCGGCGAGGCGGCGCAGGTCGGCGGCGGGCAATTCATGCTCAACCCAATATAAGCGCTTCGAGAAAATGTGCTGCGTGCGGGTGTCGATGGGCTCGTTGAGGAAGTCGCTGAGCGCGTTTTGGGCCGAGGTGCCTTCGTCGTCCGTCACGCCGGGGCCTTTGGCCACCAGGATGTAGCTTTTGAAGCCTTCCGGGGCGGCTATTTCGTCGATGGCGACGGTGTGCAGCACCGGGTCTTGCAGGCAGGCGGCGGCGAAGTCGGCGACTTGCGCGGCGCTGAGGCCGGGGTAGCGCACGGCGTAGAGCGCCGCGCTGCGAACCTGGCCGGTGGTCAGGCCGAGGTGGCGGGCCGCGTCGGCAGCCACGCGGTGGCCGTCGCCGTCGTGCCGGCCGGGTTGGAGGGTAAGGAGGATGGAATGCTGGTTGGTTTCCAAACGGGAAGGACGACCCGGAGGCCGCCCGTTAAGCGTTATGTAGCGCGGGTTTTCGGCCCGCGACCCATTCTGTTTCCTACTCGCGAACGGCTACGTTCGCGCTACTTCGAGTCCGGCCGACTGCCGGGCTTCACGGCCGGAATCCCGGCCAGATGTTCCGGCACTGCATCGGCCGCGAAAACGGCCGCCTGCACCGGCAACAGGGCAAAGTTCGGGAACGGAAGCTGCGCGGCACCATTGGTCCGGTCAATTAAGGAGGCCACTGCCAGCACTTCGACCCCCATTTCGCGTAAAACCCGTGCTACTTCGAGGGTGCTTTTACCCGTCGTAACTACGTCTTCGGCAATAACTACCCGCTCGCCGGGGGCCAATGTGAAGCCGCGCCGCAAAATCATTTCGCCATTCGCATCGCGCTCCGTAAAAAGTGACGGCACGCCGAGCTGCCGGGCCAATTCGTAGCTCACCACCACGCCGCCCATCGCCGGGCCGACCACCGTATCGGGGGTAAGGCCGGCCTCGCGCAGGCGCTTGGCGAGCACCGCCATGGCGGGCGCGGCCAGCTCCGGCTTGCGCAGGAAACGGGCGCATTGCACGTAAGTATCGGAGTGCAGCCCCGACGAGAGCTTGAAATGGCCGCTCAGGAGTGCGCCTTCTTCGCGCAATTGCGCTTCGATGATGGTAGCGACTTCGGCGGCGGGCAGGTCGGGGGTGAGGGTTTTACTTTTCATCTGTATTTTTCATTTGTCCATTCTTCACCTTCGGCGGTAATTTCTATAGACTCACTTCCAATATCTTGACCTAGAAGCGGACTAAAAAAATTATCGCCTTTTTCATCGATTGTTAGCAGCAGATACTCTGTTGTATCGCCTGCCATCTCAATTGCTTCAACCTGCTTGATTTTTAAGGCAAAGCTCAGCGGCAAATTCAACTGAATGTTGGCAAACCAATGCGCCTGTACTTCGCCTTCTATCAGCCTCCCAATGATATAAAACTCGCCTCTGGATTTTATAGCAAAGCTGCTGATAGCGTGGAATCTGCCTTTGGTTGTTGGCTCTTCCATAAGCTTTCTACGCCGTTACCGTCCGGTGCTCGTTTATCTCATTCATCAACTCCCGCGCCGCGGCCCCCGCATCTTCAGCCTGCCAGATGCTGCGCGAGGCATTAATCAGTAGCCCCGTACCATCGGCAAACAAGCCCGCCGCCAACACGGCTGCCAAGTCGCCGCCCTGCGCGCCGATGCCCGGCACCAGAAACCACTGCGTCGGGCAAAGCTGCCGCAGCCGGCCTAGCGCCGCCGCATCGGTAGCGCCGGCTACGAGGCCGATATTGCCGTGCGTCGCATCGAGGTCGGCTAATAGCTTGGCCGTGAAATCACTCACCGGCTCGCCGCTTTGCAAAACCGCTTCCTGAATGGGCGAGTGGTTCGAGGTTTTGGCCAGGGCAAAAACGAACTTGCCGGGGCGGGCGAAGGGCACCACCGCATCGGCGCCCATGTAGGGGTTCACCGTCACGGCATCGGCGCCTACCACGTCGTAGGCAAACTGCGCATAGTGCATGGCCGTGTTGGCGATGTCGCCAAACTTACCATCCAGGATAACCGGGATGCCATCGGGCACGGCGGCTATGGCCTGGCGCAGCAGCTGTACGCCGTTGTCGCGGCTCAGGAAAAAGGCCAGATTGGGCTTGAAGGCGGCGGCGTAGGGCGCAGTTTCGGCGATGACCTGGGGCAGGCGGCGCGTCACGTCTTCGTCGGAGCCGGTGGGGTCGAGACCCACGCAGAGCAGCGTATTGGCCTGGGCAACGCGGGTGAGGAGCTTTTGCATACAGTAGCGCGAACTCTGCGAGTCCGCGAAGTAAGTAGGTTAGGCGTGGTGGGCGGCACTATTCGCGGACTCGCAGAGTCCGCGCTATAAATCAGGTAAAAACAAAAGCGCCCGACTGGGCCGGGCACTTCGTAGTCAGCAACTTAGATGACGTTGCGGTTACCAACGTGAGCAGTGGTTTTGGCTGGTGTCGGGGAAAGCGTGGTGGTTGCCATAATAAGGTTAAAGAGAATTTTGCGGTTAGCTAAAACTTGAAAAATCTGGAAACCTTGCGCACCGGCTGGGCACAAAAAAACCGCCTCAAACTAATGGGGCGGCAATCGAAAGAAACGACGAAAACGAAGCGCAAAACGAAAAGCAAACGGGGCCAACGGCCTTCCCGTCCTTTCGCAGAACAGCCGGTTGGGCCATCCCACGCTCTATCAACTGGTGATTGAGGGTGTTCACGGTGCAAAATTACGGATTCCCTTTTGGGTGCAATAACATCCTGTAGAAAAACATTTTCTGCGAGAATTTTTGAGAATGAATTTTGGCTGCAAAACTGGTCAATACCACACCGTTTGCAGCTTTTTGCCGGGTTGAGAATTTTAAAGGGATTTTCAACTGCTTGCGCATCAGCCAGTAGCCGCCGTAACTTTGGCTGTTTATTCCGCTAATGTATCGGTAACATAGCCGCTGGCTACTACCGCCTTAGCGCCGAAAAGCCCGCCGCTTCATCTCGAAGCCGCGGGCTTTTTGCTTAGGGCGTGGGGGTTTGTCTTGGGCAGCTCAAAATCTTTGAAGGCTGCATTGAGCACGCCTGCCAGCCGGATGCCCGCCTGCTGAATCCGCATCTTCATAATGTCGGCGTGGGCCGGGTAGTAGCGGTAGTCGGGGTCAGGGTTTTCGGCGGCTTCGGCGTAGAGCTGCGTGGCGAAGGTGTACGACTCCCAGAGCCACTCGGCAGGCTTGGCGGCCTGCCATTCGTGCACGTAGTGCTCGGGGATGGGCACGTAGCGGTCACCCATTTCGGAGTAGGTCATGCCCTGGTAGTCGAGCAGGCCACTGTCCCAGAGCGTGTGCAGGTTAGTTTCCTTGCCCCGGTACGTCATTTTAATCTTGTTGCCGCCCTGGTCTTCGGCCCGGCCGGTGTGCAGCGGCTGGTGAATATCGCCCACAAGGTGCACGATAAAAATGAGTGCCTCGGCGCGCTGCGCCTCGGGAAGGGCGGAGTTGCGCACTTCTTTTAGCTTGGCCAGCAGCACGTTGTAGGCATTGGCCTCGGGCTGGGCAGCCATTACGGCGCAGTACTGGTCGTGGCCCAGGCCCAGCGGGGTGTTCACGTAGTGCCAGGGGCCGGTGTTTTTGTAGGCCGGCAGGTAGCGCATCTCGTCGGGCAGGGTGCTCACCATGGCCAGGCTTTGGGTGCCGAGCAGGGCTTCTACCTCGCGGCGGGCTTTGCGCGAGAGGTATTGCTCGGCAATGCTGCCGATGGCGCGGTGGCCTTCGGCCCCCCAGGCCCAGCTATGGAATGGCAGCGCTACTAGCAGCGCCAAGGCGAAGAATATTTTACGCATTTGCAAGAATAAAGCACAGCAATTTCGCTACGCCACCCGCACATTTGCAATAAATTGAGTAATTTTTGAAGGAAAATCCTATTGCTCGCTAAAAATATCAAGCCATTCTACCATTAGGCCCGGCAGCGTGGCCACTGGTACTAGTCCCGGCTCAGCGTATTCGCCCGCCAGTCTATACTCCTGGCCTTCGAGCACGTAGGCCGTAATGGTTTTCAGGCCGGGATACACTATCCAGTACTCACGCACCCCGTTTTCCTCGTAGAGGTCAAACTTGGTTTTAGTATCGCGAGCAGTATTTCCTGGCGATACAATTTCAATAATCCAGTCGGGCGCGCCTAAACAGCCGCGGTCATCGAGTTTACCAAGGTCGCAGACGACAAAAATATCAGGCTGCACTACTGTTGTAATCTGCTGATTGCCATTTGCTCCGATTGTTATCAGGCGCACATCAAAAGGAGCATGGTACATTTCGCAACTGCCATTGCGCAGAAATAAGGCGATTGGCAATTCTAGCCTGTTCGAAAGCTGCTGGTGCAATCGACTAGGCCCCGCCATTGGCCGCATCACTTTGCCTTTGATAAGCTCCACAAACTCATCAAACTTCCACGTCAGATAATCGGCGTAGGTGTATGTTTTGGTAAGGTCGAGCTGCGAAAACTGCGTGATAGGTGTCATAGCGCGAAATGAAGCAACAGGCGTTTCTGTAAAGGTACTTACGCCCTTAAAACTCGACGTGCACCCGTAGCGCCACCACGTGCACCGGCCCCGGCAGGCGGCTGGTGTTATAGCCGGGGTTGAAAACAATCTGATAATCAGGGCTCAATGCGGCGTGGTAGCGCGGGAAATCTATGCTATAGTATATCTCCCCGATGTACTCCAGGCCGTAGTCAAGGCGGCCATCGCCGAGGATGAAGCCTGAGCCACCGGCCGCCAGGTAGGCGCGGTGCTCGGGCGAAATGCCATTGGCTACGAAGGCCGCGCCGAGACGGTCGGTGGGGCGCTTCCAGCGGGTGCCCGCACTCGTGACGCCGAGGCTCAGGCTGTGGTCGATTTCGGTGAAGGCCCAGGTTTCGTTGTGGCCGTCGTTGTAGCTGAGGCGGCCGAAAACACCCACGTTGGGCGTTAGCTCCTGTTCGGCATTGAGGCTGATGCCGTACTTGGTGCGGCGGTCGGCGCGCACACTTGTAATGTCGGGCGTGGTGAGCTGGGCCGCGGCATCGCGCACGGCCAGCGTATAGCTGCCCATGGCCGCCTGGTTGCGGAAGCCCAGTAGGCGCACTGTGCCGGGGTGGCCGCCCAGGGTGTAGGGCTTGGTTAGCTCCAGGGTTATCGCGTTGGCCTTTTGGTAGTTGAAATCGAGGGTGGGGCCGTTGGCATCGGTGGGCATGGCCGAAAAGCCGCCGCGCAGGGCGAAGGCGGGCGTCACGTACTCGAGCATAGCACCCACGGTATAGCCGCGGGTATTGGCGGGGTAGTCCCAGCCACCGGCTCCCATCAGGCTCCAGTTGAAGAACTGCGTGCGGGGGTCGTGCGAGTAGCTGTTCTGGTCGAAGTAGTCGGCAATGCTGAACTTGCCCACGTTCAGGGCCAGGTAGCGCGTGGGGCGCGGGCCCGAAACCTGGTTGTTATCGTCTTCAAAATCTGTGGTTTCCTGGCTCAATGCCCACAGCTGGCGCAGGTAGAGCCGCGCCACGTACACCTGCGGCTCGGGGTTACCGATGCGGAAGGTTTCGCCGTTGGGGGCGCCCCCGATGCCGGTGGCCCCGCTCAGGCCGCTGCCGCCCGCCACCTCGGGGTTGAAGTACACGGCCGCACCTTTCCACAGCTTGCGCCCGATAAAGGCGGTGGTGGTGAGCGACAGCTTGGCCTGCTCGCGCGCTTGCAGGCTGAAGGGGCCGGCGTAGCGCGGGCTCAGGTCATTGTGCCACTGCTGAATGATGGTTTGCTGAAAGTGCACGCTCCATTTTTGGGCCGCGTCGTGCTCGTGGTGAATGGGCGTTTGGGCCGAGGCGGCAGCGGGCTGCTGGGCGGGCAGGGTGCTGGCGGGCGGCGTCACGCCGCCCTGGGCCAAGGCTTTGCCGGCCAGCAGCAGCGCGCCCAGCGTAAGTAGAGAGAGTTTCAGAAGAAAAGACGTAAAAGGGCGGGCAAAAAAGTCTGCAAAAATAAGGCTTTTCCACCTGGCTTTCATGAGCTTCTCATTAACCCTTGCGGCCCGGCGACCGGTAGCCCGGCTGCGTAAAAAGCCGTTAGCGCTTTCCTACCTTTTTGCTTTACCATGACCTTGCCAACCTTGCTCCTGCTCAACCTCATTTTGGCCGCTTACCTTGCTGGCGCGTGCTGGGTGGTGCAACTGGTGGTGTATCCCGCCCTGATGCTGGTGGGCAAACCCGAATTTGCCCGCTACCACGCCGCCCACACCCGGCGCATGGGCTACGTAGTGGCCGCCCCCATGGTGCTGGAGCTAGCGCTGGCCGCCTGGCTGGCCTGGGCCACCTACCCCACTTGGGGCGCAGGCCGGGCCCTGGGGCAGCTGGCGCTGGTAGTAGTGGTGTGGCTGGTCACGTTTTTTATTTCGGTGCCGTTTCACAACCGCCTCGCCGCCAGTGGCTACAACTACATCGCCCTCGACGGCCTCACCCGCACCAACTGGCTCCGCACCCTGGCCTGGACGGCCCGCGTAGTACTGCTGGCGGCGGCGGTGAGGTGGTGAATGAGTGAATGAGTGAGTTAGTGTCATTCACCAAGTCACTCATTCACTCATTCACTTTGCGTAACTTGCGGCCTTAATTCCGGCTTTCTATTTCATGATGACCAACCGCTTCCTGCCCGCGCTGCTCGCCTCGGCGGCCCTGCTGTTTACGCTGCCCGCCTGCAGCCCCGCCAACGACACCGACGACGACGTGGCCACTGCCCCGCTGCCGCCCCTGCCCGCCGCCCCCGACACCACCAAAGGTGCCAAAGCCGCCACGCCAGCCGCCAACGACCCCAACCGCGAGCTGAATGCCCAGAACGCCACGGAAGACATCAAAAAGATGCAGCCCCAGATGTAATTGATAATGAGCACTTGACAATGAGCAATGAGCAGGCTCGCTAGCTGTTTCTTCGAGAAGTAGCCAGCAGCAAGGCTCGTTGCTCATTGTTGTTTTTAGCTATTCGCCTATTGATTGCTCATTGATACTTGCTCATTGATGACTACTACTTTCCACTTGCGCCGGGGGCGCGAAGACGACTTGCCCCGCGTGCTGGCCCTCATTCAGGAGCTGGCCGAGTATGAGCGCGCCCCGCACGAAGTAACCAACACCCTGGAAATGATGCGCCAAGACGGCTTCGGCCCGGCTCCCATTTTTGGATTCTTCGTGCTCGAAAGCGGCGACGAGCTGCTGGGCCTGGCGCTGTATTACACGGCTTACTCTACCTGGAAGGGTCGCATGCTTTTCCTCGAAGACCTAGTGGTAACGGGCGCGGCCCGGCGCGGCGGCTACGGCCGCCTGCTGTTTGATGCCGTGGTGGCCGAGGCCCGCCGCACCGGCGCGCAGCGCATGAAGTGGCAAGTGCTCGACTGGAACGAGCCGGCCATCAATTTCTACAAAAAGCTGGGGGCCAACCTCGACCCCGAATGGCTAAACGGTAACCTGACCGCCGAGCAGCTGGCCGCGTACGAAGTGAGCGCGCCCGCCGCCGCTTTGTAAGCGCGGGCGGCGCTCGGCTGGCTTTTTAGTAAGCTAAGCAGCAACTTGGCAAAATACTTGTATACAGCCCGGAGGCTGCATCAACCTTACTCTTAGCCTTGGCCCTTCAATACCTTTTACTTCTATATTTAGCTGATGAATTACTCCTTCCTTCTGCCGCTAGCCGCCTGCGGGTTTTTACTGACCCAGCCCGCGGCCGCCCAAACCACACCCGCCACGGCCAACCAAGCGCCCCTGCCCGTGCAAATGAACTGCCGCTCGTTTAGCGGCCACCTCAAATCGACCACCGGCACGCCGCTCGTGGGCGCTACCGTCATGGTAAAAGGCACTTACGTGGCCCGCACCACCAACGACGAGGGCTACTTTACCTTCGACCTGCCGGCCGTGCCCACCACCGCGCCGCACTTGCAGGTAAGCTCGGCGGGCTTCGCGCCCCAGGAGTTTCTGATTACGGGCTGCGCGCCGTTGGAAATTGAGCTGCAGATTTTGGAAGGCACCCGCATCAAGCAGCGGGGCAAGCACAAGGGCTTTATCAAGAAAGTCGGGCAGGAATAAGTACGCCTTCGGCAGCCACCTTATGCCCGAGCCCCTCACTACGCTTGCGCTCGAAACCAGCTTCCGCGTGCCGGGCCTGGGTGTGCTGGCCGTGCCCGCTGCCCCCGAGGCAGAAGTATTATTGGCGTATGCGCTGCACACGGCCCTGGCCATTACGCTGATAGCCGAGGGGCAGCCGCCGCTGGCTCTCACGGGCACGGTCGAGGAGCTGGCTCATGACGGCCAGCCGCCGCGCCGGACGCTACTGCTCGATTTTGACCCCGGCGGGCCGCTGCTCAACGGTACCCGCCTGCACATCGGGGCCGCTTTGCCCACCCTCTACTAGCGGCCAGCTACGGCTGGCTGTTTGCCCCAAAGCCCCTTTTCCAGCCCGGAGAAGGGGCTTTTTCGTGGATATATTTCAAGTTTTAATGGTTTTGAATATTAAACTATTTAAATTTACTATTTAAATAAGTACATTCGAATTGCTTTTCCCTTCGGCCCGCGCGCAGCCGACCCAAACCAGCTGGCACGTGGGCGCGCACGGGCCACCGGCTTTCATCCCTTTCACCCCATGAAAACCTCCTACCCGGCCGTATTAGTGGCCGCCGAGCCCACGCTGTACCGCACGGGCCTGGTGGCGCTGCTGCATGAGCAGTGGCCCACACTACCGCTCACCCTCACGGCCGATGCCAGCCAGCTAGTAGACTTGGTGCGGGCCCAGTCTTTTCAGGTACTTATTCTGGATGAGGGGCTGCCGGGGCGGGCGCTGCCCACGCTGCTGCACCACCTGCACCAGGCGCGGCCGGGGCAGCGGCTGCTACTGCTGGCCACCAGCAGCCACCCCCAAATGGCCACCCCCGCCCCACCGCGCCTGCTGATGCCGCGGCACATTGCGCCCAGCTACCTGGCCGCCGCCCTGGCCCCCTGGCTCGACGATACCCCCTGCCAAAGCCCGCCGGCCCGCACCCTGCGGCCAGCCCCCACCCGCTTTAGTCCCCGCGAAATGGAGGTGCTGCGCCTGGTGGTAGACGACCACTGCAACCAGGAAATAGCCGACCACCTCTACCTGAGCGTGCGCACCGTGGAAAGCCACCGCCGCGCCTTGCTCCAGAAGTCGGGCACGCGCACGCTGGCGGGGCTGGTGGCGTGGGCCCTGCGCCAGGGTATGGTAGCCTGAGGGTTTTTCAGGGCTGGCACTGATGCGGGCAAGGCTGGGCAGTGCGTGCTTTGCGCCTCTCTACTAGAGGAATAACCCTTAGTTTTTTTTCACGCATGGGCACTTGGAAAGGTATTATCGGGGCGAGCTTTTCGCCGGCCACATTCGACCAGTATTGCCACTTGCTGCACTGGCTGCAGTGGCGGCCCAGCTTTATTGTGCTGCACAACACCAGCGTGCCTAGCCTGGGCGAGCGCCCCGATGGCCTCACCAAGCAGCACATTCGGGGTCTGGAGAGCTACTACCGCGACGACCAGAAGTGGAGCGCCGGCCCGCACCTGTTCATCGACGATTGCCAGATTTGGGTGTTCACGCCGCTCACCGTGTCGGGGGTGCACTCGCCGAGCTGGAACAAGCTGGCCATTGGCATCGAGATGCTGGGCGAGTACGGCACCGAGCCTTTCGACACCGGCCGGGGCCAGAAAGTGCAGGAGCACGCGGTGGCGGCCATTGCCTCGCTCTCGGCCGTGCTCGGCCTCGACCCTATCACCCTGAAGCTGCACAAGGAAGACCCCTTGACCACGCACAAGGGCTGCCCCGGCAAGAATGTGTCAAAAACCAAGATTATCAGGCAAGTACAAGACCTGCTAATGGAGCGGCACGCCGGCGAGCACGTGGTGCCGGCAGTGATGGCTTGATGCCCTGCCAGCACAGCTAGCGGGCTGGTGGGCGCAACACAACCAACCTCCGCCCTGGCACCTGCCGCCTACTGCCCGGCCTGCCTGCGCGGGCCCACCCGCTCACCACCCCTGCCCGCTTATGTTTAATAATCCTTTCTTCGACAGCATTATCTCGATGATTGTGCTGTACCTGGTGTTCAGCCAACTCACGCTTTCGCTGACGGAGCTGGTGGCGGGGCCACTCAATAGCCGGGGCCGCTACTTATACGACCACTTGGGTACGGCGCTGGGGCTGGCCGCCCGCGATGCCTTTTACCTGGCCGCGCCCATTCAGGCGCTTATGTCGTCGGCACAGGGCCAAAACCCCCTCATGCGCGCGCTGGGCATTAGCCGCTGGCCTGCTTATGTGAGCGAAACCTTGTTCGCGCAAACACTTATTGCGCACGTGAGCGCGGCGGCCCCGCTGCCCGCGCCTGCTGGCAATTTGCCCGCGGCGGTGCCGGTTATTGACCAGTTTAAGGCGGGGCTGGCGGCCTTGGCGGCCACGCAAAGCACACTGGTGGGCTTGCTAACGCCGCTTTATCTCAATGCGATGACGGCGGGCACGGCCGAAGACCAAAGCCAAAACCTTCAGAAAAATATCGAGCTGTGGTTTCGGGAATTTGGGGGCCGCATGAGTGGCTGGTACAAGCGCGACAACCGCAAGTGGCTGTTTTTGGCCGGGCTGGTGGTGGCCGTGCTGGCCGATGTAGATACCGTGCGGCTGGCCCACTTCATCTTCGACTCGGCCAACGCCAAGGCCCGCACCGCGCTGGTAGACCTGGGCATTAAGACCAGCCAGGGCCCCGCCCCAACCGGAACGGCATATGACCCCACCGATAGAGTGGCCGATAGCCTACGCCGCGCCCAGCAGGGCCGGCTGGATTCGGTGGCGGTGAAAGCTTTTGAGAACACGCTGGCTGCCGTGCCCCAGGTGAGCCTGCCGCTGGGCTGGCTGCGATGGCGCGATGTAAGCACCGTGCCCGACGATACCACGACCGTCGTAAAAGATGCTAAGCGCGGGTATGCCAAGCCTTTTCCCTGCAACTGGACGCCCTCGGCCGACGACTACGGGATGCCAGCCTACGCCCAGCGCTGGACGCTGAATAAGGCGACGGGCCAGATTGGCCACCCCGCCGGGTGGTCGTGGTGGCGCGTGCTGGGCAGTTGGCTACTCACGGCTTTTGCCATGATGCTGGGCGCGCCCTTCTGGTTTGACACCCTGGGCCGGTTCGTGAACATTCGCAACGTGGGCATTAAGCCGGCTAAGGCCAGTGATTAGCGACGCAGCTTTTCACGCGACCCAGAGCGGTTTCCAGATTAGCACGCACTTTTAACGGGAGTTAAAAATTAAAAATGATAAATTAAAAATCTAACTGTCAGATTTTTAATTTATCATTTATCATTTTTAATTCAATCCATCAGTTCCGAAACTGACCTATTTGCCCGCAGCCTTACAACTGGTGCCGTTGCAGGGCGTTCTCAAACAGCTCGGTCCACTTGGCCCAGCTTAGGTCTTCGTCGAAGCGCTTGCGGCTCGACTCGACCAGCTGCCGGTAGCGGGGCTGGTCGGCGTAGATTTCGGCGATGGTGGCCGCGTACGCGGGGCCCTCGGCGGTTAGGGGCAGGCAGTAGCCATTCACGCCGTCGAGCACTACATCGGGCACGCCGCCCACGCGCGTAGTAATGGCGGGCACACCGTAGGAGTTGGACTCCATGGCCACCAGCAGCGAGCAGTCGGCCCGGGTGGGCAGCAGCAGGAAGTGCGTGGAAGACAGAGTTTTCACAAACAGGTCGTAGTCCGACGCCAGGTTTTTATTGATGAAGGGAATCACCTCCAGGCTGGGGTGCTGGTACTGCGGCGGCGGGGTGCAGCCGCACACAATGAGCTTAGCTTTAATGCCTTGCTGGTGCAGCGCGAGCATAGCATCGTAGGCCAGCTTGCCGCCCTTGCGGTCCCAGTCCACGGCCAGAAACAGCAGGGTGAGCGTGGGGTTTTCGAACTTTTGGTAGATAACGGCGCGGTCGGGCGCTTGCTCGATGTTGGCCCCCAGCAGCATCACCTCCACCCGGTCGGGGGGCATGTGGTAGTCGCGGAGGGCCGAGTTGGCGGCCCAGTTCGAGGTGAGGATGGCAAACCGGCTTTTGTGCAGCGACTTGTTTTCGAGGTGGTTGCCCTCCCAGCGCGAGAACGCGCCCAGGTTGGCAAACTCCTTGGCATAGGTTTCGCTGTAAATCTTGTAAGTCGCGTCGCCGAAGTAGATGATGGGCACGCTGGTGCTGAGGTAAGCAAGCTCGGGGGCGGCCGAGGGGGCCAACACGAAATCGTACTGCTGGCCCTTCATTTTGCGGCCCAGGTACCAGGCGGCGTACACGTTTTTGAGCAGACTATACTTGGGTATCCATTCGCTTTTGAAGAGCAGGCGCGAGGTTTTTTGCAGGGCCCGGCAGGCTTTATCGAGTGCCCACGGAATGGGCACCGGCCCCAAAAAGTCCACGTCGCCCACGTTTTGCTGGAGGGTTTTGCCCAGGTAGTATGTGATGCCGGACCAGGACCGTTTGTCCAGGGGGTCGTTGATGGTATAGTAAGCTATTTTTCTTCGGCGCGCAGGTAGCATAAGGTAGCAGTTCCAGCTTCAGGATAAACCCAGCAAAAGCCTAATGAGCGGCTTAAGGGGCAGGTTGAATACATAAGGCCGCTAAAAATACGACTTTTACTATAACTACCCCGCTCGCCGAGCTGCTGTGCAGGGGCAGGTATAGTGGCCGCTACCCGCTACTTACCAAACTGAATGGCCGCGTAAATCTGAAAAACCCGGTTTTGCAAGCGCGGGTCGTTGATGCCGCTCAGGTTCTTGGCATCGTTGATGTCGTTGAGGCCCGCTACGAAGCGGCCGCCGATGGAGAGGGCGCTGAACTTGAGGCCTGCCCCGGCTGCTAGGCTAAACTCGGCGCGCTTGTACTGGTCGGTGGCTGACTGGTCGTTGACCTGGCCGTAGCCGGGGTTGCCGTTGGTGGAGCTAATCTGCACTTTGCCATCCTGGTTGGCACTGACGAGGTAACCAAACTGCGGGCCGGCCTCGATAAAGACGGGCCCAACGGTGATTTTGGCCAGAATGGGCACCGTGAAGTAGTGCAGCTTGGTATCGTAGTCGGTGAAAGCCCCTTTGAGGCCACCGCCCTGCACCGAGTACTGCACCTCGGGCTGAATGGAAAGCGGCCCCAGCAAGTGCGCCTGATACAGAATGCCAACGTGGTAAAACGTTTTGTAAGTGGCGTCTTCGCCCGAGCGGCCTTGTAGCTCGGCCACGTTGATGCCTCCTTTTATGCCAAACTGGGCGTGCGCCTTGGGGGCGAGGGCGAGAGTGAGCAGCGCGACTGCCGGAAGTGCCAGAGCTTTCATAAGATAGAGCTTGAATAAGTTAGAAATAAACCCCGCTGCCCAGCCGGCAGCCTTGGCACCAACGCGCCGCGGCCTTTGGCTAGTATAGCGGGTAGTTAACTGGCCTGGCGCGCGTAGGTTGCGGCCGGGCGGCGGGTGGGCGGCTTTAAACCCCAGCTTGTGCTATAACTTATCCGGTTTCGCGGCGGGGGCCAGCCTTGCTGCTGAAGCCAATCGGGAAGCCGAATAAACCGCATCCGTCAGGCAGCGCATTCTCAAACGGCTTAACTGCCCTCACTATCTATTTTTAGTGGCCCACGCAACCCCCGGCGCCGGCCGCCGGTCAAGCCCCCGAATGCCACTGCTACCGGGGCTGGCTACTGGCTGATTTTTCTATGGCTGTTATGACTGCTACTGTTTCTGAAGCCTTGCTGGCGGCCTGCCGCCGGGGTGAGGAAGCGGCGCAGTTTCGGCTCTATAATCAGCTGGCCTACCAGCTTATGGGCGTGTGCCTGCGCTATTGCCCCAGCCGGGCCGAAGCCGAGGATGCGCTGCAAAACACATTCGTCAAAATCTTTACCCGCCTCGACCAGTACCGGGGCGAGGGGCCGTTTGAGGCCTGGGCGCGGCGCATAGCCGTGCACACCTCGCTGCACGCCGTGGAGCAGCACCGCCTGCGCCACCCCACCACCGCCGGGGTCGCCGACCTCGACGACCACGCCGCCGACCTGCCCAGCCCCGAGCCCTCGGCCCTGGAGACGCTGGCCGCCGAGGACTTGCTGCGCCACCTCGCGGCCTTGCCCCCCGGCTACCGCACCGTACTCAATTTATATGCTATCGAAGGCTATACCCACGCCGAAATAGCGCAGCTGCTGGGCATTTCGGAGGGCACCAGCAAATCGCAGTTGGCCCGCGGCCGCCAGCTGCTGGCCCAGCGCCTGCGCCTCCATAATCATGCTCCCTGTCATTCATGAAACCTGGCTCTACCCCTACTCCGCCCGACGATGAGACGCCGGACCCGCTGCTGACGGCCCTGCGCCAGCGCCTGGGCGACTATGGCGAAACCCCGCCGCCTGCGGCGTGGGCAGCCATTCGGCAGCGCGTGGCCGCCCCGCGGCCGTGGTGGCGGCGGCCCCGGCGCTTGCTGCCGCTGCTGGCGCTGTTGTTTGGCGTGCTGCTGGTAGGCGTGCTGGCCGAGCGGTACGGCCAGCGTGGGACTACCGCCCAGCCAATGGCTCATCGAGCGGCTACTGCCTCCTTACCTGAGAATAATACGCTGGCAGGCAATAATTCAGCTAGCGCAGCCAATGCCTCATTACCCAGAAATAATACGCTGACAACCAATAACTCAGCTAGCAACGCCACTACGCCCACCCGCCCGGCAGCTACTGGCACCAGCCACCCGCTGGCAGCAACGCTACCCACAACAACCAGCGCGGCCACCCGGCTCGCCACAGCCTCTGCGAAGGGACTGGCACCAGCGGTTTCGGCGGCTGGGTCGACACGCCAGCGCGGCAAAAAATCGTCCGTAGCAGCTTCTATAGCAGGGCTACCCGTAGCGCGGCAACGGCAGTTAACCAGCACCGCCGCAAGTGCGCAGAAGCTGACGCCTGCCCTCGCGGCTGCCAACAGCCACATGCGCCGCCGAACCGCCGAGGCAAGCGCCCCGCGAGATGCGGCGTACGCTGCTAACCACAAGGCAACGGCTGCTACCTTGCGGCCGGCCTCACGCCACGCCACAGTCCGGCTGGCCGGGGGCCGTAGCCTTACTGGTGCGCAGCGGGCAAGCCGCAAAGCAACTATAGTCACTGGCCAATCTGCTGCGACCAGCCTGCCGACGGCTGGCAAGGTGGCGTTGGTGGGCAATAAAACCCGATTACACCCTAAAACCCGACTACACCCTATTGCGGCAACACTCGCCCGCCTACCAGCGAGCCAGCGGCGCTTGCATCGGGGCCTGGCAACTTATCGCCTTGGCCAGCCGGCCGACCTACCCGGCCCAGCGGTAGCAGGTGCGCCTACCAATGCCGCTGCTACGCTCGCTCGCACCTCTGCTACCCGAGCGGCCTCGCCGCTCGGGCGGCTAGCCGCCACCGAGCGCGGCGCGGCAATCGACCTGCTCGCGCTGAAACAAACGAGCTTGCTCCTGCCCGAGTCGGCCCGGCCGACTATCCCGGCCGCCCGGCCCGATTCCACGCCTCCGGCGCACGCGGTGCGGCGGTGGTCAGTGCTGCTGCTGGCGGGCCCCACCCTGAGCTACCGCACCCTCAGCCCCGCCCCAACACTGGCGGCGGGCCACCCCGATTTTGCCCGGCTCGAGCGGCCGGCGCTGGGACTGGGCGCGCAGGTGCAGGTGCGGCGGGTGCTGTCGGGCCGCTGGGCGGTGGCGGCGGGCGTGGGCTACCACGAGTATGCCACGCGGCTGGCGCTATCCGTCAAGGATTCCAGCTCTTACACCACTGTTCATCAGCGCGATACTTACCGCCTGCTTACGGTGCCGGTGCAGTTTACTTATGCGCTGGGGGTGCCCCGTGGGCGACTGGCCGTGGGCCTGCTGGCCGGGGCCGAGCTCGGCTGGTACATGGGGGGCCGCAGCACCGAAGGCAGCGACTGCGGCTGCCAGCAGCAGGTGTACCCCGCCGACTCGGCCCGCACGAGCCCCTATCGTTCGTTGAGTTTGGCCTTTAGCCTGGGGCTCGATGTGCGCTACCGGCTTGGCGGGCCGGCTTCGCGCTGGCACTTGGTGGTGCAGCCCACAGGGCGCTACATAGCCACACCTTTTGTGCGCAGTGATGCGGTGGGCTTCACACGCCGCCAGCCCTGGAGCCTGGGGCTGCTCACTGGTTTTTCCTGGGACTTGCGCTAAGCCTTGAAGTAGGCCGGCCGGCTGCTTTACCTGGTGCAATTGCCCTTTTTCTCTCCTTTTTTCCTGACCTTTCTTATGAACCGTTTATTGCTTTTGCTCGGCCTGGCTGGGCTGCTGGCGGCGGCTGGCTGCCGCAAGGATGATGTGGTGGACTGCGCGCCCGCCACGCCGGCCACTTCCAACCTGACCCTCGCAGAATTTACGCTACGCAACGGGGTGCCCGTGCAAAGCTTCACGCTGACCCTAGGGCCTACTGTTGGCAACCAAGTTATCACCACCAGTGCCGGCGCTACTATCACCTTTCCGGGCAGCAGGTTTTTGCTGCCCAATGGCACGGCAGCCGCTGGCACGGCCCAGGTGCGGATACGCGAAATCTACTCAGTGCCCGATATGGTACTGAGCAACATGCCCACGCAAGTAGTCGGCACCCGCCGGCTGCTGATTTCGGGGGGCGAGTTCAGCATTCAGGTGTGGCAGAATGGCACCCGGCTGCGGCTTGCACCGGGCGTATCCCGCGTGGTAGTCAACTCGCCGACTCCCGCGGGTGCCGCCGGGGGCCGGCAGCTGGTGTGGCAGCGGCTAGCGGCAGCAGTGCCCGACTCGGCGGGTTGGTCGCGGCCTGCTTCGGGCGACACGGTGCGTAGCAACGGCACTGGCAGCGCTACCATTACGTCTTATACTATGCCTACTCCGTTGGATTCGGTGAGTTGGTGGAATGTCGACCAGCTTTGGAGCATCTACCAAACCGCCCAGCTTGGCGTCGTGACAGTGCAGACGCCTGCCATCACAGCTCCTAGCACTGGTTCGAGCTATGTTTTTCTGCGGCCAGTTGGCCTCAATGGGTTGGTGCGCCTGTACCCAGGCGCTGTCCCCAATCGCGGGCAGGGCCAGCTACCCCTTGGGGCCAATATGGTAGTGGCCGTACTGCAATCAATTGATGGCCAGCTCTATTTTGGCACCCAACCAATTACAACCAGCAACGGCTTGGTCGTGACGCCCACGCTCACGGCCGTGAGCGAAGCCGACGCCATACGGCTAATCAGGCAGTTGTAGAGAAGCAAGCTATGAAAACAAACGAAGCACCTGGGTTGCCCCAGGTGCTTCGTTTGTTTTTACGGAAACCGCCAACGTTAGTACGCCCGCGCAAACCACGCCCGGCGCGCACTCGGTTTGCCGGTCACGATGCACACGCCATCCTCATCAGCCTCGTTGAGGGGCAGGCAGCGCACGGTGGCTTTGGTTTGCTCCTTGATGAGCTCCTCGGTTTCGGAGGTGCCATCGTAGTGGGCCACCACGAAGCCGCCTTTGCCGTCGAGCACCGCCTTAAACTCGTCGTAGGTTTCGACGCGGGTGGTGTGGGCTAGCTTGTAAGCCTTGGCCTTTTCGTAGATGCTGAACTGAATATCATTCAGCAATTTATCTACGCTATCGACCACGTCGGCGAGCGGCAATTGCAACTTCTGCTTGGTGTCGCGGCGGGCGGCCTCTACGGTGCCGGCGTCGAGGTCGCGGGCCCCGATGGCCAGGCGCACGGGCACGCCCTTCATCTCCCACTCGGCAAACTTGAAGCCGGGGCGCTCGGTGTCGCGCGCGTCGAGCTTCACCGAAATGCCGCGCGCTATCAAGCCCTGCTGAATGGGGCGGATGCGCTCGATGAGCGCGTCCAGTTCGCCGGTTTTATAAATCGGAATAATAACCACCTGAATCGGGGCCAGCTTGGGCGGCAGCACCAGGCCTTCGTCGTCCGAGTGGGCCATTACGAGCGCGCCCATCAGGCGGGTGCTCACGCCCCAGCTGGTGCCCCACACGTAGTCGCGCACGCCGTCTTTGTTGGCAAACTGCACATCAAACGCCTTGGCAAAATTCTGGCCCAGGAAGTGGCTGGTGCCGGCTTGCAGGGCCTTGCCATCCTGCATCAGGGCCTCGATGCAGTACGTGTCCACGGCCCCGGCAAAGCGCTCGTTGGGGGTTTTTACGCCCTTCACCACCGGCAGGGCTAGGTGCTCCTCGGCAAACTCGGCGTACACGTCGAGCATCTGGCGGGTTTCGGCCACGGCCTCCGTGTCGGTGGCGTGGGCGGTGTGCCCTTCCTGCCACAAAAACTCGGCGGTGCGCAGAAACAGGCGCGTGCGCATTTCCCAACGTACCACGTTGGCCCACTGGTTGATGAGCAGCGGCAAGTCGCGGTAGCTCTGAATCCAGCCCTTGTAGGTGCTCCAGATAATGGCCTCCGAAGTGGGGCGCACGATGAGCTCTTCTTCGAGCTTGGCGTTGGGGTCCACGCGCAGCTTGCCGGGCCGGTCAGGGTCGGTTTGGAGGCGGTAGTGGGTCACCACGGCGCACTCTTTGGCGAAGCCTTCGGCATTTTTTTCCTCGGCCTCAAACAGGCTCTTGGGCACGAAGAGCGGGAAGTAGGCATTTTCGTGGCCGGTGCGCTTGAACATATCGTCCAGCTGGCGCTGCATTTTTTCCCAAATGGCATAGCCGTAGGGCTTGATGACCATGCAGCCGCGCACGGCCGAATTTTCGGCCAGGCCGGCGCGCTTCACTAGTTCGTTGTACCAAGCGGAGTAATCTTCCTGGCGGGTAGGCAACTTTTTGCTCATATCAGGCATCTAACGCCCAGTTGGTCGGCGCGGGCAGTCGCCCGGTCGAAACTGGTACAGGTTTTGTGTCAAGTAACTTCGAAATAAAGGCACCGTTTTGGGGCGAAATTACGTTACTAGTAACGAGCGCCGGGCGGAATCTTCTTTTGCACTGTATCTTGTTCGGCCTGGCTACGTTAGCAGGCTTCACGTACCCTCCACGCGCGCGACGTTTTTTTTACTATCCCACTCAGCCGCTGGCTGATTTTGCCTTTTTTCAGTCATGAAGAATCTTCTCACTTCAGCCCTACCGGCGCTGGCTTTACTCGCCCTGGGCGGGTGCGCCACCACCGGGGCCGTGACCTCTACGGAGGACGACGGCGTGTACTATTCCTCCAAGGACCGCACCACGGTAGCCACCGCCCCAGCCGGCACTGGCTACCAGAATGGCAACTACGGCACGAATAGCGGCTATGGCGCGGCCACTACCACCACGCAGGCCCCGGCCGACGAAAATGCTAACCCCGACTACCAGGGTGGCACGGCACAGTCGGGCACGGCTAGCGGCACCGATTACTACGATAATAATTACAGCAGCTACAACTCGGCCTCGCCTAGCGGCTTTGGCCAGCCCTACACCGGGCCGGGCGTTAGCTCCTACAACTACACCCCCAGTTGGTCGGTATCGCCTTCGTTTTATGGCTCGCCCTACGGCTATGGCTCGGGCCTGAGCATTGGGTACGGCTATGGCGGTGGCTTTGGGGGGTATAGCCCCTTTGGCTACGGCTACCCCGGCTATGCTGGGTTTTATGACCCCTTCTACTCACCGTTTTACTCGCCCTACGGCTACGGCTCGGGCTTTAGCATCGGGTTTGGCTATGGCTTTGGTGGGTTTGGCGGCTTTGGCTATCCTTACGGCGGCTACGGCTACCCTGGCTATGCCTATGGCTACCCCTATGGGTATGGCGGCGGCTACGGCTACGGTGGTGGTTATGGCGATGGCTACGGCTACGGCGGGGCCCGCCGCTACGTGTACAAGCAAGACATCGTAAATGGCCGCTACACCAATGGCTATGACCGGGGCAGCATTATGGTGGGCCGGCGCGAAAGCCGGGCTGTCAATGCCGCTACCTCGGGTGGCATAGTAGCACCGGGCGGTGGCACCGCAGGCTCGAATGTGCCCGGCGGCCGCATGACCAGTGGCGCTTCCTCCGGCTTTACCCGGCCTACGGCGCCGGGCGGCAACCAATCTACCGGCGGGTACGTGGGTGGCAATCCGGCCACTGCTGCATCGGCTGCCGATGCCGGGCGTCGGTTTGACCGCACCACTGTGAACCCCAACTCGCCTGGCTCTCCCGACGCGAATAATGGCCGTGGCAACTGGGGCCGCATGAACAACGGTAGCAATAACGGCTACAACCAGCCCCGCACCGCCGAGTCGGCCGCAGGAACGGCTGCTCCGCAAAGCCAGCGTGGGGGCTTCTTCCGCGGCATGTTCTCGAACCCGAGCAATGGTGGCGCAAGCCAGGCTGGCAGCCAGGGCGGCTTCTCGCAGCCGCAGCGCTCGTACTCGCAGCCCGAGCAGCGCAGCTATTCGCAGCCCCGCATGGAGCAGCGCAGCTACCAGCCTTCGTCACAGCCTTCGTTTGGCGGTAGCCGCGGTGGCTTTGGTGGCGGTGGCGGAGGAGGCGGTGGCAGCTTCGGCGGTGGTGGTGGCGGCGGGGGCGGTGGCCGCCGCGGCCGCTAGGCAGGCCGGTTTTTTTGGTCTTTCTTTTGCAGAAGCATCTTTGCAAGGAGCCGGCCCCACGGCCGGCTCCTTTTTTCTTACCTCTTTCCAGCTCCTTTTCTCTCCTTTTGCCTGTATGACTAAACGGATTCTCTGGCTGTGCCTACCCCTGGCGCTTGGGTCGGCCCGCACTAGCTTTGCCCAGGATGCCACCGACGCGCTACGCTACTCGCAGCTACAATTTGGCGGCTCGGCCCGCACCCTAAGTATTGGGGGGGCCAATGTGGCCCTGGGGGCCGACTATGGCTCCGTAAGCTCGAACCCCGCCGGACTGGGCCTGTACCAGAAATCAGAAATTCAGCTAACGCCCGGGGTCGGCATTGGCTCGGGCGAGGGCATGCTGGTGAATCCTAATCCCGGCACCACGCTCAACCAGACGACCTCTGCCCTCAGCCAAACGGCCAATAGCTTTCACCTGAGCGGGGGGGCGGTGTTTTCGGGGCGGCGCAACCGGGCCAACTCCGAAAGTAACTGGAAGGGCGGGGCCTTCGCCATTGGCTTTACGCGGGTGGCCGACTTCAATACCGGCTCCGACTACCAAGGTACGCTGCTCGATAACCGCTCGCTGTTTCAGCGCCTGCGCGAGTATAATACGCCCTTGGTAGGCACTGGCAACGGCAGCCTGGTCGACCAGTCGCAGAATGGCTACTACAACCTCGACGGGCTGGCTTTTGGCACGTACCTCACCGATACGGCGAGCGTGGTGCGCAACCGCACGCGCCAGTATTCGCTGCTGACGCAGAATCGGCGCGGCCTCATCACCCAGGGCGAGCAAGTGAAAAACTCGGGTTCGATGTCGCAGTTTGATTTGGCCTACGGCGGCTCGTACCGCGACCGGCTGTACATCGGCGTGGGCTTGGGCATCGTCACCTCTAATTTCCGTTCGCGGCGCGCCTTCACCGAACTGGAAAGTGACGCCTCCACGCCGTTCACCAACTACACGCTCTACGACGAGGTGCAAACCAGCGGGGCTGGTGTCAATGCGCGTCTGGGTTTGATTTATCGGGTGGTAGATGCCGTGCGCATCGGGGCCTCGGTGCAAACGCCCACCTGGATGCACCTGACCGACACCTATAGCTCGACCATAGATTCTCACTTTGATGCTTCGGGCAATTTCCCCGCCGAAGACTACGAAGCCACGACCGGCACCAACCAGTATGCATATACCATCACCACGCCCTTCCGGGCCAATGGCGGCGTGGCCGTGACGGTTGGTAAATATGGCTTTCTGACTGGCGATATCGAGTACGTGGGCTACCAGCACATGCGCCTCGACAGCGACCCCAGCAACACGCTGGGCGACAATGCCAGCTTTGCCACCGACAACGCCAATATCGCCCGCGACTATGGCAATGCCATCAACCTGCGTTTTGGCGGCGAGGCGCGCCTCGATATTTTCCGGGTGCGCCTGGGCTTTGCCCGCTACGGCTCGCCCTACAGCTCAGCCACGGTGAACACCTCGTACACCAACCTGGCCCAGAACTACTACACTGGGGGCCTGGGTTTGCGCCAGGGCAATTTCTTCGTGGATGTGGCCGGGGTCTACACCCGCTACAACACGTATTACAGCCCCTACGCCATACTTGACGGCACCCAGCCAGTAGTGCAGGTGCAAAACAGCCGCTTCACCACGACCGTGACGGCGGGGCTGACGTTTTAATAGAGCCCAACTACCAGACGCAAAAAAGCCGGTTCTCTACCCAGAGAACCGGCTTTTTGCGTCTGGTAGTTGGGGCTGGTGCGCGCTACAATGCCCTATCTAGCCGGGGCAGCGGCAACTCTATGTAAAAAGTTGTGCCTCGTCCCTCCGCACTCTCAAGCCAGATGCGCCCTTGGTGCAGCTCCACAATGGTTTTGATGATGGACATACCCAAGCCAGTGGTTTTTTCGCCGCGCAGGCCCGGCCGCCGTGCCTGCGTAAACCGCTCAAACAGCCGCGCCTGCATGGCCGCCGGAATGCCAATGCCATCGTCGGCCACCGTCACGAGCAGGTGGCGCGGGTGCTGGCTTAGCTGCACGCGCAGGTGCCCACCATCGGGGGTAAATTTCAAGGCGTTGCCCAGCAAGTTATTGATAACCTGCAAGAACTTGTTATCATCAATATCGGCGTAGATGCTTGGGTGCGATGCCTCAAAGTAGAAATAATGCCCGGCCGCGTGCTGGCGCTGCTGGTAGTTGTCGAGGATGTCGCGCAGGTGCGCGGCCAGGTCGAGGCGCGTCAGCTTGAGGTCGATATTGGCCGATTCAAGAAACTCCTGGTCCACAAAATCCCGAATCAGCGTCACGCCTTCCTGGCAAGACCGGCGCATGCTTTCCAGCATTTTGTTGAGTTGCGGGTCGGCCAGTACGGCTACCCGCTCGGCGAGGTAGTCCGTCATTTGCTCGGCCAGTACCAAGGGGCCAGCCAGGTCGTGCGAGAGAATTTCGAGCATGGAATTCTTCTTGGCCTGGTAGCGATTGGCATTCTCCAGAATCTCCTGCGCCAGCGTCACGTCTTGCACGTAGCCGCTCAATAACAGCGGCGCATCGGCCACGGGCTGGTAGCGAGCGGCCGTCATACTCAGCCAGCGGGTGCCGCCACCGGGGCGGGCCAAGCGCAGGAGCACGTCCTGCACTTGGCCGCCCGTGGCAACGTGCGCCAGGCACTCGGCCAGGTAGGTGCGGTCGTCGGGGTGCAGGGCCGCCAGCCACCCAGGCAGCTCGTCGTTGACGGCCGCCACGTGTCCGCCCAGCACTGGCTCGTAGCTGGAACTCACGTACAGCACCTGGCCATCGGCGGGGCAGTAGCAGAAGTACACCAGCGGGCCGTGGGCCGCCAACGGCTCGAATACCTGAGAGAAATCTATCGACACGTTATAGAAGCCTTAAAGCCAGGCTTACCCGAGCTTCTTATACCGCACGCGCTTGGGCTCCACATCGCCGAGGCGCTTGCGCTTGGCTTCCTCATAGTCCGTGAAGTTGCCCTCAAACCACACCACCTCCGAGTCGCCCTCAAAGGCCAGAATGTGGGTCGCCAGCCGGTCCAGAAACCAGCGGTCGTGGCTGATGATAACGGCGCAGCCAGCGAAGTTTTCCAGCGCGTCTTCCAAGGCCCGGATGGCGTTCACGTCCAGGTCGTTGGTGGGCTCATCGAGCAGCAGCAGGTTGGCCCCTTGCTTGAGGGTCATGGCCAGATGCACACGGTTTTTCTCACCGCCCGAGAGCGTGCCCACCTTTTTCTCCTGGTCGCCGCCGCCGAAGTTGAACTTGCTGACGTAGGCCCGCGAGTTGACGGGCCGGCCGGCGAGCAGCATGGTTTCGGTGCCGCCCGTGATGGTGTCGAACACCGACTTGCTGCCATCGAGCGAATCGTGCTGCTGGTCGATGTAAGCCGTTTGCACCGTGGGGCCGACCTCGAAGGTGCCCGCGTCGGGCTGCATCTGGTCGGTTATCATGCGGAAAAGCGTGGTTTTGCCCGCGCCGTTAGGCCCGATGATGCCCACGATACCACCCTGCGGCAGCGAAAACGACAGGTTGTCAAACAGCAGCTTGTCACCGAATGCCTTGCGCAGACCTTCGGCCTCAATGACTTGGGCACCCAGGCGCGGGCCATCGGGAATGAAGAGCTCGAGCTTCTGCTCTTTGTCTTTGGCTTCTTCGCTGGCCAGCTTTTCGTAGTTGGCGAGGCGGGCTTTGCCTTTGCTCTGGCGGGCTTTGGGCGACATGCGCACCCAGTCCAGCTCGCGCTGAAGGGTTTTGGCGCGCTTGCTTTCCGAATTTTCCTCCTTGGCCAGGCGGTCGGTTTTTTGCTCCAGCCAGCTGCTGTAGTTGCCTTTCCACGGAATGCCGGTACCCCGGTCGAGCTCCAGAATCCAGCCGGCCACGTTGTCCAAGAAGTATCGGTCGTGGGTTACGGCGATTACGGTGCCTTTGTACTGCTGCAAATGCTGCTCGAGCCAGTACACGCTTTCGGCGTCGAGGTGGTTGGTGGGCTCGTCGAGCAGCAATACGTCGGGCTCTTGTAGCAGCAGGCGGCAGAGGGCTACCCGGCGCTTCTCACCGCCCGAAAGGTTGCCGATGATGGCTTCTTCGGGCGGGGTGCGCAGGGCGTCCATGGCGCGCTCCAGCTTGCTGTCGAGGTTCCAGGCGTCGAGGTGGTCGAGGCGCTCCTGCACGGTGCCCTGGCGCTCAAGCAGCTTGTCGAAGTCGGCGTCCTCGGCCCCGAAGGCTTCGTTGATTTCGTCGTATTCTTTGAGTAATGCTACGGTTTCGGCCACGCCTTCTTCTACTACTTCGCGCACCGTTTTGGCGGGGTCAAGCTGGGGCTCCTGCTCCAGATAGCCCACCGAATAGCCCGGCGAAAACACGACTTCACCCTGGAACTGCTTGTCGACCCCAGCGATAATCTTGAGCAAGCTCGACTTGCCCGAGCCGTTGAGGCCGAGCACGCCAATCTTGGCCCCGTAGAAAAACGATAGGTAGATATTTTTAAGAACTTGTTTTTGAGGCGGGTAGATTTTACTTACCCCGGCCATACTGAAAATGATGGTGGGCTGGTCGGACATGGAAGAGAATAGAAGAGGTAAACCTGAAAAAACCGCGCTGGTGGCTGGCTGCGCCAGCACCCCGGCGGGCCTAGCCCGCGCGCACCCACAAAGAACGGCAAGCCGCCCGCTACGCCGCAGCCCCAATGAGTACAAAATAGTAGGCGAATACAACTTTTCCCCGTAAACTTGTATTTCATTCTCTTCCTTTAGTCCTGCCCGATTCTATTCTATTTGGCCGGACTCCCTTCTGAACATCCCGACTTCAATGGAACACCCCGACCACCCGCTCACGGAAGCCCGCCGCTATGGCTACGTGGAAGACGGGGGCGTGTGGCTGCGCCCGACCCTGGGCCAGCCTGCCCGCCGTATTGGCCAGGTGAAGGATACCGACGACGATGCGCTGCGCTACTTCGCGCACCGCTACGAGGCCTTCCACGCCAAAGTCGACGAGTTGCTAAACCGCCTCGAAACCGCTGATAACCAAGGCTCTTACCTGATGAAGATTCTTCATCTGCAAGAGCAAAGCAAGCAGCACGATGGCCTCGGCGACTACGAAACCCTGCACCGCCGCCTGCGCGACGCCGAAGACCAGCTAAAGGTATCGGTGGCCCGCAACCGCGAAAAAAACCTGGCCACCAAAATCAGCCTCATTCAGCAGGCCGAAGAGCTGAGCAACAGCGTAGAGTGGATTTCGGCCAGCGAAACCGTGAAAGAATTGCGCCAGGCCTGGCTGAAAACCGGCCCGGTGGATAAAGAGCTGACCGACGAGCTGGAAAACCGTTTCCATGGCGCGGTGCAGCTGTTTTTCGACCGTCGCAAAGCCTTCCAGACCGACCGCAAAGCTCTGGCTCGCCGCACCGTGGACCGCTACCGCGAGCTGGTATATCAGGCCGAAAACCTCAAGAACTCCGACCAATTTGAGGCTACCTCGCGCCAACTAAAAGTGCTGCAAACCGCATGGCGCGAAGTCAACGGCAACCTGCCCAAAAAGCAGGCCGCCGAGCTCTGGACCAAGTTTCGGGCTGCCAACAACCACTTTTTCGAGCGCCTCAAAAACCACATCGAAAGCCAGCGCGTGGCCGCCGCCAAGGAAGGCCGCTCGGCCGTGCCCTCCTCGGCCGATGAGAGCCTGCTGCGCAAGCGCGAGTTGGCCAACCGGGCCGAGGCCTTGCTGGGCATACCCAGCAACCAGGCCGTGACCCAGGCCAAAAACCTGCAAGCCGAGTGGAAGCAAAGCGGCGCCGTGCGCGGCCCCGAGTCCGATAAGCTGTGGCAGCGCTTTATGCTAGCCTGTGACAAGGTATTCGAAATGAGCGCCTTGGACTACTACCTGCGCAAGCGCCAAGCCGAGGGTGTCACGGTGTCGCCCCTGGAGCGGGCGCAGACGGCCGTGACGGCCCTGCGCAAGTTTATCGAGAGCGATAAGCAGGAGCTGGAAGTGCTGCGCGATAACCTCGATAAACTCAGCCCGGCCCCGGCCAATGACCAGTTCCGGCAGCTGTTGCAAGGAAAAATTCGCACCTTTGAGCGCAAGATTCAAACTAAGACTGAGCTAATTGCGCTATTTAGCGCCTCAGCTGCCGCCGCCAGCAGCTAACCCCAACCGGCCTCGCGCCGTTGTCGACTTGGCGGCTTACATTTACAAACCTTTTTTCACGCCACTTCTTTTCTCCTACTATGTACTGGACCCTCGAACTCGCTTCCTACCTGGAAGATGCCCCCTGGCCTGCCACCAAGGACGAACTCATCGACTTCTCCATCCGCTCGGGTGCCCCCATGGAAGTAGTAGAAAACCTGCAAGGCTTAGAAGACGACGGCCAGCCCTACGAGAACATCGAGGAAGTGTGGCCCGACTACCCCACCAAGGAGGACTTTATGTTCAACGAGGACGAGTACTAGCGTCAATAAACAATTAAAAAAGGGCGCGGGAAGCAGTATTGCTTCCCGCGCCCTTTTTTAATGCTGCCCGGCCGGGCACTGCCACAGAAGCAGTGCGCTAGTACCCGGCAAGCAAACCAGCTGCTGGCCCGCTGCCGCAGCACCAAACTCGAAATAACCTATTTTAAGCTGCGCACTACATAATTCATTTTATATTATATAAATTTTTACTTATATTCAAGGCACCGTATTGGCTTTTCCTACCCTTCTTGCCGACAGTTGCCATGGAAACTATCCGCTGCAAAAAATGTGGTACTGACTACCACACCGCTGCCGAAAACCTGAACAAGGGCAAATACTTAAAGTGCATGGTGTGCTTGCGGGTAGTGCACCTGCGGCACGCCAAAGCATCGGGGTTAGCTAAGGCTTTGCTGCGCTTCCGGCAAAGCGCAACTTCGCTGCTGAGCTTGCTGAGCAAGCGCGACCGCCGGCTCAGTAGCAGCCGGTAATAGGCCAGTGGTGCCCGCTCTGTGTGGGCGCCTGACAGCTAATTATTAAAAATAAAGCTCTATAAACCAAATAAATACAATATTCATCGTGACAGCTTATTACCTTAGCGTTGGCTGGCGCGCCCGCGCAGTATTTGGCTGATAGAGCGCATAAAAGGCCCGGCCGATACTGAATTCATAATGCGCAGGTTATCGGCCCAGCTGGTTTTTTCATCCAAAAAACGCAGGATGCGCTCGACCGGGTTACGCTGAAAAAGCTGGGTAAAAATGTCGCGGGTCGTTTCGCCTTGGCGCTGCATAATGTCGAGCAGCAGCGTATCGAAGAGGTGAAATTGCCACTGGTCGCCGGTGGCATCGGCGGGCGGCTGGCCGGTGCTGGCCAGCGCCGCTACCAGCCGCGCTGCCTGCGCCTGAATGCGCTGAAAGGCATAGCCGGTGCTAGGCTTGGCCCGCCCGGCGCGGGTGCCCAAGTTGATAATGCGCCCCCCAGCACGGGCCGGCAGCGGGTGGTCGGTCATGGGGATGGCCCCGATTTCTTTTTCGGTTATGCGGTATTCACTGGTGGCCAGCTTTAAATTATTTTGCAGATAATCAACTATATGCTGTTCGTATTCGGCGTCTTCAAGTCGCTGGGCCGAAAACAGCGTGTACTCGACTAAAGCCCGGCGCGGGCCAAAGGGCAGCACGTACATAAACCGCGCTTCGTGGTGCTGCGGGCCCCGAAAATCCATGAACTCCACTACTGCGGGGTCGAAAACATCGCGGTCAGTTTCGATTTCCCAGCCCACGAAGTGCTGAAGCAGGTAGCGGTATTTTGCGGGCTGCCGCTCGATGGCGGGCGGGCGGCTATCGAAAGCATACTTGGCCGTGAATGCCTGGCCATTGGCCAGGTGGGCCGTTACGCCATTGGCCGATTCGGTTAGCTGCACTACTGCGCCGCTTAGCCGGGTAAACTGAACGGGCCGCGCCGCGAGTGCCTGGTGCACAAACTGGTAAAAATCCAGTCCGCGAATAGTGCGGTAGCGGTAATTTTTTAGGGCAAATGTGCGTTCAAAAGCCGGGCTGCGGAAGGCAATTTGGTCCCACTCGCGCACGGCTAGCTGGTCAAAAGGGCTCGGCTCGTCGGTCCAGTAGCTCCAGGTGCGGTCGTTCTGGTCTTTAGCCTCGGGCTCGATGAGCAGCACCCGCTGGCCGGCCAGGCGCGGCTCTTGGGCGAGGTGGTAGGCCAGGCTGAGGCCGGCTGCGCCGCCGCCCACGAGCAGGTAGTCATAGTGCAAAACGGCGGGCAGGGCAGGCGTGTTCATTGGGGCAAAGATGCAGCCGCTAAGCTGGTCGTTTGCAGACATGTCACTTTGGTAGTACGTTCGTACTAGTGAAGCCTGATAAGTCCAATTTATGGTACTTTATTATCTTGCAACAGTGTTTTAGCCTTATTATCCGTTATTTTGAGTTATGAAATTGGATTCTAGTTCTTTTCCGAAATTATTTTTAGTAGCTGGCTTAACCTTGGCGGCCTCCGCCGCCCGTGCCCAAACCGTGCTCTGGGCGACTAAAGTAGTCGAGGTTTCGTCGCAAAAAGCCAAAGGCAAGGAGCCCTACTCACCCGAGAAAGTGCTGGGCGCGCCTAACGCGCTGCCGCTCGGCGAGGTCAACAACGAGGCCTGGATTCCGGCGAAGGAAGGCTCCAACGAGTTTATCGAAGTGCGCTTTATTCATTCGATAAAGGCGCAGCAGGTAACGGTAATCGAGAACTTCAACCCCGGCTCCGTCACCAAAATTGAGCTGGTTGATACCAAGGGCGAAAAGCACGAGGTGTATAAAAACGAGACGCCCGGCCCCATTCCGGGGGCGTTCCGCACGCTCCAGGTAAAGTTCAAACCCGACAAATACCTTACCATCGGGGCCCGCGTGACCATGAACACGGCCAAGGTACAGGGCGTCAACCAGATTGACGCCATCGGGGTGGCCAACGTGGACGTGCAGATTGTGAAGCAGGACTTCAAGAACGCCGCCTCGGAGGTAGAAACCGTGCAACTCGACTCAGCCCTCAAAAATCTGGGGCCCAATGTAAACAGCAAATGGGTTGATACTCACCCGGTTATCTCGCCCGATGGCCGCACGCTGTTTTTTGCCCGGCAGGGCCACCCCGGCAACCGGGGCGGCTCGCGCGACCCACAAGATATTTGGTATTCGCGCCTGGAAAGCGCCCAACGTAAAACCTGGGGCATCGCCAAAAACCTCGGCACGCCCCCCAACGGCCCCGAAGACCCCAACGGCCTGGCCTCGGTATCGGCCAACGGGCAGACGGCGCTGCTAATCGGGGTATATGAAGACGGCTTTATGGCCCCTAAAGGCTTCAGCACTAGCCGCCGCTCGCCGGGCGGCTGGAGCGCCCCCGCCAAGGTGGAGATTGACAACTACCGCAACGACGACCCCGAGCACATCGACGGCTTCATTGCCACCTCGGGCAAGGCCCTGCTGATGGCCGTGGAGCGCCCCAACGGCGTGGGTGGGCAAGACTTGTACGTGAGCTTTCCGAAGCCCGTGCCGGTGGGGGAGCAAGACAGCCCAAGCCGCCCCATCAGCTGGACCAAGCCCTTGAACCTAGGCAAAACCATCAACACGCCCGGCTCGGACTTCGCGCCCTTCCTGGCGGCAGATGACAAGACGCTGTACTTCGCCTCAGATGGGCACGGCGGCTATGGCAAAAGCGATATTTTTTACTCGAAGCGCCTCGACAGTACCTGGACCAAGTGGAGCACCCCGCGCAACTTGGGCCCGGTGGTGAACTCGCCCGATTTTGACGCCTACTACACCCTGTCGGCCGCCGGTGAGGATGCCTACCTGGTATCGTCGCGCAATGGCATTGATGACTCAAAGGACATTTTCCGCATCGCCCTCTCCCCCGCTTTCAAGCCCGACGTGGTGACGTTGGTGCAGGGCAAAGTGCTGGACGCCGTGACCAAGAAGCCCATCCGGGCCATTATTCACTACGAAAACCTGCTTACGGGCGAGGAAATCGGCGTGGCCGAAAGCTCGCCGATTGATGGCTCGTACACCATTGTGCTGCCGGCCGGCGTGCAGTACGGCATGCGCGCCGAAGCCCCCGAGTACCTGGCCGAAAACGCCAACCTCGACGTGGCGGCGGCCGACAAGTATTCGGAGAAAACGCAGGATTTGTACCTCGTGCCCTTCAAAGTGGGCCAGAAGGTGCGCCTCAACAACATTTTCTTCCCGCAGAGTAAGTTCTATCTTCAGCCCAGTTCCTTCCCCGAGCTGCTGCGCCTCGTGAAAACCATGAAGCAGTACCCCACGCTTGAAATCCTCATCGGGGGCCACACCGACAATCAGGGCGACCCAGCCCTGAACGTGAAGCTGAGCGAAGACCGCGTGAACGAGGTGAAAAAGTACCTCGTGAGCAAGGGCATCGCGGCCAACCGCCTCCAAACCCAGGGCTTCGGCGGGGCGCAGCCCATTGCCAGCAACGAGCAGGAAGAAACCCGCCGCTTCAACCGCCGGGTAGAGTTTACGATTACGAAGAAATAAACGCGGGCACTCCGGCGTTTACTTCGGGCGGGCTGCTGACAAAAGCGGCCCGCCCGTTTTTTGTGGCATAAGCTTTAGCTTGTGCGTTCAAACAATTCGCCCCATACTTGCAAAAAATAACCGCTATAATCCTGCGACTTATTTTTGGCTAGCTACGTTAATCTATTGCTTTGCTGAATTATACGTCTATTTTCTTGGCTAATCGCTGGCCGGCATCGCTGCTGGCGGTGGCCCTGATGGCACTGGCGCACCCCGCAGCGCAGGCCCAAGACGTGTATTTCTCGCAGCCCTTTGCCAACCGGCAGGCACTCAACCCCGCCTTTGCCGGCTTGCTCGACGACTACAGCGGCACGCTCAGCTTTCGCAACCAATACCCCACGCTAGCAGGCACCTTCACTACCACCCAGCTAGCCGCCGACCTGCGCGTGCCCGCGCCCGGCCTGCACCACGCCCTAGGTTTGCTCGTGAGCCAGGACCGCACCGGCGAGGCCGGCTACACGCGCTTCGAGGCCGCCGCGCAGTACGCCTACCACACTCGCCTCACCAAGGCCCTGGCCCTGAGCGGCGGGGCCAGCGTGGGCTACGGCCGCCAGCGCGTAGGCTACGACAACCTGGTATTTGGCGACCAGCTCACGCCCGATGGCACCCTGCAGGGGCCCTCGGCCGAGAGCCTGGCGGGGCTGCCGCCGCGCAACTACCTCACGCTGGGCCTGGGGGCGGTGCTCTACGCCGATAAGGCATGGCTGAGTGTATCGGGCCAGCACCTCAACCAGCCCGACCTCAGCTTTGGCAACCAAGCCAGCCTGCCCATGCGGCTCAACGTGAATGCGGGCTATAAGCTTTTCCTTCAGCGCCCTACCATCGGGCGGGGCACCAACGATGACCACGAAATAAGTTTTACCCCCGTGGCCTCTTACACGCAACAGGGCGGCTCGCATCGCTCGGAGGCCGGATTGTACTTTAACGCACAGCCCATCACGCTTGGCGCAGTGTACCGCAACCTTAGTTTTAGTGATAAAACCGGAACGCAAAGTGTGCTGGCGGCTGTAGTAGGCGTAGAATTTGGCAGCTTGCGCCTGGGGTACAGCTACGATATCGGCGTAAGCCAAATAGCTCAGGATTTGGGCGGTGCGCATGAAATAAGTTTCACCATCCGAGCGTTTGACAAGCAGGAAACTGCCTGGCGGCGGCTGCGGCGAAAAAATTATCCGCTGGCCCCTTGCCCTGCTTTCTGATTTTTTTGTAATATTGCAACCAAATTAGCCATATCCATATTTTAGCGCTTTAGACCTGAATCCATTTTGTATATGAAATTCTCTCCCACTATGAGTCTGCTGGCCGTTGGGGCCTTGGCCTTGGCCAGCTGCAGCAAAAACGGCACGCCGACGGCGACTAACCCCGGCAAGAACTCCTCTACCACCGGCATCGAGTACAATACCGATGAGGGCATGAAGGTGTCGGAGTTCGAGAAAATTCCGACCGGCCCCGGCCTGGTGTACATCGAGGGTGGCCGCACCATCCTGGGCACGACCGAAGAGGACGTGACCAACACCCACGACAACATGGAGCGCACGGTGACTATCGCCTCGTTCTACATGGACGAAGCCGAAGTTGCTAACATTCACTGGCTTGAGTACCTGCACTTCCTGCGCAAAGACTCGACCGAAGAGCAGTACAAAGCCGCCCTGCCCGACACCACGGTGTGGGCCCGCGACTTGTCGTTCAACGACCCTTACGTAACCTATTACCTGCGTTACCCCGGTTTCCGCTACTTCCCGGTGGTGGGTGTAAACTGGCTGCAAGCCGACCGCTACTGCACGTGGCGCACGGCCAAGGTAAACGAAAACCTGGCCAAAGGCGGCAGCAGCGAGAAGAAAGGCCTATTTGGCAAGAAAAAGAAAAAGGGTGACGCTGCCGCTGGTGGCTCGGCCGAAGGCACTACGGCCGGCGCTTTGTCGAACGGCAAAGGTGGCCCGTCTATCGAGGCTGGCACTTCGCTACCCAACTACCGCCTGCCTACCGAGGCGGAGTGGGAATTTGCTGCCCAGGCCCTCGTAGGCACTCAGGAAGTAGGCAACGAAAACCAGGAAGTAAAGCGCATTTACCCCTGGGATGGCCGCTCGACCCGCAACCCGTATGGCAAGAAGCAGGGCCAGTTCCTGGCTAACTTCAAGCGCGGCCGCGGTGACTACGCCGGTATCGCCGGTAGCCTGAACGATGGTGCCATGATTACGGACTACATCTACGCCTACGCTCCCAATGACTACGGCCTCTACAACATGGCCGGCAACGTGAACGAGTGGGTGCAGGACGTGTACCGCCCCCTGTCGTACCAGGACGTAGAAGACCTGAACCCCTTCCGCCGCAACGGCGTGGGTGACCCCGAAAAGAACTACGACAAAAAAGGCTACCAGTCGCTGATTGACGACCACGTGCGCGTGTACAAAGGCGGTTCGTGGCGCGATGTGGCTTACTACCTGTCGCCCGGTACGCGCCGCTTCATGGCGGAGGATTCGGCCACGGCTACGATTGGTTTCCGTTGCGCAATGATTAACGCCGGCTCGAACAAGTAGCCCGGACCGCAGATTCAAACGGATTAAACAGATTTAACGGATACGCCCGCCTGCGGCGCGCTGACTGCTGAATAAAAGAGAAAGGCCGCCTTAACAAGGCGGCCTTTCTCTTTTAACTGCTATCTGCATACTGATAGATGAACTAAGGAATAGCCTAGTCAGCGCGCCGCAGGCGGGCGTATCCGTTAAATCTGTTTAATCCGTTTGAATCTGCGGTCCGGGCTACTCTGCGCACGCTATGGTGGCGATGCTTAGTTGGCTGGCGCCGGCCGCCAGTAGCACAGCGCCGCACGCTTCCAGCGTGGCCCCGGTCGTCAATACGTCATCGACCAGTAGGATATGGCGGCCGATTATTGCTTGCGGCTCAGCTACTTCGAATACCGTGGCCACGTTTTGCCAGCGCTCGGTGCGGCTCTTGCGGGTTTGGCTGGTGGTGTGCTCGGTGCGGCGCAGGGCGGTGGCGCTGCTGGGGCAGGGCAATGCGGCGGCGAGGCCGGTGGCAAAGGCATCGGCTTGGTTGTAGCCGCGGCGGGCCAGCTTGCGGCGGTGCAGCGGCACGGGCACGATGAGGTCAAACTCCAGCCCTAGGCCCGCCGTGGCTAGCTCGGCTCCATAGAGCTGGCCCAAAGCCTGGCCTATCTCCTGCTGGCCCTGGTACTTGAGTTGATGCAGCAAGTGCTGCACGCGGCCGTGCTGCAAAAAGCGCAGGTAGCTGAGCGTGTGCGCCACGGGCAGCTTGCCCCAAAAGCGCCGGCTGAGCGGGTTTTGAGCGGCGGGCAGCAGGTGATAGTCGGTGTAGGGCAGTTCGGCGCGGCAGGTGGTACAGAGGTGGCGCTCGCCGGCTACCAGCGGCTCCTGGCAAGCCAGGCACGCCTGCGGGAAGAACAGGTTGAGGAAATCGGCGAGCAGCGGGCGCAGCATGGGCAAAGCGGTAACTTTGAAGAAGAAGGCGACGGCCAAATAAAACCTTAGCTCAACGGCTTCGCAATACTAGCTCATTCTCTACTAATTATGTCCCTCACCACCGATTTTAACGACTACCGCCAGCGCATGAACGAGCGGGTGATGTCGTATGATAACAAGGTTATCAAGCGCTTTTTTAACCTCGATACCAACGCCTACGCCGAGGGCGCGCTGCCCGTGCGCACCAAGGAAATGCTGGGTTTGGCCTGCTCGCTGGTGCTGCGCTGCGACGACTGCGTGAAGTACCACCTCGGCAAGTGCCACGAGGAAGGCCTCAGCGACGACGAGCTGTTCGAGGTATTCTCCATTGCCAACCTCATCGGGGGCAGCATCGTCATTCCGCACTTCCGCCGCGCCGTGGAGTACTGGGAAACCCTGCGCGCCGAAGCCGCCCTGGGCGCTGCCCACCCAAGCGCTACCCACCCACCCCATGAGCACTAGTGGCTTTCAGGACGCGGCTTCGCACGAAACCGAAGCCGCGTTTACGGCCCGCTGGGAAACCCTCATGGCCGATATGCAGGAGCGCTTTGGCCGCCGGCCCGACCTCAATGCGCTGCTGCTCCTCATTGGGGTGCAGGAGCTGGGGCAGGGCGTGGCTGAGTTTACCAAAGAGCAAAAGCAAGACCTTATGCACGTGGCCACCTGCAAGCTATTCAGCCTCAGTGGCCACTACGAGCTCGAGCGCGTGGATGAGGAAGGCTGGCCGCACTACAAGCTGCTGCAACCGGTGCCCTTTGCCAACCTCAAGGAGCAGGAGCGCATGCTGAAGTGGCACATCCTGGAATATTTTGACGATTTGGAAAACGGGGAGTAAGCACGCCTGTCATTGCGAGCGCAGCGAAGCAACCTTTCCTTCACGCCTAGCTGACGTTAGCAAACGCTAAGGAGAGTTCGCTTTGCTACGCTCGCAATAACAGGCGTTCAACTGCCTCCCCACCCAACTACCTTCTACGCACGACCACCTTTGAAAATCGTTTCCTACAACGTAAATGGCCTGCGCTCGGCCCTGAGCAAGGGCCTGCTCGACTGGGTGGCCGCTACCCAGCCCGATGTGCTGTGCCTGCAAGAAATAAAAGCCGGCACCACGCCACTCGACGTGAGCGGCTTTGAGGCGCTGGGCTACCACGCCTACCTGCACCCCGCCCAAAAGCCCGGCTATAGCGGCGTGGCCACCTTCAGCCGGGTGCTGCCCAAGGCGGTGGTCATAGGCTGCGGCGAAAGCCTGTACGACGACGAGGGGCGGGTGCTGCGGCTTGATTTTGAGGGTGTGTCGGTGCTGAATACCTACATGCCCTCGGGCACGAGTGGGCCCGAGCGGCAGGCGTTTAAGGTGGCGTGGCTGCACTACTTCCGGGCCTACGTGGCGGGCCTGCGGCAAGACCCCACCGTGGGGCCGCTGGTGATAGGCGGTGACTACAACTGCTGCCAAACCGCCATCGACCTGCACAACCCTAAGGCCAACCAGAATAGCCCCGGCTACACCCCCGAAGAGCGCCAGTGGTTCAAGGACTTGCTGGCCGATGGCTTCGTCGATTCGTTTCGGCAGCTGCACCCTGAGGCCACCGGCCACTACTCGTGGTGGAGCTACCGGGCCGGCTCGCGCCAGCGCAACGTGGGCTGGCGCCTCGACCACCTGCTGCTCGACCAAGCCCTGCTGCCCCGCCTGCACCAAGCCGGCCTCTGGCCCGATGCGGTGCACTCCGACCACTGCCCCGCCTGGGTTGGCCTGGCCCCGGCCAGCACCTAAAGCAAAAAGCCGCTCCCCTACGCAGGGAGCGGCTTTTTTTGACAAATATTAGCGGGCGTATTAGTTCGCAATCACGAGCCGCTGGGTGCCCAGCGACTGGCCACTTCCATCGCGCAGCACTACTTGGTAAATACCATTGGGCAGCCCCTTGGTAGAGAGCGTGGGGTCAGGCTGGCCGCTGGCGCTGCTCACGGCTTGCTGCCGCACCACTTGGCCCACGGTCGAATAAATAACAACTGTGCCATCGGCAACCGACGTGCCCAAGCTCAGCGACACCGCGCCGGTCGAGGTCGGGTTGGGGTAGAGGGCAAAGCCGCTGGCGGCGGCATCGGTGGCCGCCAGGGCCACCACGGGCGAGAGGGTTTCGGTGCCGTCAATATCGACCTGGCGCAGGCGGTAGTAGCTCGTCACGCGAGTCGGGGCGGCCGCATCGCGCAGGCTGTACTGGTGGCTGGCCGTGCTGGTGCCGGCGGCCGCCACTTTGCCAATGGCCGTGAAGCCGGCTTGCGGGTCGGTGGTGCGCTCGACCACGAAGGAGGCGCTGCGTTGCTCGCTGGCCGTAGCCCAGGCTACGTCAGCAGCGGTGGCCCCGGCGGCGCGGGTTACCGCAAAGCTCGTCAGCACCACGGGTAGCGGGGCATCTGGGGTCGTTCCCTGGAGCAGGCCTCCTTCATCGGCAAAGGCCGAGTACACATTCAAATCAGAGGTAAAAGCGGCAACCGTACTGACAAGGAGCCCTATGCTGGCAAAGTCGCGGGTGGTGCGGAAGCTGAGCTCGCGGCGCCGATTGGGCAGGAGGTTTACGGTTATCAGCGATTCGGAAGTGGCCGTTTCCAATATTTTGCCATTTGCATCGAAAGTGGCTATCACCAAGCCTCGCTGCAGGTCCACGTCAAGTAGTGTAGTTTCTCCCAGCACCACGCCGGCCCGGTAGCCAGCCAGGCCAGGGCCCGTTAGCTGCGTGAAAACCACTTGATTGATTATGCCCGTCCCAAGACCATTATGCAGCAGAATATACGCATCCTCAGGCACAGAGGCGGGTGTTATGATGTAGCTGTTGCAACTAAAGCATAGTAAAGCCGCGGTGTAGACTTCGAAGGTCTTGTGCAGGTTATCGAAGGTGATAGGCAAAGAGGTGATAACAGGTATGCGGCCCCAGTTCGTGAATATGGCCTCGGGTAGCCCAAAGCCGAAATACAGCCGCATGTCGTAGAGTACCGACGCCGTGCTGCTGCGCTCGATGCTTACCGCATTAAACTCTTTGGTTGTTTTAAAGCTGACGAACGTCTTCCCATTGGCCAGTAGCGTCACATCCAATAAGCTGAGCGCGCCCGAGGTTTCCTGAAGCGTCCCGTTGAGGTACGTGCGTAAAAAGTAGCCATTCAGGACACTGGCCCCCAGCAGGCCCGATGTCCCAATCACGAAGCCAGCCCGGTAGCCCACCGCCGGAGCTTTGCCATTGAGGTCTACTTTGAGAAAGCTCGCGCAGTTTACGCCGAGCAGATTGCTGACGGTGGCATAGTCATTCAGGTCGTAGCTGACGGCATTGAGGGGGTCGGTAATTGCATTGCCCACGCACACCGAAACAGGGAAGGTGCTGCCAACTGCGGCGGTATACTGGTTACTCGCTGGAGTAGCGAACCGGGAAAAATAGCCCGTCAGGGCCTTAGGCTCGCCCTGTGTGACGCCGTAGGCATACAGAATCTCGGTTTTGTCACCACCAAAAATATTTAAGCTAAATGACAGTCCAACTGGGTCAAAGCTTATTTCTACTGCATCAAATTGCTTGGTAGTAGCGGTGGAGAATTCGAACTGCCGGGGATACCCTTTCAGTGGCAGCAAGCTCAAATCCAATAAGGTAGCCGACACTCGCTGAGACTCCTGCTTTACATCTTTCAGGTAAGTTGTCAGGGTCACGACTTCTGGCCCCGAAACCGACAGAAACCCGTTAATACTCCTTACTAGTACGCCCGCCCGGTAGCCCGCGGGAGCTGTCCCATTTAGAGGGTATAGGATAATTCAAGCGCTATGTTTGAGAGGAGCCTCTTTGGCTAGTCGGCGCAATATCAGATGACAAAAACAGGCTTTGATAATCGCTT
>JBPBQK010000104.1:0-27336 GCA_050954845.1 Janthinobacterium lividum
CACCCCGCCGTGCTCGCCAATGACGAGGTTATAGAGCTGGCCAAACTTGGCCAGGTCGGTCGATTGCTGGTAGGGGTTGGTGGTGAGGCCGTAGAGGTAGAAGCTGGCGAAGTCGGTCAGCGAAGGCGGGGCGGCGGGAGTGGGCGTGGTTTCGGGCACGGGTGCGGGGATGGATGGCGTAAGCAAACGTTCGTCATGCTGAACGTAGTGAAGCATCTTGCGTGGCGCAGTAATTAACCACGCTTGCAACAAAGCGAGCAAGATGCTTCACTACGTTCAGCATGACGAACGTTTTTTAACAAGCAGACAAATTTCGTTGCCACCAGCTCTACGGCAGCCGCCGTGCTATATTTCGGCCTTCCGCCCCGCGTTTCTGCCATGCTGCTGACTATTACTACGACTTACCAGCCCGCTACCGACCTGGGCTACTTGCTGCATAAAAACCCCGCCCGCCTGCAAACCGTGGAGGTGAGCGGCGGCCAGGCCCACGTTTTTTACCCCGAGGCCACGGCCGAGCGCTGCACCGCCGCGCTGCTGCTCGACCTCGACCCTGTGGGGCTGGTGCGCGGCCGGGGCGGCGCGCCCGGCGAAGGCTTTTCGCTGGAGCAATACGTGAACGACCGCCCCTACGTGGCCTCGTCGTTTCTGAGTGTGGCGCTGAGCAAAGCCTTCGGCACGGCCATGAACGGTACCTGCAAAGACCGTCCTGCGCTGCCCGACCAGCCGCTGCCGCTGGCCGTGAAGGTGGCCGTAGTGTCGGCCCCCGGCCCCGACTGGCCGCGCCGCCTCTTCGAGCCACTGGGCTACGAGGTCGAAACTGAGACGTATGCCCTCGACCCCACCCAGCCCGAGTGGGGTGATAGCCAGTATTATACGCTGCACCTGCGCCACGAGGGCCTGCGCCTGCAAGACGTGCTCACGCACCTTTACGTGCTGCTGCCCGTGCTCGACAATGACAAGCACTACTACATCGACCAGAACGAGGCTGAGAAACTGCTGCATCGCGGCGGCGACTGGCTGCCCCGCCACCCCGAGCGCGGCTTCATCACGCGGCGCTACCTGCGCTACCGGGCGCTGTACGTGAACCCGACGCTGACGCGGCTGCTGGAGGGCACCGAAGAGGAATTACCTGAGCCGGAGGTTAGTACCGTGGATGCTGCGAGTCCGCGAGTGGAGGTAGCAGAAGATGGCCCCGTAGAAAATGAGCATCCGCAAGCGGCAGAACCAGATGATGCCACGCGCGGACTCGCAGCGTCCACGGTTCAGCCCAAGTCCTCGCTTCACGACCTACGCCTCCAGCAGGTAGCCCACGAAATCTACCAGCTCGCCCCCAAGCGCGTGCTTGACCTAGGCTGCGGCGAAGGCAAGCTTCTGCGCCTGCTACTGCGGCAGGCCAAAATCGAGTACATCCTGGGTATGGATGTGTCGCACCAGGCGCTAACCCGCGCCGCGGCCCGCCTGCACCTCGACGAGATGTCCCCGCGCCAGCGCGCCCGTATCGACCTCATTCAGGGCTCGTTGCTGTATAAGGACGAGCGGCTAGCGGGCTTCGACGCGGCGGCGCTGGTCGAAGTAATCGAGCACCTCGACCCCGGTCGCCTCGCAGCCCTCGAAGCGGTGGTGTTTGGGCAGGCGCGGCCGGCGCACGTCTTCGTCACGACCCCCAATGCCGACTACAACCAGCTCTACGACAGCCTCTCGGCTGGCACCTTCCGCCACGCCGACCACCGCTTCGAGTGGAGCCGGGCTGAGTTTGCGGCCTGGGCCACCGCCGTAGCCGAGCGCCACGGGTATCAGGTGCGGCTGGTGAGCCTGGGCGAGGAGGCGGAAGGCGTGGGCGCGCCTTCGCAGATGGCGGTGTTTAGTGATTTAGCTATATGACTTGATGATTCTAATTTCGAGGTCTTGGTGTTCGCCGCTGGCAGTCAGTAGAAAGTCATTAGCGCTGCCTTTTGTATCTAAGGTATAATCCTTTAAGTCATAATGAATTTCTTCGACCTCTTTGGTTTGATAATTGAAAAAGTATAAAGGCATACTTAATATTTCTTCTAAGTTTTTGTCGAAATAAACCTTTTGCACAAAAATGCCATCATTCCGTTGAACTCTAAAGCTAGTAAAATAGCCATTAAAAAATTCAATCGCTGGTTCTGCTTTGTATAACGTCAACTGCTCGATATCAAAATAGCTTGCCGCTGCATCTGAGATGCTAGTTGCATCAAGGGACTTGTAAAGCAGTGGGATATCACTTGGTGTATTCAATCCAAACCAGCCGTCTTGCGATGGTTGTTGACCCTTAGATTGCAATGCGTTAGAAATGAGCATTGCAAGCCAAGCAACCAAAATGAGCGGAATACAAATAATACCGAGCGTAATAAGAAAGGATTTAATGAAAAAGTCGCTGACCTTGGAAAGTATAGTTGCTTCCTGTTCTTGAGTAGAAATAACTTTTTTGTTAATGGTTGAATATTTCATGACACTGTATTGATTTACAATTTATGCGAAATATTTACCAATAAAGCTTTTGAAACTACGCTAAGCTCATTAGGCCGATTCAAATCGACTTTTACCAACTTATCAGCCACACAACGCGCTTGCAAATAAGCGATTTCTGACTGAAATGGGCTGTCATCCAGCCAATAAAAATCAGCAGTTACCTCAATGGCTTCGGTTTTTAAGGTGTCCCAAGTTGTGGGCTGAACGGCTTGGCGCAGTTTTTCGAGGGTGGCGGGTTGTAGAAAGCGGGACAGGTAACGGAGGGCCGGCGCGCTGTCGCCTTTGCAATGCGTGATCAGCCAATAGCAGGCGAAATGCTGGGTGATAAAGTCGACAAAGGCATCTACGCCGGGGGCGGCTTGCGTGTGTTTGGCGGTGAGGAGCACGCCGTCGATGTCGAGGTAAAGTTTGGGCATGGAGGACAATATTGGGCAGCTTGCGGACGTCCTAAGGTAGTAGCAACGCTAAAAATCGCCGCTGTCCATCCCACCCGGCAGTACTTTTACCCTTCCCAAGTACTACCTAGTCCGGCCCAGCGCCCTTTCATGCGAAAAACTATATTCTCTACCAATGGCCTCTGGCTACTGCTGCTCTTGCTGCAAATTGGCCCGGTGGCGGCCCAAACCCGCATCACGCTCAGCGGCACGGTGCAGGATGCCACCTCGGGCGAAAACCTGACCGGGGCCACCGTGCGGGTGCGCGAATTGTCGGGCGTGGGCACCGGGGCCAATGCCTACGGCTTCTATTCGCTCACGGTGCCGGCGGGCACGTACACGCTGGAAGCCAGCTTTGTAGGCTTCGCCACGCAGACGCGGCAGCTGACGGTGAGCGCCAGCCAGCGCCTCGATTTTAAGCTGGCCCCGAGTGGCAACGACCTGGGCGAAGTGGTGGTGACCGGGCGCAGCACCGACGCGGCCATCAGCAAGGCTCAGATGGGGGTGGAGCGGCTCGATTTGAAGCAAATAGCCAAGGTGCCGGTGCTGTTTGGCGAGAAGGATATCATCAAAACCATGACTTTGCTGCCGGGTATTAAGTCGGCGGGGGAGGGCAGCAGCGGGTTTTCGGTGCGCGGCGGGGCCGTGGACCAAAACCTGATTTTGCTCGACGAGGCACCCGTGTACAACGCCTCGCACTTGCTGGGCTTCTTCTCGACCTTCAATTCCGACGCCATCAAGGATGTGACCATTTTTAAGGGCGGGATGCCGGCGCAGTACGGCGGCCGGCTGTCGTCGGTGGTGGATATCAGGATGAAGGACGGCAACAACCAGACGCTGCACGGCAGCGGTGGCATTGGTTTGATTTCTAGTAGGTTGGCGCTGGAAGGACCGTTGGTGAAGGGCAAGGGCTCGTTTTTGATAACGGGCCGGCGCACCTACGCCGACGTGTTTCTGAAGCTTTCGAGCAACGAAACGACCAAGAATTCTAGCCTTTATTTCTACGATGTAAATGCTAAGGCCAGTTACACGCTGAGCGACCGCAACCGGCTCTATTTCAGCGGCTACATTGGGCGCGATGCGTTGGGGCTGGCCAATACCTTCGGCCAGTACTACGGCAACAAAACGGCCACGCTTCGGCTCAACCACTTGTTCAGCGACCGGGTGTTTTCCAATACCTCGCTCATTTATAGCAATTACGACTATGATATTGAAATTCTGGCCAATAGCTCCAATTTCAGCATCATCTCCAAAATTCAGGATTTGAACCTGAAGCAGGATTTTGAATTTACGCCGAGCACCACCCAGACGCTGCGCTTTGGGGTAAACGGCATTTACCGCACCATCACGCCGGGGCACGTGGTGGCCGATGATAACTCGTCGGTGAATGCGACGGCCGATAAAACCAATTATTCGCTCGAAACAGCAGCCTACGTCTCGCACGAGTGGCAGGCTACGCCGCGCCTCAATTTCACCACCGGGCTGCGGCTGTCGGGCTTTAGCTTGCTGGGGCCGGGCACCTACTCGACCTACGATGCGGCCGGCAACGTGCAGGCCGCCACCACCTACGGCAGCGGCAAATTCCTGAAAACCTATGTGCGCCTGGAGCCGCGCTTCGCCGCCAGCTACCAGCTCAGCGAGGCCGCCTCGGTGAAGGCCAGCTACGCCCGCAACGTGCAGAATGTGCACTTGCTCAGCAACTCCAGCACCTCGCTGCCCACCGATATGTACGTGCCCACCACCTTCAACGTGCAGCCCGAAGCCTCCAACCAGGTGTCGGCGGGCTACTACCGCACGCTGGGCAAGGACAAGACGTATTCGCTGACGGTGGAAACGTATTATAAGACCCTTAGCAACCAGATTGACTACCGCGACGGCACCCAGCTGCGCGGCAATTTTGACCCGGAGGCCAGCTTGGTCTACGGCACCGGCCGGGCCTACGGCATCGAGTTTTTGGTGCGCAAAGACGTGGGCCGCTTCACCGGCTGGGTGGGCTATACGCTTAGTAAAACCGAGCGCCAGTTCGCCGAAATTAACGGTGGCACATGGTTTAATGCCCGCCAGGATCGGCCCAATGATATTTCGCTAGTGGCTATCTACCAGCTAAATAAGAAGTGGACGTTCTCGGGCACTTTCCTGGCCAGCACCGGCAATGCCGTGACTTTCCCGGTGGGCAAGTATATGGTGGCGGGCCAGGTGGTGAACCTGTATAGCCAGCGCAACGCCGACCGCCTGCCCAGCTACCGCCGCCTCGACCTGGGCGCGACGTATGAGAAGCCGCACCAGGAGGGCCACCGCTTCCACAGCAACTGGTCGTTCTCGATTTACAACGTGCTGGGTCGGGAAAACCCGTACAGCATCCGGTTTGAGACGAACCCGAACGACGCGAGCAAGACGCAGGCGGTGCAAACAGCGCTGTTTCGGACGATTCCTTCGGCCACGTATAATTTTAATTTTTAAGGGGTTTGCTGCTCTAACGTGGGCACCTCACGAGACCCCTTTGGGGCCGGCCCCCTCTCCGAAAAGGAGAGGGGGAGCCTAACGGCTAGTAGAGCTAGAACTAAAACTAGCGACTAGTTCCCCTCTCCTTTTCGGAGAGGGGCTAGGGGTGAGGCGCTACGCAAAGGAGCACCAGTTAAGTATCTGCTGTATGTATAAAAAAATAACTACCTATTCACGTTTCCTGCTGGCCCTGACGCTCCTCGCCAGCACCGCCTGCGAAAAAGTCGTCAACCTCGACCTCAAAACCACCACTTCGCAGCTTGTTATCGAAGGCAACCTGGCCGACGATGGTCACCCTTGCCTCGTCACCCTTAGCCGCTCGGCCAACTACACCGACACCAATACCTTCCAGGCCGTGAGCGGGGCCACCATCACCCTCGCCGACAATGCGGGCGGCCTCGAAACCCTGCGCGAAAGCACCAGTACGCCCGGCCAGTACGCGGGTGCTGCGCTGCTGGGTGTGCCGGGCCGCACCTACACGCTGCGCGTCGAAACCGGCGGCACCGCCTACGTGGCCACCTCCACGCTGCCGGCCTCGGTGGTGCCCATCGACCAGCTGAGCACGCAGCTCAGTGTTATTGGCAATAAAAATATCCAGGCCGTGGTGGACTACACCGACCCGGCCGGGCTGGGCAATAGCTACCTGTTTCGGCAGTATCGCAACGGCCGGCTCAACAATGCCATCTTCGTGCAAAACGACCAGTTCACTGACGGTAAGCACGTCAGCCTGGTGCTGCGCGTGATGGGTGGCAACGCCAGCGACCCTAACGACCTCAACAAGCTGGTTTCGGGCGACAGCCTGCGGGTAGAAATGCAGAATATTGACGCCAATGTGTACGAGTACTTCCGCACCTTAAACCTGATTCTGACTACCAACCCCGCTACGGCTACTACGCCGGCTAACCCAAAATCGAATTTCTCGGGCGGGATATTGGGCTATTTTAGTGCCCACTCGAAGCGGGTGCGGGCGATTAAAGTGCCGTAGAAAATCCGCTTATTAAGTAAGCTAAAAAGGCTCGGGAGCATCTGCTCCCGAGCCTTTTCTAGTAACGGCTAAGTCAGGTTAATTGCGTAGTAGCGGCAGCGTCTGCCGCACGCCGGCACCGCTCAGCACCAGCACATAGGCCCCGGCGGGCAGGCTGCGCACGTCGAAATCGTGGGCGAGGCCACCGGCCAGCGTGCGGGTGAAGAGCACCCGGCCCGTGAGGTCGAGCACCTGGGCCTGGTAGGGCTGGGCGGCGAGGCTGCTCAGGTCGAGGGTGGCGGCGTCGCCCGCAGTGGGGGTGGGGTAGAGGGCCACCGGCTGCGCGGCGAAGGTCACGGCGCGCACGGGGCTGTACGAAGCTTTGCCATCGGTATCTACTTGTTGCAGACGGTAGTACACGGTAGCTACGCCTTGGCGGCCGGCCCCCGCATCGAGGTAGTGGTAGGCGTGGCTGGCGGTGGTGCTGCCCTGGCCCGCTACCGTGCCGAGGGCGGCAAAGGTGTTGCCATCGAGCGAGCGCTCCACTACAAAGTGGTCGTTGTTGGTTTCCGAAGCCGTGGCCCAGGTGCAGAGGGCGGCCGTGCCAGCGAGTTGCACGTCGAAGGCCGTGAGCGTAACGGGCAGCGGCGTGGCATTCGACAATACCCCAAATGGCGAGAACGAGGTGATGCCCGAGCGGGTAACGAACTGCGTGCCAGCGCTCGAGCTAGCGCCCCATTCGCTGGTGGTGGTGTTTTCATCCCAGGCCCCGCCCGTGTAGTGCTTGAGGCGGGCGCTGGCTGCTGAGAAGCCCAGCGCGGCATCGGCGGTGTTCCATTGCAGCGTCATGGTCAGGTTAGAGCCACCGGTTACTTCTTCGCTCACCAGCCAGGTTTTATTGACGTTTGTCGTATTCAGGAGAGAGCCTAGGATGCCTACTTCGGCCAGCGTGTAGTTGAGGAACATATTGGTAATAACCCGCACCCCAAAAATATCTTCCGAGTTGGCGGCCGTTTGGCGCAGGGTGGCCGGCGTGTAGTTGGTGCCCAGCACCCCGCTCAGTAGCGAGGGCACGCCCGAGCCCACCGGAAACACAATGCCCACGCCATTGCTGGGCACCGAAATGCGGAGCTTGCCCATGCCATCGGTGGCGATGTAGCTAGTTGGCGAGCCACCGCGCACAATGTTGGCGTTCACCTTGATGCCGTTGGCCGTCACGCTGTCGCGCCGCACCATCGTCAGGTCGTAGTTGAGCAGGCTCAGGCTGCACTGGTTTTTGAGGCGCAGGCTGCCATACACCAACACATTGCCCGCCAGCGTTTTGGTGTTCAAACCCAGCGGCGAGGCATTGCCCGAAAGCACCAGGTGGCCGTAGCTCTGCGGGATGATGGTGGTGATGGTATTGCCGGTGTACTCCACGGTGCTGCTCGTGCTCAGCGAGCCCAGTGTGTAGAGACGGGCGTTGGTGTTGCGAATAACAAAAGTGGAGTTGTCCGACACGTCGATAGGGCCCGTGAGCGTCCGGTTATACTCCAGCCGCAGCCCCGCCGGAATGGCGGCCATGCCCGTAGCTGCCGTAGCCGGCACGCCCACCACTATCTTGGAGTTGTCACCGCTCACCGTCCAGGAGTTCGAAATGCGGTCGTCGGCCGCCGAGCCCAGCACGTAAAACGTTTGGTTGGCCGCCGTAAAATTGGCCGGGGCCGTGCCCGAGCCATCGCGGTTCTGGCCCCAGTTGGTGAGCAGGTCTAGGTTACCAGTGGTTTTCGAGTAAAATATGTTTGTTTCGGGCGTAATCACCACATCATCAATGCTGAGGCCGTTGCCGTTGGTAGTGGTGTTGAGCGCGTAGCCCCACCGAATCATAATCTCCTGGTTATTCAGCAGGTTGATGCCGACCAGCGTGGTTTGGCGCACGCGGCGGTTGGTGGCGGCGTTGCCATCACGGTTGGCAATCACGGTCGAGGTCGAGGGTGCATCTACCTGCAAGGGCGCAATGGTTTTCCAGGTGCCCGTAGCTTCGTTGAGGCTGGTGATGGCCGTGCCCACCGGGGCTTGGTAGTACGTCACGGCCACGCTGGCCTGGTCTTGCCGCCCCGAGTTGTACCACTGCTCCATGGCGTACTGCACCTCCAGGTTCTTGATGGTCACGCCCGACGTATTCTTCAGCCGAATGCCCACGTAGCCCACGCCCGTGGTGTAGGCCGTAGAAGCAATGCCGCCCAGCGACCGGTCGGTGCCCGAGGCATCGGCGTAGCCAAAGTGGTAGTAACCGGCCGCTACATTTTGCCCGTCGTTGGCCCCAAAGTTTAGAGGGCTGTAAGGGTTCCCCGGAAATTCGGCTTGGGCATACACTTCCGGCAGTGTATTCAGGTGCCCATCGGTCAGGTAGATGGTGCCGCTCAAGGTATTAAAATCCTGCTTGTACGGGTTCAGATTGGTGGGGCTGAAAGTATACTGCGCCTGGGCCGGCCCCGCGAGCAGCATACTGCCCACCGCTAAAAGCAACGTAAAGAATGACTTCATAAAGTGATAAAGGGAAAGAATAAAGGAAAATTGTATTATTTTAAATAATCCGTAGAACAAGAAATCTGGTTCACTTCGAGTAATGCAAAAATAATAGGTTCAAAAGGGGCTTTTTTATACCTAAACGTGACGTTAGTTACCTAATTAATTGATTTTAATCATATAGTAGAACCGTGCTAGCCACTCACAGAAATTTAATATTTTCAATAATATTATAAAAATTGTTAAACGTATTTAATGTAAAAACACAAATCCCGCCAGTGCTTCCGGCACTAGCGGGATTTGTGGTAGGTAGCCAGCTGCTGGCAAATGGCGCACCAGTCAGGCTTAGCCGCCAACGATGCTGCGGTGCCGGGCCGCCGCTGCATTCCAGTTGAGGCTCTGGGGTGGGTGCCGGTAGTAGTGGTAGGCCAGCGCCATCTGCCGGGCGGCTTCGGCGGCGGGCACCCGGCCGGTGGCCGTGCCCAGGTCGGGGCACACCACGGTTTGGATGCGCTCGCCGGCCGCATTAAAGTCCTGCACGGCCTGCAACATCGCCTTCATGGCCAAATACACGTGGTCGGTATCCGCAATAGGCATGGGCACCCGCATGGTAGGCGTGTGCGCCAAAAACGGATGCGCCGAGTGTCCCGTTTCGATAATAAAGCTGGTGCCGACCGGCTGCTCGCCAGTATACCGCGCCAGGATAACCTGCTGAACGCGAGCTTGCAGTGCTTGGCCAAAGTAGTTGGTAATGGCCAGGTCCACGCCGCCGTCCATCAGGCCAAAGGAATTGGCGGCGCTCACCATGCAGTCGAATACCGGAATCTGCTCGAAGCGGCCGTTCACAATCTCAACTTCCGGGTAGCTGCGGAAGGCGGTGGCCCACGCTTCACAAAGCGCGGCGTTGGGGTCGACGAGGACGAGCTTTTGCATTGGTGCGAGGTTTTGCTGAGGTATAATGCTACCGCATCAGGTTGGGCAACCCTTTCGGATTTCGTGCTTAATCTTGCAATTGGCAGCGCTTCAGCGTGCCGTTTTTCATGCCCCAAGATACCCTCAAGCTCCCCGAGCTCGCGCTGGTTCTGCTCATTGGCAGCACCGGCGCGGGCAAGTCCACCTTTGCCCACCGCCTGTTTCGACCCACCGAAATCGTGTCGTCGGATGCCTGCCGGGGCTTGGTGTCGGACGATGAAAACAACCTCGCCGCCACCGACGATGCCTTCGACCTGCTGCACTACTGGGTGGCCAAGCGCCTCAAGCGCGGCCGCCTCACGGTGGTGGATGCCACCAACGTGCGCGCCGAAGACCGCAAAGGCCTCGTAGCCCTGGCGCGGCAGCACCACTGCCTGCCCGTGGCCATTGTGCTCGACGTGCCCGATGCCGTGGCCGAAGCCCGCAACCGCCAGCGCCCCGACCGCCAGGGCCTCAAGCCCTACGTGATAGCCAACCACCGCCGCCTGCTGCGCCAGAGCCTGCGCTCGCTCAAAGCCGAAGGCTTCCGGCAAGTGTATCACCTGCGCGGCGTGGCAGAGGTCGATGCCGTGCAAACCATTCTGCGCGACCCACTTTACAGTAACCGCCAGGCCGAGACGGGGCCGTTTGATATTATCGGCGACGTGCACGGGTGCTATACCGAGCTATGCGAGCTGCTGGAGAAATTGGGGTATGCAGTGCAGCAGGAAGCGGTACTGGATGCGCGCGATTTGGGCGTGCGGGTGGTGCGGGTAACCTCACCCCCCGACCCCCTCTCCAAAAAAGAGGGGGAGCCGAACGAAATTTCAACCCCAACTTCTGCATCTGGAAATGAATTGTCAGCGGTAGGCTCCCCCTCTTTTTTGGAGAGGGGGGCGGGGGGTGAGGTGCCCCGCAAAGTCCTCTTCCTCGGCGACCTCGTGGACCGGGGCCCCGCTTCGCCGCAGGTCCTGCGCCTGGTAATGAGCATGGTGCGCGATGGCCTGGCCCTGTGTGTGCCCGGTAACCACGACATCAAGCTGCTGCGCCATCTTAATGGCAAAAACGTAACCGTTAACCACGGCCTGGGCGAAACCTTGGCCCAGCTCGAAGCCGAACCGGCCGCTTTCAAAGAGCAGGTGCGGCTGTTTTTGGATGGCCTCACCAGCCACTACGTGCTCGATGGGGGCCGGCTGGTGGTGGCCCACGCGGGCATGCCCGAGGCCATGCAGGGCCGGGGCTCGGGGGCGGTGCGCAGCTTTGCGCTGTTTGGCGAAACGACCGGCGAAATAGATGAGTTTGGCTTGCCTGTGCGCTACGCCTGGGCCGCCGACTACCGGGGCCGCGCCACCGTGGTGTACGGCCACACGCCCGTGCCCGAGCCCGAGTGGCTCAATAATACCATTGATATTGACACGGGCTGCGTGTTTGGCGGCCGTCTCACGGCCCTGCGCTACCCCGAGCGGGCACTAGTGAGCGTGCCCGCGCACGAGGTTTATTGCGAGCCTAGCCGCCCGCTGCACTACAACCCGCTGCGTCCCGCCGACCTCAGCACCCCGCCCGAGGCACCAAGCACTAATCCCACCGCCCAGCAGCAGCACGACGACCTGCTCGACATCCGCGACGTGACCGGCAAGCAGCTCATCAACACGCGCTTGCTCAATACCGTGACCATTCGGGAGGAAAACGCCGTGGCCGCGCTGGAGGTCATGTCGCGCTTCGCCCTCAACCCCAAGTGGCTGCTGTATCTGCCGCCCACCATGTCGCCCACCGAAACTTCGGAGCTGCCCGATTTGCTCGAGCACCCCGCCGAAGCCTTCGCCTACTACCAGCGCCAGGGCGTGGAGCGCGTGGTGTGCGAAGAAAAGCACATGGGCAGCCGCGTAGTAGTGGTAGTGGGCCGCGACGAAGCCGCCATTCAGCGCCGGCTGGGCGTGGTGGGCGAGGGGCTGGGCAAATGCTACACCCGCACCGGCCGCAATTTCTTCACCGACGAAGCCCTCGAAACCGCCTTCCTCGCCCGCCTGCGCGATGCCCTCACCACGGCCGGCTTCTGGGAAAAATTCAGCACCGACTGGGTGTGTCTCGATGCCGAGCTGCTGCCGTGGTCGGCCAAGGCGCAGGAGCTGGTCAAAAACCAGTACGCCGCCGTGGCCGCCGCGGCCAGCGCCGCCCTGCCCCAGGCCGAAGCCGTGCTAACTCAAGCCGCCGCCCGCGGCCTCGATGGGGCCGCCGCACTGCTGGCCCGCACCACCGCCCGCCGCACCGCCGCCACCGACTACGCCGATGCCTACCGCCGCTACTGCTGGCCTGTGCACGCGCTCGACGACCTCAAGCTCGCGCCCTTCCACCTGCTCGCTACGGAAGGAAAAACGTACTTCGACCGCGACCACGCCTGGCACATGGAAACGCTGCGGGCGCTGGCCCTGGCCGACCCCGGTCTGCTGCGCGCCACGCCCTACCGCGTGGTGCCCCTCACCGACCCCGCCGAGGTGGAGGCCGCCACTGAGTGGTGGGCCGCCCTCACCGCCGCCGGCGGCGAAGGCATGGTGGTGAAGCCCTACGACTTCATCCCCAAAACCAGCCGCAACCTCATTCAGCCCGCGCTCAAGTGCCGGGGGCGCGAGTACCTGCGCATTATCTACGGCCCCGACTACCTGCTGCCCGGCAACCTCGAGCGCCTGCGCCAGCGCAACGTGAAAGGCAAGCGCAACCTGGCGCTGCGCGAGTTTTCGCTGGGGGTGGAGGGGCTGGAGCGCTTCGTGGCCGGGCAGCCGTTGCGGCTGGTGCACCAGTGCGTATTTGGGGTGCTGGCGCTGGAAAGCGAGCCCGTGGACCCGCGCCTGTAACTTACAATAAGAAGCTGTTTGAGTTAGCAAACAGGTGGCTGTCCTTGCGAGCGCAGCAAAGCAATTGCACCTTAACGGTAGCTTAGCAGGTGCGATTGCTTCGCTGCGCTCGCAAAGACAGGCCTTTTATAAGTAATAGACTTGTTCCAGAATTAGCTAAAATCAAACACGGTCGTCATGCTGAGCTTGTTTGGTTTTAGCTAATTCTGGAACAAGTCTAATCTCTACTAATGCAAACAGCGAGGAGGCGATGAGCTATGCCAGTCGCCTCCTATTACTGGTCAAAATTTATCGTCGTTGACCTCCAGCCAGAAATTATCGGGGTCTTGCAAGTAAATCTGCTGCACGCCGTCGGGCCGGGGGGTAGTTTTGCCGGGCTCGCCTTTCCAGCTGCCATAGTGCACGTGCAGCTTGTCGAGGTGCGCCGTGAACTTGGCCAGGTCCGGCACGCTGAAAGCCAGGTGCGTGTTAATGTCGTGCTCTTGCGCCTTATTGCCTTGGATAACATGTAATTGGCTATGCAATCCAATGCGAAACCACACGTGCTTGCCATCCTTAAACGGCTCGGGTATTTCCTGCAATTGCAGCACGTTTTTATAAAAATCGCTGCTTTTCTGCAAGTCAACTACATACAAGGCAATGTGGTTGAGCAGGGTAGGCCCCTGGGCGGCCGCCCGATGAGGAATAAGTACCGTTGCCAAAACTAGGCAGAGGCAGCAAAGAAGGAGCTTGCGCATGGGTGGGATAGGGTAAGAGCGTCTGAGTGGCAAGCTACGCGCCGCGCCCGCTACGTGCCCCGCTGCCAGCGTCAATCAGGCTGCCGGGTATTACGCAGCGCCCGCTCGATGCGCGGGTCTGGGGCCAGCCAGATAAGCGCCACCACCACGTAGCAAGCCCCCGATAGCCAGGTGCTAAAAAAGCTGCCGACAATGCCCACCACGTACAGCAGCATCGACACCTTACCCTTCCAGTCGCGCCCCACGGCCTGCCCCAGCATCGAGCTGCGGCCGTTCACCTTTATCAGGCAGGCTTGCAAAATGATGAAGGCCACGGCCGACATCAGCAGCACCACGCCGTAGAGCGCCAGCGTGGCCGGCGCAAAGTGGTTTTCGCCCATCCAGCCCGTGGCTACCGGTGTCATCGACAGCCAGAACAGCAGGTGTAGGTTGGCCCACAGTACGTTACCATTTACCTTGCTCACGCCCGTCAGCAGGTGATGGTGGTTGTTCCAGTAGATGCCCACGTAGATAAAGCTTAGCACGTAGCTCAGAAATACCGGCAGCAGTGGCCGCAGCGCCGCAAAGCTGTCGCCGTGCGGCACCTTTAGCTCCAGCACCATAATGGTGATAATGATGGCGATAACCCCGTCGCTGAATGCTTCTAATCGGCCTTTCTGCATGAGTGAAAATGCTTAGTCAGTTTCGACGCAGTTAGTTTGGCTGATGTGCTTGAAAAGCTGGCCGAATTTATCGACCGGCTCGCCTTTTTCGTCCAGCCGGTTGTATTTGCTGAGGCTGTTGGCGCAGTTGCCCCAGCCAAACGTCATCAGCTTCATCTTGGCATATTGCATGGCCTCGGGCCGGGCCGATACCCGCACGAATTCCCGTTCCAAAGCCTCGGGGTAGCCGTTATTGCGCTTCTCCTCGTCAGTCAGCCTGCGCCAAGCTTGCAGCACTACGGCCGTATCGGTCGAGGCCAGCGCATCGGCATACGCGGTGCAGTGGGCATAATACCGATTGCGCCGCCACGACTCGGGGTGAAAATACCCTTCCAACTGAGTTTTACGAAAGGTATATTCTTCCGCCAGTTGCAGTTCGCGGAGCTGCTTCATCTTACGCCAATACGGGTTGGGCACCACTTGCAGCCCGTGCAGCATAGCCGCCAGCGAATCGTGCTCATGCTCCAGGCTAGCGGCCGCCAGCTTGAAATATGTGTCGTTATAATCACTGAAGTTAAACGCTACCGTTCTAGTATTCAGCAAAATGCCACTCGCCAACCGGTACGTATCGCGCAGCTGGCGCTGGGTGTAGGCCCCCGCCGGAAAGGTGCCGGTATTCAGGCAAACCTCGTCTTGCCAGGTAAACGTGGTGCCCGCCGAGTCGGGAGCAGCCTTATGAGTCACGGGAGCGGGCGCAGCGGTGGGCGGGGCGGCCACCGTGGGCACGGTGCGGGTGGCGGGTTGGTGCTCGCAGGCTAGCAGCAAGGCCAGCGGCAGTAGTTTCAAGGCAGTAGAAAATGCCATAGGATGGCTACAGGTTTTCGATAGGCCGTAAAAGTATAGTGTGGCCAGGCATAAAAGCCCAGCCACAAAAAAAACGCCGCCCCGTTGCCAGGGCGGCGTTTTCACTTTAAAACCTTTCGGGCAGCTTAGGCTAGCTCAGCTACCACTTGCGTACCGGCCGATTTCACGCCGAGGTGCGCAAACTGGTCTTCCGAACCCATGCTCATGGCTTTGTCCAGGCTGGTGCGCAGGCGCTGGCCGTAGTCGGCGTCGCACTTACCAAATAGCTCGACCATCTTGTCCTGCACCGACTTATCGGCCCCTTTCAGGGCATCGGTCAGGTTGTTGATGAGGTCGGTCTTTTCTACCTCGCTGTGCTTGCGGTAGCGGTCGCCGGCTTGCTGGAAGTCGATGTCGCCGTGGCGGTCGAGCTTCTGGCGCACCAGGCGGGCTTCAATCAGCGGCTCGTGCTCCTTGCCGGCGCGGGGCGCTTCGGTGAGGCCGTTGAGGCGGCTGGGCTCGTAGTTCACGTGCGGGTTCTGGCCGGGGGCCGTGTCCACTTGCAGGGTCATTTGGCCATCGCGCTGGTTGGTAGCCACGTGCTTTTTGGGCGCGTTGATAGGCAGCTGCAAGTAGTTGGGGCCCACGCGGTAGCGCTGGGTGTCCGAGTACGAGAAGGTGCGGCCTTGCAGCATCTTGTCGTCCGAGAAGTCGAGGCCATCCACGAGTACGCCGGTGCCGAACGCCACTTGCTCTACTTCAGCGAAGTAGTTCTCGGGGTTCTTGTTCAGCGTCATCATGCCCACGGGCAGGTAGGGAAACTGGTCTTCGGGCCACAGCTTGGTGTCGTCCAAGGGGTCGAAGGGCAGCTCGTTGTGCTCGCCGTCGGGCATCATCTGCACGCACAGCTCCCACTTGGGGAAGTTGCCTTTGGCGATGTTGTCAAACAGGTCGGCCGTCGCGTGGTTGAACTCCTTGCTTTGCACTTGCTCAGCCTCGGGCTGGGTCAGGTTGCGCACGCCCTCTTGCGGAACCCAGTGGTATTTAATCAGTTGGGCTTCGCCTTCTGCATTTACCCACTTGTAGGTGTTCACGCCCGAGCCTTCCATTTCGCGGTAGTTGGCCGGAATGCCCCAGGGCGAAAACAGGAAGGTAATCATTTGCAGCGACTCAGGATGATGCGACATAAAGTCGAAAATCCGGCCGCCGTCCTGGCGGTTCGTCACCGGGTCGGGCTTCAGCGAGTGCACCATGTCGGGGAACTTGATGGCATCGCGGATGAAGAAAATCTTCAGGTTGTTGCCTACCAAATCCCAGTTGCCATCCTCGGTGTAGAATTTCACGGCGAAGCCGCGCGGGTCGCGCAGCGTTTCGGGCGAGTGCCCACCGTGAATTACCGACGAGAAGCGCACGAATACCGGGGTTTCTTTGCCCTTGGTATTGAACAGCTTAGCGCGGGTGTACTTCTCGATGTTCTCATCACCCACTTTGCCGTAGGCCTCAAACGTGCCGTGGGCACCTGCGCCGCGGGCGTGCACCACGCGCTCGGGGATGCGCTCGCGGTCGAAGTGGCTGATTTTCTCCAGGAAGTGGTAGTTTTCCAGGGTCGTCGGCCCGCGGCTGCCCACGGTGCGCACGTTCTGGTTGTCGTATACCGGGTGGCCCTGGCGGGTGGTCAGGGTCTTGGCGCTTTCGCCGGCCGCGAGGCGCGGATCGCTCGACGAGCCAGCGCCGTTGACGGCGGTGCCGGTCCCGTTGGCATTAGCCGATTGGCCGTTGCCGTTGGAAGAGGGGTTGCTATCCATTTAAAAGAGGTGGTTTAGTGAGAAATCTGAGCAAAGTACCGGCAACTCCCGCGTAGGTTTGCGAAAACCCGGTAAAAAATTAGGGCATTTTCTATAAAAGGCAGCGCCATAGCTTTTGTTTAACAAAAGTAGTAGCAATTTTTATAAAATGCCCTCCCTGCTAGTACCGGCTTTATCTTTTGTTTAATGCAAGCCCGCATCCAAGCTGCCCTGTTGGCGCTCGAAGCCCAGCACAACATCCGTATTCTCTACGCCTGCGAGTCGGGCAGCCGCGCCTGGGGTTTCCCCTCACCCGACTCAGACTACGACGTGCGTTTCCTCTACGTGCATCCTGTAGCGTGGTACCTGCGCCTCGACGAAGGCCCCGATACCCTCAGTTTTCCCGTCGATGAGGAGCTCGACCTAGCCGGCTGGGAGCTGCGCAAAGCCCTACGCTTATTGAAAGGTTCCAACGCCGCGCTGTTCGAGTGGCTGCAATCGCCCATCGTGTACCACGAGGCAGCTGGGTTTCGGGTGCAGCTGGCCCCGTTGCTGCCCGTCGCTTTCAACCTGAAAGCCGGCCTGCACCACTACCTGGGCCAGCTGCGGCGCGGGGTAGAAGAGGACTTAATCGGCGAGCAAGTGCGCCTGAAGCGCTTGTTCTACGCCCTGCGCTCGGCCCTGGCTGCCCGCTGGATACGCGAGCGGCAAACGCTGCCACCCATGGAGTTTGCGCCCTTGCGCGAGCTGTTGCCCAGTACTTTGCAGAATATTGTAGATGAGCTATTGGCGCAAAAGGTATTCTCCAACGAAAAAACGATGGTAGCCCGGCCAGCCGCATTGGCCGCTTTTTTGGCGGCAGAATACGCCGCTGGGCAGGCCGTGCGGGAGGCGCTACCTGTAGTGCGGGCCGCCGAGCTGGGCGCGGCACTTGATGGGGTGCTACAAAAGTGGCTGCGCTGAGTTTCTCTATTCAACTAAAAGTGAGCGGCTAGGTAAGCATGAGCTGCTTTGCCAGTATTTTGCCTGCATGACCATCGCCGACCTGCGCCAGCAAAACCTGATTCTATTCGAAGCCATCAGCGGCAGCCGCGCCTACGGCACCAACCTGCCGCACTCCGATACCGATTTGAAAGGGGTATTCGTGCTGCCCGAGCGGGAGTTTTTCGGCCTCGACTACGTGCCCCAGGTAGCCAATGACACCAACGACGAGGTGTTTTATGAGCTGCGCCGCTTTGTGGAATTGCTGCTCAAAAACAACCCCACCGTGCTGGAGCTGCTCGGCACGCCCGCCGACTGCATCGTCTACAAGCACCCGCTGTTCGACCAGTTTCAGGCGCCCGATTTCCTCTCCAAGCTTTGCCGCCAAAGCTTTGCCGAATACGCCGTGGCCCAGATTCGCAAGGCTCAGGGTTTGAATAAGAAAATCAACCACCCCGAGCCGCCCGGCCGCAAGTCGGTGCTGGATTTTTGCTACGTTACGGCGGGCGCGGGGGCGCAGCCCGCCGAGGCGTGGCTGAGCCGCCAGGGTTTCGTGGCTGCCCAGTGCGGCCTAGTCAACGTGCCGCACCTCACCGATTTATACGCCCTGTTTGTAGACCACACGCCCGCCCAAAACCTGGGCTACCGCGGCCTCGTGCGCGACCCCGAAACCAGCCAGGATGTGCAGCTTTCGGCCGTGCCAAAAGGGGAGGAGCCGGTGGCGTATTTGTCGTTTAATCGCAACGGGTACAGCACGTACTGCCGCGTGTTTCGCGAGTACTGGGAGTGGGTGGCCAAGCGCAACCAGGAGCGCTACGCGAATACCGTGCAACACGGCAAAAACTACGACGCCAAGAACATGCTGCACGTGTTCCGGCTGCTGCAAATGGCCGAGGAAATTGCCCTGACCGGGGAAATACAAGTGCGCCGCCCCAACCGCGAGTTTCTGCTGCAAATCCGGCGCGGCGAGTTTGAGTACGCCGAGCTGGTGGCCGAGGCTGAGCAGCTGGTAGCGCAGGTCGAGGCGGCGTTTAAAGCCTCGGCGTTACCAGCCGCTCCTTCGGCCGAGGCGGCCGAGGAAACGTTGCGTCGAGTGCGGCAGGAATTTTATTTGCTTGCTAATCAGCGATAAAGGTAGTAGTAGGGAGAGTGGGCAATTAAAATGTATCACAAATTTCAATTATAATTGAAACTTGTGATACATTTGTTCCGTCAAAGGAGCAGCGCTGGCACCCAGCCAGTTGCCGCAACTCCGCCCCGGTTATGTCGCAGCCCAAGCTCGTTCTCATTGGTGGCAATGGCTTCCTGGGCCGGCACCTGGCTAGTCACTTCCAAGCTATTGGGTACCAAGTGGTAAGCATCAGCCGCACCGGCCCCGACGATGTGCGCTGGGATGCTCGCACGCTCGGCCCCTGGACGCAGCAACTGGAAGGAGCGGACCTGCTAATTAACCTAGCCGGCCGCAGTGTCGATTGCCGCTACAACGCCGCCAACCGCCGCGAAATCCTGGCCAGCCGCACCGAGAGCACCCGCGTGCTAGGAGCCGCCGTGGCGGCCTGCACCCAGCCACCCAAAGTGTGGCTAAATGCCTCGACAGCCACTATCTATGCTGATACGCAAGGCAATGCCCCGGCCAATATGGAGGCGGCCGGTGTCATCGGGGAAGGCTTTTCGGTAGACATTGCCACGTCGTGGGAAGCTGCTTTCGACGCGTGCCCCGCGCCCGCCACCCGCAAGGTGGCCTTGCGCACGGCCATCGTGTTGGGGGCCGATGGCGGCGCTTTTCCCGTAATGGCGCGGCTGGCACGGCTCGGCCTCTGCACGCCGCAAGGCTCGGGACAGCAATGGGTTAGCTGGCTGCACATCCGGGATTTTTGCCGCGCCGTGGAGTTCCTGGCTGCGGCCGACGAGCTAAGCGGCCCGGTGAATATTTGCGCCCCGCACCCGCTGCAAAATCGGGATTTTAATGCGCTCTTGTGCCAGCACCTGCGGCCGCCGCAGCGCCTGCCGCAGCCCCGGTGGCTACTCGAAATCGGGGCCTTCGTGCTGCGCACCGAAACCGAGCTGATTCTGAAAAGCCGTAAAGTGTACCCCGGGCGACTGCTGGCGGCGGGGTTCCGGTTTGAATATGCAATGTGTGCAGCGGCGGTGACAGAGCTGCTAAAGGGTGGTGATTACCTCTCATAATCAAGATGTTAACAAATGTCGGATAATGTGCCAGCTACGGATGCCCGGTTGATTAAGATATTAACCTCACGCAGGCTTAGTGCGATACTTATCACTTTAGGCTTTCTTGTTTTTATTGTTCCTTTTTTCCAATTTCCCGGTGCAGTCTTATTGTTCATTGGCAGTTTTATTAATGCTGCTTCAGATAGAGACAAGCGTCGGAAACTACTATGGATGCTGCCGCTGATGGTGTGCGCACTACTGCTAATCGGCATCCTATTAATCTTTTAAAAGCAAGCGGTTGCTTTCGCACAATGCCCCTCGAAAACCCCGACCAGCCCACCTCAACGCCCACCCTCGCCGACGCCAAAGCTCAGTTTATCAACCTCTGGGGCGTGTCGGGCAGCAGCTGGGGCGTGAGCAAAACCCTGGCCCAGGTGCACGCCCTGCTGCTGGTAAGCTCGCAAGCGCTCAGTACCGAAGACATTATGGACCAGCTCACCATATCCAGGGGCAACGCCAGTATGACGGTGCGCGAGCTCATCGACTGGGGTCTGATATACAAAGAATTACGCCCCGGCGAGCGTCGCGAGTACTTCGTGGCCGAGAAAGACATGCTGCAAGTCACGCGCTGCATCATCGCGGCCCGCAAGCGCCGCGAGCTCGACCAAATGAAGCGCACCCTCGACCAGCTGGCCCAGCTGCCCGGCGACCCGGCCGATGCCGAGTACCAAGCCTTCCACACCGTGCTCAGCGATATTCAGCAGCTGGCCGACACCTCCGATAAACTGCTCACCCGCCTCATGAAGGCCGAGCGCAACTGGGTTATAGACAAGTTTTTAAAGCTGTTTCTGTAAGTCCACCTTTCCCCTTTTACCGCATGGAACCTCCCTATGAACCTGCCCCCGAATCGGGGCCAGAATCGGTGCGCCCAAACCTCACCGCCTCCAAGCGCTGGCGCGACTCACCCTGGCTGTGCGCGATAGCCGCCATCGTGACTACGGGCCTGCTCGGCGCGGGCCTGATGGCCCTGTCCATCGAGCACTACGGCGACTATGGCCTCACCTTATTCTGTTTGTCGCCGGGCATTAGCGCTTTTCTGGCCGTGCTGCTGCACGAGTGGGCGCGGCCCAGCGAGGGCGATGGTATGTGGCCCATTACCAAGGCGATAGTAGGCGTGCTGGCGGTAATTTTTTCGCTGGCCTGCCTACTAAGTCTTCAGCTAGAGGGCTTCATCTGCATTGCAATGGCCCTGCCGGTCGCTTTTATTATGGCCATAATAGGGGCGGGGCTGGGCACGCTGGTGGTGCAGGCCACCGGCAAAGCGCGCCCGCTGCCCATGCTTATGACCGTGCTGGTGCTGTACCCCGCCGCGCAGCAGTATGAGGTATATAACCCCACGCCGGCGGTACCCCGGCTCATCACCACGCAGCTGGAGGTGAATGCGCCGCCCGCCCAGGTATGGGCCGTGCTCACGCGGCCGGTGCAGTACCCGGCCGCCACGGGCTGGTTTCGGGCGGGCGTGGTGTACCCAGTTAGCACCGCGTTTGGGCGCGACTCAGCCACCGGCCGCCGCACGCTGGTGTGCCGCTACTCGCAGGGGCTGGCGCACTTGCCGGTGGTGGCCTGGCAGCCGGAGCGGCAGCTCACCTTCGCGGTGCCCCCGGCCGATATGCCTGCGCCCATGCACGAGCTGAGCCCGTATCCGCAGGTGCATGCGCCGCACCTGCACGGGTATTTTCAGGTCGATAGCGGCACTTTCCGGCTGCGGCCACTGCCGGGCGGGCGCACGCTGCTAGAGGCCCGCACGGTTTACCGCCACGCCATCGGGCCGCGCTTCTACTGGCAGCTGTGGTCTGACTACCTGCTCGATGCCATGCACCAGCGCGTGCTGGCCACCCTCAAAACCCAAGCCGAAGCCCACCATGACTGAGTTGCTGCACCCTGCGCCCCCGGTAGCCGCCCACTACCGCCCCGCCCGCGTGCGGGCCTTGTTCGATGGGCTGGCCGGCACCTACGGCGCGGCCGAATGGCTATCGGGCGGCCAGCTTGGGCGCTGGCGGCGCAGCCTGGTGGCGGCGCTGCGCTGGCCCGCCGCCGGCCCCGTAGCGGTAGTAGACCTCATGGCCGGCGGGGCCGAGCTGTGGGAGCCGCTGCACCAGCGTCTGGGCGCGCGGCTAACCCTAACAGCCGTTGATTTTTCGGCCCCCATGCTGGCCCGCGCCGCCCGGCAGCATGCCCCCAGTCTCACGCTGCTGCAAGCCGATGCGCTGGCCACCGGCCTGCCCACCGGCGCGGCCACCGCCGTCACCTGCGCCTTTTGCCTGAAAACGCTGGACCCCGGTGCCTACCCCGCGCTGGCCACCGAGGCCGCCCGCCTGCTGCGCCCTGGTGGGCAAGTGGCCCTGCTAGAGTTTGATTTGCCCGCCCTGCCCTGGCTGCGGGCGGCCATGCTCACCTACTTGCGGCTGCTGCCGGCCACCTTGCGGCACCTCTGCCCCGAGGCGGCCGGCCACGCCGCGCTGCCGCGCTACGCGTGCGCTGGCATGCGTTGGCCGGCGCTGCTGGCCGCCCTGCGCGGCGCGGGCTTTACGCAGGTGCGGCAGCAGCGGCTGTGGCCCGGCTGCGCCCGGCTGGTAGTGGCAAAGAAGCGTTAGTGTCGATGCAGCGTAATGTTTAACGCACGTTATCAGTTGGTTAAATAAGTCTGTCATTGCGAGCGCAGCGAAGCAATCGCACCTGTTAAGCGCCGCCGCTCGGGTGCGATTGCTTCGCTGCGCTCGCAATGACAGCTATAAGCTGCTTGCTACTTATCCCAAATAGACCGCACGCCCGACAACTCTACCTTAGGCACTGTGAGGCCATTGGCTTGCAGCGCCAAACCCGTCAGCGGCTGGCTGGGGAAGAAGGTGCCGGTGAGGCAGGTAGTCCCGCCATCGGCGAATAGCTCGGCGGAAGCGGCATCGACCAACAAGATGATTTCCTGGGTAGGGCCGGTGGCAGCGCGGGGGGCGTGGGCCACTTTGGCAAAACCTTTTTCAGCCGGGGCAAAGGTTACGTTGCCCGATTTGCTGCGGTCGAAATAATAGTCCTTTTTCGCTGCATCGTAGCCGATAGTTACCTGCTCCTTAGCCGCATTGCTGAGCACGATGGCCCACGTTTGGGCCTGCGGGATGGTGAATTTCAGGCGGTAGCGGCCGGTAGAATCTTTCAGGCTTTTGCTTAAATCGTAGCGCCCGTTCACGGCCACATTATCCAGCGTCACGGGGTTTTCAAACAGCTTATTGAGTTCCGCGATGGGCTGCGAGGCCAGCTGCATTTGGCCCGGCGCGCCGCGTAAAACCAGCGTGCGCGGCACGGTCATGGCGCTGCGCCAGGGGCTGGTGGGCGCTTGCTGGCAATATTCCCAGTTGCTCATCCAGCCGATGAGGGTGGTGGGGCTGCCGGCCGGCAGGTTGGTCCACGTCACGCCGGCGTAGTTGTCGGGGCCGTAGTCGAGCCAACGGGTGCCGGGCTGGGTGGCCTTGAACGTCTTACCATCGAAGCTGCCTACGAAGTACTGCGTGGCCGAGCCGCCGTTGGGGCCGCCGGGGTTCATGTTCACAAGCAGCACGTCGCGCAGCTGGCCCTGCTCGTCTTTTACTTTGATGAGGTCGGGGCACTCCCACACGCCGCCGTGCCCACCCAGCTCGCGGCCAAAGTCGCTTTCCTTCGTCCAGGTTATCAGATTTTTAGACGAATAAAACTCGATGTGGTCGTGGGCCGACAGCGCCATCAGCCACTTGCTGCCGGGCGCGTACCAGGCCACTTTAGGGTCGCGGAAATCGCGGCTGCCCTGGTTTTTGAGCACCGGGTTTTGGGCGTACTTCGTCCAGGTCTGGCCGTGGTCGAGGCTATACGCAATGCTCTGATTTTCCACGTCCTGGCGGCCTTGCTTTTCGCGCTTTTCGCTGTGGCTGGTGAAAATAGCCACCAGCGGCGGGTGGCCGGGCTGGCCGAGGCCGCTGGTATTCTGGGCATCGAGCACGGCGCTGCCCGAGAAAATCAGCCCCAAACTATCGGGGGCCAGCGCGGTAGGCTGCTGCTGCCAGTGCACCAAATCGGCGCTGGTGGCGTGGCCCCAGTGGATATTGCCGGCCACCGGCGCGGTGGGGTTTTGCTGAAAAAACAGGTGGTAAGTGCCGTTTTCATACACCAGGCCGTTGGGGTCGTTCATCCAATTTTCTTTGGGCGAAAAGTGGAACTGCGGGCGATGCGGCTCGTGATAGAGCGGGGCCGTTTTGAGTGGCGTTTGGGTGGCCGTTTCGGGGTGCGAGGAGGGCGACTGGCAGGCGGCCAGCGCCGCCAGGGCTACGGCCAGGTACTTTTTGGGCATGGGTGGGGAGAAAGAGCGTGACCTTACTAATTGAGGAAAAGCAAGGTAGTGCCAACCATCGTAATCCGCCGTGTCCCAAGGCACCCAGCTCCCAATAAATGCCCTAATCCTGTACTGCTAAAATTCAACTAAAACCGGACCTTCGTACGTTTATTCATTGGCCGCTCACTGGCGGTACCCCTATTACTATGACGCTCCCTGACGACGTTCTCATTTCGCGCGGCGAGGTGCTTGAGCAACTCGAAGGCTTTCTGAAAGATAATATCTACGAGTTTCTAAAGCCCGTCGAGAATAGCTGGCAACCCGCTGACTTTCTGCCCGATTCGCGCCGCGATACCTTCTTCGACGAAGTAAAGGAATTGCGCGAAAAAGCTTCCGGCCTCAGCTATGACCTGCTGGCCGTGCTCATCGGCGACACCATTACCGAAGAAGCGCTGCCCAACTACGAGGCGTGGTTTCATGAGATTGACAACATGAAGCGCGACGAGAACAACGGCTGGGCGCGCTGGATTCGGGGCTGGACGGCCGAGGAAAACCGCCACGGCGACCTCCTCAACCGCTACCTCTACCTGAGTGGCCGCGTAAACATGCGCGAGTTTGAAATCTCGACCCAGCACCTCATCAACGACGGCTTCGACCTGGGCATGGCCCACGACCCCTACAAATCGTTTGTGTACACGAGCTACCAGGAAATGGCCACCAATGTGTCGCACCGCCGCGTGGGCCAGCTGGCCCGCATCGCTGGCGACGACCAGCTTTCCAAAATCTGCGGCATGATAGCCGGCGACGAAAACCGCCACGCCAAGGCCTATAAAACCTTCGTGGCCAAGATTTTCGAGCTGGACCCCAGCGAGATGATGATTGCCTTCGGGCACATGATGCGCAACAAGATTGTGATGCCCGCCCACTACATGCGCGAGTTGGGCGTGGACATGGGCAAGACGTTCGGCCACTTCACCGACGCCGCTCAGCGCCTGGGTGTGTACACCAGCAACGACTACACCGAAATTCTGGACACCCTCATTGATGAGTGGGAAGTTTCGAAGCGTACCGGTCTCACCCCCGCCGCCGAGAAGGAGCGCGACTACCTCATGGCCCTGCCCAACCGCCTGCGTCGCGTAAGCGACCGCATGACCGTGCCCAAGCTGGAGTACCAGTTTAAGTGGATTTCGTAGGCGGCTGCTAAGCCGGATTACATCGAAAAATCCCGGTAGGGTGGTCCTTATTAAAGGGCTGTCCTACCGGGATTTTCTGTGTGCGCAGGCCAGTGTGGGGCCCAGCAATTCATGGCTACCCACATTTCATTAAAATAAGCAATAGGAATGGCTGGGGAGGTTTTTAGCCTTCTCATGAATTCTTGATTAATGTGCCGAAGGAATAGGTGTACTTTTGCCGAGTAGCATGTTACTCGTCCGTAGTAAAAGGTAAATATACTGAATATCATATTATTTCCTTTTCGCCTTTGCCCGCCTGTGACCTTAGATGACTGACGAACAGCTTATCGACCAGAAGATTGCCGAAATTGCTGCCACCGCCGACCAGTACCCGGCCGTTGTCATTATCCACCATGTGCCCACGCGTACCGTGCGCTACCTTTCCGAGTGGGGCCTGCGCCTGCTCGGGGCCACGCTAGAAGAGCTGCGGGCGCTCGGCCCCGACTTTTCGCCCACGTACTTCAACGCGGCCGAATCGGACGAGTATATGGCGCGCGTGTTTCAACTGATGTACGAAAGCGAAGTGCCTGATGTACATACTTTTTACCAGCAGGTGCGCACCACCGAGCGTCCCGGCTGGAGCCGGTATCTTACTTCGATGCGCCGGCTGCTCATTGATAGCCAAGGCAATCCGCTGCTTCTGATGGGGCTGGCTATTCCGCTGCACCCCGACAACCACTTCGCAGCCAAGGTGCAGCGCCTGATTGACGAAAACGGCTTTCTGCGCCAAAACTCGGCCGCCTTTTCGCGCCTCACCGCCCGCGAGCGCGAAATACTAGCTCGCCTCAGTCGCAGCGAAAGCTCGACGGAAATAGCCGACGCCCTGTTTATCTCCGAGCAAACCGTGAACACGCACCGCCGTAACCTGCGCCAAAAGCTAGGAGCTAACACCGCTTTTGAGCTGGGGCAGTATGCCCGCGCCTTCGACTTGATTTAGGCAATGGCGGGCGGGCTGGTGCCAGGGAAAGCCTGTAACCATCGGCCGGCGGCCAGGGTATTAGGGGCACTAATAACCCTTCTTTTTCCTATGGCTCAGCAAACGCAGGCCGCCTACTACACCGAGTTTGGCGGCATCGATAAAATTCAGGTCGGCCCCCTCGACCTGCCCGAACCCGGCGAAGGTGAAGTGCTGCTGCGCGTGAAAGCGGCCGGCATCAACCCCGTCGATTATGTGGTGCGCGAAGGCCACTTCCAGCCGGTGGTGCCCAGCGCCTTCCCCACGGTGCCCGGCTGGGACGTGGCCGGCATCATCGAAAAGCGCGGCTACGCCGCCTCGCGCTTTGCCGAAGGCGCGGAGGTGTATGGCTACGTGCGCCGCCCGGTGGCCCAGCACGGCACCTTCGCCGAGCACATCGTGGTGCCCGAGTGCTACCTGGCCGCCCGCCCCGAACAATTGACTTGGGAAGAAGCCGGTGGCCTGCCATTGGCGGGCCTTACGGCCTATCAGGCAGTTATTACCGCTGGCCAGCTCAAAGCCGGCGAAACTATCCTGATACTCGGGGCCTCGGGTGGCGTGGGTGGCACAGCCATTCAATTGGCCAAGAATGTGGGGGCTAAAGTAATTGCTGTAGCCAGCGCCAGCAGCGCTGCCCATATGAAGGGGCTTGGCGCCGATTTTACCATTGACTACAAAGCCGGCCCGATAACTGAAGCCGTAAAAAGAGCCGCGCCCGCCGGTGTAAACCTGGTGTTCGACGCCGCCAGCGGCGACACGCTCACCCAGAGTCTACCCACGCTCAAGCCCAACGGCCGCCTCATCTCAATACTTATAGCGGTTTCGGAGTCAGTGTACGTGGTAGCCACAATGGTCAAACCAGTTTTGCGCATCCTCGGCCGTTATCCAAGCCAGTGCTGCATCCAAAGCGGTCTTCAGGGCCTCGCGGGTACGAGCAGC
>JBPBQK010000105.1:0-16615 GCA_050954845.1 Janthinobacterium lividum
AGGTGAGCGGCGTTATCGTGGTGCAGGTGAAGCGCTACGCTGTCGATGAAACGCAGCCCGATGAGCTAGGCGTGGAGCTAGTGGAGTTCAACCCCCGCCAGCCGGTCCGCCTGATTGGCACCAACGACACGCTGCTGGCCGCTGATAACGGCGAGGTGGTGGCCCAGCGCACGACCGAGAACCCGGCCGACTGGCAGGCGCTCGTGCAGGCCAAAGCCGACGAGCTGCACCCGCGCCCAGTCATTCTGCAAGGCGATGCACTAGAGATGCTGCGCGAGCAGCCCGTGGCGGTTGGCGCAGAAATCCGCCGCCATTTAGCGGCGGCCCCAGCCTATCACTTTGCGCCAAAAGACGCCCAGGGCCAGCCAATTACAATCTGATGCGCTTCAATTTTCCTGTCTGGTATCTGCTGGTGCCACTCGTGCTATGCCTACTTGGCATCTGGCTTAAGTCCCGCCGCTAACCCGAGCCCCGCCCCACCAGGCGGGGCTTTTTCGTGTCCTTTTGACGCGCGCGGGTGCCCGGCAGCTTTGCAGCAATCAATCCTGAAAGATGCTCGGTCTCGCCTCTCGTCTCGCTTCCTCGCCCTGGGCTATTTCCCTGGAGCACGCCCAATCGTACTTGCCCCTGGTGGCCGGCCTGCTGCTGGGCAACGCCACCTTCCAGCCCGACCAGAACCTGGCCGAGCTGCGCGCCGCCGCTGCGCCCCAGGACTATGAGGTTACCTCCAGCTTTCGCTCGGGCGGGCTGGTGTACGGTGCCCGCGTCCAGGCCGCCAGTGGCGGCGCAGCCGGCGGCACCACCGATGGCATCCTGGTGCGGGTGATGAGCGTGGAAGGCCCGCTGATGAAGGCCGACCAGTTCTGCGGCCCCTATGGCCTGATGAGCCTGGCCAGCAACCTGCAGCGCACGGCCAAGGACACGGAGATTTCATCCGTGCTGTTGCGCGTGGACTCGCCCGGTGGGCAAGTGTTTGGCACCCAGAGCGTGGTCGACGGCATCAAGGCCTGCCAGGCCGCGGGCAAACCCGTGGTGGCCCTGTGCGACGACGGGCTGATGTGCTCGGCCGCCTACTGGATTGGCTCGGCCTGCGATACCCTCATCGCCACCCACGAGACCTGTACTATCGGCTCCATCGGGGTGATGGCCAGCTGGGCCGACGCCCAGCCTTACTTCGAAAAGCTCGGGGTGAAGTTCCACGAGGTGTACGCCGAGCAGAGCAGCCAGAAGAACGCGGACTTCGCCGCCGCTTCCAAGGGCGACTATAAAGCCGTGCAGCAGCAGCTCACCGGCATCGCGGGCGGCTTTTTGGGCGACGTGCGCACCAACCGCGGCAGCCGCCTCGACGGCAAGAAGTTCGACAAGTCCGGTGCCTCGGCCGGCAAAACCTTTTTTGCGGGCGAGGCCGGCGACATCGGTCTCATCGACGCCCTGGGCTCCTTTCAGGATGCCTTGGGCGAATGCGTGCGCCTGGTGCAGGCTGGCCGCGCCTAATCTGCTTTCCCTTATCCCTTACTACCTCATGAAACTTTTTGGAAAATCCGGCCCCGCGCCGGCTGTGTTTGGAGCCGCCCTGCTGGCGCTCGTGGGCACTTCTGCCTCGGCTGAGCAGGTCGACGCCGCCAACCAGGAACTCGCTGCCGCCGGCATCCAAGGTGCCCAGCTCGTGCCCGGTGCCACCCTCGACGAGCTGACGGCGAAAGCCGACCGCACCGACACCGCGGAGCTAGCGGCCAAGGGCCACACCGACGCCCTGGCTGCCGCTGGCGTGGAGAGCGTGGCCGCCCTGGTGGCCCAGCGCGACGCCTACCAGGTGAAAGCCGACAAGTTCGACAAGAATCCTGGCGCTGGCCACACCAACCCCGTGCTGCCCGAGGGCGAGTCCGACGTGGAGGATGCTGCCCCTGATGCCGACCAACAGACCATCAACGGCTTGGCGCACAACAAGGCCCTGGCTGGCCACCCGATGTTCGGCTAAGCCCCCCTCAATCAGTTCATTTCTGGCTAGGTAGCCACTTATGCATTTTTCTAACTACTAGTATTTTATGGATATCCAAGACATCAAAACTGAGTGGGGTACTTACTACCGCGACGGGGGGCAGAACATCGCCCGCGTGCTGAAGAAGCAGTACCTGCCCTCGCAGACCGAAGCCCTGTTCGGCCTGATTCCCACCGACGATACCAGCTACCAGCTGGCTATCGCCGAGCTGAGCCGCGTGCTGCAGCCCTTCCAGCTGGGCTGGACGCCGCTGGGCGACCTGAAGGTCTCGCCCATCACGCTCATCCAGACGCCCTTCAAGGTCGACATCGAGGAAAACCCCGACAAGCTGGAGAACTCCTGGCTGGGCTTCCTGGCCGACAACAACCTGGACCGCGCCCAGTGGCCCTTCGTGCGCTACCTCGTGGAGCAGCACCTCTACAGCCGCATGGACGAGGACTACGAGCTGAATGAGATTTACTTCGGCAAGTTCGTGGCCCCGACCGCCGGCACGCCAGGCGCTGCCGGCACGGGCATGGACGGCATCCGTACCCTCATCAACCGCGAAATCGCTTCGCCCACCAGCCGCATCACGCCCATCGTAATGGGCGCGATTCCGACTGACCCGCAGGCCTTCTGCGAGTACATCGAGGCCTTCGTGGAGAAATTCACTTTGCGCTACCGCGGCCAGGCCATGGAGGTGTGCATGAACCTGACGCTGGCCCGGCGCTATGCCAAGGGTCGCCACCAGAAATACAAGAGCGACATCGCCGACCCCACGGCCCGTCAGATTCTGGACGGCACCGGCACGGCGCTGCTCACTGCCCCGATTGAGTTCACCAACCACACCGTGGTGGGCCTGCTCTCGATGGGTGACTCGATGAAAATCTGGGCTACCAACAAGGAGAACCGCAAGCGCCTGGCCAAGAAGACGGTCAACACCAAGCAGGTGCGCATTGAGAGCGCCAAGCGCCAGGTGAGCATCTACACCGACTTCTACAAGGGCGTGGGCTTCCCGGTGCCGGAGGCCTTGTTCACCAACGAGCAAGACCTGGTACTCTAAGCAACCACGTCGCCGCCCGGCATCTGCGCCGGGCGGCCTTCGCTTATGGCTAAGAAAAAAGCAACTCCCCCCTTAAAATCAACTACTTCCCCTATCATGGAGAATCCGAACGCTGCCCTCTCGCTGGAGGAGCGCTTTGCCCAGCTTGAGGCACAATACAACAAAGCAACCCAGGAATCGGCCGCCAAAGACGCCGTTATCGCGGCCCAGGACGTGCAGCTGGCTGCCGCCAACGCCCAGGGCGCGGGTGCCCTCTCCGTGGTGAGCCACGAGGGCAAGCACTACCAGGTGCTGGCCGGCAAGTTCAGCCTCGACGACAAGGTTATCAAACACACCGACCTGAAGGCCGATGTGGAACTGGTGGCCAAGCTGGTGGAGGAGAAGTCGCCCCTGCTGCAGCTCATCGAGACGCCGAAGGCCGATAAGTAAGTCGCCAGGTAAGTGCAAAAATTGCACGAAGGCATTTCAATTATTCTATCATCGTTTTAAATTATTCAGTATGAATACGTTTGAGCTAAGCAACCTGGACGGCCCAGGCGGCGACGACAACACCCCCGGCCTGCGAGGCTTCGTGTTGACGGCGCGCGAGGACGACTTCCTCAGCCTCGCCAAAGCCCCTAAAACGGGCACCGTGGCCGGCGAAACGGCCATTATCATAGCCGACCACACCTTCAAGCCGGGTAAGGGCTGGACCAAGCAGTACATCACGCTCGACTCCAACCAGCTCAAGGCGGACATCGTGGGTGAGCGCGACGGCCGCGGCCTGAAAATCGCCTTCGAAGGCTTCCACCCCGGCAACAAGGCCGAGGCGCTGGAATTCTTCCGCGTGGTGAAAAACCTGGGCCTCATCATGCTGGTGCCCGATGCCGATGGCACGTACCTGCAGGTGGGCGCGGAAGGCCTGCCCGTCGAGCTGGCCCCGGCCTATGACTCGGGCAAGCTTTCGAGTGGTCGCCGCGGCTGGACGGTAAAGGGCGAGGCGTATGCCAACGGCCTCTACATCTACTCGGGGGCTATCACTTACAAGCCGTAAGCCGTGGCTCAATCCATTCACCAACTGCTCCCCGAAGTAGCCGAGAAGTTCCGGAGTACCATCGTCCCGTGTAGGATTGACTTACAATGGCTACGGCGCACCATCGACCTGCGCTCGCTGACCTTGGCCGAGGCGGAGGAGTTGGTGAAAGACCCGAAGTTCACCTACTTAGTGCCCAAGCGAACGCGCAAAAAAAAGGCAGTTGCCAGTACGTAGAACGAAGGGTAAAAAAGCCCCGCTGCCACGAGTAGCGGGGCTTTTTTACGTCCTTTTCTACCGTGGCCGGCCGCGGCAACTTCGGGGCATGAACTTGTCCGACATCCACGCCTGGCTAGCCTCTGGGCAAGACTTCAAGCAAGGCGTGGCCTTGTACACGGCCCTGGGCTCCAGCACGACCTACCAGCGCCTGTTTAGCCTGGGTGCCACCGCCTACAGCCGCCCGGCGCTGCTGCGCGAACTCACCGCCCTGGTGCCCACTGAGCCGGCAGTAGTCGTGGCAGTAGTGGCCGTGCCCCCTGCGGCTCCCCCGATGCCCCCGCCGGCTCCGGAGCTACCAGCTGCCAGCCCGCAGTTGCTGCTCGACCTGCGCCAGCAGCTCAAGGGCGTGCGTGACGAGCGCAGCCACCTGCACCCCCAGCTCACCGCTAAGAACCTGGGCAAAAAGGCCCGCTTGGCGCTGGCCTTGCGCATCGTGGCCCTCACGAGTCAGGAAGTCACGCTCAAGGCCCTGGAGGCCCACGTGCAGCAGCACGGCCGCCTGCCTGGCCCGGTGGCGACGGCCGACGTGACGGACGAAACCGAGCTACGCCGCCGGTTGCTCACCCTGCGCACCCGGCGCAGCAAGCTCAAGGGCCAGCCCGAAAAGGCCGAAAAACTAGCCGCTATCGAAGCCGAGATAACGCTAATTCAATCAAAACTAACTTTTTATCCCCGTGACTAATGAGCGACGCACTACCCTCCTCGCTTGAGCTGCCTGGTGCCGAGCAGGTGCCACTGCCCGACTCAACGGGCCTCGAGCGCATCTACGCGGCCTACCTGGCCGATAACCTAAAGAGTCTCAGCCCCAAGGACAAACTCCTGCACAGCGAGCTGGAGGCAGCTTATGCCCTGATTCTCAACTACCACTCCTTCGAAACGGCCTGGCCGCTGCTCGCCCGGCAGTTTTCGCTGGGTCGCTCCACGTGCTATAACCGGCTGCGCGACGCGCAGAACCTGTTTGGTGACGTGAAAAAGGTCAAGAAAGAGGGTCGCCGGAATGTGCTGCTGGAGTACGCCCGCAAACTACTCTTCCTGAGCCTCTCGCAGCGCCCGCCCGACATGAAGAATGCCCTGGCGGCCATGAAGTTTGAGGCTGACATCGCGGGCCTGCGCCGGGCCGACTCGCACAACGAGGACAACGGCCCTGGCACGGGCAACACGTCCTACATCCTGAATTTGACGCTGCAGGGCCGCAAATCGCGCCAGTTCGACCTGACCCATCCCGAAGACATCAGCGATGCCGATTGGGAGCTGGTCAACGAGGCCGTGAATGAGAATGTGGTCGGTGCCGACCAAATGGAACTGCTACTTACTCAGGCCAAGGAAGGCGACGGCAAGCTATGATTAGCCAGGAGCAACTCAAGTTCAACCAGCCGCAGGAGCGTTATATCACCGCGCGCGGCGTCAAGCAGGGCATCAGCATCTGGGGACGGGGTACGGGCAAGTCCAGCATCATCGCCTGGGACATTCACAAAATCGTGTCGACGATGCCCCGCTCGTGCTGGGTTATCGTCGGCTCGACCTATAAGCAGGTGCTCACCCGCACGCTGCCCTCGACCGTGGCCGGCCTCGAGCGCCTGGGCTACCGCCTGAACCGTGATTTCTACATCGGGCGCAAGCCGCCACCTAGCTTGAACTGGGACCGGCCCTTCGAAGGGCCGCTGAGCTACGACCACTTCCTTATTTTCAAGAACGGCACGGGCTTTCACCTGGTGTCGCTCGATGCCGGGGGCTCGGCCTCGCGCGGCCTGAACGTGGATGGTTTTATCGGCGACGAGGCCCTGTTATTCGATAAAACCAAGCTCGATGCCGACTTGTCGGCTACCAACCGCGGCAACGGGCAGTATTTCGGCAAAAACCCGATGCACCACGGCGTTTTTCTTTTCAGCTCGATGCCCTGGGGCGACCAGGGTCGCTGGCTGCTGGACAAGTCGAAATACTATGAAAATGAGGGTATTGACTTAGAGGAGCGGCAAAACGCGCTGATTGAGGCCCAGGTGCGCTTCCTGGACGCGCTCCCCGACGAGGAAAAGATGTCCATCTGGCGCGAGCAGGTGCTGCCGCTCATGAAGGCCATCCGCTACTTCCCGAGTCAGGCCAACAAGGGCATTTTCTACTCCGAGGCCAACGCGTTCGATAACATTGCCAATCTGGGCCTGCAGTACCTGCTCGACCAGCGCCAGTTCATGACGGACTTCACCTTCCAGATTGAAATGATGAATCGCCGCCCCACCACCGTGGAAGGCGGCTTTTACGCCCAGCTCGACCTGCCCCGCCACGTGGTGGAGTGTGCCAACGACGACTTCGTGCTGGGCCTGGCCCTGGGCGATGAGTTCAGCAAGGGCAAGGGCCGGGGCAAGGGCGGCGGGCTCAACCTGGAGAAGCTCACGGCCGCGGGTGGGCCGCGCTTCCTGGGTGATACCGACTTTTCGGATAGCCGCGGGGATAGTGACTGTCGGAGCCACCAGCCCCTACGCATCAGCGTCGATTTCGGGGGCTACATCACCACGTCGGTCATTGGCCAGCCCCACGTGGACGTGCGCGAGTATCGCTTCCTGAAGGGCTTCTACGTCAAGCACCCGGCCTTCATCGACGAATTGGTCGAGGCCATCACCGCCTACTACAGCTGCCACCTGCGTCGGGAGGTGGAGTTTCTGGCCGATGAGGAGCACGGCGATGCCGTGCGGGCCGATAGTAAGTTCACCCTCAACGAGACGTTCATGCAGGCCTTCCGGAAGCGGAACTGGCGCATCCAGCGCTTTGGCCTGGGCCGCATGCCCGGCCACCAGACGCGCTACCTGCTGGCCCAGGAGCTACTCGGGGAGAAGAACCCTAAGCTGCTGCGCCCCCGCTTCAACAAGGTCAACTGCAAGGACGTGGTTACGGCCATGCTGCTGGCGCCAGTGGGGCAGGATAGTAAGGGCCGCATCATCAAGATTAAGAAGAGTGAGGGCAAGAAGAACTTCCCCCAGGAGCATGCCACCCACTTCACCGACAACGTCGACCTGCACCTGCTCTCCTGTGGCACGGAGGTAGTCAATGCACTGGTGGACTTCAGCCAGCTCATGGTAGTGAGTAATTAAGTCCCGCGTCACATCCAGTGCGCAAAGCCTCGACCGTTTGGTCGGGGCTTTTTTGTTGCACCTCACCCTCAACCCCGCCCCCGAAGGAGAGGGGAGCCTGGCAGATATCCCCGAGGCAGCCCCTGGCAATTGCCAAAACGCGACAGTGCAAGCCGGGGGCTTTTGCTCGACTTGCTGGACTGTAACACCTCTTTTTGGCCCAAAATCTGCGTTTCCAGCGCGCCAGGGCACATTCGGCTTGGATTAGGTTTTTGCCTCGTTTCGGCCCGTTCAGGGGCGTTTTTGTGTCCTTTTCGGGGCCTCGGTGGCGCGGGTACTTCGTGGCACCAATGAACGCCCCAACCGCCCCCGCCATCATTCGCTTAAAGGACGCGCTAGCCCTGCTCGACGGGTCGGCACCCGTCGCCGTGCGCTGGGTCAAGTGCGACGTGCGCCGCCAAACCGGCGGCGACTTCGGCCAACTGCCGGCCGCCCGCATTGCCCGCCGCACGAAAGCCGTCACGGCCGCCCTGCGCCGGCCCACTGAAGGCGAAGAAACCGACGCCGACCGCGCCGCCGTCGCGGCCGACGGCCACGTGCTCGTGCCAGGTACCGGCAAGAACCCTGACCACTGGGTCAATGCCACCCGCAACCTGGTCGATACGCGCACGGGCAAGCTGGTCAAAATCCACCTCTACCTGCTCACGCACGTCGCGGGGCGCAAAGTCTACCTTTAGATGCAGCAACTTGTATTCGGCGGCCGGGGCACCCTGGCCTATGGGCACACCACCGGCAGCGTGTTCCACCTGGACAACGCCCTGGGCGCAGCCGGTGGCGGCAAGGGCGCGCCGGCTGCCAAGCCCGCCGGGACGCCGGCCACCACGTCGGTGGAGCGCGGCCTGAGCGGGCTGGTGGCCCCGTGGGGGCCGGGCAACGACTTTCCTCAGCGCGTGCTGGCCGACATCGCCAAGAGCACCATCCTCGGGCCGGTGCTGGACTGGAAAACCCGCGCCACCTACGGCCAGGGCATCGTGTACGGCAAGGTTGTAGACTATAAAGAGGATGGCAGTGAGGTATTTAAGCGGGTAAAAGACCCGGTGGTGCAGGCGTTTTTTCGCCGCTCCAACCTCAATCGCTTCGGCTTCGAGGGCCTGCAGGGCCTGCACTACTACGCCAACGCGTTTCCGGAGCTGGTGCTCACGAATGACCGCAGTGAGATTCACAGCCTGGCCATTCAGGATACGCCCTTCTGCCGCTACTCCGTGCCCAAGCCGGGCATGAGCGTGCCCGAGTGGGTGTACATCTCGGCCAACTGGCCCAGCGCCGCGCCCGGCGACGGATACACCGACAAGGTGCCCGTGCTCGATGCCTACGGCGACATGGCCACGGCCCTGCGCCAGGACCAGCGGGGCTTCAAGTACATCCTGCCGCTGGCCGTGCCCAGCCCCGGCCAGGCGCTCTACCAGCTGGTGGCCTGGAACGTCATCCGCAACTCCAAGTGGCTGCAGGTGGCCTTGGCCATCCCCGAGTTCAAGTCGCAACTGCTGGTCAATCAGCTTACCATCAAATACCTCATCGAGGCCGACATCCGCTACTGGAGCTGGAAGTACCCCGATTGGGCCGATAAGAAGGAGAGCGAGCGCAAAAGCATCATTTCCAGCGAGCTGGACGCCTTCGAAAAGACGATGGCCGGCACTGATGGGGCGGGCAAGTCCATCATGACCGTCACCATGCCCGACCCGCAAAACCCCGGCGCTACCATCAAAGTGTTCACCGTCACGGCGGTCGACGACAAAATCAAGTCGGGCCTCTACATCGAGGACTCGCAGGAGGCCAGTTCGCACATCTACACCGCCCTGCAGGTCGACCCCACGCTCTCGGGCATCAGCCCCGGCAAGGGCATGGGCGCGGGCTCCGGCTCCGACAAGCGCGTGGCCTTCAACGTCTTTGCCGCCCTGCACAAATTCTACCAGGACTTGCTGCTGGAGGTGCTCAACCTGGTGCGCGACTACAACGGCTGGGACCCCGACCTGGAGTTCCGCTTCCTCAATCCCCAAGTCAACACGGCCGATAAGTCCAGCGAGACCTCCGCCGACCCTAACGCGAACGCTGATGCTGCTTAAAGACATCACCGAGCTGAAAAGCTACGTGGCCCTCGATACTGATGGCATCCTGCCCAGCTTCGCCCTGGAGCTAACCTATGTGGAAGCCAGCGTCATCCGGCCCCTGCTGGGTGGGGCGCTGCACACCTGGCTGCAAACCGCCTACGACGCCCCCGGCTTCGACCCCACCGGCACGGGCCTGGCGGCCCAGCTGCTACGCGCCGTGCAGGCCCCGCTGGCCCGCCTTTCGGTGGCCTACAACATCACGCTGCACCTGGCCACCATCGACGAGACGGGCGTGCACATCACCAGTAACGATAAGAGCAAGACGGCTTTTCAGTGGCAGACCAACCAGATGCAGGCCTTTCTGCTCAAGCGGGGCTACCTGGGCCTCGACGACCTGGTTGCCTGGCTGGAAGAGTACCGTGACGACTCGCCCGAGCTGAAGGCCTGGGCCGCCTCCGCAGCCGGCCAGCGCCACCGGCGCGAGCTGTTCACCAGCACGGCCGAGTTTCAGGAGTGGGAGAACATCTCGAACTCGCGCCAGGTGTTCGAGGCCCTGCGCCCCCTGCGCCGCCGGATGGAATCCTTCGAGCTGCAGCGCGTGCTCGGGGCCGAGTTCCTGCAGGAGCTGCGCGACCAGGTGCGTACCCGCGCCGTGAGCAGCGAGAATCAGATGCTGCTTAGCACCTACGTGCTGCCCGCGCTGGCCTGTCTTACCATCGGCCACGCCGTGCCCGAGCTGGGTTTGCGCCTCACCGGCGAGGGCATCGACCTGGCCATCGCCCGCTTCGATGACGCCAACGCCAAGGAGGCCGATGCCGGCCTGGACGCGCTGCTGGCCAGCAAGGCCAACACGGCCCTGATGGACGCCGACCGCTACCTGCACCGGCTTACCGACTACCTCGACCGCACGGCTTCGGCCACGCGCTTCGCCACCTACTTCGGCTCGCCCACCTACACCAGCCCTAACCAGGTCGTCGCGCCGGTCAACACCTCCGCTTCCAAGATTTATAAACTCTGCTAATGCGCCTGCTGCTCAACTTCCTGGCCGCCATTACGAGCGGTAAAACCTTGCCCGCCATCCTGCTGGGCCTGGCCTTCACGCCAGTGCTGGCGCTGGTGGAGCGCTACCTGTTCAACGACTGGAATTTTCTCTCCAGCCTCGGCATGCTCATCCTGGTGGACACCGTCTTCGGCGTGCAGCACCACTGGGCCGCCCACTCCATCGGCAGTCGCGGCTTCTCGCGCCTCTTCAAAAAGGTCGGCATTTACCTGGGCCTGCTGGTGCTCACCCACCAGCTCACCGGCTACCAGGTGCACGGCGAAGTCAACGGCATTTTCAGCAGCTGGGTCGACAAGTTCATGTACGCCTGCATGATGGCCCGCGAGGCCCTCAGCATTCTGGAGCACGTCGCCGCCCTGGAGCCGCGCCTGGTGCCCAAGGTCCTGCTCAAGCGCCTGGCCCTCATCTCCGACGGCGACTTCAGTGCCCTGGCCGCCCCGCTGCCCGCGCCGGCCAGCGAGGCCGACGCTCCTCCCTCGTCACCTTCTAACGCCCAATAACTTATGGCAACTCTACAACAAATAGCTTTCGTCCGCACCTACGCTGCTGCGGCCGTAGCGGCCGGCCGCGTGGTCGGCCTCAGCGCCCTGGTCATCCTGAGCCAGGCGGCCCACGAGGGTCAGTGGGGCACCTCGTTCAGCGTGCGCACCCGCCGCAACCACTTCGGCATGATTGCCGCCGGCAGCAAAAACGCCTACTGGGATGGCGTGAGCAAGACTCAAAGCAGCGCCAGTGGCCTCTGGTTTCGGGTCTACACCTCGCACGAGGCCAGCTTCGAGGACTTTGCCAGCCTGATTTCGCGCAAGTACAAGGCGGCCTTTGCCTGCGCCCAAAACCCAGTGGCCTACGCCGACGCCATCGCGGCCTCGCCCTACATCTCGGAAGCTAACGGCGACGACCGCCCGGCCTACGCCCGCGCCCTCAAGGCCAACGCCGCGACCATTGCGGCCATCGCCCAGCGGCTCCACATCTCCCTCACTTAAAGATGCTTATCGTGAAGCACCTATTGCTCGCCCTGGTCGGGCTGCTGAGTTTGGCCAGCTGCGCCCGCAAAACCTACTGGACGGGCTTTCACGGCCCGGCTTACCTGCCCAACAGCCCCGGCGAATCGCCCGCCCACGCCGCGCGTCGAACGGCTGAAGTGCGCCGCCTCGACTCGCTCACCGCTTCCAAGTGGCGCATCCCGCCCTGCCAGGAGCGGCCCTTGGTACCACGCCCTAAAAAGTAAGTCGTATGCCTCGTTTACTTCTGTTTTTTTGTGCCTGGGTGCTGCTACTTAGCGGCTGGCTGCTAGCTGGCTGCGCCCTGGGGTATGACGTACCGCCCGCCACGGCCGGCCCTCTCGACTCAACCGTTCGCGCCGCCGGGCTGAGCGGCCGCAAGGTGAAGTTCAGCGGCCCCGTGACGTTCCAAGTCGTGAGTGGCACCGGCAACACGACCACGGCAGCTGCCAGCACCAAGCCGGCCGGCCCGGTGGCCACCGGTGCCAGCCAAGCCCAGGACAACACCAAGGCGGGCCAGCACGGGGGGGCAGTGGCCACCGCGCCGGGTGCTACGGCTGGAGCTACCACCCGCACGGGTATGCCTACCTGGCAACTGGTGGCTGGGGGCGTGCTGCTCTTACTGCTGCTGCTGGCTGGGCTGGCATATAAATTCCGAGCCTGGTTCTTGCCTGTCTGACTATATGGGTAAGAAACAGCTTCCCATCGGCTTCGGCCGCACCGCTATGCCTGATGAAGCCGGCAAGGACTCGCCCGAGCAGAGTCCGCCAGCTAAGCGAGAGCTACCCCCGCCCCTGGTCGAGCCCCTGGCTATCGACGACATGGCCATGTTCGAGCTTTTCGCGCGCTACAACTTGCAGCCCCTGTTACCGCCGGCCAAGTTTGAATACCAACTCGTGGAAATAATTGCGGCGCTCGAACAGCGGGTGCGCGAGCTAGACCCTGACGTATAAAATCTATCCTTTCGAGAAAGCCCCGGCCCATCAGCCTTGTCCTTACCCAAAACTCAAACGCCCTTCCGGCCATGTGACTGGAAGGGCGTTTCTGCGTGGCTGCCTGTTCAGTTTGTCGGTTTTTAAGCGGAGCCAGCCAGTAAAAAAGGAGCTTGGCGCTATCTCAAAGAAGTCGGAAAAAGATTTGGGTAAGGACAAGCCCATCAGCCAGGGCTTTTTTGTGTCCTTTTCTACCGTGGCAGGCCCTGGCAACTTTGAACATCTCAACCCTCAAAACCAGCGAGTATGCAGAAAATAGCAATTATTGGCCCCGGCTCCATTGGCATCGCTGCCAGCATGACTTTACTTGCCTCACAGTATGAAGTCATTGGCCTAGCCGACTCATCTGTTTGTATGGATTTTGCAACGCCAGGCGGCAGCTTGGAGTACCGCCCAATGCCCATGAGCATCTCTTTCGACTTTGACTATAACCCCTCGCCAAAAGAAGAGGCTTGGCTGCTGGAGCAAATGCGGTTAGGGGAGCAATCCGAGATAGTTGGTATAAAGCCCGCACCGTTGCTTGAAGATGGGCTGGTGTGCTCAGCCAGCTACTGGTACGAATCAGGGAAGGGGGCTGCCTGGCGCGCTCAGCAGCCCCGACATCGCTCTTTATTTACCAAGTCCCAACCGAGTGCCAAGGCGCGCAAATTGGCTCGCCGTAGGGCTAAAGCAGGCCGTAAAGCCAGCCGCTGATATGATACGGCACCATTACACCACAGGCGAGAAGTAGCGGTTTATTCCCCGCAATCTTCTTATGCACCAACCCAAAAAGCGCTGGGCGCGCACCGAGGCCCAGCAACGCCACGACCAGTACGGGCGCTCATACTATCACAACCCACCTAGCGCCTGGCAATATGAGCGTCAGGCGTGGAAAACGCACCGGAGTGCCACTCGCAAGGCACTGGCGCAAGTAGCCCAAGGTTTGGAGGAGGCAGAGGTAGTTTTCCCCTACCATCACCGCCACAGCCTGCAGTGGGCTTACTGCTAAATTTAGAAGCCTCAGCCTACCAGCCGGGGCTTTTTTGTGTCCTTTTCTACCGTGGCAGGGCCTGGCAACTTCGGGGCATGGAAACCCTGCAAATCGGCACCCTTACCAAACAGGTGCCCTCAACCTGGAACGAGTTGAAGCGAAAGCAACTGCTCCGGCTCCTGGTCGAAGTCTACTCCGAGCCGCGGCCCGGCCGCCGGCTGCGGCTGCTCGCGCTGCTGAGCGGCTTCCCGCCAGTCTTGCTGGCCAACCTGCCCGAGGTGGTGCTGGCCCAGCTACTGCCCTTGGTCGACTGGGTCGATTCGGACAACCACCGGCTCACGGCCCAACTGCTGCCTACCCTGCACATTCCCGGCCGCCACGTCGCCGAGCGGCCCACCACCTGGCACGGCCCGCGTGAATCGTTTCGCAACCTGCTCTTCGGCGAGTTCATTTTCGCCGACACCTTCTTCGCTCTCTATTGCCTGCACGGCAAGGCGCAGTTTCTCGACCAGTTTCTGACCGTGCTCTACCGCCCCGCGCGGCGCGATGCCTCGCCGGAGCGGGAAGACTGGAACGGCGACGTGCGCCTGGCCTTCAATGAGCACCAGCTCGAAACCCGCACGCCCCGCGTCTTTCGCGTTGCACCCCTGGAGAAGCTGGCGGTGGTGGCCTGGTACCGCGGCTGTCGCGCCCAGCTGGCCCAGGAGTTCCCCGACGTGTTCGTGGCGGCCGACGAGGATGCGGGGGCCAGCGCCAAAAAGGCTCCCGACTGGAGCCGCGTGCTGCGCAAACTCTCGGGCGAGGCCTTCGGGCCGGTGCAGCAGACCGCCGGCCAGCCCGTGCGCCTGGTACTGGCCGAAATGCAGGACTTAGCTGCTGATTATCAACGCCAAAAATCCCGCTCTAATGCGTAGTTCCACTTACGAGGGCCTGTTCTATACCCTGGCCAAGTCGCATGAGCTTATCCGGCACCAGGATGACTCGCCCCGCTTTGCGCGCATTATCGTCTCGGTCGACCCGCTGCAACGCCAGGTCGACCTGCACGAGCTGCAAACCGTGCTGCTCGGCCGCTACCTCAAGCCGGGGGCCGGCCAGCAGGTGCTGGTATTGGAGTCGCTCCAGACCGTTTACCGTGACAATAAGGGCGACAACTACCAGCGCCAGCGCCGCGGGGCCTTTTTCATTCTGGAGAAGGTGAGCGACCCCAAAACGGCCTGGGAAACCCTGGACCGCACCGAGCAAACCGGCGAGCAGTTGCTGGCCGCGGTGCTGCACAAGTTCCGCGAGGACCCGCGCGTGCGCTGGGAGGTGGGCAGTATAAACGCGGATGCCGTGGGTCCCCTGGGCGAGGCCAGCAACTGGTACGGCACCCGCTTCGACTTCGAATTTTTCACCCCTGCCACGGCCGCCCTGCAGTTCAATCCGGCCGTGTTTACCCTTCCTATCTAGCATGGCTGGCGAACGTTACGCAAAAGCAACCATCCGCGCGGCCTGGTCCTGGACGGCCTACACGCGCGGCCTGCAAACTGAGGAAATCCGAATTAAGCTGGCCGGCCAGTGGGAAGTCTACCGGCGCGGGGGCAACCCGGCCAACAACGAGTTCGCGGTGCCCGACCCGAGCAGCCTGCCTACCCCGCGCGATTTCGTGCGCGTGGGCGTGCAGAACCTCATTCAGCTCATTATGGCCACGTTTGCCCGGCGCGGCCTGTCCTATACGGTCAGCTCGCCGCGCGACGTGGGCGACGACAGCAGCCACGTGGGCCACCCCTTCGGCTTTTATCCGGAGACGGAGCCCTGGCCCATCGTCGAGTTCGACATCGTGGCCACCGTCTACGATGCCGGCTACGACCTCGACTTTGCCGACTACTCGTCCGCGGTGCAGTTCGGCATCGGTGGCTGGCCGGCCCCGAGTCTGGCGGCCACCATCCGCCCCGTGCAGGTGCAGGCGCGGGTAACCAACGCCACCATCTACAACTCGGCGACGGGCGAGCTTGAGCTGCTGGCCAGCAACGGCACCACCGGTATCTACACCTACCAGTGGGACGACCAGGTGGGCCCAGGCAATCCCCTGCGCCCCACGCTGATTGGCCCGCGCACCTACGGCTGCCTGGTGAGGGACCAGAGCGGGGCCTCGACCTACGTCTCAGTGCCGGTGGGCGCGGACCCGCGCCTGGAGGTGCTGGCCACCACGACCGACACGAGCATCACCCTGCTCATTACCGGCGGCCTGCCGCCCTATACGGTACTCTGGGACGACGGCGCGACCACCGTGGTGCGCACGGGCCTGGCCCCGACCGTGTACCGGGCCGTGGTGACCGACAGCCGGGGCGCAGTGCAGGACGTCGTGGTGGACCTCAACCGCCAGTCCTTCTACTGGAGCCGCAACGCCATCCTGCTGCCGCTCGATGCGGGCGCGGCCTACCGCCTCGACCCCACGACCAAGCCCAACCTCTCGTTTTTGTGCGAGGTGTGGCTCGAGCTGGACTACCTGAGCAACACGTTCGTGCAGATTGGCACCACCCTGGAGCAGCCCGGCGACCGCGACGGGCGCACCACGTTCAACGTGCAGGCGCTGCTCGATGCCTTTTTGCAGCCCCACGTGCCGGCCCCGAACGCGACCACGCCCGCGCGGGCCGAGTCGCTCTTCAAGCGCTTCTACCTGCGCCATCGCGAGCAATTCGGCCGCCCGGCCGTGCCGGGGGCCGCCACCACCCAGGACTACCGCTACGTGGTGCAGGGCGGCCTGAGCTTCTACGAGGCCAGCGCCCGCACCTGGTTTAGCAGCTACCAGCGCCGACAGCTACCCTTCCTGAGTTGGGAGCCGACCACCAAGCCGGTCTATGACGACCAGCCGGAGTACCTGTATTATATGGTGCAGGGCAGCCCGCTGGAGGCCCGCGCCTTTTTGCGGGTGGGCTTCGATACGGGCCAGGCCCAGGTGATTCCGCTCTGGCAGGACCTGACGAGCCTGGCCAACGCGGAAGTCTACTGCCTGCCGGTGGGCTACCAGGCCCTGGGCCTGGCCGGCTTCGCGGGCCTGAATCTGACCATTGCCTGGTGGGAGGTGTGGGTGGCCACGCCTGACGGCCT
>JBPBQK010000106.1:0-16571 GCA_050954845.1 Janthinobacterium lividum
CGGGTACCCAGCAGGCTTCCTTGCCCTGCATCCGGGCGCGGCGCACGAGCACGTCCTGGATGGTATTGTTGAGCATGTGGCCCATGTGCAGCACGCCCGTCACGTTGGGCGGCGGAATAACCACGGTGTAGGGCTGCTTGCGGGGGTTGGGTTTGGCTTGGAAAAAGCCCTGCTCCTGCCAGCGCTGGTACCATTTGGCTTCAACGTCGGCGGGCGAGTAAGTTTTGGCGAGGGACATTAGGTCGGGGGTCTGCTACTAGGTAGCAAAAGTACGGCGGGCTAGCGGCCGGTAGCGCGAACTTTGTAGCTCGCGTTTTCACAAACCGATATGAATCGTCCCAAGAGAAGAGACTCTTCTAACCAAACCAATAAGTTGCGGCCTCCTATTTCAAAAGGAGAAGTCGTTGGGGCAATAGCTATACTAAGCTTCTTTGTTGGGACGGCTATATATCCTAATCGAATACGTCAGCAGCTAATTCAGACTGGGCAAAAAACAGTAGCAGATGTCACGCAGGCCGGATTTAAAAATGCAACAGTTACATTCTGGGCTGGTGGACAGAAATATACCAAAGTCGTATCTACGCCTCATTCCTCGATACAAAGCGGAGAAAAATACGAGCTATTCTACAATCAGAAAGATATAACGGAAGCTACTGTTCTTTTTGAGCATCCTGTGTTCGATAGACACGAATATGCAGCAACAACAGCTACTTACGTAAATGCCTTCTGGCTAAACTCGCTGATTGAATTCAGGTACGCAGTAGGTATGAGAAGTTATGAGAGGTATCAAAAGAGGCTTTCGGACAGACCAATTGATGATACCCATCCGGCGCGGGTGATTTACAATATCAAGGACCCTAGCATTGCTTATTTAGAATATTAATGCCCCTCACCTTCCCCCCACCCACCGCCGCGCGCGACGACCTCGACGGCCTGCTGCTGCTCGGCGGCCAGCCCACCGTTGAAAACCTGGTGGCAGCCTACTCGCAGGGCATTTTTCCGTGGCCGGTGCCGGGCTGGCCGCTGGCGTGGTTTTGCCCGCCGCGCCGCGCCATTTTGCGCCTCGACAAGCTGCACGTGGGCCGCAGCCTGGCGCGGGCGCAGCGGCAGTCGCCGTGGCGTATCAGCTTCGACGAGGCATTTGGGCAAGTGATGCGGGCATGCCAAGCCCAGCCGCGCCCCGGCCAAGATGGCACCTGGATAACGCCGCAGCTAGTGCGCGGCTACGAGGCGCTGCACGCCGCCGGCTACGCGCACAGTGTAGAAGTATGGGAAGGCCCCGAGCTAGTAGGTGGCCTCTACGGCGTGGCCGTGCAGGGCGTGTTTGCGGGCGAGAGCATGTTTCACCATCGGCCCAATGCTTCTAAGTTGGCGGTGTTAGCGCTGGCCGAGCACCTGCGGGCGCGCGGAGCTAGCTGGTTCGATATTCAGCAGCTAACGCCACACATGGTGGCACTGGGCGCGGAAGAAGTATCGCGAGAAGCCTTTTTGGCGCTGCTGGCAAGCGAGCAGGATGCAGAGCGGCGGTTGTTCTAGAGCGCTACTAAACAGGCCTGTCATTGCGAGGAGGAACGACGAAGCAATCGCACCTGGAGAGCACCCAAACGGCTCGTCCTGATGCGATTGCTTCGTCGTTCCTCCTCGCAATGACAGACGATAAGTTGTCTGAGAAAGCAATACCTACGCGGCCGTTTTGTGCAGCCACTGCTGCTTCTGGGTCAGGCGCTCGCGGGTTTCGCGGTGGTCGGGGTCGTCTACGCAGCAATCGACGGGGCACACGGCGGCGCACTGCGGCTCCTCGTGAAAGCCTACACACTCGGTGCATTTGTCGGTCACGATGTAGTAGTACTCGTTGGATACCGGGCGCTGGGGGTCGGTGCCGCCAACTTGCTTGCCGTCAGCAGTTTCTACCTCTTTAAGCTTGGTGCCATCGGCCCAGCGCCATTGGGCGCCGCCCTCGTAGATGGCAGTGTTGGGGCATTCGGGTTCGCAGGCACCACAGTTGATGCACTCGTCGGTTATCATGATGGCCATTGCCGTCGTCTCCTTATACTAATGAGTAATTTTGCCTAGTCAAAGCTGCCCAGCTGTACGTAAAAACGCTGGGACTGGCTGCTTTGAACCCTCAAAAGTACGGCTCATTCCGGCTCGCTGCTAACCCTTCTTTATGCTAAACCACACTGCCCGCCTGGCCGCCTTCGCAGCGCTGGGCCGCCGCCTCGCCACCCTCACCCCCGACGAACTCACCGACCTCGCGGCCCGCGCCCGCAATCGCAACGCCTGGTTCGACCTGCCCAACGTGCGCACCGCCATCGCTGGCATCGCCCACCAGCTCGAAGAACCCATGCTCACGCGCTGGGCCGGCCGCTACCGCGCCGAGCCTACCGAGTTGCGCAAAGTAGGTGTGGTAATGGCCGGTAATATCCCGCTCGTGGGCTTCCACGATATGCTATGCGTGCTGCTCAGCGGCCACACGCTACTGGCCAAGCCCAGCAAAGACGACACCGTGCTCATGTTGTGGATTGCCAAGGAGTTAACCGACATTGAGCCGGCCTTTACCGAGCGCATTCAATTTGTGGAGCGCCTCAATGCGGCCGACGCTTTCATCGCTACTGGCTCGGATAATACGGCCCGCTACTTCGAGTTTTATTTCAAAGGCCGACCTCATCTAATTCGTCGCAATCGCACCAGCTTAGGCATTCTCACGGGCCACGAAACGGCGGAGGAATTGGCCGCCCTCGGTCCCGATATTTTCCAGTATTACGGCCTGGGCTGCCGCAATGTGAGCAAGCTCTACGTGCCCGAGGGCTACGACTTTGTGCCCCTGCTCGACGCCCTGCAACCCTGGCAGCACGTCCTCAACCACCATAAGTACCAGAACAACTACGACTACAACAAGAGCATTTTGCTGGTGAATGCCGTGCCGCATTTCGATACCGGCTTCCTGCTGCTGACCGAGCGCGAGGCTCCGGTTTCGCCCATTTCGGTGGTGCATTACAGCACCTACACGCAGGAAATCGACCTGCTAGACCAGCTCACCAACGTGGCCGCCCAAACGCAGTGCCTCGTGTCGGCGGGTGCGCGCTATCCGGGGTCGTTTGCCTTCGGCCAGGCGCAGTACCCGAGCGTGGCCGACTATGCCGACGGCATCGACACAATGGAGTTTCTGGCGGCTGAATTGTAGGGCTATTACCTACTCAAAAATTTTAACATGAATTTTTAATGAATAAATTTCAAGCAAAATTCATTCTTCCCGCGTATGCTTGTTACTAAAATGCTTGATTAGCCTGCTTCCCAGCCGCCTTCGCAGTATTGCCAGGTGGTGAGGACAGGCCTACCATTTTGGTTTTCTTCATTTCTTTCTGCCCTACTATGTTTTACCTGCCCATCGACGAGGCTGTCGAAACCATTGACCGCGAACAGCTTACCAATTTAGATTTTATCCACGACGACGTATTGGCTCACGATACTGACCAGCAAAAACGCCGTCGTGCCGACGCCGACCGCGCCGTTCTCCTCACCAATACCAACCACACCAAAACCACGATTTTCTTCCGTGCCGCCGATGGCCACACCAAGCGTGTGCGCGCCATGGTGCTCACGGCCCACGCCCAATACCTCACGCTAAAAGGCGATATAAACCTGCCCTTACGGGCGGTATTAGGGTTCGAATTCTAGACCGCAGATTCAAACGGATTAAACAGATTGAACGGATACGCCCCTGCGGGGCTGGCTAAATCGTTGATATCTACCACTGGTAGACAAACAAAAGGCTGCCTTACGGCAGCCTTTTGTTTGTCTATTGATTATCGGGCTGAATCGGATTAGCCAGCCCCGCAGGGGCGTATCCGTTCAATCTGTTTAATCCGTTTGAATCTGCGGTTATAGGAGGGCTAGGGTGCGGGCGATGAGGCGGTCCACAATATCGCCGGCATCTTGGGCAAATTCGCCGGTGGCGCGGTTGGCCACAATCGCATTTAGGCTCAGCACTTCGTGGCCTAGCAACTGGCCTAAGGCATAATAACCAGCGGTTTCCATCTCGAAATTGCTGAGGCGGAAATCACCCTCCGGGCTTTGATGGCGGAAGTTTTGCAGGCGCTGCATGTAGTCGGGCTGGCGCAGGTCGAGGCGCAGGGAGCGGCCCTGCGGGCCGTAGAAGCCGGGGCAGGTTACGGTGTTGCCGATGAGCAAGTCGCCGCCCAGCTGCTCGCGCAGCAGGTCGGAGCCGCGCACCACGTAGGGCGCAAAGGGCAGGTCCAGCGTTTGCTGCAAGTCCTTGGCTACCTGCGTTTCCAGGCCGGTTTCCATGAAGGGGTAGAATTGCATCAGGCTATCGAGGCCCACGGCGTGCTGGGTGGCCAGCAGCGAGCCCACCGGCACATCGGGCTGGAGGCTGCCGCTGGTACCCAGCCGGATGATGCGCAGGCTGAGGCGCTCCTCGGCCGGGCGCATGGTGCGCGACATAAAGTCGATATTCACCAGCGCGTCCAGCTCATTCATCACGATATCAATGTTATCCGTGCCCATGCCGGTGCTTAGCACCGTCAGGCGCTTGCCCCGGTAGTAGCCCACGTGCGTCACAAACTCGCGGTGCATGCCCTCAAACTCGATGGAATCGAAGTGCCGGCTCACCTGCGCCACCCGCGCCGGGTCGCCCACCGTCAGGATGGTATCGGAAATATGGTCGGGCAGCAGATTGAGGTGATAAATCGTGCCGTCGGCGTTCAGGATAAGTTCGGATTCGGGAATCATACTTGGTTTTAATTAGCGTTTGTCATTGCGAGCGTAGCGAAGCAATCGCATCAGGACGAGCCGTTCGGGTGCGATTGCTTCGCTGCGCTCGCAATGACAAGCGGGGGTCTCATTTACCCTCTATACGAAGCCAAGCCCTGCGCCGGCGTGTAGTGATTGCTGATTTTCGGATACGTGCCCGTGCCGTCATACGGGCGCTTGTCGGGGTGCTCGGCGCATACCTCTGAGCAAGCGCCGTCCAGCAGCTCGCCGCAGCTTTCGCAGAGGGGCAGGTGGGCGTTGCAGTGCGGGTTGGCGCAGTTGATGAGGCGGGGCGAGGGCTGCTGGCAGTGGTGGCAGCGCGAAATCACGGTGGGGTTCACCGTATTCACGTCTACCGCCACGCGGCCATCAAACACATAGCACTGGCCATCAAAGTCTTCGCCGCCCACTTCGTGGCCGTATTTGATGATGCCGCCGTGCAGCTGGTACACGTTTTCGAAGCCCTGCTCTAACAGAAAGGCGCTGGCTTTCTCGCACTTCACGCCGCCGGTGCAGTAAGTCAGAATCTTCTTATCCTTGAACTCCTGCAAGCGCTCGACACGCTCGGGGAAGTCGCGGAAGTTCTCGATATCCAGCGTTACGGCATTTTTGAAGCGGCCGAGGTTGTACTCGTAGTCTGAGCGCACGTCGACCACCACCACGTCGTCGCGGTCCTTCAACTCCTTGAATTCCTGGGGCGTGAGGTGCTGGCCGGTTTTTTCGTGGGGTCGCACGTGGCGCAGGCTGCTGTGCACAATCTCATCCTTCAGCCGCACGTGCAGCTTCTGGAAGGTGTGGCCTTCAACTTCGTCAATCTTAAACTCTAGCGCCGCAAAGCGCGGGTCAGCCTGCACAGCAGCCATGTAGGCGGCGCAGGCCGCACGGGTGCCCGATACCGTGCCATTGAGCCCCTCGGCCGCTACGATGATGCGGCCGCGCAAATCCAGGTCGAGGCACAGGCGGTGGTGCTCGTCGCGGAATTGCTCGGGGTTTTCGAGGGGCGTATAGCAGTAATAGAGAAGGACTTGATACATTTTAATAGTTAATTATAAATGGTTAATGGTTAATTGACAACGGTATGCATTCAACAGCATTAACCATTTATACTTAACCATTAACCATTGAAACTACACTTTAACTGCTGGGTTGCCGAATACCGTTTGGTTGGCGGGTACGTCGGCCACCACAACCGAGCCAGCGCCTACGCGGGCTTTTTCGCCCACTTTCACGCCGGCTACCAGCACGGCGCCCGCGCCCACAAAGGCACCCGCACCCACCGAAGCGCCTACCCCGATTTGGGCACCGCTGCCGAGCTGGGCATAGTCGCCTACCGAGGCCTGACCTTCGACTACCGCATTGGGGCCGATGAGGATGCCTTCGCCTATTTTGGCGGTGGCGGCTACTACTGCGTTAGGGCCTACGTAGTTGCCATGGCCTATCTCGGCGTGGGGCGATACGCTGGCGCGCTGATGGATGCTATTGACAGGCACCACTTCGTAGTCGTCGCGCAGCATCTTGGTGAGGCTGCGGCGGCTGGCGGCATCTTCGGTGGCTACGAATACTTCGCACTTTTTGCCGAGCAGCTTCAGCAGCTCGCCGTCGTCGGTGTTGCCCATCACGGGCACGTCGAGCAGCTCGGTGTTGTGCAGTTTGGGGTCGTCATCGAGAATGCAGTAGACGACCAAATCGTTGGAGAGAAAGGCATCCAGGGCGGCCGTGCCGATGGCTTGCGCGCCGAGAATGATAACAGGATTTTCCATAAAAAGCAAAGTTACGCGTTGCGTGCAGCAGTAAACAGCGCAGCGCGGGTATTGGCTCCTTGGTTCGACTATTCAAGTCGAAAACGCCGCAGTAGTTGGCGGGCGTAGTCGTTTTGGAGCAGCAGCCACAGCAGCCAGGGCAGCAGCACGGCGCGGTAGCGGTGCAGCGTACCCAGGTTGGGCGTGCTGAGGCCGATGAGGCCGGCCAGCACCAGGCAATAGAGCAGCAGCGCCAGCACCAGCGCGGGCGGCAGCCCGCCCGCCCGCCCGCGCCCCACGGCTAGGCCCGCGGCCAACACTAGCCCCAGCAGCAGCAGGTTTTCGAGCCCGGCCAGTAGGTAGAGCGGCGCGGCCGACTCGCCCAGCCAGGGCCGGGCCAAGGTTTGGAAAGCCGCAAATGGAAAGTAGCTGGTCATGCTGCCCACCGTAGCCCGCAGGCCCGCATACTCGAGGTGCGGCCGCCCCGGCGAAGTCAGTAGGCCATGCGCGTAGTTTTGCCACAGCTGGCTCGTCACAAAGCGTTGCGACACGGGCTCGCCGCCTACCTCCACTACCACGGTGCCGGCCAGCAATAGGCCAGCCAGCAGCGCCAGCGCCAGCGGTGGCCAGCTGGCTCGCAGCCAGCCACGCCGCAGAGCCAGCGTGGTGCCCGCCAGCGCCAGCAAGCTGCCCAGCAGTGGCAAGGCAAAAAAGTAGCGTAATCGCAGTTGCACCCAAGCCAGCAAACCCAGGAGCAGCCACTTTCCCAGCCGCGGCCACCCAGGCTGGAATTGATTAGCGCACAACTCGCTTATAAACAGCGCTACAAGGGCCGCGCTGCTACCAAGCACCAGTGCCTCTTTGGTAACACCCGCCGTCCACCACACCACTGAGGGCCACCAGAAAAAAGCCACTATACCCGCCCCAACTGGTGCCGCCGGAAACAGCCGGGCCAGCGTGCGCACCAGCACCCAACAGCCTACAAAGCAGCCAATACTGAAGTAGCAGCTGGTTAGCCACTGCTTGCTAAGCGAAGCCAAATTCAGCAAGCCCAATATCTTGATGGTAAACAAGGTATTAGACCACGCATACATATCAATAACTGCCCGGCCGGCCCGTACCTCGTGGCCCTGCCACAGGGCCCAGGCCGCGCTGGGCCGCGCCCAAAACTGCGCCGTAAGTGCTTGCCCCCAATAGCTCATAAACTTACTATCGGGCCCGTGGGGCAGCAGGCCGGCGGCCAGGCGCAAGACCAGCGCGGGTAGCAGCCAGCGGCGCAGGCCAGGGGCCGCCCGGCGGTATTCAACTCGCAGCCAGCCGGCTAGGCCAGCCAGCAGCAGCAGGTTTAACAGCAGGGCAAGGGCCAGCTTCATCGGTTTAGGCGCAGGCGCGCTGGTTGGCCACCCACCAGCCGCCCGCCAATGGCGCAGTGCAGGCAGCGGCGGGGCGCGCAGTAGCCTTTGTGCAAGGCCAGCAGGCCCTGCGAGTCGGCGGCGGTGCGGTGCTCGAAGCCCAGCTCCTGGTAGAGGTCGGTGTATTGGTTGTGCTCGGCCGGTAGCTCGGCCAGCAGCGCAATGCTGCTTTCCACCAAATCGGGCTGGCCGACATGGCGGGCGTAGGCCACGCGCAGCGGCACTACCGTATTGATAATCAAGAGGTCGATGCTACTCTTACCCAGGCTCGGCACCTTGCCGGGCCGGCCGGGCCGAAAGTGCTGCCGCCAATAATCAGGGGCCGGCGCACCGGCAAAAAACTCGCTGAGCGCCGCTACGCTTTGGGCTGTGAGCAGGGCATCGAACAGCGCGGGGCGGCGGTGCAGCAGCCCCACCAATTGCCCCAGCCGCACGGCCGGAAAGTTGGCCGGCCGCAGCCGCAGATAATTCCACTCGTGGGCGGCCAGGGCCGCCGCGCCCAGGCCGTATTTGTGGCGCAAAAACTCGTGCTCCTGCCGCCGGTCGCGAATGTACTCATCAGCCACAGTCTCTTCATTTTCAAGCAGAAAGCCCGCCTGACCAAAAAGCAGCGCTTCGAGCTGGCGCACATCGTGGCGGTGGCGGCGCAGCACGGGCAGCGGCACGGCTTTGGCGAGGCGGGCCAGCGGCTCGCTATTTTTTTGAAAGCCAAAGGCAGCCATGAGCGCGTGGTAGGCGGTGGCTTCCCAATCGTGGCCCAGGTGCTGGTGCAGCGTGGCAATGGTGTCGGCCTTTTGCTCGACGCGCTCCAGCAGGGTGCGCTCGGTCATGAGGATGCGCACCAGCTGCGGCACCTGGCCCAGCAGTGGCGCGCAAGGCAGCGCGGCGGCGGGTGGCGCGGCCACCAGCGCCTCGTAGCGGGCCAGCAGGTCGGGGGCCAGGCGCGGGGCCAGCGCCAGCGCCGGAATGAGGCTGTCGTTGGTGCGGCGCACCTCGGCATCGGCCTGGTACACTACGTGCAGCACCACTTGGTCGTATTTCTTGTCTACCTGGTGGTTATGTCGCTGCCAATCGGAGGCGCGCAGGTGGATTTCAACTGCCCCGTTCCACTCCACTTCGCCCAGGCGCAGGCGGGCGTTAAGGAAGTCGGGGCCAGCGTCGGCATTGCGCTGGCCGGGGCGCAAAACCTGGATTTCCTCGCCGGCCGTGGTGCACAGGTCGGCCTTGTCGAAGTACTGGTGCTGCCAGACGTAGTGGAGGAAATCTTCTTTCATAATCCGGTGCAGGGCAATCTTTAGCTTACCCTAGACTAGCAGAATCCGCTCCTAGCCTAAAATTACTTTCTCAGATAGAGCGTAAAAATAGAGCGGCCCGCTTCTTCTGAAGCGGGCCGCTGCTAAAATCAGGTAACTGGGCAGCCACCGAGGCTGCTGAAGGCATTCGCTGGCAAGCTAATGCTTACCCTACAGGTCAGCGCAGGTCCACCACTTTCACGCCGGGGTGCTGGGCTTTGTCGAAGCTAAAGGTGCTGGCCGTGACGGGCACGTTAGGCTTGAAGTTCTTGAGGGTGAACGTGGTGTGCGTACCGTTTTTCTTAAACGTTTTCACGTTGTGAATGGCTTTATCGGCCGTGCCCACGACAATCTGCACCTTGAACACGTCGTTTTTACGGTCGTCGGGCACCAGCTCGATGAGGTCGCTAGCTACACCGCCATCCTTGAGCGACTTCACATACGTGTATTTGTAACCCTTTTTGTACATGGTGTACATCTGGGCGGGCGACATATCCTGGTTGGCCGGGTCGGATTCCGAGATATTTACCTCGTTCTCACTTTTGAGGTACGTCCAAGTGGTTTTGCCATCGTTGATAACCTCCTGGCCGCTGGCCGTGAGGTGGTATTTCTGGCCGCTCACGGTCACATCGCCGTTGATGTTTTGCTTGAGCTTGGCAGCGGGGTTTTCCAGCGTTTGGGTAAAGCTGGCCTGAAATGACTTGAGGGCCGTGTACTTAGCGCTCACGGCATCGAGGATTTTACCGGCTTTGGGGTCTTGCTGCGCGGCGGCGGGCAGTGCCAGGGTAGCGGCCAGCGCCAGCAGGGAAAATTTCTGAGTCATAGGGTATAGAAAACCCGGCTGGTTGGGGCCGGGTGAGGGTGCATACGCAAAAGCAGGGCCAAAGATTAAGCGGGCCTTGCAGGCTTCTTTGTCCATGTGAGCACTTCGTCCTTGCGAGCGCAACGCAGTGGAGCGCGGCAATCTTTCCTTTACCGTTAGATTAGTAACCCTAACGTGCAGGAAAGATTGCCGCGCTCCACTGCGTTGCGCTCGCAAGGACAAACGGGCTTATTTCATCGTGTTCAGCAGCTGCTCCAGCTGGTACTCATCAGGAATAAGCACGGCGCGGGCCTTGCTGCCCTCAAACGGCCCCACGATACCGGCCTGCTGCAGCTGGTCCATGAGGCGGCCCGAGCGGTTGTAGCCGAGCTTCAACTTGCGCTGAATGAGCGAGGTAGAGCCCTGCTGATGCAGCACGATGCAGCGGGCAGCCTCGGCAAACATGGAGTCGCGCTCGCTGGGGTCCATCTCGTCCTGGCCGCTGCCGTCGTCACCTTCGGCGCCCGCCACTTCGGGTAGCAGGTAGGCATCGGAGTAGCCCTGCTGCTCGCCGATGTAGTCGCACAGACGGTCGACCTCGGGCGTGTCGATGAAGGCGCACTGCACCCGAATGAGGTCGGAGCCCGCCGAAAAAAGCATGTCGCCCTGCCCAATGAGCTGGTCGGCTCCGCCTGTGTCCAGAATAGTGCGTGAGTCGATTTTGCTGGTCACCTTAAAGGAAATCCGGCACGGGAAGTTGGCCTTGATAATACCCGTAATCACGTTTACCGAAGGGCGCTGCGTGGCCACAATCAGGTGAATACCGATGGCGCGGGCCAGCTGCGCGAGGCGCGCAATGGGCGTTTCCACTTCCTTGCCGGCCGTCATCATCAAGTCGGCCAGCTCGTCGATTACCAGCACAATAAAGGGCAGGAAGCGGTGGCCCTTCTTGGGGTTCAGCCGCCGCTCAATAAACTTGAGGTTGTACTCCTTAAGATTGCGGCAGCCAGCTTCTTTCAGCAAATCGTAGCGCCGGTCCATCTCCATGCACAACGAGTTCAGCGTATTCACCACCTTCTTGGTGTCGGTGATGATGGCTTCTTCGGTATCGGGCAATTTGGCCAGAAAGTGGCGCTCAATCTTATTGAAGATACTGAGTTCCACCTTCTTCGGGTCAACCAGCACAAACTTGAGCTGGGCCGGGTGGCGCTTGTAAAGCAGCGAGGCCAGTATCACGTTCAAACCCACCGATTTGCCCTGGCCCGTGGCCCCGGCCATCAGCAAGTGGGGCATTTTGGCGAGGTCGGCCACGAATACTTCGTTGGTAATGGTGCGGCCGAAGGCAATCGGCAAGTCCATTTCGGTGCGGGCAAATTTCTCGGAGCCCAGCACCGAGCGGATGCTCACCATCTCTTTTTTGGCATTCGGCACCTCAATACCGATGGTGCCCTTGCCCGGAATAGGCGCGATAATCCGAATACCCAATGCCGCCAAACTCAAGGCGATATCATCTTCCAGGCTCTTGATTTTGGAGATGCGAATGCCCGCCTCGGGCACAATCTCATACAGCGTCACCGTGGGCCCAATGGTGGCCTTGATGCTGGCAATGGCAATGTTGTAGTGGCCCAGCGTTTCGACAATGCGGTCTTTGTTGGCTTCCAGCTCTTCCTTGGTTACCTGGGCTTTAGCCACGCCGTAGTCGTTCATCAGCTCCAGGGTCGGGAACTGGTAGCGCGAGAGGTCGAGCGTGGGGTCGTAGTTGACGTCGGGCATGGCGTCGGCGTCCTCGTCCTCATCAGCCACGGCCGCAATGTCGGCCCCGGCATTGGGGTCGAGGTCGTCGCGGCTGGGCACGGTTATTTCCAAAGGTTTCTGGTCTCTGGCTGCTGGTTTCTCGTTGCTGGTTTCTGGCTTGAGCGGCAGCGGGGCATCGTCGTCGGCCAAGTCGGCCAGCGAGAGCGGCGTGGGCACGGAGGCCGTTACGGGGGCAACTGCCAGCGCATCAGGCTCGGCCTCGGGCAGTTCGAAGGAGAAAGCGGGGCCAGTCGCTGCCGCCAAACCAGTAGCCACCGTGGCAGCAGCTGAGGGCAGCGCCGCCGCGGTGGTGGCCACCGCCAGCGGCAGGGCTGCGCCAGCAGCGGGCGCCCACGGGGCGGGCTCTATTTCGGTTTCGGACGCAGCCAGGGCCGGTTCGGCCACCTCAAAGCTGGTGCTGAGCACCGGGGCTTTCAGGGCACTGGGGCGCGGCGCGGGCTCAAATTCGGGCTCAGGAGTAAGGGTAAGCTCGTCGTCGGCGTCGGTAGCCGTGGGGCGCGAGGCCACGGGCCGGGCGGGGGCCGGGCGGGTTGCCGCAACGGGAGCAGTTGCCGGCTCTTCTTCGGCTACTAGGTCCTCCTCCTCGTCGTCGCGGCTGCCCAGGCCGAGGTCGAGGCTGGTGATGTTGAAGAAGAACACCACGAACATTATCAGCCCAAACGCTAGCAGCAGCACCGTGCCCCAGCCAATGAGCGACTGCAGCCAAAGTGCCATTTCGTAGCCTCCGCTGCCACTGAGCCAGTCGAGGCGGTGCGCCTGGGCGGGGTCGGTGCCGGGCTGGGCCATCTGCACCACCACGTAGCCCAGCAAGATACTGGTCCACAACATGGTAAACAACCCCAGGGCCAGCACGTAGCTAACCGAGCCTTTGGCCCGGCGAAACACGATTTTATACCCCAAAAAGAAGACAATGGGAATGAGCGCGTAGGCCGACAGCCCAAAGCCACGGTAGATAAATTTCTCGGCCATCCAGGCCCCCAGCAAGCCCAGCAGGTTGCCCGATTCCTGGCCGGCTTCCTTCACCGGCACGGTGCCCAGGGCGGCCACAATGCTTTGGTCGGCGCGGCCGCTAAACAGGAAGGAAGTGAAGGCAATGGTGAGGTAAATGGAGCCCAGCAGCAAGCTAAAGCCCACCAGCAGGTGAAAGCGCCGGTCTTTGAGCAGCCCCACCGCTTGGCTCAAGCTGAAGCCCGGCCCCGTGCGCGGGGGCCGGGGCGGGCGCGGGGCTGCGGCGGACTTAGCGGCCGCCGGGCGGCTGCGGGCCGCCGGGGCCGCGGCGGGCGGGCGGGCGGCCGTGGGAGGTGCGCCGGCGGCCGGCGGCGTGGCGCGCGGCGTATTGCCCCGCGAGCGGGCCGCCCCATTTTCGGGGGTAGCGCCGGGGACCGGACGGTTGGTGGCCGGGGGGCCACTCGTCGGATTTTTATAGTTATTAGAAGCCATGCGCAGGGCAAGCGGAAAAGTCAAATCTACGCCACAGGCGGCGGTTTTAGCGCAACTTCCGTAGTAGGTTTGCCGTCAATCGGGGTAATTATTTAGCTGCTATCCGTCCTATTATTTGCTAGTTAATAGCCATTTCTTTCCACTTTTTAGCTATGCTTGACTACCGCTTCACGCAGGTTGATGGCCGAGAATATTGCCGCATTACCTACAGCGAAACCGACCAGTGGCTGCTGGCCACCTGGAAGGGCGTCGTGACCACCCAGGATGGCCAGCGCGGGGCCGCCGACATGCTGCGGCAGTTGCCGCAGGTGCCCTACCTGCTCAACGATAACAGCCAGGTGCAAGGGCCTTGGTTCGACTCGGTCGACTGGCTCCAGCGGGTGTGGGCGCCGCAGGCCGAGCAGCTAGGCTTGCGCTACGTGGCCCACGTTTTGCAGCCCCACACCGAGGACGACCTGGGGCTATTGCTGCGGCATAATCCCTTTGCGGGCAAGTTTGAGTTGCAGTTTTTCATCACCCTGGCCGATGCAGCCAGCTGGCTGCGCGAGTGCCAGCGGCTGGATGTAGGGCGGGCTAGGGGGTGAGGCCCGCGGGCGGCGAGCAAATCAAATTTTAATTGCGCTGATAATTAGTGGGTAAGATTCACAGGCAGTGAATCCACCTCATACAAATGCAGCCGCCAATAGGCCCCCGAGTCATCAAAAACGCCGACCAAGCGCAGGCCGCTTTCGGCGGGCCGGGCCAGTTGCACGGCCGATAGCACGTAGCGCCCCCCCAGGCGCTGGAAAGCCGCCGCATCGAAAGCCCAGTGCTGCACCGTGCGCACGGGCTGCTTGCCGGGCAGGAAGTTGCGCCCCAGCTCGGCCGAAAACAGGTAGCAGCGGTTGCCCCAGGCATCGAAGTAGGTGGTCAGCTCGGGGCTTTTGGCCAGCTCGCCGGCAATGAGCGGGCGGAAGGCGTGCTTGTAAGTTAGCGGGTAGAGCGTCTGGTACGAGTCGAGAGTGTAGAAGCCGTTGAGCTGGGCCACGGCGGGCGGCAGCCCCAGGCAGGCCACGCGGTAGGCGGGCGGGCGCTGGTGGGTTTGGGCATAAATCAAGTCGCGGGCCTGGGCCAGCAGCTTGGGCGCTACGTAGGCCGCGTAGCCGGGGGCGTCGGGCCGGGGCCGGCCGGCCAGGGCGCGCAGGTTGTTGGTAAGCTCGGGGTTGGCGGCCAGCGCGGGCAGCAGTTGCAGCGCCACCAGCGCGTAGGCCAGCCCACCCGCAGGCAGCCGCCGCACGGCCAGCACCAGTACCAGCATCCACGGCAGCGCCAGCAAAAAATAAAACCGCCCCAGCGAAAACGCGTGCAGCAGCGGCAGCGCCCGTTGCAGCCGCGCCGATAGCTGCGGCAGCAAGCCCGCCAGCAAACACAGCCCCGCAATAGCCGCCAGCCCCACTCCTACCCGGCCCAGCAGCTGCCGCCGCGCAGGGGCCGCCAGCCGCGCCAGCACCACGGCCACCGCCAGCACCACGCCCCCCTTAAAAAACGGGCTGGCGTGGTAGTGCCCCAGCCAAAACAGCTGCCCTGCCTCGCGCAGCCCCCGGCCCAGGCTGGGGTGCGCCATGCGCGCCAAATCAAACTCTTCGCGGTGGGCCACGAAGGTCTTGGCCACCAGCAGGCTATAAAACAGCTGCCACTCCACCACCACGTAGCTCAGCAGCAGTACCGCCAATCCCCCTACCCCGCGCCCAACGGCGGGCCAAGCCGCCCGCCCGCGCCGCGCCACATCAACCAGCAAACCTAGCCCCCACACCACCGCGATAAACGGCCCCACCAGCACAAACGACGACCACCACGGCCACGCCAAACACACCAGCCAATCGGGCCAACGGGCCGTGCCCTCGCGCAGCCGCAGCGCCGCCCGCAGCAGCAGCGGCTGCCCCAGCACGCTCAGCCCAAAAATGCTGTACACCGGCAGCGCCGCCCACAGCAGCGCCACGGCGGCGGCCAGCCCGCGCTGCCCGGGCCGGGCCAGGCCGTACGTACGCAGCAGCCAATACATGCCCAGCAGGGCCGCCACCCGCACCAATAGTTCGTGCAGCAGATAGGCCGCCAGCGGCGAATCGGGCAGCAGGTGGAAGATAAAAACCGTGACGCTCAGCCCCGAGCGCAGGGCCTCGCGGGGCAGGCCGTTCATGATGGGTGCTACTACCGCGCCGGGGCCGTGGGCCAGGGCCAGGTGCAGCTTGGCCAGCAGGTGCGCCCACACGACTTCGCCCTCGAGGTTATCGTGAATGAGGATGAACGTGCGCGGCCCCAGCACTATTTGCGGCAGCAGAAAAAGCAATAGGCCCAGCAGGGCCCAATAAAGAGGCTTCAAACCCAAAATTGTCAGTACGAGGAGGAACGACGAAGCAACCTTTCCTTACGCCAGCAGCGGACGTAAGCAGACGTTGGCGAGGCGCAAAGGAAAGCTTGCTTCGTTGTTCCTCCTCATACTGGCAGCCACTCACCAATCACCTTTTCACCAACTCACCGCTAGCTGCGCGGGTGAAACTCGGTAATGACCTGCCGCAGGTAGTCGCGGTCGAGGTGGGTATAAATCTCGGTGGTCGTGATGGAGACGTGGCCCAGCATTTCCTGCACCGCCCGCAGGTCGGCCCCGCCTTCGAGCAGGTGCGTGGCAAAGGAATGGCGCAGCGTGTGCGGGCTGATAGTCTGCCGCAGGCCCGCCAGCTCGGCCAGCTTCTTGATGGTCGTAAACACCGTGATGCGCGAGAGCTGCCGCCCCCGGTGGCTCAGAAACACAATATCCTCGTAGCCGGGCTGCACGGTGAGGTGCTGGCGCACGCCGCCCAGGTAAAAGTGCAGGTGCTTCACGGCCTCGCGGCCCACGGGCACCAGCCGCTCCTTGTTGCCCTTGCCCAGCACCCGCATAAAGCCCTGCTCGAAGTACAGGTTCGACAGCTTCAAATCGCACAGCTCGCTCACGCGCAGGCCCGACGAGTAGAGCACTTCCAGCAGCGCTCGGCTGCGCAGGCCCTCGTTGGTGCTGAGGTCAATAACGCCCAATAAATTCTCAATATCGGGGTAGGAAAGCGTGTCGGGCAGGTGGCGGCCGGCCTTGGGCGAGGCCAGCGTATCGGTGGGGTCTACCTTCAGCAAGTCTTCCATAATCAGGAAGTCATAGAAGGCCTTAATACCAGAGAGCGTACGCGACTGCGACGTGGACGAGAGGCCCAGATTGGCCAGCGCAATCAGAAAATCGTTGAGCAGGCGCGTGGTTACTTGCAGCGGGCTGGCCTTGAGCTTTTCAAAT
>JBPBQK010000107.1:0-7358 GCA_050954845.1 Janthinobacterium lividum
AGGTGTACCGCACCGAGGAGGTGCAAACCAAGGCGCTGAACCACGTTTCGCTGACGGTGGAGCAGGGGGAATTTGTGGCCATCATGGGCCCCTCGGGCTGCGGCAAATCGACGCTGCTCAACCTGTTAGGCCTGCTCGACGAGCCCGACGGCGGCAGCCTGCAACTGCTGGGCACCGAAACCAGCCGCTACTCGGAGCGGCAGCGGGCCGAGCTGCGCAAGCGCAGCCTGGGCTTCGTGTTTCAAAGTTTCAACCTGATTGACGAGCTGACGGTGTTTGAGAACGTGGAGCTGCCCCTGCGCTACCTAGGCGTGGGGGCCGCCGAGCGGCGGCAACGGGTGGAACAAGTGTTGGAAAAAATGCAGCTGCTGCACCGGCGCAACCACTTTCCGTTGCAACTCTCGGGCGGGCAGCAGCAGCGCGTGGCCGTGGCCCGCGCCGTGGTGAACGCCCCGCCGCTGCTGCTGGCCGACGAGCCCACCGGCAACCTCGACTCAGCCAGTGGCCACGACGTGCTGGGCCTGCTAACCGAGCTGAACGAGGCGGGCACCACCGTGCTCATGGTCACGCACTCCGAGCACGACGCCCGGTACGCCCGGCGCGTCATCCGCCTGCTCGACGGGCAGGTGGTGCTGGAAAACAGCCGCAGCCAATTCTAACCGATTCCTCCCCCTTTGGCTCATGCTTCCCTACCCCCTGCTGCTCATTTACCGCAACTTTAAGCGGTTCAAAAGCACGTTCTTCATCAACCTGATTGGTCTCTCGACCGGCCTGGCCTGCGCGCTGCTCATCTACTTGTGGATAAGCGATGAGCGCAGCTTCGACCGCTACCACGCCCTGGACGGCCGGCTGTATCAGGTGATGGAAAACCGCCGCACGGCCGCCGGCATCGAGACCCAAACCGGCACCATACCGCTGCTGGCCGAGGCCCTGCGGCGGGAAATGCCGGAGATTGAATTCGTGGCCACCACCACGCCTGTCCCGTTCTTCCCCGCGTTCACGCTGGCGGCGGGCGGCCAGCACCTGAATGCCATCCCCAAGTACGCGGACCCGGCCTTCTTCCAGCTGTTTTCCTACCCCCTGCTGGTGGGAACCCCCGCCACGGTGCTGCGGGACAAAGACGCCATTGTGCTCTCCGAGGCCTTGGCAACCAAGCTCTTCCAGTCGCCGCAGAACAGCCTGGGCAAAGCCGTGGAATGGCAAATAGCCGACCGAAAACAGACCTGCCTGGTGGCCGGGGTATTTGCCAGCGTGCCCCGCAACTCGTCCGAGCAGTTTGATTGCGTGCTGCCGTTTGCCTCATTCAAGGACCAGATGCAAATGAGCGAGACCATCAAGTGGGACGACGACGGCCCTTTCAACACCTACCTAGCCTTGAAGGAGGGGGCCGACCCCGCGCAGTTTCAAGCCAAGCTGGCGGGGTTGTTGAAAACCAAAAGCGCGCAGGCCCAGGCTCGGGGACGCACGCTGTTCGTGCGGCCGTTCTCGGCGGCGTACCTGCACGGCACCTACGAAAACGGCATCGCCACGGGGGGGGGCATTGCCTACGTGCGGCTGTTCGCCCTGATTGCCGCACTCATTTTGGTGATTGCCAGCATCAATTTCATGAACCTGTTCACCGCCAAAGCCTCGCGGCGGGTCAAGGAAGTGGGCATTCGCAAGGCCCTGGGGGCGAGCCGCGCCGCGCTGATAGTACAATACCTGACGGAATCCGTGGTGATGGCCTTGCTGGCTCTGGTCGTGGCCGTGGGGCTGGTGCAGCTCGTGCTGCCGCAGTTCAGCGAGCTGACGGGCAAGCCGCTGGCTTTGCGGTGGGAGCCGCCGCTGGTGGGGGCCGGCCTGGCCCTGGCGCTGGGTACGGGGCTGCTGGCGGGCAGCTACCCCGCGTTCTATCTGTCGGGGTTCCAGCCGGCGGCCGTGCTGAAAGGCAAGCTGCCGACCAAGGCCGGCGACGTGTGGACGCGGCAGGGCTTGGTCGTGCTGCAGTTCACGCTCTCGGTGCTGTTCATCGTGGCCGTGGTAGTGGTCAACGCGCAGCTGGCGTTTGTGCAGCGCCAGCCGCTGGGCTACGACAAAGCCCACGTGCTCCGCTTTGATACGGGCGGCAAGGCGGCGCGCCAGCAGGCGGCCTTTCTGAGCGAGGTGAAGAAATTGCCCGGCGTCGTGCAGGCGTCCAGCGTCTTGGGCGGCTTCCTGGGGGGGCGCTACGTCGCGGAGATGAGCTGGCGAGGGAAGCGCCTGCCAGTAGGGACGATGCTGGTCAACTATGACTTGGTGGAAACGATGGGCATGCACCTAGTAGCCGGCCGCAGCTTTGCGCCGCAGTTCCGCGCCGACAGCGCCGCCATCCTCGTCAACCAGGCCCTAGTAGCCGGCCTAGGGATGCCCGACCCCGTGGGCCAACAGCTCGACGGGGCCCGCATCGTGGGCGTGGTCCGCGACTTCCACTACGAGTCCCTGCACGAAAAAATCAAACCCCTTCGCCTCCAACTCGACCCCACGATTAACACGGTGCTAGTAAAGCTCCAGCCGGGCGCGGAGCAGGCCACGATTGCGCGGCTTCAGCAACTGTACGCCGCCTACAACCCCGGCTTTACGCTCGACTACACGTTTCTGGATGCCGACTACCAGGCCCAGTACGTGGCCGAGCGGCGGGTGGCGGTGCTCGCCCGCTACTTTGCCGGGCTGGCCATTCTTATTTCTGCCCTGGGCCTGCTAGGGCTGGCCGCCTTCACGGCCGAGCGGCGGCGCAAGGAAATCGGCATCCGCAAGGCCTTGGGCGCGAGCGAGCTGGGCATTGTGTGGCTGTTGACCAGCAGCCTGACCTGGCTGGTTGTCGTGGCCATCGCGCTGGCGCTACCCCTCAGTTATCTGCTGATGCAGCGATGGTTGGAGGGCTTTGCCTACCGCGTGGCGTGGCAGTGGTGGTACTTCGCCGCAGCCGGCCTGGGGGCCCTGCTCGTTGCCTGGCTCACCGTAAGCGTGCAGGCCTGGCGGGCCGCCCGCCGCAACCCCGTGCTGAGCCTGCGGGCCGAGTGATAGGCGAATTGAGCTGTTAAACGCCGACCTATCATCGCCCTGGTTTCCGTCGCCCGGTGTAGCTTGTGCTTATCACTATCCTTAAAATACTCCTTGCTGATTCTCCCGGCTTACTTATCCCAATGAACCTTGAAGCCGACCCAGGAGCAACAGCGCTCGTTCCACCAGTGCTGAACTACAACATCACTGATGAAGAACTCAACCGAGATATTGTTAGCTTACATCTGCCCGAGCTAGCCAACAATGTTGCTACTGACGAGGGACTGCGCGCCTTGCACCCGTCGGGGGATTAAGACCGCATGATGGAAGGCCCAGCGCAAGCAGGGCGAAACCAACGTGCTCATCCAGCCCAACCAGGGGCCGCCGGCCCGCTCCTACCCACCTTACCGAGCTTGCTTCCAGTGCCGGTAGCCTGGCGTGGGGCGGTAACTCCTGACGCAAGCAACGAGGCGAGCGAGATGCTTCGCCCTGCGCGACATGTTGTTAGACGCCGCTACCGCTCAGCCTTCGGCCCAGCGGTAGCGGCGCTCCTTCCACTGAATGGCGCCGGGCCACACGGTATAGGCGAGCACCGCCAGCGACATGGCCAGCAGGTAGCCCTCGTAGAGCAGTAGCACGCCCAGACGCTCGCGGTGCCCGGCCTGCCGCAATGTGACAAGTAGGAACAGACTTTGGCAGAGTATTTTGGCCGCCAGCAGCGCCCCGATGGTACCTAGAGGCAGTAGCCCCGGCCAGCCCAGCACCGTGTAAAAAACGCCGTAGGAGCTGAACAGCGCCCCCAGTTGCCAGGGCAGGCGGCCGGCCCCCTTCATCCAGCGCTTGCGCTGGTGCAGCAGGTGGCGCACGGTGGGCTGCGGCACCGAAATGCCCAGCACCCGCGGCTCGATGAGGTTGCGGTAGTGCCAGCCCTGGGCCACTATCTGGGTAAAAAGCTGCACGTCTTCGGTGATGCTGAAGGCCAGCGCCTCGTAGCCGCCAATGGACTCGTAGGCCGCCCGCGTCACGAGCATGTTATTGCCCACGGCCGTGATGGGCAGGCCGCAGTCGGTAAGCAGCCGGATGAGGTTGAGGCCAAACAGCCAGTCGAGCCCTTGCAGGCGCCCAAACAGCCCGCCGCCCGCCGTGGTAATGCCTGTGACTACGCCTACCCCCTCCGGCGCGGCGGCCAGCATGGCCGCCACCCACTCGGGGTGCAGGGCCATGTCGGCATCGGTGAGCAAAAAATAATCGGTGGTGGCGGCGCGGCAGAGGTGGGCCAGCACGTTGCTTTTGCCGCGGGCCGTGCCCAGCCGGTGCCGAATGGGCAGCAGCCGAAACTGTGGCTTATCGGCAATGAAGCGCCGCACCACGGCCGCCGTGTCGTCGGTCGAAGCATCGTCGCCGATGAAGATTTCGAGCTGCTCGGCCGGGTAGTGGAGGGCGGCCAGCGCTTGCAGGCACCGCTCGATGGTAGCCTCTTCGTTGCGCGCCGCCACCAAAATACTTACCCGCGGGTAGTGCGCCAGCGGCGGCAGCGCGGGCCGGGGCCACGCCGCCCGCAGCAGCACCAGGCCATAGAGGCCGAAGAATAGCCCAAAAACAATCGTGGGAAAAACCATAAGTCAGAAGCTGGCCCGGCGGGCCAGGCGGCTAGCTTCTTACGGCGGGCCAAAGGCTTATCGTTTCAGCATAAAACACTGATTTTATGAATATTGAACCAGGAAATACGTACTGCAACAGTACGTATTTCCTGATGTGGTGCGGACTTTTAGTCCGCGAGCTAAACCAGCAGGCAGCTGGTTATACAGTGGTGCCTCAAGCTAGCGGATGCAACTACCCCAGTCGTAAGTAGGGGTTTGTCGGGATAGAAATTTTCAGTGTTCTAACAGGACGTAATCAGTAGTTTATGGGTGGCGCCGCGTGCGTGCAAGTCGGAATTTTGTTTGCGTGCCGCGCCGCCACCTAGCTGGCAAGGCAGTTAGCTTTCAATCCCTTACTTCTTACTGGCTATGCTGATTGTGTATCACGAATTACTGCCCGACAGCTATCTGCTTATACTGACTCCTGGTTCGGCCACGGCTTCTGAGCTCGAGCTGGCGCACCACCTCAGCTGCGCGGCCCGTAGCGGCAAGGCCGCCGTGTGGGTCGATTGCCGGCTGGTCGATATCCTGTCGCCCACGGCAGTGCGCTTGCTCTGGGCTTGCCACTACCGCCTGCGAAAGCGCGGAGCTCAGTTGGTGCTTTGTCGGGTATCGGCTGCGCTGGCGCAACTGCTAAACCAGCTTTGCACAGGCCCGCAGCCCGATTTGTGCCTGGTAGACAGCCTCGACGAAGCGGCCGCCCAGCTTCACGCCCAGCCTGCCCAGCGCAGCTAGCCCGGCCGTTCTTTTTATGGATATCCTGTCCTCCCCCTTTCACCCGCTGCCCGATGGGCTTATGCCAAGCCAGCAGCGCGAGTGGAACCAGCGCCGCCAAACGGCCAGCCGCATACTCGCCCAGCAAGCGGCGACTACCGGCGGCCCCAACATTGAACTACTCGCCTATTTGCAGCCCTGCGTACACGGCGATATTACCCTGGGCCAGGCCATCGGCCGCCTGCTCGACCACCCGGCTGGCCGCTAGCCGCAGCGGCTACCACGGCCTGGCAAGCCTGGGGCGGCTGGAACTTCTCAGCCAGCCGCCGGTGCATCAGGGGCTTAATACGGAGTGCCAGCGGCCGTTGGGTAGCCGGGGCTTGGGTCAGGCAATCAGCCCCTCGCTCATGGCCAGCTTGATGAGCGAGGCCGTGTTTTTGGTGTGCATCTTTTCCATAATATTCTGGCGGTGGGTTTCGATGGTGCGCTTGCTCACGAAGAGCTTGTCGGCCATCTCGCCCGTGGTGAGGCCACTGGCAATAAGCTGGAGGACTTCCAGCTCGCGCCGGGAGAGGTGGCCGGCTGGCGGCTCGGGCGCACTGCTGAACAGGTGCGAACTGGTGCGCAGCTTGTGCAGGGCGGCCATGCCGGCGGCCGTGCACAGGTACTGCTCGCCCGCTGCCACGGCCCGGATGCCGGCGCTAACCTCTTCCATGCCAGAGCTTTTGAGCAGGTAGCCCCGGGCACCGGCGTCGAGCATCTGGTAGATGTAGGCCTCCTGGTCGAGCATGCTCAGGGCCAGCACCTGCACGGCCGGGTAGTGGGCGCGCAGCTGGCGGGCGGTTTCGGGGCCATCCATGCCCGGCATATTTATATCGAGCAGCACCACATCGGTGGGGGTGGTGGGCAGCTGCGCCAGCAGCTCCAGGCCACTGCCGGCCTCGCCCACGATGGTCAGGTCGGGCTGGGCATCTAGTAGCAGGCGCAGGCCCGAGCGCACGAGGGCGTGGTCATCCACTAAAAAAACGCGAATCATAGCTAACCCAAGTTGCGGCGTAGTAGGGGCATAAAAAAAGTCTGTTCGGCGTGAACAGGCTAGGTTTGGGTCTCTGACCTCCCAACCTGACCCACCTCATGCGCGAACAGACCGTTGCAATGTACTGCCTACTCGATGATTTACTCCGCTTTACTCGTCCTGCTGGCACACTGCCCCCGGCTTCAGGTCGGCGCCTGACCGATGCCCAGGTACTAACGACGGCCCTGGTGGCGGCCCGCTTTTTCGGCGGCAACCTGGTCGTGGCCAAGCACTATATGGAACAGCATTGGGGCCAGAACCAGCTGGACAAGAGCGGCTTCACCCGCCGCTTACATGCGCTCACCGATACGCTGTTGGCCATCTTCGCTCTGGTGGGCGAGGTCCTCAAACACCTGCACACCGAAGCCCGCTACGTACTAGACTCGTTTCCGGTGGCCGTGTGCCACAATACCCGTATTCCACGCTGTAAGCTACTGACGGGCAAGGCCTATCACGGCCGCTGTGCTAGTAAGCGCAGCTGGTTTTATGGCTTGAAGGTACAGGTCGTGGCCACCAGCGACGGCCTGCCCGTCGAGTTCTATATCCATGCCGGGGCCGAGTCGGAGCAGACCGGCCGGCGCGGCCTGGCGCTGGACCTACCCGCCGGCAGCGTGCTCTACACCGATGCCGGCTACACGGACTACCTGGCCGAAGACCTCTTCAACGAGGCTAGCGGCAGCCAGCAGCAAAGCGCCCGCCGCCAGAACAGCAAACGGCCCCATCATCCGGCGCAACGCTTTCTGATACAATATTTTCGCAAAGGCATTGAAACCTGTTTCAGTCAGCTCACCGCCCGCTTTCCCAAGCAGATTCACGCTGTGACGGCCGCTGGCTTTGCCTTAAAAATTGCCCTTTTCATCTTTGCCCACGTCCTGGACCAAGCCGGCTTATAGGCCGCAACTTGGGTTAGC
>JBPBQK010000108.1:0-5820 GCA_050954845.1 Janthinobacterium lividum
AATGCGCCGCCAAATGCGTGCAAGTGTAATTTGTCGGCGTACTCAGCAGGTACTCAATGTATTGGGTTTGGGTCACCATAAGTCCATCGTTTTCCTGCCTAAAGTACCCCAGAATGCGTAAGTCCTAAAGACATTAGAGCAGATTCGAGGTCAATGTACATGATAGCCGCAGTGGTGAAACCAGTTTTGGGCGTCGTCTTCGCAAATCCAGTCCAGGGCGTCCCTCACGGCGACGGTCAAGGCCTCCCGGGTACGGGCCTGCGCCGTGCGCAAGCTGATTTTGAGCTTGCTGAAGGCCAGTTCGACCGGAGTGAAGTCGGGGGAGTAAGGCGGTAAGAACAAGAGGCGTGCGCCGCGCTTTTCCACTATTTCCGCCAGGCCGGGGGCTTTGTGCACGCGCAGGTTGTCGAGTACGACCACGTCGCCGGGCACCAACGTGGGGCCGAGCACCTGGTCCAGGTACACCGCAAAGGCCGCCGTGTTGACAGCCCCGTCCAGTTCCATAACTGCCTCCAGGCCCTGGGCCGTCAGGGCGGCGATAACCGTCACGTTGGGGCCGTTGTGCAAGGGTACGGCTTGGTCCACGCGCTGGCCGCCTGGGGCGCGGCCGTAGCGGCGGGTATAGGTCAGGTTGACGCTGGTCTCGTCCACAAACTTGAACCGGCTCACGTCCTGACCCGGCAGCGCTTCCAGAAAATCTCGGCGCAGGGCGTTCACCCGTTCGGTGTCGCGCTCGGCGGCGTGGCTACTCTTTTTTTGCGCCGCAAGTCCAGTGCCTGCAAGGCCTGCCAGACGGTGGTGCGCCCCACGACCGGGCCACCACTAGCCGCCAACTGGACGCGCAATTCCTCAAGCGTGGCGTCGGGTTGCTGGGCCACGCAGGCGGCTAATTGGGTGTGGGCAGCCGCGTCAAGCAGCGGAGCCGGGCCGCCCCGGTGGGGTAGTGCTGCCACCCTGCCGCTGGTGCGCTGGCGTTTGAGCAGCTTGTTGACGAAGGACAGCGACACGCTAAAGCGGGTGGCTACCTGGCCAAGGGAGCTGTCCCCTGCTGCACAGGCGGCCGCGATGCGTTCGCGTAAATCTGCTGAGTACGGTTTCATGCTGCAAAGAAAACCTTTTCTGTATACACTGACCACGAAACCGCTCTAACTCGTGCAATGTGCTCGCCTCTAACGCGCGCAAGCGTGCCCGTGAGGCAGCAGAAGCAGAAGCGGCGGCGGCTATTGCCGATATTGGTTCATTGCCCGGAGCAGCAGACCCGGAACCCGACTTTCTTCTGCCGCGGCGTTTACTACGCTTAGCCAGCCCAATCCGGGCGCTCGAAGCGCCGCGCGAGCTGCTGCAGTCGGAGACGTTTGAGCGCCTTGGCTGGGACTTCCTGATTCAGAAATATGAGTCGACCTATCTGCTGCATTGGCGGCACACCCCCAGTGAGCAGGTCTACAGCACCCGACACTTTTGGGTGGGAGAGGACGCCTCCATCTGGGTGCAATGCTTACCCTACGGGCTAGAGCGGCTAACCCCCGTTGATGACTTGGTTCCGCGCGCTCCGCTGGTGCCCCAACGCTAAGCCGCGCTTAGTGCCCGCCTCGAACGAGCGACGCTACCGGTTAACCAGGTCGCTGAGGTTGCGCCTACGGCAGGGGCAATTAGCGGCACCACCTTCCCGGGCTAGATCCTACCACCTTACGCAGCCAGCCGGACGACTCGGGTAATTCGCCGGTAGTCACCGCTAGCAATCCCCTCGTTGTTATCGCCCGGGGCCGCTAGCTGCTGGTCGGTTGGTTAGTCGGGCCAAGGCTAGCCGCTAGTCCCTAAGCGCAAGGCTGCTGAGGCGGTAGCCACGGGCAGCGGCGGACGGAGCGTGGGCTAGTAAGCATCAGCCAGCAGCCCATCGCCCGCGGTTGCGGCGGCTCGCTTGGCTCGCCCAATGCGCTTGCCGTTCGGAAGCCGTCGGTGCGCGCGAAGTTAACGGGAGCTAGCAGCGCCCTGGAACCACCCTAGGAAGTGGTCCTGCTCAGGGAGTAAACGCCAAATAATCAGGCTCAAAACCGGTGAAAAAAGCTGCTATAAATGGCCTTTATTGAACTAATTACTATTGATAATCAGTAATATAGCTGTGTAAAATTCAAATCTTTGGCGTAATGCTAACGTCAGGAATGGCAATGCAGCCAGCCCAGCACATCGTCGTGCCGGCCGCATTGCCCTCGGCCGTGCAGGTAGCGCCGTGCGCCGCGAATTGCTTCTGAAGTACTGAGGTACCAGTATAGTGTCGGCTACTCAGTAATTAGGATACGCGTGCTCGGCGAACTAGTCGTAGCCTCACTTGTCAGGCTAAGCCAATAAACGCCCGGCGTAAGCGCGATACCAGGGGTGAACACGTTGTCCCCCGGTTGCAAGGTCACGGCCTGCGTGAGCAGCGTCTGCCCCAGCAGTCCGTGCACGGTGAAGGCGGCGGCTAGGGGGCCGCTTCCCCCATACTGGGCCTGCACACGCAGGCCATTCGTCGTCGTAGGGTTCGGGGCGATGGTCACCTGCACTAAACGACTTGTCGGGGCCAGCGTCACTACCTGAACCGAGCTAAAACTAGCGCTCCCATCGGCGTCTACTTGGCGCAAGCGGTAGTAGCAGGTAGCCGCATTCCCGTTGGGGGGCACCGTATCGGTAAAGCGGTAAGCGTGTGCCTGCGCCGAGGTGCCGTGCCCCGCCACCTGGGCTAGTCCGTCGAAACGGTGTCCGTCGAACGAGCGCTGCACCTCAAAATAGGCGTTGTTCCCCTCACTAGCCGTGGTCCACGCCAACTGCACGGTGCGGTTGGCGGGGGTAGCGACTGCGGTGAAGGAAACCAGCGTAACGGGGAGCGGAGTCGGGGCGACCGCCGTCGTGGGGCAACGAGCCCCGTCGGTATTGCCAGCCCCGGCTGGGGCCGCCGCCACGTAGTGGGCCGTCCGGCTGCCGCTGACGTGCGGCGTATCGATGCGATAGACATACCCCGTCTCATTGGCCACGACGAAAAAGTTGCCCTGCGCATCCATGAATGCCGCCCCAAAGTTGCTGGCCGTAATGGGATGGTCCGTGCCGTCTTTGCTCACCGTAGTGCCGGCCACCACGGTACCCAGCACCTCCTGCGTGCCCGCACTCGTGCCGGTCGTCTGATAGCGATACAGCGTGAGGGCTGCCGCGTTAGTGGGAGTCGTGCCCCCGGCGGGGATAATGGTGCTATACAAGGCATACAGGTTGCCATCAACGGGACTGATGGCCCAGTCGGTGAGGTACGTAGCGGGCGGGACAACGGGCAGCGCCGTGGCCGTGAGGGTGGCTTGCGTTAAGTCGATGGCATAGATGGTGCGGAGCGAGGTTGACGCACCACTGGCCCCGGCCGTCGAGCCACCCCGCGTCAGATACATCAGGCCTTGGGCGTTAACATCGCCCACCACCGCGCTGGCCACATCTCCCGTCAGGTTGGCCACGTTATAAATCGTGGCCGTGTAGTCGCTGCCGACGCGGACAACCTGGCTAGTGCCGGTACGCTGGCCCCAGATATAGTTGTCTACCTGATTATAGCCAAACGCGTTGAGCTTCTGATTGCCGGCCGAAGCGGGAATAATGGGATTACTAGCCGGCGTGGAGGTGCCGGACGACAAGTCAATTTCGACAGCCGTCGTCGCGTCACCCTGGAAAATATAGGACTTGCCAGCGGTGCAGGCAAAAGGAGTCTGCGCTTGCGCCGTCGCGGCGCCCCCTAGCCAAGCCGCCAAGGCTACCCCAAGCCCAAGGGGGCGGTGGGCGGTTGAGATACGCCAGGCAGCGCGTCGGAAAGAACGGGTAATAAAAGACATTAGTTAAAAATTTATCTTGTTAAAATTATATAATTGTTCTTTAAAAATGGGCTTATTTAGCGGGTAGTTGGCAACATTTAGAAAGCCTCCTTCTATTAAAAGTTAAATTTAGTTAGTTTTGGGTATTCCCTAGAAAATTTACTTCCTTCAGCAGACCAGTTGGCGGCCATACCTCGCTGCGCTCGGCAACGTCCGGGTTCGGGCGCACTGCGCCCGAAGGAATTAGGTTAAACCAGCCTAAAGTTGCATTAGGGCAGTATAACTTAGTGGTAAATAAGCTATTTAAGCATTTATTTATGCGTATTCGATTACTTGCTCCAACTTTTTATTGCCTCCTTGGCTTCGTGCTGGGCGGTGCCCCACTAGCCAAGGCGCAAACGCGCGTTTTATTCGTGGGCAATAGCTTCACGCACGGCAAGTTTGACCCAGTGCGCCTCTACAACGCCGCGGGAGTCACGGACGAGAACTACGGGCAGACGGGCGCGCGGGCCGAGAACTACTCCGGCCCCTGGGGCGGCATTCCGGGCATCTTCAAGAAATTCGCCGACCAGGCCGGCCTGTTGTATGAAGTGCATATCGAGTCCATCAGCGGGCAGCCGCTGGAGTACCACTACAACAACGCGCTGGCCGTGAGCAAGCAGGCCAGTTGGAATCAGGTGGTGCTGCAAGACCAGAGCACCTACCCCCTCCCCAGCAACCGCACGGGTAACCGCACGTCTTTCTATACCTACGCCACCAAGCTGGAGCAGGCCATACACGGGCAAAACGCGCAAACCCAGGTCTACCTCTACGAAACCTGGGCGCGGGCCGATATGACGTACCCCAGCGGCCAGCCCTACTCGGGCCTGCCCATCGATACGATGTTTCAGGACCTGCACAACGGCTACTACGCCGAGTACCGCACCAATGGCAAGTTTGCGGCCGTCGCGCCGGCGGGCGATGCCTGGCTGCGGGCCATCCAGCAGGGCACGGCTACGCGCAACCCCTACAGCCCCGAGGCCGGCAAAATCAACCTCTGGGGGTCGGACTACTACCACCCCGGCAACTGGGGCAGCTACCTCAATGCGTTAGTCCTGTTCTGTACCCTCACCGGCGTGGACCCGCGCACGCTGGGCAGCGGCGAGCAGGCGGCGGCCGCGCTCGGTATTTCAGCGGCCGATGCTACGGCCTTGCAACAGGTGGCCTACCAGCAGGTGAACCCTGCGCCGCTGCCCGTGCAGCTGGTAGCTTTTAGCGTGAACGCCGCTGCTGCTGGGGCCGTGGCCCTGAGCTGGCAAACCGCCAGCGAAGCAACGAGTGCCTACTTCGAGGTAGAGCGCAGCTTGGACGGGGTGCTTTTTGCGGCAGTGACGCAAGTGGCCGCCGCGGGTACTAGCCCGGCGGCTCACCGCTATGCCTATCTGGATAGAGAGGTGCCCGCTCGCCTCCTCTACTATCGCCTGCGCCAAGTTGACCAAGACGGCACGGCCGCCTACTCGCCCACGCGCACGGTCCTTGCCGATGAGCCGGACCACCTGCTGCTTATTCCCAATCCGGCAGTAGGTGGCGCTACCCAGCTGCAGGGGGTAGCGCCGGGAGCCAGTGTCTGGGTGCTTGATGCGTTAGGCCAAGTAAGGCACCAGACGATAGCCGACCAAGCGGGTTCAGTAAGGTTAGGCGGGCTTTCCACCGGCTTCTACCTCGTGCGCACGAGTGTTGGCACGGTGCACTTGGTAGTAGAGTAGGGCTTTTTTAGGCTGCCTTAAGCCACTATGTTTAGTGCGGACTACCCTTTTTTACGCCACCTTTTTCCAATCCTCCTATGTTGCAGCGACTACGCCAACTTCATTTTTCAGCCCTAAAGAAGCCCCTAGCGGTGGTCAGCTTAGTGCGTATCCAAATAGGGGTTAATTTTGGGTATGGCTACGACCCAAGAGTTTATCATTTCCGATACGTTATGGGCCCGGCTTGAGCCGTTGCTGCCGGTGCATGTGCCCAAACC
>JBPBQK010000109.1:0-4237 GCA_050954845.1 Janthinobacterium lividum
CCATTAGAATCGAAGTCCGCTATATACGTTTCGTTGACCAGCGAAAACAGGCGCGACAACCGGACGTTGGCCCCAATAACTCCTACTGGCGAGCTGCCAATGCCGCCACTGCTAAAGCCATAGCCCAAGCCAAAGGTCACGTTGGTGTCGGCCGAGCCGTAGGTGGCCAGGCCATAGCCTATACCGGCACTGCCGCTACCCCCCCCAACGCCCGTGGCGAAGCCGTACAGCACCCCCACGCCCAAGTGGAGCTTATCGTTCACCGGCACGCTTACTTTGGGCGTGATAGCTAGGGCAGGCACGCCTAGAAATGGTATAACGGGCACCAACAGGCCAACCGAGACATTGTCGGTCAGGCCATAATTGACGCCCAGCAAAAATATGTTGAGCGCCTGCACGTATCCTTCGCCCTGGTGTAGGTTACGGGCCGTGGGGGTAATGAACATGCGGGTGCCGTTGCCCACGTAGTCGAAGCCGCGCCGGGCCTGCTCAGGCGTCTGCGACATCAGCTGCCGCACGGTGGCCCGCTGCACCGTAACCAGGCCTAGCTCCTTAGTTTCGAAGGTCAGCGTCAGGTCGGTACTAGCTCGTAGCGTGCCGCTAAACTGCGTGCCCCCGATGGTTTCTACGCTGTATACCTGGCCGATAACTTCGGAATAGCCGATGACCTTGGCCGGTGGCAATGCAGTAGAGCGGTCAGGAGAAGCCGCTGGGCTGGCTGGCACAGCCGGCTGTGGTGGCTGCGGAGCACCGGGCAGCGCTGGCTGTTGGGCCCAGGCGGGGACCGCTAGTAAGCTAAATAAGCCGGCCAGAAATAAAAACGAGCGCATCGTAGAGCCGCAGCGGAGTAGTAAGCCGTTGCTACCCCAAAGATGCGCTCAAGATACAGTTTAGTTGCAACTGTAATTGCTTGATTAGTAGACTTTATAAGGAGGCGTTATACGGGCTCTATTACCTACTAAAACGATATATTTGCTTGATGAAGAAGGGATTAAGATAGGCGCAGCTGCGTAGGAGGTGAGCCGCAAACTGACTTTTGCCTTCAGCCACCGCTACTACTTAGCTCCTTAGCTCCGCCAGCTGCCGCTGGCGGGCGGGCGGCCGGTGGCCTTGGCTTCTTCGGTTTCGGCGGGCGGCACTTGCTCTAGCTTCACGCGCACGGCGTGGGCCTTGGGCTGCACCCGCTGGCCAAAAGCGTCGGCAAACTCCTGGGTAAACTCGGCTCCGAAAAAAATAATGAGCGACGAGTAGTTGACCCAGACTAGCAGCACGATGGCCGCGCCCGCGCCCCCAAACGCCGAGCCCGGATTGGACTTGGCGATGTAAAAAGAAATCAAGTACTTACCAATAATAAAGAGCACCGCCGTGATGAAAGCGCCAATGCCCACATCGCGCCACCGGATGATGGCGTCGGGCAGGAAACGGTAGATAAGCGCAAAAAGCAACGTCGTTACCACCAGCGACAAGCCAAAATCGACGAGCTTAATGGCAATAACGCCCGCCTCCGGAATGTAGCGCTGGAGCCAGCCTGTGAAGGTGCTCAGCACTGCGCTCACCACGAAGGAAGTCAGCAGCAGCAGCGCCACGCTCAGGATAAGGCCGAAGGACAGCAAACGCTGCTGCAAGTACTGCCACACGCCGATGCCCTTGGTTTCGACCTTCAGGTTCCAGATATCGTTGATACTTTCCTGAAGCGTGACGAAGAACGTAGTGGCTGCAAAAACCAGCGTGCCTACCCCAATAATAGTGGCCAAGCCGCTCTTCTGCTGAAGCGTAAACTTGGCAATGCTGTCTTGCAAAAACGCCGCTGAGTCGGCCCCCACCAGGCCCTTGAGCTGGCCATAAATCTGGCCCGTCAGCGCATCGCCGCCATACACGGCGCTGGCCGTGGTGATGACGATGAGCAGCAGAGGGGGTAGGGAAAAAATGGTGTAGTACGAGAGTGCCGCCGCGTGCCGAAACGAGTTGTTATTAGCAAACTCCGTGGCCGACGACTTGAGAATGGTAAGAATATCCGCAAACTTATAATGAGCCATATAAAGCAATAGATGGAAAAAGTTGGATTGTGAGGCGAAACGCTAAAGACGAAGATTAGCACCCCGCCGTTGTTGCGGCACGATTAATAAGTTGATATACTCGTCACGAAGTGGGTTGCGCGTCGAGAATATGAAATTTGCGGGTTAGCAGGGACGCGAGGTCTTGCCCGAACTCGGGGAGCCGGTGGAAAAAGTCGAGCACAGCCGTGCGAAACTGGCCTTTGGTGCGGTAGAAAGTGGTGTTGATAATCTTCTGCCGCAGGTACTTCCAAAAGCGCTCAATCAGATTCAGATTAGGCGAGTAAGGCGGCAGAAACACTTGGCAGATGGGTTTATTCGCCAGCCACTCCCGCAGGTCTTTGTTTTTGTAGTAGCGGGCGTTGTCGCAGATGACGTAAATCCGAGCCTTGTCTGGGTGAGCAGCTAGTAAGTGCTCGTATAAGCGCTTCGTGCTTTGGGCATTGACGCAACTAGTTTCATCCAGCAGCACCTGCGTAGGGTCGTAGGCGTTGAGCGCGGCGTTGAGATTGACCCGCTCGCGGCCGCTGACGGTGAGCAGGGGCCGCTCTTTGCCCACTGCGCACCAGGCGCGGGTGCAGCGTGTGTTGTGGGTGGGATGGGCAGCATCGGCATAATAGAGGACCGCTTTGCCCCGCTCGACGTGGGTTTCGAGCACGGCGAGCTCATCCAGGAAGTCCGCCTGGGCGACGGCATCCGCCTGGCAGGGCAGCGGCGTGGTCAGCTTATAGGTAAAGCCCAGGCGGTGGAGTAAGTCTGTCAGGCCCGACCGGGAGTAGGCTACCCGATAAGTGTGCAGCAACCAGTCCTGGAGGTCTTTACAGTCCGTGTACAACTCGGTATTGACTTGCTGGCACAAGTGGGCGAGTTGGGCGCTGGTCAGCAGGCCCCAGTAGCCCGGCTGTTCGTGGGCCAGGTACTTGGCCAGTCCTAAGTCGGCAAACGCGCGGGCGTAGCGGTAGACCGTGGCCTCATCCAGGCCTAAATCCTGGACGACTGTGGCCAGTGGCCGGCCGGCATCGAGCATGAGCAACACGGTGACCTTGACGTAGCCCTCGTTATCGCGCCGCTGCTTTTGCCACTGCCGCAGCTGCGTTCGCTCCAACTCCGTCAAGCGCACATTCATAAGGCAAGTTTAGTACTTTTCAGCCAACTCGCTCGCAACCCACTTCGCGACAAGTATATATGATTGTCATATTATTATTTGCCGGCGGCGATGCTGTGTTTACCCCACGGGTTCGGTAAAGATATCGGCCCAGTCTAGCCCCAGGCCCGGCAAAGTAGCGCAGGGCACGGGGCCAGCGCCAGCATACTCGCCTACGCGGTGGTAGCGGGCGGTGGCCTCATCCCGCACAAACACGGTAATGTCTTGCTCCAAAGGGGCTACAATCCAGTACTCGCCCACGCCGCTTTCTTCGTAGAGGTCGAATTTATCTTGCCAATCGCGGGCAGCGGTGCCGGGCGAGAGTACTTCTACAATAAGGTCGGGAGCCCCGAGGCAGCCCCGGCGCTCAATCTTGGTCGGGTCGCAGATGACGCACACATCGGGCTGCACCACAGTGTAGATGGCCTGGTCGGCGGTGGTGCCGCGCTGCGGCAGGCGCACATCGTAGGGGGCTACGCGTACCTGGCACTGCTGTCGCCGTAAGTGGTTGTGAATAAGCGCGTGTAAGTCCCCCACTACGGCCTGGTGCTGGTCGGTGGGGGCGCTCATGCGGCGCATGATTTTGCCCCGTACCAACTCTACTAGCTCGGTAAACTGCCAGGTGAGGTAGTCGGCGTAGGAGTACGTGCCGTTGGGGTCGAGCTGGGCAAGGGACGTGATGGGCGTAGGCATAAGCCAAAAATACGCTGGCGCGGTCTTGGAAGTGCTCTTAAGAACTGCGCCAGTAGCAGCGGGCGGCTGGCTAATTCAACGATTACGCCGTACTTGGTGTTAAATACCCAGCGCGCCAACCTGCGCACTTTCTAATGTCCAAATCCAAAGACAACAACGGCCAGGGCAGCACCCGCCACCAGGGTGCGACCGACAACACGCCCGCCCGCCGCGATACCAAGCTGCCCACGCACCTGCTCAAAAGCACCAAGACCCACGCCACCGCCAAGGAGCGCGAAACGGCCGTGCTCGTGAGCGTGCCCCCGCGCCGCCAAACAGACCTGCAAACCACTGAATACCTGGACGA
>JBPBQK010000110.1:0-3935 GCA_050954845.1 Janthinobacterium lividum
TTATCCTCGAAGATGGCCAGCAGCGCCCGCTCTACATGACGGCCCGCGGCGACGTGTACAACCAGCAGGGCGAGCGCGTGGCCAAGCTGCACGATTAATTTCAGTGAGCAGTTGGCACTGCGTACTTAACAATAGGGCTAGCCTCAACTGTTCAGTACGCAGTGCCAACTGCTCACTTTTTTTTAGATGCCCGAATTACCCGAGGTTGAAACCTACCGCCGTTTTATCAATGAAGTGGCGGTGGGCCAAACGATTACTGGCCTGGAGGTGCGCGACGCGCACGTACTGGCCGTGCCTGAAGACGAGTTGCGCATTGCCCTGCTGGGCCGCACTATTACCGGCACCAGCCGGCTGGGCAAAAACTGCTTTGTAGAACTGGATAACGGCCGCCTGCTGGTGCTGCACTTTGGCATGACCGGCGACATCGGCGCCTTTCGCGATGCGCCCGACGCCCCGCGCTTCACCCGTGTGGCGTGGCAGCTGAGTGACTCGGGCCTTAACCTGGCCTTTATCGACCCGCGCAAGTTTGGCCGCATCCGGCTGGCCGAGAGTGCCGAAGCCTATCAGAAATCTAAGAAGCTAGGCCCCGACGCGCTGCAAATCACCGCCGCCGAACTGCACCAGAAACTCAGCCGCCGCCGGGTATTTGTCAAGCCTTTGCTACTCGACCAGAGCCTCACCGCCGGCCTCGGCAATTGGATTGTAGATGAGGTGTTATTTCAGGCTAAAATTCATCCTGAGCGGCTCGGCAATTCTATTGCTGAACAGGAAGCGACGGCCTTGCACGCCGCCATTCAATCGGTGCTCACGACGGCCATTCGGCACGAGGCCAACTACCGGCACTTCCCGGCTAGCTTCCTCATTCACGCCCGCGAGTGGGACGACTCGGCCACGCCCGGCAGCGACGCGCACACCTTCTGCCCCCGCCACCCGAAGGTGAAAATCGAGAAGTTTTACGTGGGTGGCCGGGCTACGTATACCTGCCCGGTGTGCCAGCCGGCGCCGCCCTCAGCGCATGTTGCCGAGGCTCCCCGCCACCAGGAAAATGCCTGAGCACGCGCCAAAACCGATGATGAGCACGAGCAGCATACTCAGCAAGTAAGGCGCGGGGCCCACCTCGGCGGGGCCCCGGCCAATGCACGTCAGAGCCAGAATCAGATTTAGGAGTGCCTGAGCCAAGTAGAGAAAGCCAAACCAGAAAAGGGCCGCTTCATCAATAAATTTTGTGGCTAGCCCCAATACGACAGCTGCTATCAGCAAATTAGTGCGAACGATGCGGCCGAAAGTAGGCTTTTCCATTGCAGTGGCTTGACACTAGCTGTATTAATGCATACCCCCCAGGCTCAGGTGATTGGCGCATTCACTGATGCCCGCAATAAAAATCAGCGAGGCCGACAACCAGCAGGCCAGCCCGTTTTCACGCTCACCGGTTACTAAAAGTCCTAACCCTATTACCACATTGAGTAGCCAGAGCATCATTAGAAATCCGAGAATGCGGCCGTCGGAATCGATGAGCTGACGCCCGACGTGCACTGCTACCACGACGACCAGATTTGCGAGCACGATTTTACCGAAGTGGCCTTTGGGCTTGGGCTGGGTGGGCTCGCTCATATAATGCCACTTCTTTCGCCGCGCAATTCTTCGAGCCGCGCCAGCTTTTCCTGGTCGCGGTAAAAAATATTCATTGTTTCGAACGGGATAATTTTCAAATCCTTGCTCACGATATGCACGCAGGATTTTTTGACGGCCCGCACGTCAAAATTCCAGGCGTCCATGAATTGCAGAATAATTATCCGAAACAGATTATCATAGCCCAGATTGGGCGCCGAAACCTGCGGCAGGCAGCAGAGCAATTGGTTGATTTCGGGCACCACCGTATCCACGGTATTGGCGGTGCTGAATAGCTTGAGCATGTGCTGGCGCAGGCGCGGGTCGCGCTCGTACACGATGGTGTTGCCGCCGCTCTGAAGCAGGTCGGCGGGGTCGACGTAGCGCGTGAGCGGGAACACCTCGCCGTCGAGCTTCAGGGCGTAGGCCATGGCTAGGGCATCGGGGTTGCAGGGCACGGGCAGCAGGTCTTCGGCCGTGAAAACCGGGCTCTGGTCGATGATGCCCTGGCGCACTTCGGTGAGCGAAAACGAGTCGGTTTCGGGGTTGAAATTATCGAGCCGGCCGGCGGCCTGCGTGGGCTGAAACGTAACGCCGCGCACGCAGCGCTGCTTCAGCGCGTAGTCAATGATGTCGCCCATCTCGTCGTCGTTGAGGCCCTTTTGCAGGGTCACGACCAGCGTGGTGCTGAGGTTGTACTTGTTGAGGTTGGCGATGGCCTGCTGGCGCACCTCGCGCAGGTCGCGGCCGCGCATCTTGAGCAGCACGTCTTCGCGGAAGGAATCGAACTGCAAATACACCTCGAAAGCGCCCGCGTAGGTGGCTAGCCGCGCCACGAAGGCTTCGTCTTTGGCCAGGCGCACGCCGTTGGTATTCACCATCAAGTGCTTGATGGGCTTGCTTTTGCACAAGTCCAGAATTTCCCAAAACTGCGGGTGCAGCGTAGGCTCACCACCCGAAATCTGCACCACGTCGGGCTCGCCCTCATTGGCCACTACCAGGTCGAGCATGGCCTCGATTTCGGCTAGGGTGCGGTGGCGGCCGTGGGTGGGGCTGCTTTCGGCGTAGCAGGTGGGGCAGGTGAGGTTGCAGCGGTCGGTCACCTCAATCACGGTGAGGCAGCTGTGCTGCTCGTGGTCGGTGCAGAGGCCGCAGTCGTAGGGGCAGCCGTAGTGCGTGGCCATATTGAAGCGGCGCGGCGTTTCGCTGGGCTTCACGTAGTTGCGGATGCTCTTGTAATACTCGATGTCGGTGGCAATGCGCACCTTCTGCCGCCCGTGCTCGGGGCAGCGCTTGAGCATAAACACGTTGCCATCCTCAAAGACAATTTTAGCCTCGATGCGCCGCAGACACTGTGGGCACAGGCTCAGGGTGAAGTCGTAGTAGGTGTACGGGCGTTCGGGCATAGTAAATTAATTAAGAAAACCACCGTTTAATTTTAGTCCATAGAGTAAAATGGGATGAAGTATCTAACGTTTCACTAGATGACTCGGCAACGTCAACTTCGACTGCTAGTTGCTGATTAATCCGTTTCAAGCGATTTTCGATTGCTTCCCGGTCAGTAATCTCAATAAACTCTAGATGACCAGGCGCCATTACCATGCTTGCCAGTATCGAATCATTGGGTAGTAGAGTTACCCACCCCATATTATCTTCTAAGCCAACTTCTTTTCCGCTATAAAATAGATTATATACCGAATTAGGAATCCAGCTTATAAGGCAATTTTTATAAGCCTCAAATTCTTTGAATTCCTCATTGCCGCAGGTAACCCAGGTATCCCAAGCTGGAACCTCCCAGATATCTACTAGGAAGTGTTAACAGTCTGGGGTATGTTTGGGCATGGAATACCTGTTGACGGACGCGCAGTGGGCGCGGATTGCCCCGCTGCTTCCAGGTCGGGAAGGGTGCAAAGGTGGGCGCGGGCAAGACAACCGCCGCTTTGTGGAAGCGGTGCTCTGGCTGGCACGCAACGGCTGCCGCTGGCGGGCCTTACCCGCTGCGTGGGGCAACTGGCACACCACGTACACCCGCTTCCAGCGTTGGGCGCGCAGTGGGGTGTGGGCCAAAGTCTTAGCGGCCTTGCAACAGGACGATGCCCTGCACACGCTGTTGCTGGACTCGACCACCGTGCGGGCCCACCAGCACGCCTCAGGCGCGCGCAAAAAAACGGGCCGCAAGCCATCGGGCGCAGCCGCGGCGGCTTGACCAGCAAGCTGCACGTGGTCGCCGACGCCCGAGGCCGCTTCCTACGGGGCTGCCTGACAGCTGGTCAGCGCCACGACGCGCCGCAGGCCTTGCCGCTGCTCGGCGACTTGGCCCCGGCCTA
>JBPBQK010000111.1:0-138698 GCA_050954845.1 Janthinobacterium lividum
CCGTATCTCAGTGCCCGTGTGGGGGACCAGCCTCTCAGCTCCCCTAGTCATCGTCGCCTTGGTAAGCCGTTACCTTACCAACTAGCTAATGACCCGCAACCCCATCCATCATCAATAAATCTTTAACTACTAAGCGATGCCGCTCTATAGCCTTATGCGGTATTAATCCGCCTTTCGGCGGGCTATCCCCCAATGATGGGTAGGTTAGTTACGTGTTACGCACCCGTGCGCCACTATCAGTATTGCTACTGACCGTTCGACTTGCATGTATTAGGCCTGCCGCTAGCGTTCATCCTGAGCCAGGATCAAACTCTCCATTGTAAAATATTCCTACACCACAGCGAACTGTGGCTGATGTCGAGTGCTTTCCTTGCTCGTATATCGACGTTTGTTTGTCTAATTCGATTTCGCTTGTTTCCTACTAACCTGAGTTAGTAAGACACTTACTATTTTGTCTATTTCCGTCATTCAAAGAACTTTTGTTGTGCTCAATTAGCGCAACATGGTGAGCTGTTTTTCAAGCTCTTTTCTTGCCGTTTGCAAGCCCTGTTTGTGATTGGGAGTGCAAAGGTAAGAAGATTTTTTTAACTTCCAAATTTTATTTTCGATTAAAATAAAATTTCTACTTTGTATCAAGTCCCTCGTCGTTGTCAGCGAGGAGCTTCTTTCGATTTGGGAGTGCAAAAGTACAAAGACTTTTTGATTTTCCAAATTTTTCTTTTAAAATTTTTGGCGGCGTTTTCGAGTGAGTCAGCTACCATGCCAGTCCCTTTCGGATTGGGAGTGCAAAAGTACGGTTTTTTCCTGACGGTGCAAGTTTTGATTGCAAATACTTTAAAACTCTTTGCTTGGGATTTCGCATTTTATAGGACATTTTGCTCTATGTGAACTAGATAGCAATGTGGTTTGGTGCTATTAAAAAACAGCCGGTGGTCATATAGGCTGTTTTATGGTCTTTCGGCCGTGACCGAAGCCCTGGCCTTGGGGTGCGAATGCACTGTAGACTGGGGCTTCGATTACTATGTTGGTGGCTTTATACTAGAGGGAGAAGCTTAGTGGGCTTTCAGCCAATTGCTGCCGGTGCCTACTTCTACTTCTAGGGGAACGCCGTGCGGTAGCAGGAGTGCGGTGGTCATTAGCTCGCGGATTTTGGGAGTCACGTAATCTACTTCTTCCTTCACGGCGTCGAATACCAGTTCGTCGTGTACTTGGAGAATCATTTTGGTGCCGAGGCGCTCGCGCTCTAGGAAGTTGTGGATGTTAATCATCGCCATTTTGATGATATCGGCGGCCGTGCCCTGGATGGGGGCATTGATGGCGTTGCGCTCGGTGTAGCCGCGCAGGGTGGCGTTGCGCGAGTTGATATCGCGGAGGTAGCGGCGGCGCTTGAGGAGGGTTTCGGCGTATTCTAGCTCGCGAGCGCGGTTGATGCTATCATCCATGAAGGCTTTTACCGAGGGGAATTCCTGGAAATACGTCTCGATAATATCCGTGGCTTCTTTGCGGCTGATGCCAATGCGCTGGGCGAGGCCGAAAGCGGAGATACCGTATATGATGCCGAAGTTGACGGTCTTGGCTTTGCGGCGCATTTCGCCGTCTACTTGGTCGAGGGGCACGCGGAAGACTTTGCTGGCGGTGCTGGCGTGCACGTCTTGGCCGAGGCGGAAAGCTTCAATCATGGTGGCATCGCCGGAGAAGTCGGCCATGATACGGAGCTCTACTTGGGAGTAGTCGGCCGCTAGGAGGGTATGGCTGTCATCGCGGGGCACGAAGGCTTTGCGGATTTCGCGGCCTTTCTCGGTGCGGATGGGGATATTTTGGAGGTTAGGGTTGGTGGAGGAGAGGCGGCCTGTGGCGGTAACTGCCTGGTTGAATGTGGTATGCACGCGGCCGTCGGCACCAACTAGCTGCGGCAGGGCCTCTACATAGGTGCTGCGCAGCTTGCTGAGCTGGCGATACTCTAGGATGAGGCCCGCGATGGGGTAGTCGCCGGCTAGCTGACTCAGGATTTCTTCGCCGGTGGCGTACTGGCCAGTCTTGGTTTTCTTGATTTTGCCGGCCCCGACCTGCATCTTATCAAAGAGCACTTCGCCTAGCTGCTTGGGCGAGCCGATGTTAAACTCCTGGCCGGCTTCGCGGTAAATCTGCGTTTCCAGCTCTTGCACGTAGCCTTGCAGCTCGGCTGAGTACTCGTTCATGGCGTTGGAGTCGATGCGGACGCCCTCGCGCTCGATGTCGGCCAGCACGGGTACTAGGGGGTTTTCTACGTCGTTGAGCAAGCCTAATAGGCCTAGCTCTTTTAGCATGGGCTCGAAGGTGTGGCGCAGTTGCAAGGTTACGTCGGCATCTTCACAGGCATAGTCTTTCACCAGGGCCGGGTCGAGGTCGGCCATCGTTTTCTGGTTTTTGCCCTTGGGGCCGATGAGGTCGGTAATCGGAACGGGCGTGTAGTGCAGGTAGGTTTCGGCCAGCACGTCCATGTTGTGGCGCATGTCGGGCTCGATGAGGTAGTGCGCCAGCATGGTGTCGAAGAACGGGCCGTTGACACGCACATTGTAGTTCTTCAGTATTAATAGGTCGTACTTGATGTTCTGGCCGATTTTCAAGATGTTAGGATGCTCGAAAAAAGGGCAGAACTCATCGACCAATGCTTGGGCGGCTTCGGCATCGTCGGGCGGCACGGGTACGTAGTAGGCCTCGCCCACCACGTAGCTGAAGGAGAGGCCCACCAGCCGGGCCGTCATGGTATTCAGGCCGGTGGTTTCGGTATCGAAGCTGACTTCAATTTGTTGTAGCAGGAATTCTATCAGCGACTTACGCAGTGCGGGCGTATCGACCAAGTGGTAATGGTGCGGCACGTCTTCTAGCGTTTTGGTCGCGCCGTGGTACTCCGCGCCGGCTTCGCCGGGTAGAAACTCGCCATTTTCGGCCGCGATAACCACGCCCGCGCTGCCTTCGCCGAAGAGCGAGCCCTGGGCGCTGGGTGTCGCTACTTTGGGGCGACGGGACCCGCGCCCAATTGGCGCGGCTACAGAGGGCGCACCTGCACTGCTGCGGCTGGCTTCGCCGAGAATGCGGGTGGCGAGCTGGCGAAACTCTAGCTCTTCGAATAGTTCTCGCAGGCGCGGCACGTCGGGCGCATCCATTATCAGCTTATCGGGCTCGAAATCGATGGGGACATTGACGTGGATGGTGGCGAGCTCCTTGCTGAGCAGGCCTTGCTCGGCGAAGTTGCGGACGTTCTCTTGTTGCTTGCCTTTGAGTTGGTCGGAGTTGGCAATCAGGTTTTCGACCGAGCCGAACTGCTTTATCAGAGTCTTGGCCGTTTTTTCGCCGATGCCGGGAATGCCGGGGATGTTGTCGCTGGCATCGCCCTGCAAGCCCAGAATATCGACTACTTGCTCGACGCGCTCAATCTCGAAGCGCGCCAGCACGTGCGCCACGTCGAGCACTTCGGCCGCGTTGCCCATGAAGGCGGGGCGATAGATTTTAATGTTTTCGGTTACGAGCTGGCAGTAGTCTTTGTCGGGCGTCATCATAAACACCTCGAAACCCTGGGCCTCGGCCCGCTGGGCGAGGGTACCGATGACGTCGTCGGCCTCGTAGCCCGCTTGCAGCAAAATTGGGATGTGAAACGCCTCCACAATCTGCTTTATATAGGGTATGGCAATGCCGATGTCTTCGGGCATGGCCTGGCGGTTGGCTTTGTAGTTTTCGTCCTTTTCGTGCCGGAAAGTCTTGCCTGAGTCGAAGCATACCCCCAGGTGAGTAGGATTTTCCTTTTGCAACACTTCGACCAGCGTGTTGGTAAAGCCTAGCACGGCTCCGGTATTCATCCCTTTGGAGTTGACGCGGGGGTTTTTGGCGAAGGCAAAGTGCGAGCGGTAGATGAGGGCAAAAGCATCGAGCAGGAAAAGCTTTTTGGCGGGCGCAGCGGTGGTGTCGGACATAGGCTACAAAGTACGTACAGACCACAAAAACTACCGGCTTTCTGGTTTTCGGCCGTCGAGATGAGCGCGGGTATTTAGCGGCTTATGTTTGTGCAACTCATTCAGTTTGCTTATTGCCTTCCGTTTATGCTTCGCGACAACCAGCAGCGCGCCCGCACCGCCCGCCTCGTTTTTTTGCTGTTTATGCTCAATATGGGCAGTTTAGTAGTCCTTAGTATGCTGGCGCAGCTCTTGCCCGATTGGACCAGCGCCGTAGGCAGCATTAGCCTACACCTCGTGGCGGGGCTTTACTATCTGTATGCCCTACTGGGTGTTGGCTACCTGGCGCTGGTGGTGGCCAGCTATGTCACGCTCATCAGGTGGCTGCGCCGGGCTTATTATAACCTGCATCAGCTGCCCAATGTCCGGCCTGAGTATGCTGATGGCTGGGCGGCCGGGGCTTGGTTTGTGCCTTTTATCAATTTCTGGCGGCCTTACACCATCATGCGCGAGGTGTGGCAACACACGCAGCGGGCAGCTCTGGGGCGCATCGTAGAACCGGCCACGCTGCTGGGCTGGTGGTGGGCGGCCTTCGTACTAAAGCTGATTGTGGCCCGCATTACTTGGCACATGGGCAGCTCGTTCAGCAACGATACCCTTACCCAGGACGACCTGCTAGCTACTACCCTCGATGCCGGGACGCAGTTTGTGGCCGCTGCATTCACTTGGGTTGTTATCGGTCGCATTGCAGCCTTCGAAGAAGAGCTAATGGTGCGCCAGCAAGTAGAAAAGCTGGGCCAGCCGGCCCCATTGCCCTCGTCGTTTCAGCCAGCTGACCAGTCCGACTATGCGTTGGAAGAGGGGTATTAACCAGACAGGGTGCTATGCGCTAGTTTTTGCACTGGTACGCAGCTTTTAATTCATCACGCAAGAAGGCCCGCTGGAAGCTACTTCCAGCGGGCCTTCTTTAGGTTATGAGGTGGATGGCTTATTGCCGGGCCAGCCGCTGCGTTAGGTGCATGCCCTGGCCTTGCACTACCATTACGTAGGTGCCGGGGGCCAGCGAGGCAGGCAGCGCTATGGGCTGTGCTTCGCCGCCGTGCACGGTGTAAGAGGCTACTGTGCTGCCGATGGTGTTGACCAAGCTAGCCTGGTAGTCGCCCTGGGGCAGGGTGAGCAGGTCGAGGGTCAGCTTGTCGTCGCCATTTGTGGCGGGGTTGGGGTAGAGCTTCATGGCAGCGACTCCTTTTTCGAAGGCTACCGTGCGCACCGGCGAGTAGGTAGCTGTACCACCTATGTCAACTTGCCGCAGACGGTAGTAAACGACACCACTAGCTTTGTTGCCGATACCAGCATCGGTATAAGTGTAGTTGCTGAAAGTAGACGTAGTGCCGTGACCGACAACTTTGCCAATCGGGGCAAACGAAACACCATCGAAGCTGCGCTCTACGCTGAAGTAGTCGTTGTCGGCTTCGCTAGCGGTGCCCCAGGTCAGGTTAGCATCAGCACCAGCAGCTTTCGCGTCGAAGGCTGTCAGGGTTACAGGCAGGGTAGTCACCTTGCACCAAGAAATATCTTCAATAGCAATAGTTTGCAGACGCAAACCATTATTGGTCGCGGTATAAAGATTTCGGTAGGTAAGTACCACCGTTTTTACTGGATTATTAAAGAGAACCGTTGCATTGCCAGCACGGCTTGGGTTATTAGCTGCCCCCCCATTTAGTCTGATACCCTGAAAAACAAATTGCGTTTTATTATCACGCGTCACAACTCCGTAAGCGCAGGTGGCACTACCTGTGCTATTGGTAGATGGATTACTAGATGAAGTTCCAATATTTCCATAATATCCATACTGTGTCACACCATTTTGTACAGTAGGTATACCAAAACCTACTTGCACGTTAGTGTTGTCATTCCCGTTGAAATTTCCTGATATAGCAGTAGGTTGACCAGCCGCATTAGTGGGAAATATATCTACTTCGTCAGTGAAGTTGCTGCCCTGATTATTGCTTAGGATGGCCTTATCAATATCTTGAAAGGTCAGCTTCAGGTTTTTTACTTCACGGGAAAACGTGATTGTCACCTGCGACGCATAAGGGGAATTTATATTTACGTCGTCGGCCTCAGCGTTCAAATAGGTATTGCTGCTATTTTGCCGCCATACCAGTGTAGTGCCTAAAATTTGGGTATTAAAATCGTCGGTAAACTGAAAAACGTCGTTCGTAGTACTCTTCGTAAGGTCAGCACTATGGACGGTGGTTTTGTAATCGCTGAATGTGTAGGAGGTATTGCCTACAGTCTCCATAACATTGAGACGTTTCTCAACATTGACACCTGACTGGCTGGTGAAATAGTCTTTGAAATCGGTTCCTGGTGATGGGCAGACATCTAACGTAATATATGTCTGCGTATTCTGAGGCCGTTGAACCTGTGCCATGCCTGCCAAGGAATTGAATAGCAATATGCCAAGAGCAGAGTAAAAGGTTGGTTTCATACCAAATGGGGGGAAGAGATGGAAAAGACAGTGCAAACTTGCTAAACAATCTCTTATTGCATTAATAAAAGATTAGTTTGCATTTACGAAAGTGCAACATAATCCTTTCAATATATAATCGATTTCGTTCAAGCTGGGTTTTTCCTCGCCCAATCCATTTATTTACCGGTTGAATCCTGCCCAACTCTATATAAGCTCGATGTAAGCTCGGCATTAGCGCGTATTCTGCTTGCACAAAAGCTTATGCTGGCTAGGCTGGCACACGCCCAAAAAAACGGCCGGCCCGATGCGTAGTGCACCGGGCCGGCCGTTTGTACTGTGGGTAGTTGTCGCGCTTAGAAGTTGGGCGAAAGCGAGTATTTCTTGTAGAAGTCGTCGATGATACGCACGGCTTCGGTGGCGTCGTCTACGATATGCACGAGGTCGAGGTCTTCGGGCGAGATGTTGCGCTCGTCGCCCAGCATCACGTTCTTAATCCAGTCGAAGAGGCCGCCCCAGTAGGCCGAGCCCACCAGCACGATGGGGAAACGGCCTATTTTCTTGGTTTGAATCAGGGTCAGGGCTTCGAACAGCTCATCGATGGTGCCGAAGCCGCCGGGCATGCCTACGAAGGCCTGGGCGTACTTCACAAACATCACCTTGCGCACGAAGAAGTAATCGAAGTTGATGCACTTATCGTTGTCGATGTAGATGTTGTGCGTTTGCTCGAAGGGCAGCTCGATATTGAGGCCCACCGACCGGCCATTCTCGGCGCGGGCACCTTTGTTGCCGGCCTCCATGATGCCGGGGCCGCCGCCCGTGATGACGCCGTAGCCGTGGCGCACCAGCTTGGAGGCGATTTCCTCGGCCATCTTATAGTATTGGTTGTCGGGCTGGGTGCGGGCCGAGCCGAAGATGCTCACGCAAGGGCCGATTTTGGAGAGCTTCTCGAAGCCTTCCACAAACTCAGCCATTACCTTGAAAATCTGCCAGCTATCGGCAATTTTAATCTCGTTCCAGTCCTTATCGACAAAGGCCTGGCGAATGCGCTGCTCGTCGGGGTCGGGGGTAGTAGTGGCAGTGTTGCCGGTTTTTTCGCGAATCTCGGTAATGCTCGTCAGCTTGTTATCGTTGACGTTGGGCTGCACGATGGTCTTGCCCGAACCGGCATTCAGGTTATCGTCGGCAAGCTTGGTTTTGCTGGTTTTCTTAAGTTTTGACATAGTGCCAGGGTGGGAAAAAAACGAGACCGCCCCGACGCTAAAAGCGGGGCGGCCACAAGAAGGCGAAGATACGCGGGGAGCAGGTGAATGAGCGAAGGTGCAAGTTGGCGAAGGCGTGCATGAGCAAAGAAGGGAACTGGTAACAGTGGTTTCATTGCCTTCCTTCACACCTTTCAACTCACTCATTCACCTACTTGGCCCGAATGGCGATAACTGGGTCGAGCTTGGCCGCCAGGATGGCGGGAATAATGCCGGCTACGATGCCAATAATTACCGACATCAGGAGGCCTTTGCTGATGTTGGCCGCACTCAGAAACAGCGTGAGTGCCTCCTGCGGTATCAGGGTAATCAGCCAGACCAGGAAGATGCCCGCGCCCCCGCCGAGCAGGCACAGAAAAATAGCTTCGAACAGGAACTGCGCCAGGATAAAGTAATTTTTAGCCCCCAGCGCCTTCTGAATGCCGATGATGCTGGTGCGCTCGCTCACCGACACGAACATGATATTGGCAATACCAAAGCCCCCGATGAGGGTAGCCAGCCCGCCGATAAAGAAACCCGCAATGTGAATGGCGGTGAAGAGCTTAGTAATAAGCGAGGCTATCATTTCGGGCCGGTTCAGGGCAAAGTTGTCTTCCTCGCGGGGCTTGAGGCCCCGGATGGTGCGCAGGGCGCCCTGCATCTCGGCTTCGAGGTTGAGCAGGTCGGGGTCGGTATCGGTGCCCTTCACGCCGAGCTGCGGCGAGGGGCCGCTCATGCCGCTGCTGCTGAGGGCGAAAATACTGGCGAAGGTGCTGAACGGCACGAGGCAGTTGGCGTCGTTGCTGGGGGTACCGAGCAAGTTTTTACCCTCCTTTTTCAGCACCCCAATTACTGTGAAGTGCCGGCCCCTGGTTTTGAAATCTTGCCCCACGGGGTCGAGGCCGGGGTACAGGTTTTCGGCGATGGTGGCCCCGATGATGGCTACGGGCCGCGACCCGTCTATTTCCTGCAACGTGAAGTAGCGGCCCTGCTCGATGGGCACGCTCGACACGTTGCGGTAGTCGTAGCTCACGCCTTCAAGGGAGCAGTCCGTCACCGAGTTGGTGCCGGCCTTGAAGGTGTTGCCGCTCTTGCTCACAAAAATGGCCACGCCCTTGTTGGAGCCGGGGCTGAGCATTTTTTCGAGCTGCCGAAACTCGCGCATTGTGGGCACGGGGCGGTTAAAAAACTTCCACCAGGGCTGGTTGGAGTCAAAGACCCAGGGCCACTTGCCCACGTAAATAACTTTGTCGCCCATGAAGCTCATGCTTTGGCGCACGCTGGCCTCGAGCGAGTCGACGACCATGAACACGGCGATAATGGCGAAAATGCCCACCGTGACGCCCAGCAAGGAGAGGATAGTACGGAGCAGATTGGCCCGCAGGGCCTGCCAGGCAAAGGCAAAGCTTTCGAGCGTGAGGCGGAGCGTGAGGAGCATGGCAAAAGGGCAGGAGGCGTGAACTCGCCAATAATTTACTACTGGGCGAATGCGGCCGGAAAAATACTGCCTTATGGGGCAGCAGTGGGTGATTTCGGAACGGCAAGCTAAAGCTTACCGCACAAAGTCAGGGGTTTCCAAAAAAAATCGTACCTTTGCCCGCCCAAATTTTTGGTAACTTCCCCCTAGTACGTCCCAACCTGCATGGCGATGAAACTGCATGAGTTCAAGTTTGAACTCCCCGAAGAGCTGATTGCAACGCATCCAGCCCGGCACCGCGACGAGTCGCGTCTGATGGTAGTGAACCGTGCCACTGGCCAGTTCGAGCACCGGATGTTTAAAGATATTCTCGACTACTTTACCGAAGGTGATGTATTCGTGTTCAACGATACCAAGGTATTTCCGGCCCGCATGTACGGGCAAAAGGAGCGCACGGGCGCTCAAATCGAAGTGTTTCTGCTGCGCGAGCTTAATAAGGAAGGCCGCCTGTGGGATGTGCTCGTGGACCCAGCCCGCAAAATCCGGGTGGGCAACAAGCTGTACTTCGGCGACTCTGATATTGTGGCCGAGGTGATTGACAATACCACATCGCGCGGCCGCACCATCAAGTTTTTGTTTGATGGTACCGACGAGGAGTTCCGCAAGGCGCTGTATGAGCTGGGCGAAACGCCCGTGCCGAAGGACATCTTCAAGCGCGAAACGGAGGAAGGTGACAAGGAGCGCTACCAGACCATTTTTGCTGAGAACATTGGTGCGGTGGCGGCCCCGGCGGCCGGCCTGCACTTCTCGCGCGAGGTGATGAAGCGCATGGAAATCAAGGGCATCGAGAAGGCGTTTATCACGCTGCACGTGGGCCTCGGCACCTACCGCCACGTAGATGTGGAGGACTTGACCAAGCACAAAATGGACTCGGAGCAGTTCTTCGTAGATGCCCAGGCCGTGCAGATTATCAACAAGTCGATAGAGGCCAAAAAGCAGGTGTGCGCCATTGGCACCACCACCATGCGGGCCCTCGATGCGTCGGTATCGGCTAGCAGCCGCGTGAAGGTGACCCAGGGTTGGAACGACAAGTTCATTTACCCGCCCTACGAGTTCAAGCTTGCTAACTCGCTGCTAACCAACTTCCACCTGCCCGAAAGCACGCTGGTGATGATGGCCTCGGCCTTCGCCGGCTACAAGCTGCTGATGGCGGCCTATGAGGAAGCCATCAAGGAGAAGTACCGCTTTTTCGCCTACGGCGACGCGATGCTCATTCTGTAAGGAGTGAGTTGGTGAATGAGTGAAGGAGTGAATGGCTCGGCTGCTGTGAAGCGGCCGAGCCATTTTTGCGTTTGCTGGTTTCCCTACCTTCGCCTTCGCTGCTACTACCATTTACGCTATGCCCACCTTCCCGCCCCCACCTGCCATTCACTCCTTCACTCCTTCACCAACTCACTCCTTGCCCCGCTACGCCATCATCGTGGCTGGGGGCAGTGGGCAGCGCATGGGGGCCGACCGGCCCAAGCAATTTTTGCTGCTGGCGGGCGAGCCGGTGCTGCTGCACACGTTGCGGCGCTGGGCCGAGCCGGCATTGCGGGTCGAGCAAATTGTGGTGGTGTTGCCCTTCGCGCAACTTGATTATTGGCGCGAGCTGTTGGCTGATTACCAGGTCGATATCCCGCACACGCTGGTAGAGGGCGGGGCCACGCGCTGGGCCTCGGTGAAGGCGGGGCTGGCGGCCTTGCCCGCCGCGCCGCCCACCGGCGCGCTGGTGGCCGTGCACGACGGCGTGCGCCCGCTGGTGCCCGCCAAAGTTATTGAGGACACCTACCAAGCTGCTGCCACGCACCAAGCCGTGGTGGCCGCCGTGCCACCCAAAGACTCGGTGCGGCTGCTGGCGGCCACGGGCTCGTCGCCACTCGACCGCCGCCGCCTACGCCTCATGCAAACGCCCCAGACCTTCGACCTCGACCTGCTGCGCCGCGCCTACCGCCTGCCCGAGCTGCCCACCTTCACCGACGATGCCAGCGTGGTAGATGACCTGCACGCTGTGCATTTGGTAGAGGGCGATTATTGCAACATCAAGATTACTACGCCAGAAGACCTGCTTTTAGCCGAGGCTTTATTGACAACCAGACCGCAGGTTCAATCCGGACCGCAGATTCAAACGGATTAAACAGATTTAACGGATACGCCCGCCTGCGGCGCGCTGACTGTTCGTTGTTCAGCGCTTGAGGATTGAGATTATACTATATGGAATAAATGAGAAATGGCTACCCTTCTGGGTAGCCATTTCTCATTTATTCCCAACGAATTAATTAGCAGTCAGCGCGCCGCAGGCGGGCGTATCCGTTAAATTCTGTTTAATCCGTTTGAATCTGCGGTTAGCGGAGGTAGATGGTGTAGGTATGGCCGTTGAAGGTGACGGAGGCGACGTTGTCGCAGGCGGCAGTACCGGTGGGGTCGTAGTCGAGCAGCATGGATTTGCTGTTCGAATTAGTGATTTCAATAGTACCTGACACGAAGTGGCGGGCGCAGCCGGCCGTAAATTTCTTCACCAAAGGCTGCTGAATGTTAGCGGTATAGCTCACGCTGCGGCGGTTGGTGCCCGTGAGCATGCCCGTGATGCTGTAGGCATCGTCGAGGATGGTGGCCGTGCCGAAGCCCGCCGTGCGGGTGTAGTGCCGCACCGACGACCACGAGGTAGTGCCGCCGTTGCTGGCGAAGATGATGCTGGCGTTTTGCACGCTCATATCGAACGAGCCGCTGCCGAGATTGGTGATGATGCGGGTGCCCAGGTGCTGGTTGTCATTCACGAAGTAGTTGGTGCGGTTGATGGTGACCACCGCGCCAGCCTGGCGGTAGGGGCCGCTAAACACGGCCGTGATAACGCCGCGACGGTAGCGGCCATCGGGGCACAGGCAGTTGGTAGTGCCAAAGTTGAGGGTGAGCGTGCGGGTGGCAGCGTCGTAGGTGCGGGTGTAGCAGTTCGACATCAGGCGGGCCAGGTCGGCGGCATCGGCCACGGTAGGGCTGGCCGATAGGGTGGCATCCTGCGGCGCGGCGGCATCGACCATGTCGGCGGTGGCGGCGTTTTCCTCATCGCCCTGGCCTGCATCCTGAGCCGAGATTACATCATCGGCGGTGGTGGCGGCCACTTCGTTGTTCTTTTTGCAGCTAGCAGTAAAGAGCATACCGCCGGCCAGGGCAGCGTAGGTGAAGGCGCGGAGTGAAGTACCGAAACGCATAAAAGCAGCAGTATAAAAAGGTGATGCCGGTAAGATGCGGCAGGTGAGCGCCGGTTTAAAACGTTTGACAAATTTTTATAAATAGCCGCTACTATTGCTGAATGTTTGGCCTGATAATCAAGCAAAGCAGTTGCATTAACTTACTTATACTCAAACCTTTTAATCGCCCAATCGTAACCTTCGCATCAGATTAATTTCCAGCATTTTCTTTCCCATGAAACGCCTGACCCTTCCCCTAATCGCCGCCGGCCTGCTGGCCCTGAACGCCTGTAACAGCGACACCAAAACCTCGGACACCAGCGCCACCGGCAGCACCACCCCCGAAAGCACCGCTACCGACTCGACCAGCATGGCGGCCCCAGCCGACACGGCCAAGATGGGCTCATCAGCTACAGGCGGCGCGGCTATGCAAGGCGCTCCGAACCCTAATGGCCCCACCGCCCCCCACGCCGACGATGCCGAATTCATGAAATCGGCCGCCCACAGCGACCAAAATGAGATTCAGCTCAGCAAAATGGCTTTGGCCAAGGGCGTAACCGGCGATGCCAAAACACTGGCCGACAAAATGATAGCTGACCACACCAAAAGCACCGCCGCTCTGAAGCCCATCGCAGCTAATGCCAAGGTGACGCTGCCCACCGACATGGACGCCGACCACAAGGCAATAGCCCCGGCAATGGAAAAGCTGTCGGGTAAAGAATTTGAAACCAAGTACCTGGCGCAGATGGTGACCGACCACCAGAAAACGGCCAATACCCTGGCGGCCCACAAGACGATGACTAAAAATGCCGCCCTCACTGGCTGGATTGATACTACGCTGCCCGTGGTGGTAGAGCACCTGAATATGTCTTCCAAAGACTCGGGCATGAAAATGTAAGTGCAAGCTAAACTTCGAGGCTTTGGCTAAATAAGCCAGGCACCGCAACTACTTGAAAGACGCTCTAGGCCTGCCTGGAGCGTCTTTTTTGGTTTGAATAAATAAATTTTGCAGTTTTTAATTTTTCATTGATAATCAACCTATTGGTTTAAAAATAAGCTTTCACGATAGTAATTCGACAATAATTTCCACCTCTTTTTTGGAACTTTTTTATTCATCTTGGCACCTGGCTGGGTGCGTAATCTCAAGTCGGCCCCGTTTTTGTAAATGCCAAAGTCCATGTGGCTATAATCGCAGCGTCACCGCCGCGTTTAGCCATCGCCCGCAGCTCATAATCAACCAGCTACCTAGTCCTAGGTGGCTCTTATTGCTCGGCACATGGATGTATCCGTATTAGCGCTAGCGCTCACCCTAGTCCTCGCCTTTCGGGTTTGGAATTTACCCGGTAGGCTGGCGGCCCTTCAGGAAGAATTAGCCGGCCGCAAGGCTGAGCAGAACAGGCTGCAAGCAGAGCTTCAGCGCCTGCGCGACCAGCTAGCCGAATTGCTCGCGGCGAGCAAGCCAGCGGCCTCGGCGGCCATAGTAGCCACCCCAGCGCCGCCCATGGCTGCGCCCGTTTGGCGGCCGGCCGCCACCACCGTGGCAGCGCCCGCGCCACTAGTGCCCGCGCCACCTACTCCAGAGCCAACCCCCGAGCCTGTGCTGCCCGCAGAGCCGGTAGTCGTTGCACCCGCTGTAGTGGAGGTAGAAGCAGTGGCCGAAGCCGAGCCAATCAGCGAACCAGTACTTGCCGTTGAAGTTGCCCCGGCAGTGGAGCCCACATTGGACGTTGAGTTGGCCACTGAACCTGAGTTGGTGCCGCAACTGGCGGTTGCCCCAGTGGCTACGCTGGCCATCGAGCCCGAACTAACCGTTGAAGCTGAACCGGCAACCGAGCTTGAGGTAGTGGCTGAACTAACGCCAGCCACCGAGCTAGCGCCGGAACCTGCGCCAGCCGCCGAGCCCGAAGAAACCCAGACTGAGCCTGCCCCAAACCCAGCACCAGTTTTCGAACCCGAGTTAATCGCCGAGCCCGCGCCTACGTGGGTGCCCGCCCCGCGGCAAGCCCTGCCCCCTACCCCACCGCCGCGCAAGCCTGCGCCGCCCCGGCGGCCGGCACCCAAGCCGGTGCCCACCGGCCCCACTTGGTGGGAACGCGCCTCAACCATGTTACTCGAAAACTGGACCGGCATCCTGGGGGCCATCGTATTAGTGACGGGAGTAGGCTTTTTGGGCATCTACACCGCCTTGCGCGTGGCCCCGCCACTTCGGTTTTTGATGATTTGTGCCTTTGCGGGCGGGTTGCTCGGGGCACGGTATGCGCTGCGGGCGAAGCCATTTGCTAAGAAACTGAATGCTTGGTTGGTAAGTAGTGCGGCGGCTATCTTCCTGTTTGCCTGCGTGGGAGCGGTGAGTATTGCGGGGCTGCGTTGGGCTACGCCCCCGTTTGACTACTTACTCTTATTAGCCGGTGTGAGTGCCAACCTTTACCTGGCTTGGCGTACCAGCCGCGAAGAAGTGGCGACTCTGCACGGCGTGTTGAGCTTGGTGGCGCTGGCGGTGCTGCCGCCCACGGCCCTCACGCTGGGCGCGGCGGCGGGCGTCACAGCCTTTAGTATTGCCATCACTTACCGGCAGCTTTGGAAATACCAACTGCTGCTGAGCATCGCCAGCTTCTTCGCATTTCATCTCTACTGGCACCAGGAGCTGGCGGTTATCTCCAACCCGCTGCGGCTGGCAGCGATGGCACTGGTGCTGCTGGTGGGCGGCGCGGCGGCCGTGGTGCAATACCGCAGCGTGTACGCCCAGCGGCGCTTCGAGCCGCTGCTTTTCACAGCCCATCTGCTCAATTGGACTTGCCTGGGCGTCAACCTTTACCTATACAGCACGGGCTCGGTTTGGAAGACTATTCCGCTGGCGCTGGGCGCGTTGCTCACCTTCTGGGCCGGGCGGCGGGCCAAGCAGCTAGGCATCGGCTGGCTGTTCCAAACCGACACGATTATCTCGCTTATTCTGGCTTTGGCCACGGCGCTTTCGCTGCAAGGCTGGCACGCCACGCCCACGGTTATCGGGCTGTTTATGCTGCTCGAATCCCTGCTGATAACCTTGGTTATGGCCCGGCAGCGCGAGGCGCTGGTGTACCGGGTGGCCCTTACTACCGCCGTGCTGGCGGGCACTGGCATACTGACGCTGGCGGGCACGCACTGGGTCAGCAGCCCACCGGCGCAGCTTTACCGCGAGGTGCTGGTGCTAGCGCTGGCCGGTTCGGCCGGGCTGGCCTTTGTGCAGCTTATTTTGAAGCAGCCTTTGCTGAAAATTATTGGCTCGAAGCACGTAAACGGCGACGAAACAGACAACCCAGTAACTGCCGATTACCAATCGCACCGCAGCCTGCTCAATGTATTTGCTGGGCTGACGGGCCTGCTGCAACTGGGCGCGGGGCTGGGGCTGGCTCGCATCTTATTTGGCTGGTCGAGTGCGCCCGTAGGCGGGCTGCTACTGGGCATGGCGGGCGCGGCGCTTGCGCTGGCCGTGTGGGTGCGCCGGGCAGGGCGAGCACCGAGTTGGGTAAGGTGGCAGCAGTTGGTACTAGCGCAATTTTTCGTGCTGCTGGCCTTGCTGAGCCTGCACGAAGCGGGCCTCAATTGGTCGATTGTCCTGCTTTTGCTTTATGCGGAAAACCTGCTACTAGTGCTCCTGCTAGCCGGGCGCGCCGAACACGACCGGCTGCACCAGCACGTCTACCGGGCGGCGCTGGCCGTGGCCGCCGTGGCCGGGCTGAGCGTGCTGCTGCGGGCAAGCCATTACTTGCCGGGCCACTCGGCGGCTACGCTTTACCGCGAAGCCCTGGTGCTGACCTTGGCGGGTTGGCTCACCCTAGCCTTTGTGCAAGCTGCCTGCAAATGGCCTTTGCTAGCCGCAATAAAGCCTTATTTACCCCGCCTGGATGGCGAGCCGGCTGACTCCTCCTCCCAGCGGCTGGTTTCCAACCACGAAGCGCATTTCAATTTACTGAATGGCTTTGCGGGGCTGGGCGGCGGGCTGCAAGTGGTTGGGGGCGCAGTGCTGGGGCGTCTGCTTTTTGGGGTGCCGGGGGTGCCCGTGGTGGCGCTGCTAGGCGCCCTGGTAGCGCTGGCTGGCAGCTCGATTGGGCTGGCTTGGTGGGTGCGTACCGTGGGCAACGCGCCCGGCTGGGTGCGGTGGCAGCAACTGGTGCTGGCGCAGGTTTTTGCGCTGTTGGCGCTGCTAGGCTTGCACAAGCTGGGGCTGAACTGGTCGGCCACGCTGCTGCTGGTGTACTTCGAAACCTTGCTGGTGGCGCTGCTTTTGGCCGGGCGCGCCGCGCACGATTTGCTGCACCGCCAGCTCTACCGGGGGGCGCTGGCCGTGGCCGCGCTGGTGGGCCTGCTGGTGCTGCTACGCGCTAGCAGCTACCTACCTAACAGCCTTCCCGCTGTGCTTTATCGCGAAGCTTTAATAGTAGCGCTGGCGGGCTGGGCCAGCCTGCTATTTGTGCAGGCGGCCTTCAAATGGCAATTCCTGGCGGGTATCAAACCCTACCTGCCCAGCTTTGCTGATGCCAGCCTGGCATATGGCGGGTTAGTTTCTAATGCCGAGGAGCAGCGCGGTTTGGTGAGCGCTTTTGCGGGCTTAGGCGGGCTGTTGCAAGCCTTAGCTGGGGTGGCGCTGAGTTGCGTGGCATTTGGCTGGTCGCACGAGCAATCGGTGGCGAGGCCGCTTGGTCTGCTGCTGGGATTAGCGGGCATTTCGCTGGGCCTGGCGGCCTGGGTACGCACAGCGGGTCAGGCACCGGGCTGGGTGCGGTGGCAGCAGCTGGTACTGGCGCAATTTTTCGTATTGCTGGCTTTACTCGGGCTGCACAAGGTTGGCTTGCCGTGGTCGACGGTGCTGTTTATTGTCTTTAGTGAAAACCTGCTAGTAGCGGTGCTTTTGGCCGGGCGTGCCGAACACGACCTACTGCACCAGCGCATTTATAGGGTGGCCCTGGCCTCGGCCCTGCTCACGGGCACCAGCTTGCTGCTGCTGGTGGCTACGCACGTGGCAGGCAGCGGCCTGGCCATTCTTTACCGCGAAACAGTACTGCTGGCGCTGGCCGGCTGGTTTACGCTGGCCTTTGCGCAGGCTACCTTGAAGTGGCCTTTGCTAACCAGCATAAAGCCCTACCTACCGCGCTTTAACTCAGCAGAATCCACTACGTCGAATCAACTAGTTTCCAACCCCACAGCACATTACGACTTGCTAGGCGGCTTTGCTGGCCTGGCAGGCTTGCTCCAGGCCGAGGCCGGGCTAGTGCTGGGGCGGCTAGTATTTGGCTGGGTTAATGTGCCTGTGGCGGGGCTGCTGCTGGCGATAGTAGGGCTGGCCGGCGCAGCGCTGGGGCTAGCCATTTGGGTGCGCACCAGCGACCGACTGCCAAACTGGGTGCGGCGGCAGCAACTCATACTCGCACAAGGCTTAGCAGTGCTGGCCGTAGTTGGCCTGCACGAGTTGGGGCTAAGCTGGCCGGGTATTCTATGTGTGCTGTATGCTGAGAACCTATTGGTAGCCTTGCTGCTAAGTGGCCGCGACGAAGAAGGCCTGCTGCACACCCAGACGTACCTGCTGGTGCTGCAAGCGGCGGTGCTGCCGCTGCTGGTGCGCTATACCTCGCTGGGCGCGCTGAGTCCGCAAATGCGGGCGCTGCTGCTGGTGGGGGCTGCCCTGCTCACGCTGGGCTACCAGGCACGGCGGCGCTACTGGCGGCGGGCGCAGGACGAGTTTGCCAGCTTATCGCTTGGCATGAGTTCCTCGCTGCCCGTGCTGGGGCTGGCCGTGGGCTGGCTACTGCTAGGCGCTGGCTCACTGGTGTATGCGCAGCCGTGGGCCGCCTGGCCCGCCATGGCGCTGCTGGGCGCACTGCTCTACCTGCGGCAGCGCCTGGCGCTACCGGGCCTCTGGGCCGGGCTGATGGTGGCAGCCACCACCTACGTAGCGTTGCAATGGGGCCACGTGCTGCACCCGCTGGTTTCGGCACAACCTGACTTCAGGGCCGGCTACGTGCTGCTGTATTTGCTGCCCACGCTGGCGGTGCCAATGGCCGGGCTGTTCACTTCATGGTGGCCCGATGGCGAGCGCTATGTACGCTGGCCCTGGCTGTACTTGCTGGGCGCGCACCTGGTGGTAGGGCTGGTGGCCGCCGTGCCGGCCGGGCACGTAGCCTACCTGCTGCTGGGTTTGCTAGCCCTGGGCAGCGCGGCTTTTGGAGCGGCCCTGGCTTGGCGGCGCACCCTGCCCGACGAGGCTGCCGTGCTCCGGGCCGGCCAGCCCGACCGCTACCTCCTGCACCTCGGCTACGGCGGGCTGGCCGCCAGCCTGCTGCTGCATATCTATTTGATATTAAAGCCTGAACTGCTGCTAGGCGTTTCTGCTGACTACCTCACGGCCGCGCTGCTGGTGGTGGTGCTGGCGGCGCTGGCCCTGGCGCGCCCACCCGCCACAGCGCCCGTGTATGCTTCGTGGCGGCTGCACCCGGCCCTGGCCGAGGTGGCGCTGTTGGTGGGCTCGGGTACGCTGGCGCATAATGTGCGGGCGCAGTGGCTGCCGCTGGTCTGGGTAGGCATGGCCCTGGCTTTAGGGGCCGCCACGCCTTGGCTGGCGCCGCGCTTCCGGCGGCTGGGCATCTATGGTCGGCTGTATTACTGGCTGGCGGCCCTCACGGCCAGCATCGATTGTGTGCTGTATATCACGCCCAGCCACTTGCTGAGTGCCGAGTGGTGGGGGCTGACGGCGGCGGTAGGCTTGCTGTTTGGCTACGTGGGGCTGGCATTGCGCCAGGGCAATGCGCCCTTTGCGGGGCTATCGCCCGCCTGGCAGGCGCTGGCGCTGCCTGGCCGCCGGCAGCTAGAGGCGTGGCTGCTGTACCCGGCGTTTCTGGCGCTGGCGCTGCTGCTCATTCAGTCGTTCGACCACTCGGTGCTCACCGTGCTGCTGATGCTGCAAGTGGTGGCCGTCTTCAGCACCAGTTTGCTGCTGCGCCGGCAAGATTTGCGCTACGTTTCGCTGGCCGGCATGCTCGGCTGCATGGGGCGGCTGTTGTTCTTCGACCTGCGGCAGAGCGGCACCGTAACGCGAGCGGTCGTCTTCATTCTCATGGGCTTGCTGCTATTGGGCATGAATGCGCTGTACGCGCGCTTCAAGGCCCGCTTTGCCAACCCCAGCGCCCCAGACGAGCCTGACGACGAGGTCGAAGCTGAGGCAGATGACGAAGCTGAAGAGCCACAAATAGTGCTGCCCTAGTTACTGGTTAAAATAGTTTGGGATAATCAAACCTAGATTGTCATTGCGAGCGCAGCGAAGCAATCGCATCCAGACGAGCTGTTTGGGTGCGATTGCTTCGCTGCGCTCGCAATGACAAGCGTTTTTTTGAGCCTTCTGTAACTTCTACGGCCTAAGCTAATTTGCCCCAAAATCGGTTTAACAACTAGCCATTTCCTTACCCGACACCTATGGGACTTTTCACCAACCGCGGCTTTCAGCCCAAGCGCGCCAGCAACCACAAGCTGCCGCCCGGCCAGTACGAAACCACCGACTTCCCGGTGCTCACGGCCGGCCCCACGCCTCGCATTGCCCTCACCAACTGGGAGTTTCGACTCGAAGGCTTGGTCGAAGAGCCGGTAAGATGGAGCTGGGAGGAATTCAACAAGCTGCCGATGCAGGATTTCAACCCGGACATTCACTGCGTCACGAAGTGGTCGAAATTTGACACCCACTGGCGCGGCGTAAGCGTGGACACCCTGCTAGAGCACGTCAAGCTCAAGCCCGAGGCGAAGTACGTGACCGAATTCAGCTACGGCGGCTACACCACCAATGTGCCGCTGGCCGACCTACTAGGCGGCAAAGCCTTCGTGGGCCTCATCTACGATGGCCAGCCACTGGCCCCCGAGCACGGCGGCCCGGCGCGGCTGGTAGTGCCGCACCTCTACTTCTGGAAAAGCGCCAAGTGGGTGCAGGGCCTGCGTTTCACCGCTGATGATGAGCCCGGCTTTTGGGAGCGCGCCGGCTACAGCATGTACGGCGACCCGTGGAAGGAGCAGCGCTACAGCGACGACGACGAGCCCGAAGCCAGCACCACCGCCATTCGCCTATGAGCCGCGTAACCTGGCAGTTAGCCACCGTCAAGAGCATTAAGCAGGAAACGCCGCACGTCAAAACCTTCACCCTTACGCTGCCCAACTGGACGCCTCACCTCGCCGGCCAGCACTACGACCTGCGCCTCACCGCCGAGGGCGGCTACCAGGCTGAGCGCAGCTATTCCATCGCCTCGCCGCCCGAGCAAACCGGCGAAATTGAGCTAACCGTCGAAATCATCACCGACGGCGAAGTATCCAGCTACCTCAACGAAGGTGTGACCGTGGGCGACCAACTCGAAGTGCGCGGCCCCATCGGCGGCTACTTCGTGTGGCGCGGCGAAGCTGATGCCCCGCCCCTGCTGCTGGTCGGCGGTGGCTCGGGCGTGGTACCGCTTATGGCCATGCTGCGGCATCGACAGCGCATTGGCACGCACACACCGGCTGTGCTGCTGTTCAGCGTTCGCACGCCGGAGGAAGTCATTTATCAATATGAATTACAGGCACTTGCAAAAGCTGACGACAGCTTCACGCTGCTGCTCGACTATACCCGCCAGGCCCCGCCCGGCTGGGCTGGCTACCAGCGCCGCGTCGATGCAGTGATGCTAGCCGAGGTGGTAGCGCGGTTTGGCGCAGCCAAACCGCAGGCGTTCGTGTGCGGGCCAACGGGCTTGGTGGAGGCCGTAGCTAATGGGCTGCAAGCCGCCGGATTATCGCCGGAAATGATATTGACTGAGCGGTTTGGCCCCACGGGCGGGTAAGGCATTAAGCTGCTTACATTTACTTGCTATTCGGCGAATAGCCGCCCGTTTTCAACACTAGCCCGCACGCTCTTCCTGCTTCCTGTGAAAAAATTCCTCCTTGGCCTACTAGTTCTTAGTGCCTGCTCTAAGAAGGATGTGGCCCCCACCTACAGCGACTTTACGCCGATAAATGGTCAGTTTACGATTCACGATGATGGCTTTACGCGCTACAATAAGCACGACACGACGGCCGTACTTTCCGACCTAAAGCTGCGCATCAGCACGGGCGGCACCCAGAATGTATATGAGTTTCAAGGCCGTTTCAGCGCGCACGAAACCTATAACATTCGGCTTTTTGTCGATAAGAACCGCGCTAGCCCTTGGTCGGGCCTGGCCACGGAGAGCACCACCTACGTCAATGGCAAAGCGGGCACACAGGGCGGCAGCTCCAACGCGGGCACCCTCTCGGCGAATGGCGACACGTTCACGGCCTCGTTCGACCACTCCGGCGTAAAGGGCATACTCCGGTAGCCAGCCAGCAGACCATGCTGCCCACCGATAATATACAGACGGGCGACCAACAGCCCCCATTTTACTATAAAATGGAGGCTGCTGGTCGCCCGCTTTCGCTCACTAAGCCGCCGGCAGTTGAGCCTGTTTCTATACGTACAGGCTCGTCTTCAACTCCTCGGCCAGGAAGCGGCTCGTGTGGCCCTTGCCGCTCTTGGCCACCTGCTCGGGCGTGCCCTGGGCCACGATAGTGCCGCCGCCCGCGCCGCCCTCAGGGCCAATGTCGATAACGTGGTCGGCCACTTTGATGAGGTCGAGGTTGTGCTCGATGATGAGCACAGTATTGCCCTTGTCGGCGAGCTTGTGCAGCACGTCGGCGAGGTGGCGAATGTCCTCGAAGTGCAGGCCGGTGGTCGGCTCGTCGAGAATGTAGAAGGTCTTGCCGGTGTCCTTTTTGCCGAGCTCGGTGGAGAGTTTCACACGCTGGGCTTCGCCGCCCGAGAGCGTGGTGGCCTGCTGGCCGAGCGTGAGATAGCCTAGCCCAACGTCAGACAACGTCTTGATTTTACGCAGGATGCGGGGCTGAAACTCGAAGAATTCTACCGCCTTTTCCACCGTCATATCCAGGATATCGGTGATGGACTTGCCTTTGAAGCGCACTTCCAGCGTTTCGCGGTTATAGCGGCGGCCTTTGCAGGTTTCGCAGGGCACGTGCACGTCGGGCAGGAAGTTCATCTCGATGGTGCGGATGCCTGCACCTTCGCAGGTTTCGCAGCGCCCGCCCTTCACGTTGAAGGAGAAGCGGCCAGGGCCATAGCCGCGAATTTTGGCCTCCGCCATCTCGGCAAACAGCTGCCTAATTTCGGTAAACACGCCCGTATACGTCGCCGGGTTCGAGCGCGGCGTGCGGCCGATGGGCGACTGGTCGACCTCAATCACTTTGTCAATCAGCTCCAAGCCTTCGATGCTGCCGTAGGCTAGCGGCTCGCGGTGGGCGTTGAAAAAATGTTGATTCAGAATTGGATACAGCGTGTCGTGGATGAGCGACGACTTGCCCGACCCCGACACACCCGTAACGGCGATGAGCTTGCCGAGCGGGAATTTGGCCGTGACGTTCTTGAGGTTGTGGCCTTTCGCGCCTTTCAGCACCAGCTCCTTGCCCTCGCCAACGCGCTTTTTCTTACGTATCTCCACGTGGCGCTGGCCGCTGAGGTACTGCGACGTGAGCGAGCCCGAGTTGAAAATCGCCTCCGGCGTGCCCTCAGCCACGATGTGGCCGCCGTGGATACCCGCGCCGGGACCAATGTCGAGCACATGGTCGGCGTGCATAATCATGTCGCGGTCGTGCTCCACTACGATTACCGAGTTGCCGATATCGCGCAGGTGCTGCAAGGCCTTGATTAGCCGCTCGTTGTCGCGCTGGTGCAGGCCGATGCTCGGCTCGTCCATGATGTAGAGCACGCCCACGAGCTGGGTGCCAATCTGGGTGGCGAGGCGGATGCGCTGGCTCTCGCCGCCGCTGAGCGTGCGCACCGAGCGGTGCAGACTGAGGTAGTCGAGGCCCACTTCGAGCAGGAAGCCAATGCGCTTGCGAATTTCCTTGAGCAGCTCGCGAGCAATGAGATTCTGGCGGTCGCTCAGGCGGCCTTCCACGTCCACAAACCACGCCGACAACTCGTTGATATCCATCACCGAAAGCTCGCCGATGTGCTTGTCGGCCAGCTTGAAGTGCAGGCTTTCCTTCTTCAAGCGGTAGCCATCGCACACCGGGCAGGTTTGGGCCTGGGTGTACTGCTGAATCCACTCGCGGATGCTGTCCGAATCCGACTCCATCTGCCGGCGTAGGAAGGGAATAATGCCCTCAAACGGCTCGGTGTAAACGGCTTTGGTATCGTCGGCATCGTCTTGCGTGATGCCGTGCATTAGGCGCTTTACTAGCTCGGCATCCAGCTTTTCGACGGGCGTATTAAGGCTGGCTTTGTGCTTCTTCAGAATAAGCTGGAGTTGCTGAAAAATCCAGATGTCGCGGTACTCGCCGAGCGGCGCAATCGCACCCCGGCTGATGCTCAGTTTGGGGTCCGGAATAACGGTTTCTTCTGTAATCTGCTGCACTTCGCCCATGCCGGCGCAGTGCGGGCACGCACCGTAGGGCGAGTTGAAGCTGAACGTGTTAGGCGCCGGGTCGTCGTAGGCGATGCCGGTTTCGGGGTCCATGAGGAAGCGCGAGAAAAACTGCGGCGCGGCCTTTTTGGCGTCGGGGTCGAGCACTAGCATGGTGCCCTTGCCGTGGGTCATGGCATTTTGCACCGAGCCCGACAGGCGAAACCGGTCCTCTTCCTTCACCACGAGCCGGTCAATCACGATTTCGATATCGTGAATCTTGTAGCGGTCGACCTGCATCTTGGGCGTGATGTCGAGTAGCTCGCCATCGACGCGCACCTTAGTGAAACCCAGCTTGGCAATCTTCTGAAAATCTTCGCGGTAATGGCCTTTACGCCCCTTCACTACCGGGGCCAGCACTATCAGCTTTTTGCCATCAAAATGCTTGAGGATATAATTGATAATCTGGTCATCCGACTGCCGAATCATCTTCTTGCCCGTGGCGTAGCTAAACGCCTCAGCCGTACGCGCATAGAGCAAGCGCAGGAAGTCGTAAATCTCGGTGATAGTGCCCACCGTCGAGCGCGGGTTGCGCGAGGTAGTTTTCTGCTCAATCGAGATTACCGGCGACAAGCCTTCGATTTTATCGACATTCGGCCGCTCTAGCCCGCCCATGAACGAGCGGGCGTAGGCCGAAAACGTCTCCATATACCGCCGCTGCCCTTCAGCATAAATGGTATCGAAAGCCAAACTCGACTTGCCCGAGCCCGATATACCAGTGAAAACTACCAGCTTACCGCGCGGAATTCGCACGCTCACGTTTTTGAGGTTGTGCTCGCGGGCCCCATATACTTCGATGTAAGGCGCTTCGGCAGCGGCACCTAGTAGAACTTGAGGCTCAGGGCCTGGGGCTTGAGTCGGCGGCAGGGTATCGGGCGTGTCGTGCTGCTCGGCCACGGCCAGGCCGGCGGGCGCGGGCTGGCGGCCCACGGGCAGGTTGTGCCGGGCATCGGGGGCTTGGCGCTCAGCTACTTCTAGCAATTCGGAGGCGGTGGCGGCGGTCAGTACCTCAGCGGCATCAACCGTGAGTTTGGGGGCCTTTTTAGGAGCTGCTTTCGCTTTTTTAGGGGCGGGAGCAGCGGGAACGGTAGCCGTTTTTTTAGCCATGCGGGCAAATCGGAGGAACAAGCAAAGGTACGCGAACAGCCGGGCGAGGGTAATAAAAACCCTGTTTTTTTAGTAGCCGCTGGGGCTGAGGCCGATGGGTAGCAACAGCTTTGGGCGGCGATTAGTGCCGCACTAGCTGGTTGTTTTGGGCACCGCTACCTGCTGCGCAAAGCCAAAAAGTAAGCAGGTGCGTATAAGCCCCTCCGTCCTTTTCCAGGCGTGCCTGACTGCTTGCCAGCTAAGCCGGGTCACTTATTTTTTTCTCTATGAACCTGCTTCAAAAATCGGCCTCACTCGGCCTATTAAGCGCGTTGGCTTTGGTTGCCGCCCCGGCCCATGCCCAAATCAACGTCAACATCAACACGGCGCCGCCCGTGGTGGTAGGTGCCCCGGCCAATGCCCAGTACTACTACATTCCCGAAGCCAATGCCTACTACGACGTGCCCGCCCATCGCTACCTCGTGCAGCGCAACAACCAATGGACTCGCGTAGAGCATATTGAGGGCTACGACCCGCGCAATTCTCACCCAGAGTATATCAATTACCGGGGCAACGAGCCCTGGACTTTCAAGCGCACCGGCAACCCCCACGGCATCCCGCCCGGCCAAGCCAAAAAAATGTATAAAAAGGATAAAAAGGACAAGCACGATAAAGGCCACGACCACCATTAAGCAAAAGGAAGCAGAGTGCTTGGCGGAGCGCTCTGTTTTCTTTTAATCGCACGGGCTGGGCAAACAGCTGCCTTGGTCGGGGCAGTTGACCTGTTGGTCCACACAAGCGGGCGCTGCATCGAGCGCTGGGGTATTCTGGCCTCTGGTTTGTCCTGGGATAGACATCCCTTTCAACCTTTTCTTTTTTCAATCATGAACTTTCAGCCCAAAGCCCTCCTGTTTGCCCTTGGTACTGCACTTGCCTTCAGCGCCCCCACTGCGGCTAATGCCCAGGTTGGCGTGAATGTCCAAATCGGCCACCCGGCCTGGGGGCCGGCCGTGCCAGCTGGCACCCAGTACTACTATGTGCCGGAAATTGACGGCTACTACGACCTGGCCGCCCAGCGCTACATTGTGCAGCGCAATGGCCAGTGGGTGCCCCTGGCCACGGTGCCGGGCTACAACACGGCCAACTTCCACCCCGTGGTGGTAAACTACCGGGGCCGCCAGCCCTGGGCCCAGTACAAAGACCACCATGCCCGCTACTACCGCCCGGTAGCCGTGCAGCAGCGCCCCGTAGTGGTGCGGCAGCGCCCGGTGGTAGTGAAGCAACGCACTGTGGTGATAGACCGCAACAACAACCGGGGCCGCAACAACGACCACGATAACCACGGCCATCGCTAAGCGTTCTGCGCTTGCCGACTGCGCAAAAGCCTCGCCTGGTGGCGAGGCTTTTTACGTTTTTGAGGCAGGCTAAGCCGTTCGTCGGCACATTTGGCGGCTTGGCCCGTAAACTCGGCTTTCCTGTCGAATGGCCTAAAACCCGGCACCGAACTTGCCTTATAAGTACGTGTCAATTCACTGATTCTTTTCTGCTTTTCCAATGAAATTTCGCCTTCGTTTTCTCGCTTTCGCGCTGGGCACGGGCCTGGCTTTCGCTGCTCCTACCGCCGCCCAGGCGCAAGTGAGCGTGGGGGTTAATATTGGGCTGCCCGCCTGGGGGCCGGCCGTGCCCCAGGGCACGCAGTACTACTACATCCCGGAGATTGATGGGTACTACGACATCTACAATGGCACGTACCTGGTGTTTGATGGCTACCAGTGGATTACCATGCCTTACCTCGATGGCTACGACCCCTATTATTTCCACCCTTATCCGGTTAGCTACGTAGGGGCGCAGCCCTGGCTCTATATCAGCACCTACCGCAACCGCTACCCGCAATACGTGACCAACTTCCGCCGCGGGGGCCTGGGCTACGGCAGCCGCCCCGGCCACGACTTCGGCGCAGGCCGCGTGTATGGCTACGACCACGGCAACTACGGCGGCCGCGCCAACTACCCTAGCCCCGGCAACAACGGGGGCCGGGGCAACTTCCCCGGCAACAATGGCGGGCGCGGCAGCTTCCCCGGCAACAACGGGGGCCGCCCGCCTCAGGGCCAAGGCGCACCCGGCAACCCGGGTGGCCAGGGTAACCCCGGCCGGGGTAACACGGGCGGTGGGCAGCCCGGTGGCTTCCCCGGTGGCCAAGGCGGCGGGGGCCGGGGCGGCTTCGGCGGCGGGCAGCCAGGTGGCGGTGGCCAGGCTAGCCCCGGCGGCGGTGGGCGCGGCGGCTTCGGTGGTGGCAACCCCGGCGGTGGGCAGCCGGGCGGCGGTGGCCAACGAGGCGGTGGCGGCAACCCTGGTGGCGGGGGTGGCGGTGGCGGCCGGCACGGCGGCCGCTAAGCCTTGCTAGCACAACTAAAAACGGGCTACTATCTCAGCGATAGTAGCCCGTTTTTTTATGGAGAATTAGCTTGATAAACAGTTCTTTTAAACTAACTATTTCCGCTCTCCCCAGCTTGTTTCTGCGCTTAACTCGTCGGCAGTTGGCATTCGGCCCTGGCCCAGCAGCTCGGTGATATAAATCATGTCCGCATCGCGGTTCATGCCCGCCACGGCCGCGACGCGGCCGGCCAGCACGTAAAACGCCAGAAAATTCTGCTTGGCTACGTCGCCGTGGTACACGATGTCATCCCATTGCTCGGCGTGGCCGGCGTAGCGCAGGCTTTTGCCATACTGCTGCGTCCAGAAGAAGGGCGCGGCAGCAAATTTCTTCTGCTGGCCCAGCATGTTGCGGGCCGCCGCGCTACCGTGCTGCTGCGCCAGCCGCCAGTGCTCGATGCGCGTAGGCTGGCCAGTGGCCGAAAGTGGAAAGCGGGCAATGTCGCCGGCCGCGTACACGTTGGGCGCAGCTTGCAGGAATTCATTTACGGTCAGGCCGCCGTCTTTTTCAAGGGTAAAAGCATCCTTCAGAAAATCGGTGGCCGGGCGCACGCCTACGCCAAGTAGTACCACATCGGCAGGCAGGGTTTGGCCAGATTTGAGCTGCACGCCGGTTACGTGGCCGGCGTCGCCCAGCAGCGTCGTCACCTCGGCTTCGGTTTCAAACTGCACGCCTTTTTCCTCGTGCATCTTTTGAAACATCGCCCCGATTTCTGGCCCCAGCACCCGCTGAAAAGGCACTTTTTCCTGGGCTATTACCGTCACGGCCCGGCTCTCGCTGATGAGGCTGCTCGCCGCCTCCATCCCGATAAAGCTAGAGCCGATAATGACGACCTGCTTGGCGTCTTTGGTCGCTGCCAATAGCGCGTCGGCATCGGCCTGGGTGCGCAGGGGCAGCACGCCGGGCAGGTTGTGGCCGGGCAGCTTGGGCAGTTGGTTGGGCGTGCCGCCGGGCGCTAGCAGTAGCTGGTCGTAGTGCAGCGGCAACTGGCCTTCCAGCTGAAGTTCTTGCTTGGCTAGGTCTACGCCGATAACGCGTGTATTTTGCAGATGCTCAATCTTTTGCTTTGCATAAAAATCAGCTTTACGCAAGGACAAAGCTTCCGGCTTGGCCTTGCCCGCGAGGTAAGCTTTGCTGAGCTTGGTGCGGTCATAGGGCAAGTGCTCATCGGCCGATACCAGTACCACGCGGCCCGCGAAGCCTTCGCGCCGCAGCGTCTGGGCGGCAAACTCGCCGGCCGCCCCACCGCCCACTAGTACGAAAGTGCGGGTATCGGCCGGAGCCTCGGCGGGTGCGGGCGGCGGGGTGCCGCCCAGTTCGGCGGTGGGCGTAGTGTCGGGCTTGTCGGTGCTGGCGGGCGGGTTTGCAGGCAGTTGCACTAGGATGCGGCCATCAACCTCGCGCACGGCGTAGGTGGGCAGGTCGTCGAGGGCGGGCGGCTCGCAGAGGTGGCCGCTCTCGACCTTGAAGCAGGCGTGGTGCCAGGGGCAGATGAGGCGGCCATCCACGACTTTGCCTTTCTCCAGCGGCGCGCCGTAGTGCGGGCAGTTGGGCGCGAAGGCGTGCACTTGGCCCTGCTGCCGCGTCAGGAGCACTTTGGGACCGTCGCCAGGCGTGGGGAAGGTTTTGAGCGCGCCTTCGGGTAGGCTGGCGGCGTCAGTGAGGTCGGTTTCGGGGAGCATAGCGGGCGTGGTGAGGCTGCCTGCTCAACGCAAGCGCCAGTTGCTAGGTTGGGCGAGGCCCGGCTACGACTCACCAGCCGGGGCCTACTTGCGCAGCCAGACGCTAGCAGCCTGCAAGGTGGCGTCGGAGCCAGCAGAAGCAGCAGCGCTTACCGTCTCATCGGGCACGATGGGGCCCATGTGCTGGCGGTGCGTGCGGTCGGCCTCGGTCGATACGGCCAGGTTCAGCTCTGCCCCGTCGGATAGCCGGAATAGCTGGTTGGCCGTTGTGAAGCCAGCGGAGGCTTGCCCAAATAGCCGCGTGGCCGGCCGGCCCATAAAGGCCATGGCCGTTATCTCGCCGCTGCTAGCGGTGCGGGGCCCAATGAGCACCGCTACCGGGCTGGCTGGCCGGCGCAGCTGGTAGGGCTGCGGCACCCGCACCCCGTGGCCGGGCTTGCCCGCGTAAGCTTCGCCGTCGCGGTAGGCAATCGGCTGTTCCTGATGGCCGCTCACAAAATAGCCCAGCGTGCCCGCGCCCGTCAGTGGCCCCAGGCCCGTGAGCATAGGATACATATTACCGCCGCCGTTGCCCCGCAAATCGACCACCCACCCTGTAATTGCATGCTCAGTGTCCAGCTGATGAATAAGCTCTTGCAGCCGATTGGCAAACGCCAGCTGGCGCTCGGCGTTGCCCGAGCCAAACCCCGGCACTGCCACGTAGGCCAGGCCCTCGCCCAGGTAGCGGGCGCTGGGCTCGGCGATGGTCACCGCGTTGGCGGCCGTAGCCGGGGCCTGGTAGGCACTCACCGTAGCCGGCGTGCGAAACTGGCTGTGCCGGTCGCCGTACTGGCGCAGCACGCCCAGCAGGTAGCTAAATACGGGATAGGTTTCGGCGGGGGTTTGCATGCCGTGGGCCATCGCCAGCAGCTCGCGCTGCGTGGCCGGCCAGTCGATGGAGTCGCGCACTAGTGCGTGGGTGCGGGCTAGGTCAACGGCATCCTTAAGATAGGTTTGCACGGCCGCCGAGGGCGCAGTGGCCGGGTACGAAGCGGGTTCACTTAGCTGCACCTCATCAAACCAAGCCTGCCCCTTGCCCAGATAAAAACCGCCCACCACCACGCGCCGCATGGTAGGCAGCACCAGCAGGCTGAGGTCGAGGGTGCGCCACTCGCCGGTGCCCACGGGCGGCGCGCCCTGCATCAGCGAGTTGGTGAGGCCTACCATTTTCGTCTCGTCCCAGTACTGGCACAGCAGGGCTACGCTGTTGGCCTCGCTGGCCTTGACGGTGGCCCGCAGGCGCAGGATAGTTGGGTGCGCCACCTGCACGGCCACCGACTGCCGGAAGGGCTGGAACCCCTTGGGGTCGTCGGTGGTGCTGGCCAGGTGCAGGGCCCGCCGCCCACTCTGGGCCGCCGTGCTGTCGAGGGCTATCGCGTAGCCCGGCGCTGCGGCAATATCCCAGCTGGCCGGCAGTTGGCGGTTGCCAGGCTGTGGGGTTTCGAAGCTGCCGTTTTGCAGGGTTTGGCTACGCGCCGCGCGGGGCTGCAAGGCCAGCAGCGCGCCGACTAAAAAAAGATATTTCATGGTGACTAACGGCTTGCCCAAGGGCATTGGGAAAGCAAGATAACCGCCCGCATCCACGTTTTAGGCCGAGGTACGGCTCCCCTTCAGGCTAGGCCAACAGGCAAAAACGCCGGTAGCTACTCGTAGCTACCGGCGTTTTTGCCTGTTGGCCGCTTGCCAAGCTTAAAACTCTGCGTTTTTCGGGAAGCGCGGAAACGGAATCACGTCGCGGATGTTGGTCATGCCCGTTACGAACAGCACCAGGCGCTCGAAACCCAGGCCGAAACCGGCGTGCGGCGCGGTGCCAAAGCGGCGCGTGTCGAGGTACCACCAAAGCTCGTCGGTGGGCACGTGCATTTCGGCCATGCGGGCTTCCAGCTTAGCTAGGTCCTCTTCACGCTGCGAGCCGCCGATTATTTCGCCGATGCCGGGAAACAGCACGTCCATGGCGCGCACGGTGCGGCCATCGTCGTCGAGCTTCATGTAGAAAGCCTTGATTTCCTTGGGGTAGTTGGTCAGGATAACCGGCTTCTTAAAGTGCTTTTCGACCAGGTAGCGCTCGTGCTCGCTCTGCAAGTCGGTGCCCCAATCGACGGGAAACTCGAATTTCTTTTTGGCCGATTTCAGAATTTCCACCGCTTCGGTATAGGTGAGGCGCTGGAAAGCGTTGTCAGTCACGAACTTCAAGCGCTCCAGCAGTTCCTTATCGTAGGTATCGTTGAGAAATTGCAGGTCGGCGGCGCAATGCGCTAGGGCATATTTTACCAGGCTTTGAAGGAAGTCCTCGGCCAGGTCCATGTTGTCGGCGAGGTCGTTGAAGGCCACTTCGGGCTCTATCATCCAGAACTCGGCGAGGTGGCGGGCGGTGTTCGAGTTTTCGGCCCGGAAGGTGGGGCCGAAGGTGTACACGCTGCCCAGCGCCATGGCCGCCAGCTCGCCTTCGAGCTGGCCCGACACAGTGAGGTTGGTTTGCTTACCGAAGAAATCTTCGGAAAAGTCTACCGAGCCATCATCGGTGCGCGGCGGGTGCTCGGGAGGCAGCGTGGTCACCCGGAACATCTGGCCCGCGCCCTCGGCATCGGAGCCCGTGATGATGGGCGTGTGGACGTAGTAGAAGCCGTTTTTGTTGAAATAATCGTGGATGGCAAATGCCAGCGCGTGCCGGATGCGCAGCACCGCCCCAAACGTGTTGGTGCGGGGGCGCAGGTGGGCAATTTCGCGCAGGTGCTCCAGCGAGGTGGCTTTCTTTTGCAGCGGGTAGGCTTCGGGGTCGGCGGTGCCGAGCACGGTTATCTCGGTGGCCTGAATCTCAGACGATTGACCCTTGCCCTGGCTGGCTACCAGCTGCCCACGCACCGCGATGCACGAGCCGGTAGTGATTTCCTTAAGGCTTTCTTCGGGAAACTTCTCGGCGTCAGCTACTATTTGCAGGGTAGCAAGGCACGAGCCGTCGTTGAGCGCGATAAACTGCACGTATTTGTTGCCCCGGCGGGTGCGTACCCAGCCTTTTACCAGCACTTCGCGGTTGAGGTCGGTACTAGCTAGCAGGTCTTGAACGCGGGTGCGGCGGAGTTGGTCGGCGGGCATAAACTGGTAAGCAAAAGCAGTTGAGCCCGCAAAGGTAAAGCCGACGCTTGGCCTGCGGGCTACCTAGCGCCCCAGCAGCCGCTGCCACCAGCTGCGCGCCGGCAGTGCTGGGGCCGGGCTACCGGGCGGCCCCAGCACTGCCGCTACCGGAGCCACCGCCGACGGAGTAGCCACTACCGGCGCATGAATCTCGGCCAGCACGGCGCGGACTTCGGCACTGGGCAGCAAGCGATTGAGGTGAACCGTTGGGCAATTGGCCCCGTGCACGGGGCTCAGAAACCCGAGGTCCCAGCTGCGTTGCAGGCGGTGCTCGTCGTCGGTGGCCAGCAGCACCACCACGCCCTGCACCCTGGGCAGCGCCCACACCGGGGCCTCGCCCCAGACCAGTTGCAGCAGGTCTAGGGGGCCGCCCTGGTAAGCCAGCGCATTCAGCCAGTTGAGGCCGGCCACATCGCCATCGGTTTCGGGCAGTTCAGGGTCGCCCTGGATGTAGCGCAGCAAGGTCGGGTCGGTGGGGGCCGGGGGCCGGCGCAGGTGCAGGGCGGCCGCTTGCTCGCGCACCAGCGGCTGCACCAGCGTCAGCAGCTGAAACCCATTATTCACCTGGCTAATAGCTATTTCCAGCCCCGTTTCATAGGCCGGAAATAGGATGAGCAGCTTGTCTTCATCGCTCATTTCGGCGGCTCGCAGCAGGTAAAAGAAGTGCCCTGACACCTCTTCGTTTGCTTGCAGCCATTCTACTAGCTCGGCCTGCGCTCGCCACTGCGCCCGGGCCACCGCCGAGCGGCACAGCATCGTCATCAGGCCGATGACGGCGTAGCGCCACGCTTCTTCGGGCAGCGCTTCGCCTTGGTCAAACAACTCCCGCAGCCGGGCCAAATGCTCCATGCCGGCCGGAGCCACCGCGTCGGGGTCCGCCCCGTTTTCAACCAGCCCGCCCGCTAGCACCAGCACCCCGGAAGCCTTCAGCGGGTCTAGGCCAGGCAGCCGGTCGGGTAAGGCTTGCAGCAGCTCGGTTTGCTCGGCCAGCGGCAGGGTATGCGCCCAGCGCATTACCTCGTTCAGCTCTGGCTCTTCAAACAGCAGCGTGGCATCGGCCAGGGGGAGCACTCCCCAATTGGTGAGGCGCGCAAGCTCAATTGCTAGCATCAGGAGCGGGGTAAGGTGGTGGCTACAAGAAGACAAAACGAAGGTAGCGGCTTGCCTTGCATTAACCCCAACCCTGAAATGCCAGTACTACCGGTCGTCCGGCGCTTCCATTGCTTCGTACTTTAGGCCGGTTGCCTAGTCTACTACCCGCCTTCTTCTATCTTCGTCCTACCTTATGCAACGCCTCGACCTTTCGCAACACCTTTCGCAGCGCCTTTCGCCCCAGCAGATTCAGTTTATCAAGCTGCTGCAAATACCTACGGCTGAGCTCGAAACCCGCATTAAAGAGGAAATGGAGGTGAACCCCGCCCTCGAAGAAGGCGACAGCGACGAGCCCGACGAGCGCGACGACAACTCGGACGATGCCCCCGAAGTAGCTGACGACCCCAACGACTCGCTCGACAGCGATGACAATACGCTGGACGAAGATTATAGCGGCAGTGAGCCCGCCGACGACAGCCCTAGCCTCGATGACTACGCCGACGAGCGCCCCGAGCCCGCCGCCGAAGTCGAAGCCTTGGGCATCGACAACGACAACCACGAAATCGACATCAGCGACTACGTCAACGACGACGAGATAGCCGGCTACAAAATGCAGGGCGACGGCCCCGGCGACGAGGAAGAGCGCGAAATGCCCCTCGCCGATACCAGCGGCTCGCTGCAAGACTCGCTGCTCGACCAGCTGCACTACGCCCAGCTCGATGAGCTGGAGCAACCCATTGGCGAGCAGCTCATTGGCTCGATTGATGGTGATGGCTACATTCGCCGCGACCTGGCGGCTATCGCCAATGATTTAGCGTTCAGCCAGAACATCGAAGCCACCGAGGCCGAGATTGAGGCCGTACTGCGCGTCATCCAAACGTTTGACCCGCCCGGCATCGCCGCCCGCGACCTGCCCGAGTGCCTGCTCTTGCAGCTAGAGCGCCGCCCCCAAGACGAGGCCACGCTGAATGCCGAGCGCATCCTGACCGAGACCTTCGAGGAATTTACCAAGAAACATTACCAGCGCATTCAGCAAAAGCTTGACCTCGAAGACGATGAGCTAAAAGAAGCCGTGGCCGTTATACTGCGCCTCAACCCTAAGCCCGGCGGCAGCGGCCCCGTGAGTGGTGGCAAAGGCAGCGCCGGCGGCGCGCAATACCTCATGCCCGACTTCATTTTGACCAATGACAACAGCGACCTCAACCTGACCCTGAACGCCCGCAACGCCCCCGAGCTGCGCGTGAGCCGCGACTACCGCGAAATGCTGCAGACCTACGACAAGGCTGCCAAGAAGGACCAGAAAATGAAGGAAGCCGTGAGCTTTGTCAAGCAAAAGCTCGACTCGGCCAAGTGGTTTATCGACGCCATCCGGCAGCGCCAGAATACGCTGCTGCGCACCATGTCAGCCATCGTGGAGCGCCAGCGCGAGTTTTTCCTGACGGGCGACGACTCTAAGCTGCGCCCTATGATTCTCAAGGACATAGCTCAGGCCATCGGTATGGATATTTCCACCATCAGCCGGGTGGCCAACTCCAAATCCATCCAGACTGAGCACGGTATCTACCCGCTCAAATTCTTCTTCTCGGAAGGCATCGCCACCGACTCGGGCGAGGACGCTAGCAGTCGCGAGGTGAAAAGTATTCTCAAAGACCTCATCGGCGGCGAGAAAAAAGACCACCCGTTGAGCGACGACAAGCTGGAAAAAATGCTCAACGCCAGGGGCTACAACATTGCCCGCCGCACGGTAGCCAAGTACCGCGAGCAACTAAATATCCCGGTGGCGCGGCTGCGCAAGGAGCTATAAATCACTAGCATCTCCTCGCCATGAAGCTTCTTTGGTGCTGGCGTTGCCAGCAAGAAATGCCTATGCTGGAGGGCGAGGAAAGTTACTTAGTAGATAAGGCAAGACACGAAGGAATGACGGTAGTAGAGGCAGAGGCTCACCGTCTTGGCAGGCCGCTACCGCCTCCGCTTGAACTCACTAGCCCGGTTGGCCGGCGCCTCCGCCCAATGCTGGAAATGTACCGGCTGCTGACTGGCTTTGAAGAAACCAACCCTAATGCGGTGTTTCATCACATCGTAGAGCTTTACGGTCCGCCCTGTCCGCAGTGTCACAAGCCACTGCGGACTGCGGAGGCTAGTTTTTGTGCTGCCTGCGGTTTCGGGCAAGTAGAGATGGCGAGCGACCCACGGCCTTTAATTGAGCGTAAGCCCGAGCTATTTACTTGACCTTACCAAAGCGCTTTAAAACAAAACCCGCTCTCCCGCGTCTTGCCGGAGAACGGGTTTTGTTTTTCTACTATGTCCCAGCGAATTATTCTCACCGGCGCTACCGGCATGGTGGGCGAAGGCGTCCTCCTCATCCTGCTCGCCCAGCCCGCAGTGGAAGTGGTGCTCTCCATCAGCCGGAAGCCGAGCGGGCACTCGCACCCCAAACTGCGCGAGTTGCTGGTGCCCGATTTTTTCGACCTCGCGGGTATTGAGGAGGAGCTGACAGGCTACACGGCCTGCTTTTTCTGCGCCGGCGTGTCGTCGTTGGGCATGAAGGAGGCCGAATACACCCGCGTCACGCACGACTTAACGCTCCACTTTGCCCAAACGCTGCTGCGCCACTCGCCCGAGGCTACGTTCGTTTACGTGTCGGGAGCCGGCACCGGCGGGACGCAAATGTGGGCGCGCGTGAAGCGACGCACCGAAAACGACCTGCTGGCGCTACCCTTTCGAGCGGCTTACATGTTTCGGCCGGGCGGCATGCAGCCGGTGAAGGGCCAGCAGCATGTGTTGCCGATGTATCGCTGGTTTAGCTGGCTGATACCTCTAATGCGGCGGCTCGGCTACGCCAGCACGCTGCACGAAGTAGGCCAGGCCATGCTGCACGCAGCCGAGCGCGGTGCACCGAAAAAAGTACTGGAAGTGCAGGATATTAATCAGCTAGGGCAGTAACGGCTAGCCCTCGGCTAGCCGCAGCAGCACCTCATAATAAGGTCGGTTTACTACCCGCGCCCGCAGCCAGGCATAAAAGCTAAGCACCTGCAAATCTTCGCGTTCGCCAGCTAAAAAAGCGGGAATGAGCGCCACCCGCGCCCCAAAATCGGGCTGAGTAGCCACGGCGGGGTTATTGATTATTTCGTGCACAAAGCCTAGGTAGCGCAGCACCGAATGGTAGGGCCCGCCCGACGGCTCGGCGGGCGTGGTGGCCGTGGCCTCCACCGCCGGAAACTGTTCGTGCAGCCGCCGCTCCACGGCGCGCAGGCGGGCCAGGGCCTGCTCCGAGTTGCCGAGCTCTATCTGAATGAGCATTTCGCCCAGGTTGCGGTTCAGCAACCATTCCAGCCCCAGGTTTTGCTCGACCCAGTGGTCGGTGCGGTCGAGGCTGATGAGCGACTGGTTGGACTTATGGTAGTTGCCTTCGGTGAAATAGTGAAAGCTGAGCTGCAAGTAGGCCGTGAGCTGCTCGGCGGGCAGCAGCGGCTGCGGGGCCTTTAACATCTCTTCCAGAATGCTGATACTGTCGCGGTTGCGGTGCAGAAACGCATAATTGGCCGCCAGCAAAAACGTGAAGCGCGGCCTCAGCTCGGCATGCCGGCCCGGCCCAGTCGCCAGCACGACCAGCGCCTGCTCCAGGTACGCTACCGATTCCTGGAAGCGCCGCGAACGGTACAGCGCGTGGGCCAGCATATACAGCAGCCGCAATTGGTGCCCTTGGTGGGCGGGCGCAAAGCCGTGGCGCCGCTCCATCAGCTTGTAGCACCGCTCGATGTAGGGCGCAAACGTAGCAAAATCGCCGCGCACCAACACAGCATTGCGCGTGATGCTCATCAGCCGCGTCAGCAGCGAGGGCGAGCGCGCAAAGGCTTCCTGCAAATCGTACTCTACCAGCAGGTTGCGCAGCACTTCATCGACCGCCACGGCGCCGCGGCCGCGCAGCCGCGCCTGGCGCAGGCGCTGGCGCAGCAGGCTGTCGGCAATGGCGGCACGCTCCTCTTCATCGGCGGCTTTTTTATTGCGCAGGCGGCGCTCCAGAATGCTGTCGAGCGGCTCGGCGTGGGGCAGGTGGGCGTACTGAATTTGAAGGTTGTACACCGCGTTCAGGGGCTCGTACTGCTCGTTGTCCTGGGCCAGCTTTTCGGCTTTGCGCAGCACGCTCCAGGCCAGGCGCGGCACGCCGGCCCCGAAGAGATACTGCGCCAGCGTGAGCTGCCCGCGCACCGAAGTGGCCGCCGTGGCATCGTGCTGACGCTGGCGCAAGAGCAGAAAATCAGTGAGATAGCGCAGCAGCCGCTTGCGCAGCGCGTAGTAGGCCACGGGGTTGGGCTCGTCGGGGTAGAGCTTGGTGATGAGCGCCTCGGTCTTGTATTCCTTGGGGCTGAGCAGCAGCTCGAGCAGGCGCAAATCTTGGCGGCCGGTAGCCTTGCGGCGCTGCCACTGGATGAAGCGCTCTAGGTCGCGGCGGTCGTCGGGCGGCAGGGTTTGCAGGGTCAGGCGCAGGTCGTCCATGAAAGCGGAGTGAATTAAGTCACCCAAAGTAAGTGGGCTACCCGCCAAAATCGGCCAACCACCAACCCTGGCCTACCAACCGGCGTATAAGCTCTACAACCCACCCTTTTAACTTTTTCAATCATGGACGCCAACAACAATAACATCGACGATAGCACCGAGCTGCGCACTCGTGGCAACTGGAACGAAGTAAAAGGCGCTGCCAAGCAGAAGTGGGGCCAACTCACCGACGACGACCTGACCTACGACGAAGGCAAGCAAGATGAGTGGTTTGGCAACCTGCAAGCCAAAACCGGCCACGCCATTGACGACATCAAAGACTGGTTTTCCAAAACCTTCAGCGGCACTTCGGACGACCCCAACCGTCCGTCGAACCAAAGCTAATAATCCGACTTTTCCTTTCCTGTAAAAAGCCCCGCGCCTCCCTTGGCGCGGGGCTTTTTCGTGCTCGTTGAGCAAAGGCTGTCATTGCGAGCGCAGCGAAGCAATCGCACCTGGATGGCACTCCAATGGCTCGTCCTGATGCGATTGCTTCGCTGCGCTCGCAATGACAGCCTTACCCCCACAAGTCCGCCGCCACCCGATACGTATTAGCGTGCGCCTCTACGATGTCGCTGATTTTTTCCGAATAGCCACCGCCCATGCACACCACCGTAGGCAAACCGCGCTGGTGCAAAGCACTCAACACTAGCTCATCACGACGGCGGCAGCCGGCCCGAGTCAGGGCCAGGTAGCCAAGCTTATCAGTAGCCAGCACATCCACGCCGCTGAGGTAAAACACAAAATCGGGGCGCACCTGCTCATCGAGCAGGCGTGGCAGCGTATCGGCCAGTATCGCCAGATATTCGTCGTCGCTGGTGCCATCGGGCAGGGCAATATCAAGGTCCGAAAGCTCCTTGCGGCCAGGGAAATTGCGGGCTCCGTGCATCGAAAACGTGAATACCCGCGGCTCATGTTGAAATATCGCCGCCGTGCCGTTGCCCTGGTGCACATCGAGGTCGATAATCAAAATCTGCTGCACCCGCGCCGCCTCGTGGGCGAGTAGCCAGTTAGCCGCCACCGCCTGGTCATTGAGCAGGCAAAAGCCCTCGGGCCGGCCCGCAAAGGCGTGGTGCGTGCCCCCAGCAATATTGAGGGCTACGCCCGCACCGGCCAGCACCCGTTGCGCGCAGCCAATAGTGCCCCCAAGCAGCGTCATTTCGCGGTCGGCCAGGCCCGGGCTCCACGGGAAGCCGCTGGCCCGCTCCTCCGGCCGCGTAAGCTGGCCGTGCAGCAGGCGGCGCACGTAGTCGGCCTCATGGGTAAGCAGCACGTCGGCCAGCAGCGGCGGGGTGGGCACAAAGAAGTCGCTGGCCGTGGCGGTGCCCTCGTGCAGCAGCTGCTCGGGCAGCAGCTCGTACTTGAGCATGGGGAAGCGGTGGCCAGGCGGCAGCGGCAGGATGTAGTTGGCAGCGAAGGCGATAGTCATCGACCAGGATAAGGAACTACTCCGCCCAATAGCAAGGTTAAGCGGAGAATAAGTATAAATTTTAGATGTAAACTCATCCGCAAGAGATTTGGGCGAGTTATTTTGCTGATTGGTCGAAAAGGGCAATCTGCTATATAAGCTATTTCGTAGTTTTATTTGCTATAATTATCGCTACACTGCTCCTTCCCACCCGCTTACCTTTTATTTTTTAATGGCTTCTCCTCGGTCTTACCCTGCCAGGTCACTGGCCTCACCGGTGCGGCGCTACCGCCGCTCCGCCTTTAATGGCTCCAAACAACTCAGCGCCGCCCAGGCTCCCAACCGCCGCATATTGGTATTATTGGGGTTGCTGGCTTTCGCGCTAGTAGCCGCCATAGCAGTTATCGTAGGCGTGCACTTGCAGGGTACTAGCGAGTCGTCGAGCAGCCTGCCGGCCGTGGCTACTCATCCAGCCAACCGTTAACTAGGCCGCCTAGTACGCTGCCACTCTCTTTCTGCGCATTGCCGCCGCTAGGGGCCAGCGCCTGAATGAGTTTCTTGATAGGCATTGACTGAATCCAAACGCGGCCCGTGCCGCGTAAGGTGGCCAGCAACAGCCCTTCGCCCCCAAATATCATCGACTTGAGGCCGCCGGCGCGGGCCACGCTAAAGTCGATGCCCGGCTCAAATGCCACCACGCAGCCCGTATCCACGCGCAGCAACTCGTTGTTGAGGCGCTTTTCGATGATGGTGCCGCCCGCGTGCACAAAGGCCTTGCCATCGCCCGTGAGCTTTTGCAGAATAAAGCCTTCGCCCCCGAAGAAGCCCGCCCCCAGCTTTTGATTGAAGTGCAGGCTGATTTTAGTGCCCCGCGCGGCGGCCAGAAAGCCATCTTTCTGCACAATGAGCCCGTTGGGCATCGCCCCCAAATCGACCGGAATAATAGTGCCCGGATAAGGAGCCGAAAAGGCTACCCGGCTTTTGCCATAAGTACCCCGGTGCGTGAAGTGGGTCAGGAATAAGCTTTCGCCGGTGATGAGTCGAGTGCCCGCCGAGAAGAGCTTGCCCATGAAGCCCTGTTCAGGCTCCGAGCCATCGCCCATTTTGGTTTCGAAGGCAATGGCCTCGTCCATGTACACCATCGCGCCGGCTTCGGCAATAACGGTTTCCTGGGGGTCAAGCTCAATTTCTAGCACCTGAATATCGGAGCCGAGGATGCGGTAGTCTACGTCGTGCGAGCGCATGGGCAAGGGTGTTGGGGTGAACGGCAAATGTAGGCCACAGGCTATATCGCCGAAACCACGCTATACTTACAGGTGATTTTTGCCGTTGAATGCCCAGGCCTAACCCTCACACCCCCAACCTAGTACTATGCGCTGCCTTTTCCTTGCTCTTCTTGGCCTTGTGGCCACGGCCTGCACCACGGCGGTGCCCGGCCGCCAGCACGCCGCCTTCTGGCGCACCAACGGCTACGACCGCCAGGGCGAGGAGCAAGGCCGCTGGCGCACGTACTTCGACGAGGCCAATAAGCAGACACGCTTTACCACCGGGCGCTATCGCCACGGCCGGCCCGTGGGCCACTGGCGCTACTACACCCAGCTAGGCACCCTCGACCACGAGGAGCGCTACCACCGCACCTTCAGCGATATTACCTTTTATCACCCCAACGGCCGCGTGGCCCAGAAAGGCCGCGCCCGCGTGGCCGACGAGGGCACCAAGCTGCACTATTTCTGGTTTGGCGAGTGGCAAAAGTTCTCCGAAGCCGGCCGTCTGGTCGAGGTCGATACTTATGAAAAAGGCCACCAGGTAGCCAGCCACCCCATTCAGGATATGTGAGCTAGTAAGTGAGGGAGTGAATTGGTGAGGTGGTGAGTAAGGTTGTCATTGCGAGGAGGTACGACGAAGCAACCTCTCCTTCACGATAGCACACCCTCACCTACGCAAAAGGAAAGGTTGCTTCGTCGTGCCTCCTCGCAATGACAACCTTACTCACCAACTCACTCCTTCACTCATTCAGGTAATTCCCGTCGCGTTTCGGCGGCTTCGTCGGTGTCGTTGCCAACGTCTTTCTTGCGTTTGGCTTCGCGGCTGGTGCGCTTCATGAAGTCCTCGTCCGATTCTTCGGGCTCTTCGGGGCCTTCGGCTACTGGGAAAGCTTCGTCTTCACGAGCCTGGCGAGCGGCTTCGGCGGCCGTTTTAGCCTGGGCTTCTTCGCCAAACTGGCCTTCGCGGTTCACGATTTTTTTATCGCGCACGTGGCGGCCCAGAAACTGGTTTATCTGTTCGATAGAGTAGTTGGAGGTGATTTCGCCCAGCGGATTCACGCCGATTTCGAAGCCGTCCAGCTCTTTGTGCACGCGGGCTTTCTTCTCGGGCTCGGGCGCTTTTTGCTTAGGTTTGGTGGGTTTCTTAGCCATTTTTTCAATGAGCAATTAACAATGAGCAATGAGCAGTTGCTTCCCATACGCAAAAGGCCGCGCCCGAGTGTTCGGGCGCGGCCTTTTTTCAACTAAAGCTACCGGGCTAGCCCAGCTGCGCCACCGCGGCGCGCAGGCGCTGGGCCACTTCGCCCGTGCCCAGAATGGCGAGGGTTTCAAATAGGTCGGGGCCGGCGCCCGCGCCGGTCACGGCCACGCGCAGGGCTTGCAGCACCTGGCCGGGCTTGAGACCCTGGGCTTCCATGGTTTGGTTGAAGATGGCTTTCAGCACCTCGGCGTTGGCGCTGGGCTCCGAGCTATCGGGCAGCGCGTCGGCGTAGGCAGCAAGGGCGGCGCTCACTTGCGCGTTCCACTTTTTGCTGATAACCGCTTGGTCATATTCGGTCGGGGCTTCGAAGAAATACTTCGCTTCCTGCCAAAAATCCTGCGGAAAGCTCACGCGCTCCTTCATCACACCCACCACTTGCTCGGCTTTGTCCTGCGAGCAGTCAATGTTGTGCTCGCCCAAGGCCTTGAGCAGATAAGGAGCTAGCTCGGCATTAGACTTGGCCCGCAAATAGTGCTCATTGAACCACTTTGCCTTAGCCACGTCAAACTTAGCGGGCGACTTGCTCACGCGTTCAATCGTGAAGGCGTCGATAAGCTCCTGCATCGAGAAAATCTCCTGGCTAGTGCCAGGGTTCCAGCCGAGGAAAGCCAGGAAGTTCACCAGCGCCTCGGGCAGATATCCGTCTTCGCGGTAGCCGCGGCTCACGGTAGGCTGGCCGGTTTCAGCATCGGTGCCGTGCCACTCCAGCGGAAATACCGGGAAGCCCAGGCGGTCGCCGTCGCGCTTGCTCAGCTTGCCCGTGCCATCGGGCTTGAGCAGCAAGGGCAAGTGGGCAAAATGCGGCATCGTCTTTTCCCAGCCCAAGTAGCGGTATAGCAGCACGTGGAGCGGCGCGCTCGGCAGCCACTCCTCGCCCCGAATAACGTGAGAAATGTCCATCAAGTGGTCGTCCACGATGTTGGCCAGGTGATAGGTCGGCATGCCGTCCGACTTCATCAGCACCTTGTCGTCGACGGCGCTCGAATGCACTACCACCCAGCCGCGAATCAAATCCTGAAAGCGAATTTCCTCCTTACGCGGCACCTTGAGGCGGATAACGTAGGGCGCGCCCGCGTCGAGCAGTTCCTTTACCTCTGTCTCGGGCAAAGTCAGCGAGTTGCGCATTTGGGTGCGCGTGATGCTGTTGTACTGCGGGTTGGGCACTTTGGCGGCGGTGAGGCGCTCGCGCATCACGTCCAACTCTTCGGGGGTGTCGAAGGCGTAGTACGCGTAGCCATCGTTGATGAGCTGGTCGGCGTAGGCGCGGTACATGGGCTTGCGCTCGCTCTGGCGGTAGGGCGCGTGCGGGCCGCCCTTCCAAGGGCTTTCATCGAGCTCGATGCCAACCCACTCCAAGCTCTGGCGAATGTAGTCTTCGGCACCGGGCACAAACCGATTTTGGTCGGTGTCCTCGATGCGCAAAATCATGGTGCCGCCCAGCTTGCGGGCCAGCAGGTAGTTATACAAAGCCGTGCGCACGCCACCAATGTGCAGCGGCCCCGTCGGCGAGGGTGCAAAACGCACCCGAACAGGTCTTTCACTCATAATGCCGCAAAGGTACAGCGCGGGGCAATGAGTGAGTTGGTGAAGGAGCGAATGAGTGAATGAATAGGCGGCGGCAAGTCACTCCCTCCTTCACCAACTCACTCCTTCGCTCATTGCCCTACCGCAATGCACGAAATTTCCACTTCCACATCGCGCGGCAGGCGGCTTACCTCCACCGTTTCGCGGGCCGGAGCAGTGGCCTCGTCGAAGTAGGTGCCGTAAATCTGGTTGATGGTGGCGAAGTTGCCTAGGTCTTTCACGAAAATAGAGCACTTCACTACGTCGGTGAGTGCTAGGCCGGCCGCCGCCAGCACCGCTGTTAGGTTACGCAGTACCTGGTGCGTTTGGGCGGCCACATCGCCCGCACCTACTGGCTGGCCACTGGCATCCAGCGGTATCTGGCCCGAAACGTAAACCGTGTTGCCCGCTTTCACAGCTTGCGAGTAGGGGCCAATGGGCGCGGGCGCTTGGTCGGAAAAAATAATTTGATGAGCCATATGGTGAGTTGGTGAGTAGTGAATTGGTGAGTTGCGGGCTGCAAATAACGCCAGAAGCCGCTCCCGTTTCCGGCAGCGGCTTCAGCCAAGCGAATCTAAAACTCACTCATTCACTCCTTCACCAACTCACTATTCCACCGTCACCGACTTGGCGAGGTTGCGAGGCTGGTCTACGTTGCAGCCGCGCAGCACCGCGATGTGGTAGCTCAACAGCTGCAGCGGAATAACCGACACCAACGGCGTCAACACCTCCGACGTGTGGGGCACCTCCACTACAAACTCGGCCATGGCCGGAATGGTCGTGTCGCCTTCCGTCACTACTGCGATGATGCGGCCCTTGCGAGCTTTCACCTCCTGAATGTTGCTCACCACCTTTTCGTAGGAGCTGTCGCGGGTGGCGATAACCACCACCGGCATATTCTCGTCGATGAGGGCAATGGGACCGTGCTTCATCTCCGCCGCGGGGTAGCCCTCGGCGTGGATATAACTGATTTCCTTTAGCTTAAGTGCGCCTTCTAGGGCCACCGGGAAGTTGTAGCCCCGGCCCAGGTACAGGAAGTTGGGCACGTCCTTAAACATCTCGGCGATTACCTGAATCTCGGCATCGAGCTTCAGCGCCTTTTCTACCTTAGCCGGAATGTTGTGCAGCTCGGTAGTCAACTCGCGCAAGCGCGTGTCGGAGAGCGTGCCCTTGCGCTGGCCAATGCACATAGCTAGCAGCGTCAGCACCGTAACCTGGGCCGTGAAGGCCTTGGTTGAAGCTACGCCAATCTCAGGGCCGGCGTGGGTATAAGCGCCAGCATCGGTGGCGCGGGCAATGCTACTACCCACCACGTTGCAAATACCAAAGATGGTGGCACCCTTGCTCTTAGCCAGCTCCAGGGCGGCCAGCGTATCGGCCGTTTCGCCGCTTTGCGAGATGGCAATTACGATGTCGCGCTCCGAAATCACCGGGTTGCGGTAGCGGAACTCCGAGGCATATTCTACCTCTACCGGAATGCGCGCCAGGTCCTCAATAAGGTACTCGGCCACCAGCCCGGCGTGCCAGGAAGTGCCGCAAGCCACGATGATAATGCGTTGCGCATTGATAAACTTCTGCTCATAAGCGCGGAAGCCCGCCATGTTAAGGTGGCTGCCACCCAACTCCAGACGACCCCGCATGGAGTCAAGAATAGAGCGTGGCTGTTCAAAAATTTCTTTGAGCATAAAATGCTCATAACCACCTTTTTCAATGCTATCAAGCTCTAGCTCCAAGCGCTGAATGTAGGGCGTCTGCACCACGTCTTCGCGCGAGCGGATGGCCAGTTGCCCGTCTTTGATAACGGCCAGCTCGTAATCATTCACGTACACCACTTCGTTGGTGTATTCGATGATAGGCGTAGCGTCCGAAGCCACAAAAAACTCGCCTTCACCGATGCCAATTACCAGTGGCGAGCCCTTGCGAGCGGCAATGAGCTGGTTGGGCTCATCTTTGCTGAGCACCACGATGGCATAGGCCCCGATTACTTCGTGCAGCGCCAGGCGCACGGCTTCTTCAAGGGTGCAGTCGTTTTGCGTTTGAATCTCCTCAATGAGATTGACAAAAACCTCGGTGTCAGTATCGGAGTGGAAAACGTGGCCCTGCTTTTCCAAGTGCGTTTTCAGGGCCGCGTAGTTCTCGATAATGCCGTTGTGAATAATGGCAATGCGCTCTGAGGTAGAGTAGTGCGGGTGCGCATTTACATCGTTGGGCTCGCCGTGGGTAGCCCAGCGGGTGTGGCCCATGCCCACCGTGGCGTGCGTATCCTTATCGCTCAGAAAATTTTCCAGCTCGGCTACTTTGCCTTTTTTCTTATAAACACTCAGCGCCCCGTTGAGCAGGGCCACGCCGGCCGAGTCATAGCCTCGATATTCGAGACGACGTAGGCCTTTCAAAATAATGGGGCAGGCCTCACGATGGCCCAGGTACGCAACGATGCCGCACATGGCTAATAGGATAAAAAGTAGTTGAAGTAAAGTTCGATACGTGCGATTTTAGCCGAAAAAACGGCAGAATTTCACCTCAGCAATTTCCCAACCAATTTCACTTAGAATTAGGTCATTGCCAATAAAAAACCGGCCACCGGCCCGCCCAGAGCGAGACCGATGGCCGGTTTGGAATAGCAAAGCTACTACATGTGAGCCTATTCGGGCCCGAATGCTTTAGTGGGACAATTCGTCGTAGAGCGCCTGGTACGACGAAAGCAGGTTTTCATCGGCGGCCACCTGGCTTAAGCGCTTGCGCGAGGCATATTCCTTGAAGAGCCCGTTGAGGTTATCCGAAAAGTCTTCGTCGGAGCGCACTACGGTGTCGGCGTACTCCATGCCTAGCTTCACAAAGCCGCTGAAATCGTTTGACTTCAGTTCTTTCAGCATTTCATCGTCGATGTCGAGCATCTTGGCTTTTTCCACCAAATTGCCCTCAAACTTGTCCATAAACTCGTTGTTGTAGACCGTGAACACCGATTTGGCATCCTTGAAAACCGGGTCTTTTTTGTAAGTGGTTTTCAGATAGAGCGGAATAAGCGAGGTCATCCAGTCGTTGCAGTGCACGATGTCGGGCGACCAGCCCAGCTTCTTCACTGTTTCGAGCACGCCTTTGCAAAAGAAGATGGCGCGCTCGTCGTTATCGGCGTGAAACTTGTCGTTTTTGTCTACCAGCGCCGATTTGCGGTGGAAGTAATCTTCGTTATCAATAAAATAAACTTGTAGCTTCGCGGTCGGAATCGAGGCCACTTTAATTACCAGCGGCTTTTCGTCGTCGCCCACGGCGATGTTGATGCCCGAGAGGCGCACTACTTCGTGCAGCCGGTTTTTGCGTTCATTGATAATGCCGAAGCGAGGCACAAAAATCCGGATTTCAGCCCCTGCCTCCTGCATAGCAGCCGGCAAGCGGCGCAGTAGCTCAGCCACTTTCGTGGTTTGTAGGAAAGGGTCAATTTCGGTGGCCGCGTACAAGATGCGCAACTTCGACATGATAGGTTGGAAAAGTATTTAGGAAAAGGCCATGGCTTGGCTACACAAAATTACGCATTTTTTAGCGAAAAATCAATAAAATTCATTCAAACCTCCGTTTTAGCCTATAATTAGGGATGTTAATTTTTACCACGGCGGCCGAGCTGCGCGCCCACGTTGAGGCGGCACGCCGCGCCGGCCGGCGCATTGGCCTGATACCCACCATGGGAGCCCTGCACGAGGGCCACCTGCAACTGGTGCGCGCAGCAGCCCAAACGTGCGACGAGGTTATCGCCTCCGTCTTCGTCAACCCCACGCAATTCAACAATCCTGACGACCTGCGCCTCTACCCGCGCCTGCCCGAGCAGGACGCGGCCGCGCTGGCGCCGGCTGGCTGCACGGCGCTGTTTATGCCCACGGTGGCTGAGGTGTATCCGCAGCCTACGGTGCTTCACTTCGACTTTGGCCCCCTGGAGCGGGTGATGGAGGGCGCGCACCGGCCGGGCCACTTCAACGGGGTGGCCACCGTGGTGAGCAAGCTCTTTCACCTAGCCCAGCCGCACGTGGCATACTTTGGGCAGAAGGATTTTCAGCAAGTGGCCATTGTGCGGCAGTTGATTGCCGACTTGTCATTTGACCTGGAGCTGGTGGTGTACCGCACGGTGCGCGAAACCGATGGCTTGGCTATGTCTTCGCGCAACGCACGCCTCACGCCTGAGGCGCGGGCGGTGGCACCGCTCATTTACCAGGTTTTGCAGCAGGCGGCGGCCCAGGTGCGGGCTGGCGTGCCCCCGGCCCAAGTGCAGCAGCAGGCGCTGGCGCTGCTGGCGCAGGAGCCGCAGTTTACACCGGAGTATGTGGAGGTGGCCGATGCCCAGAGCTTGCAGCCCCTGACCAGCTACGCGGCGGGGCGGGCGGTGGTGCTGTGCGTGGCCGCGCACCTGGCCGGCGTGCGGCTAATTGATAATGTAGTAGTGGAATTTTAAAATATTTTGGTTTGAATAGGTGAATTATTTGTGAAAATGCTAAATGGGCTGCTAGTTTTGCTCGGCTATGTGGCATTCTCACACAGTTTTATTTTCACCCTTTCATACCTTTTATGAAGTTGTTTTCTACTTCTTTTCCTGTACGGTCAGTAGCCCTGGCTTCGATGGTGCTACTGGGCGCTTGCTCTAAGAAAAGTGATGACCCCGCAGTTACGCCGGCTACTACTTACAGCTCGAGCTGGACGGCAGATGGCACCAACTATACTGCCACTACCAGCACCACGAATGTGAGCAACAACATTCTGCAAATAGCTCTTATCCAGGCTTCTGGCACCAGCAGCTATTTCACCAGTGTTACCGTACCGGCCGCCACTGGCACCTATACCCTGGGAAATACTACCTCGTATGTGGCCGGCTACACGATGACCGTGGGGGGCACTACTACCAGCTACGGTGCAGGCAGTGGCTTTGGTGGCTCGGGCACTATCACTGTTAGCACGTTCTCCGCAACGGAGGTTATCGGCACCTTCTCCTTCGTTGGCGCCAATGCTAGCAACCCCGGTGGGGCTTCTAAAACCGTTACCAACGGTAAGTTTTCAATCAAGCGCTAGCTGCTGGCTAACACGCACGAAAAAGAGCGCCGGGCTAGTAGCCCGGCGCTCTTTTTCGTGCGTGTTAGCTACTTTTTAGCCCCGCGCCTGGCTATAATCAATTTCGGTATTATCGCCGAGGTTCAAGCTGTGGTTCAGCCCCCGGAACGAGGCGTCGGAGCCCACGATGCAGTCGTGCATTACGGCCGAGCTAAGCTCGGAATACGAGCCGATGATGCTGTCGCTGACGATAGTGTGGCGGATGATGGTGCCCTCGCCGATGGCCACGTTGGGACCAATGATGGAGTGCGCGATGCGGCAGCCCGCCCCGATGCTGACGGGCGGAATGATGACGGTATCAGTGAAATCGGGGTAGTCGTGGGCTTCGTAAAACTCGGGCTGGTCGAGCAGGCGGGCGTTGGCTTCGAGCAGGGTTTCCTTGCGCCCGCAGTCAAACCAGTTGTCGACGGCGGCGGGGTACATCGTTTCGCCCTCCTCGATGAGGTGCATGAGGGCATCGGTAAGCTGAAACTCCTCGTGGGTGCGCTGGTCGGTGGCAATAAGCCACTCCAGCGACTCGGCCAGCTTTTCGGCGTTGGCGATTTTGTAGAGGCCCACCAGCGCGTAGTTCGACTTGGGGATGCGTGGCTTCTCGACCACGCGGCTCACGCGGCCATCGGAGCCGGTTTCGACGATGCCGAACAGGCTGGGCGTTTTCACTTCCTTCACGGCCAGGATGGTGCCGGGCTGGGCCAGCAGGGCGGGCAGGTCGACATCCACAATGGTATCGCCGAGCAGGATGAGCACGCCGTCGGTATCGTGGCGGAAGGTTTCGCGGGCCATGTAGAGGGCGTGGCCCAGGCCCTCGCGTGGGGCCTGCACCACAAAGGTTGAGTTGAGCTCGGGGTAGTGCTCGCGCACGTACTGCTCTATCTTTTCGCCCAGGTAGCCAATAATAAATACGTACTCGGTAAGGCCAGCAGCCTTCAGCCGGTCAATGATGTGCCCCAGAATGGTATTGCCGGCCACCGGCACCAGGCTTTTGGGCTGCGTGTGGGTGTGGGGGCGCAGGCGCGAGCCGATGCCAGCAACGGGAATAATGGCTTTCATAGGACTAAAGGTAGTATCAATAGCAATGGTGCTGTAGCAATATGGAGGAGGCTATACAACCGTGGCGAGGCGTGTGCGTATTTTGCCCGGCCGGGCCACTAACCGCTAACTAGCGGGTGTGGTTATGGCCGTCTGCCTCCTATTTCTCACCGCTGGACCTCAAAACTAACGGCCAGCCCCCAGAAAACCCGAAACCTTATGAAACGCCTTCTCCTTTACTTCGCCGCGTTAGTTACCCTGCTCTCCCAATCGTCGTGCGGCTATAATGGCATGGTGCAGCGCGACCAAGCCGTGAAAGCCCAGATAGGCAACGTGCAAAGCGCCTACCAGCGCCGCTCAGACCTCGTGCCGAACCTGGTAAACACCGTGAAAGGGGCCGCCAACTTCGAGAAATCGACCCTGGAAGGTGTGATAGAAGCCCGCGCCAAGGCTACTAGTGTACAGCTAAATGCCGACCAGCTGACGCCCGAGAATATCCAGAAATTCCAGGCTGCGCAAAGCCAGTTGTCGGCGGGCCTAGGCCGCCTGCTGGCCGTGAGCGAAAACTACCCCGAGCTGAAAGCCAACGCCAACTTCCAGGAGCTGCAAGCCCAGATTGAGGGCACCGAAAATCGCATCAACGTGGAGCGCAACAAGCTCAATACCGTGACCAACGACTACAACACGTTCACGCGCTCGTTTCCCAATAACCTATTTGCTGGCATGTTCGGCTTCCAGCCCAAGGCTTATTTTGAGGCAGAAGCCGGCTCGCAAAAAGCGCCTACCGTTCAGTTTTAGTTTAATTATAAATTAAAAATTGCGAATTAAAAATCGCTGGCATAAACTTGTCTTTCAGCTATTTATAATCCACAATTTATAATTTATAATTTATAATTCAACCCAATGACCCACCCCCTTACCCCGGCTCAGGAGGCCGCGCTGGTGGCTGCCATTCAGGCGGCCGAACTGCGCACATCGGGTGAAATCCGCTTGCACCTCGAGGACAAGTGCCCCACGCCCGAGCCGCTTGACCGGGCCGCACAAGTGTTTGCGGAGTTGAAGATGCACCAAACCAAGCTGCGCAATGGCGTGCTTTTTTACCTGGCCTGGCAGAGCCGGCAGTTTGCGGTGGTGGGCGATATGGGCATCAACTCGGTGGTGCCCGATGAATTCTGGGAATCGGTGAAGGAAACGGTGGTCGACCAGTTTCGGCAAGAGCAGTACGTGCAGGGCCTCGACCGCGGCATTCGGCTGGTAGGCGAGCAGCTGCGGCAGCTTTTCCCCTACGATGCCGCCACCGACACCAACGAGCTGGATGACAGCATTTCTTACGGGGACGACGCCCCAGCTACGCCGCCCCGCCGATGAACGCTCTTTCTTACCGGCCCGGAGTGGCTGGTGCTACTACCCGCCTACCCCGCGCTTTGCCGGGCCTGCTCACGCTGCTACTGTGGCTAAGCGTGGTGCTGGCTACCCAGGCCCAAGACGTGCCCCCGCGCCCCGACCCGCCCCGGCTAGTCAATGACTTGGCGCACGTGATGCAGCCGCAGGAGGTTGATGCGCTGGAGCAAAAACTAGTGACCTACAACGACAGCACCTCCTCGCAGATAGCCGTCGTGACCGTGCCCTCATTGGGTGGCAATGAGATAGCCGACTACGCGCAAAAGCTATATGAAAGCTGGGGCATCGGCCGCAAGGGCAAGGATAATGGCATTCTGGTGCTGGTGTCCATCCAAGAGCATCAGGCGCGCATTCAGACCGGCTACGGCCTCGAAGGGGCCGTGCCCGACGCGCTAGCCAAGCGCATTATCAGCAATACGCTAGTCCCGGCCTTCAAGCAAAACCAGTACTACGCGGGCCTCGACCGGGGCACCGACCAATTAATTGCCCTGGCCAAAGGCGAGTATAAAGCCGACCCGACTGATGCCCGCCCCCAAGGTCGCCGCGACCGCTCGGGTTCGGGAGCGGGTTTTTGGATAATTATTGGCGTGCTGGTGCTCGTGTTCCTGCTGCGCTCGCGCGGCGGCGGCGGCCGGGGCGGGCGCGGCGGCATTGGGGGCGGCTTCATTCCGCCCATCATTTTTGGCGACTTTTCGGGTGGCCGGGGCGTGTTTGGTGGCGGTGGGGGCGGCTTCGGCGGTGGTGGAGGCGGCGGCTTTGGGGGCTTCGGCGGCGGCAGCAGCGGCGGCGGTGGGGCCAGCGGCAGCTGGTAGCTTTTTTAATGAGTGAATAAGTGAGGGGGGAATGAGTAAATGGTTCTGTTTCCATTTACTCATTCCCCCCTCACTTATTCACTCACTTCCTTGTAGAACGGCCGCTCGTAAAACGGCCGTAGCAGCCGGATTACCTCCAGCGCGTCGGCTAGGGCCTCGTGGGCTACGTGGGGCTCGGCGGTGCCCGAGCGGGCCTGGCAGATGAGCATGCTGGGCAGGCGCGAGTCTTTGTGCCAGTTGAGGTAGAAAACGGCCGGGTCAATCACCGCTGGCTCGGCCTTTACCAACGTGCCCCAGCCGGGCAGCTCCCGCAAAAACGGAATGTCGAACACGCCGATATTCTTGCCGGCGATGGTGAAGCTCACCCGGTCTTTCTTATCGGGCTTGAAGCCGTTGGCCAGCAGAAACTCGCGCAGCAACGGCAGCACTTCCTCTGGCCCGCAGATGTCGGGCGCGTCGGCTTTGGTTTTGTCGGAAAGCTCTTCGAGCAGGCGGGCATTGAGGGCCAGCGCACCGGCCGTGCCGCATATTTCGGGGTGGCGCAGGGCCCGCCGAAAGCTCGGCAGCTCGGCCAGCGGCGTGGTGGCGGTGCGGCGGGTGTCTTCGACCACGGCCGCCAGCTCTAGCACCTGGTGGCGGAGCGGGTCGGAGCCGCTGGTTTCAAGGTCCAGAGAAACGTAACGCATGCGGTGAAAGGATGAAGGAGTGAGTTGGTGAATGAGTAAAGGACTACTTACGTAATTCCTGCACTCCTTCACCAACTCACTCCTTCATCCTTTCACCAACTTACTTCTTATTTTTCTTCCCAACGCAGGTCGAGCAGGCGCAGCTGCAAGGTGCGTTGGCCCCTGAACTCGTTCATTTCCAAAATATAACAAGCCTGCAAAGGCACCTCCGGCTGCTCAAGCAAGCGCGGCAGATAATGCCCCAGCCCAAAACCGATGGCATCGAGCACTACGCCCGGCGACTGCCCCGGCTGCATAAGGCGCAGCTTGAGGTGGCCGGCCTGGCCCACGGGCCGTACCGAGCCCGGCATTGCCAGCAGGCCTGTGCTCGCAAACACGGGCGCGGGGTTGCCGGGGCCGTAGGGCTCGAGGCGGTGCATTTCGGTGAGAAACTCGGAGGTGAGCTGCGTGAAATCCAGCCAGCTATCAATATCAACCGGGCGCACGGGCTGCTGGCCTTTAGGCACGCGGGCTGCCACCTCACGCATAAATTGCGCCTTGAAGGCGGGCAGGTTTTCGACGGGCAGCGTGAGGCCCGCCGCCGCCCGGTGCCCGCCAAACTGGCTTAGCAGCGGGGCGCACGCCTCCAATACCTCGTGCACATCGAAGCCCGCAATGGAGCGCGACGAGCCGGTGGCCATGCCATCCTTTTCGGTGAGGATAACCGTGGGGCGGTAGTACTGGTCGAGGCAGCGCGAGGCCACAATGCCCAGCACCCCCTGCGGCCAATGCGACTGAAACAACACCGTAGCTGGCGAGGTGTTGCCCTCGGGGTCTTCGGCTATCAGGGCCAGCGCCTCTTGCGTGGTGCGCGCGTCGGAGAGGCGGCGCTCCTGGTTCATGTGGTCCACTACTTCGGCCGTGTAGCGGGCTTCCTGCTGGGTCGAGGCCAGCAGCATATTCACGGCGCGGTGGGCATCGCCCATGCGGCCCGCCGCGTTGATGCGCGGCGCAAAGCCAAATACTAAGGAACTGAGGCTCAAGGGCCCCTGGCGCGGGGCGGCCAGCTCGTGCAGCGCGGCCAGGCCAGGGCGCAGGCCATCGTGCGGGGCCAGCACGGCCTCGGCGGCGTGCTGCGGGCGCGGCGCGGGGCCATCGAGGGTGTCAGCGGCGGTTTGCTCTACGGCGGGCAGAGCAGCCTGAGCAGCGGCGGCCTGGGTCACGTTGAAACGGCGCAGGCCGTGGGCGGCCAGAATGCGGTTTTCGCCCGTCACGGGCACCACGTCGGCGGCAATGCTCACCGTCACGAGGTCGAGCTGCGCGTAGAGCGGGGCCAGCGGCAAACCTAATTTTTCCGTCAGGCCTTGCAGCAGCTTGAAGCCTACACCGCAGCCCGACAAGTCGGGATAAGGGTAGCTGCAATCCAAGCGCTTAGGGTCGAGCACGGCCACGGCGGCCGGTAGCTCCTCGCCGGGCAAGTGGTGGTCGCAGATGATAAAATCGAGGCCGACCTCATTGGCATAGGCCACCTGCTCCACGGCTTTCACACCGCAGTCGAGCGAAATAACCAGGCTAAAGCCGTGCGCCTTGGCAAAGTCTACGGCCTGCATCGAGATACCGTAGCCCTCGCGGTGCCGGTCAGGGATGTAGGGCTGGAAGCGGCTTTGCTCTTCGGGGGTGTCGGGGGCTTCGGCCAGCGGGCGCAAGTAGCTCACTACCAGCGCCACCGACGTGATACCGTCCACGTCATAATCGCCCAGCACCAAAATTTTCTCGTGGCCATCCAGCGCCTTAATCAAGCGGGCTACGGCCAGGTCCATGTCGCACATCAGCCAGGGCGCGGGCAGGTTGGCCAGCTCGGGCTCAAAAAACTCGCGGGCGGCGGTGGGTGACGTAATGCCACGCTGCACCAACAGCCGAGCTAATACCGGACTGATACTCAGCGTTTCCCCAAGGCCAGCCACCGTCGCCGGGTCGGGGTCGGGGGCAAAAATCCAACGTTTTAGGGGAATAACAGGCATTAATAATAAAGACAGGAATAGCCTCAAAAGTACGCAAAAAATAGCCGTCGTACTTTCGCCGGGCCCTTTTGCCCTGCCTATGAGCCGCCTGCGCGAGTTTTTCCAACGCTACCGCCAGTATATATTGTCCGATGGCCTGATGTACGTAGTATTTATTGTGGCTTTAGCCTTAATGTTTCTCTTTTTTGGGTAAAAACTACCCGTTTGCAACAACTTATTTCTAGTATTAAACAGTGCCCCATCCATTATCTCCACTTGGCTAATATGCGCAGTCTACCCGGCCATACCTAGCCGGGTAGAGGGAATACTAAAAACCGAAACCGGCGCTGGAATTGGATGGTTAACTATTTATCAAACAGAATGTTAATCTTTCAGCAGTTGGTAACGCACGCTGGTAGCCTGGGCAGTATCGGCTAGAAAGCGGTAGCGCTGCACGGGGCCCATCAACTCAAAGCTGACCTCGCTCGCGGCGGGCAGGCCGGCAGCGCGGGGCAGAGCCGCAAAGGGCAGCAGCCGGCCAGTGGCAGGCTGGCGCAGGGGCAGCACATATAGGCCTTTGGCAGCATCGAGTAGGTAGGCGGCCTGGGCCTGGGGCACTACTTGCCAGGGCACGACATAGCCGAGCTCTTCGTAGAAGCCATCGTAGCGGAAGTGGCTTATTTCTTGGCCATTGCGCACGTCGCGCACAAACGCGTTGGGCTGGCGCTGCTGGGCAAGAGTAGACTTGAGGTAGGGCATGCCATCAGCACGCGTAAGGGACTGGCCTGCCTCGTAGAGCAGCAGCGCCAGCGTGTCGTTTAGCAGCATGGCCCCGCGCAATTCGGCACCCGCTCGCGCCAGCAGTATCGGTGGCCGGCCGGCGTGGCGTATCTCCGTCTCCGTCAAGAGGGTGCGGCCATCGGCGGCCAGCGTTACGGCTACGTCGGGGCCACCACCTGCGATGCCCGACCCCAGGTAGCGCACCTGCCCGCCGGGGGCCAGCACCAGCACCGCCACGCCGTACCAGTCGGTATCGGGGGCATTAAAATTCACCGTAAAAACCAGCCCGCCCAGCGGCGCGCTATACCCCACTAGCTGGGGTAGCGCCACCTCACTGCTGATGACTAGCTCGGGCCCCACGGCCGAATAAAAATCGGCCTTGGTGAAGGTGTGGTGGCCTACACGGTGGCCCAGCGAGTCGCGCACCTCCACCGTGTAGTACCCTTCAAAACCCCGGCTGGTATCGCCCGGAAAATGATTTTTCGGGTTGGGAGGCGTTACGTGGGTCAGGGGCCGCAGCGTGTCGAGGCGCACCTGCCAGTGCAGGTGGTAGGCCTGCGCTGGCAAGTGCAACACCGTATCAGCCACGGCCGCGAAGGTACCGTATAGCTGCGAAGCCATAAACCGGACAGGCGGCGTGGGCACTGGCGGCTCGATGGCTGGCACGGGCGCGGCCACTGGCGCAGTGGCGGGCTGAGGGGCAGCTGGGGCGTCGGCCGAGGGCTGCTGCTGACCGCAGGCTGCGAGCAATAAAATGAGCACCCACGCACCTAATAATTTGGTTATCATTAGTTTGAGGTAAACGAAGCTTCCGCATGGATAACTACCTGCCAGCGAAACGCCCAGCACCAGCGCAGGGCATAGCGCGTGATGCCCGCCTGCGCCAGCAGCCGCTGCCAGTCGGCCCGCGAAAAGGCCCGCGCCACCGAGAGCGGCGCATCGTGCTGCACCAGGCGCGAGCCGCCCAGCAGCTTTGTCAGGTACTTAATGCTGTAATAAGCCAGCGGGTGGCGATGCAAGTCGTTAATTACCACCGCCAGCTGCGCCTGCTGCTGCCAACTGCGCAATAGTGCCACCAGCTCGGCATCGGTGAAGTGGTGACAGAAGAGGCTGGCCGTGAGCACATCGTAGGGCTGCGCCGCAAACTCGTCGGAGAAAATATCGAGCTGCTGGTAGCTGATTTCGGGGTAAGCCTGGCTTTTGGTAGCTGCGTAGTCTAGCATAAACGCATTGGCGTCGATGCCCGTGAGGGCCACGGGCACCCGCCGCGCCCGCGCCCAGGCTGCAATGCGGCGCAGGGTATCGCCGCCGCCGCTGCCCAGGTCGGCCAGGCGCAGCAGGCGGCCCGTGGGCCACTGCGGCCGCAGCCGGGCCAGCGCCGCCAGCACCGGCTGGTAGCCCCCGAGCCAGGTATTGATGGTTTCCAGCTCATCGAGGTTCTGGCGCAGCTCCTCGGTAGCGAGGCCAAGGTCGTCCATGAGCTCGGGCGTGGTGGCGCGGGTAGTCAGGTTCATGGTCGCAAAGGTGCTACCTGAAGCACTAGTGAGCCTAAAAAGCTGATAGTGGTAATAATCCGTTAAATAATGTGAAACAAAGCGAGGCGAATACGAGTATCTTTGAAGCGATACGTGCCACTGAGCGCCGGCTTTTTTATGAGAGGAATACTACTTTCGCTTTCCTTGCCCCTGCTGGTAAGCCTGGCCGCTCCGGCTGGCCTGCCCTTGGGTAAGCCGGCCCGCGGCGCGGCCGCCAGCAGCAGCGCAGTAGCCCTCCAAATCGCCAAAGCGCTAGCTAAAGCCATACCAGCCAGCACCTTCAGCTACCCAGCTGGGGTGGCTATCGGGCCCGATGGCAGCATCTACGTGGTAGATACCGATAATGCGGTTGTAAAAAAAGTTAATGTTGCGGGAGAGGTGTCAAGCTTCGCTAGCACAGGCCTCACCTACCCCACGGGCGTGGCCGTGGCCGCCGATGGCACCGTGTACGTGGCCGATGCGGGTAGCCACAGCATTAAGAAAGTAACGCCGGCCGGCGAAGTATCAGCGCTGGCCGACCATGGCCTAGCCTACCCAGCGGGCGTGGCGGTAGCGGCCGATGGCACCATCTATGTGGCCGACGCCGGCCGCGAAGCCAATGTTGGCGCTATTCGCAAAATCACGCCGGGCGGCAGGGTTTCCACGCTGGCCACGGGCTTCAACAAGCCCAATGGCGTGGCCGTGGCGGCCGACGGCACCGTGTACGTGGCCGACACCGATAACAACAGCGTCAAGAAAGTAAGCCCTGCCGGAGCAGTTTCGGAGCTTACGTGCCCCCAGCTCAATAAGCCGCATGGCGTGGCCATCGATGCCACGGGCGCGGTGTATGTAGCTGACACCTACAACAATAACATTCAAAAAATAAACCCAGCCGGGGCGGCGGCCTTGCTCGCCAGCGGGTTTACTTACCCATCGGGGGTGGCAGTCGATGCTATTGGCACCGTGTACGTCACGGATACCGGCCACAGTGTCCTCAAGAAAATCAGCCTTACCGGCGAAGTATCTACCCTAGCCGAAGGAGCGGTCAACACGGCCGCCAGCCTGCCGCTGAGCAAAGACTAACCAGCCACATAGCTGGCCAAGTAGTCATAGCGCGGCATCAGCTGCCCAGCTTGGGCAATGGTGGCCCGCGCCACTACGCCCGCCGCGTCGCCCCCTAGCAAGTGCGGGAAAACCTGGTCGAGTAGTTGGCGGCCAAAGTCGCGGCTGGCATTGCGCGGCAGTTCGCAGGGCAGGTTATCTACCGCCATTAGGGTAATGTTTTCGGGTTGCGAGTAGGCAGCTTCCAGCTCGCCGGTGGTGGGGTTGTAGTCGAAGGCCGGGGCCGCGATGGTGCTGGCACGCTTGGTGAGCGGAATAGAGCCATCGATGTCGCACGTGACATCGGCAATGGTATTTATCTTAAAATCAGGCTCCTGGGTATCGGCTTCCGAAAACAGCCGGGGCGCGGCCGGGTGCCAGTAGGCGCAGGCAATCAGCAAATCGGTGAGGGGCAGGAAGCGGGCAAAATCGGAGCCGTACTGCTCGGGGTGCTGGTGAAAGTGCGCCGTGTCCCAGGCGTGGCCATCGCGACGGTAGTGGTAGTCAGGCGAGCGCAGCTGCGCATACACCGGCCGCCGAAAATCGCGGTGCAGGTAGTCGTGCACGCTAACTTGGCGCAAACCCATCTTGTCGAGCACTTCGAGCGCGCCACCGGCCACCCGGCCCGAGCCCGTCACGGCTATTTTAATGGCGGGCAGGGCTTTAATCTTGAAAAACTCTTCCTGCATATCGTCCATATCGAGGCACAAGTGAGCAGGTTTCAGTTCGTAGAGGTTGTGCTTGCGGCCGTAGGTAAGCAGGCCGTTATAGGCTCCCACTATACCCGCGTAGCGCCCAAAGGCCACGATGCGCTCGCCGGCCGCGTTGGTCAGCAGTTCGTAGTCGATTAAGGTAATGTTTTCGCGCAACACGGCCCGCAGTAGCTCGCGGTTTTGGGGCTGCTTTTTCACGGTGTGCGAGAAGAAGAGGTAGGTCTTGCCGGGTAGCAGCTGGGCCACGGGCACTTCCTTCACACCCAATAGGATGTCGCAATCGGTGAGGTCTTCGGCCACCTCTAGGCCCAGGTCGCGGTACTCCTGGTCGGCGTAGGCGCGGTGGGGGCTGGGCTGCACCCGCACGCGCAGGCCGGGGTAGGTAGTTTGCAGCTCAACGCATTTTTTGGGCGTCAGGGCCACGCGGCGGTCGGGTGGGGTGCGGCCTTCGCGCAGCAGGCCAACGAGATAGGGAACGGACATAGAGCAGCTAGGTAATACAGCGCGCAAAGTACCACGCCGCCCGCGTTACCTTGCCGTGTGAATACGCCGGTTGTTTCGTGGGCGCTGCTGCGCCGGGTGGGCCGCCTGCCCTCCGTCTTTCGCTTGCTGCTGGCGCTGGCCGTAGCCGCCGCCGCGTGGCAGTGGCTGCCCACTGGGCTGGGCGCGGCCAGCAGCACCATCAGCCGGCTGGTAGCGGCCTGGGACTCGTTTGGCGTAGTCACGCTGGGGCTGCTGTGGTCGGCCATAATTACGGCCGATGCCGACCGCATCCGGGCCGTGGCGGCCACCGAAGACATGAGCCGCACGCTTAGCTCCATCTTCGTGGTGGTGGCAGCGGGGGCTAGCTTGCTAGCGGTGGTGGCATTGCTGGGCACCATTCACAACCTCGGGAAAATAGCACTGGTGCAGCACGTGGCACTCAGCGTGGTGGCCGTGGGGTCGGCGTGGCTGCTGGTGCACACGGTGTTTACGCTGCGCTACGCCCACATTTATTATGACGCCAACGACGATGGCTCCGATGTGGGCGGTTTAGATTTCCCCGGCCACGACCCCGAGCCCGACTACCTCGATATGGCCTACTTCGCCTTCGTTATTGGCATGACAGCCCAAACGGCCGATGTGACCATCAGCGGCCGCGCTTTGCGCCGGGTGGCGCTGCTGCACGGGCTGATTTCGTTTGTATTTAATACCTCGCTGGTGGCGCTGGTAGTCAGCGGTGTGGCGGGGATATTGTAAAACGGTCGTCATGCTGAGCGTAGCGCAGCGGAGTCGAAGCATCTTGGCTGGGGTACTAACTTCTACCGTTAGCAACGAAGCGGCCAAGATGCTTCGACTACGCTGCGCTGCGCTCAGCATGACAATGGCTTAAAACAGCCCCGACGCCACGCGGCGGATGGCCTCCGACTTGCCCATCGAATAATAATGCAGGCAAGGCACGCCGTGGGCCATCAGCTCGCGGCTTTGGTTGAGGCACCACTCGATGCCGACCTCGCGGGCGGCGGCATTGTCTTTGGCTTGGTGGATGGCCTCGGCCAGCGCCTCGGGTATGCTGAGGAAAAAGGCGCGGGGCAACGCCGTGAGCTGGTTTTTAGTAGTCAGCGGCTTGAGGCCGGGGATGATGGGCACGGTGATGCCCGCATCGCGGCAGCGCTTTTCAAACTTGAAAAATTCCTCGTTGTCGAAGAACATCTGGGTCACGATGTAATCGGCCCCGCGGTCGATTTTCTCTTTGAGGAAGCGAATGTCCGAGCCGTGGTTGGGAGCTTCGAAGTGCTTTTCGGGGTAGCCAGCGGTGCCGATGCAAAAATCGGTGCACAGCACGGGCTCAGCGCCAGCGGGCTGGTACTGCTCGTCGTGGTCGTGGTAGCGGCCGTGGTTGAGCGAGTCGATTTGGCCAATGAGGTCGCAGGCGTAGGTGTGGCCATCGGGGTGCGGCTGAAAGTGGCCCTCGCTTTTGATGGGGTCGCCGCGCAGCGCCAGCACGTTATCGATGCCCAAGAAGTGCAAGTCAATCAGCGCATTCTCTGTTTCTTCTTTGGCAAAGCCGCCGCAGATGAGGTGCGGCACGGTGTCCACATCAAAGCGGTTTTTGATGGCCGCGCAAATGCCCACCGTGCCCGGCCGCTTGCGCACAGCCTTGCGCTGGAGCAGCCCGCCCGGCCGCTCGCGCAGCACAAACTCCTCGCGGTGGTAGGTCACATCGATAAACGGTGGCTTGAACTCCATCAGCGGCTCGATGTTGCCGAAGAGACTGTGGATATTTTCGCCTTTGCGCGGGGGCAATACCTCGAACGAGAAGAGGGTTTTGCCGGCGGCGCGGGAAAGGTGTTCAGTTACTTTCATGGAAGTAGCGCGGACTCTGCGAGTCCGCGAAAAGGCTAGGCTAACGGTTCAATTCGCGGACTCACAGAGTCCGCGCTACTGCGGGTCATAATTCAGATTCGGCATCAGCCAGCGCTCCAGCTCGGTTAGCGGCATGCCCTTGCGCTCGGCCATATCGGCCACCTGGTCGCGCCCGATTTTGCCCAGCCCAAAGTAATTGGAGGCCGGGTGCGCGTAGTACATGCCGCTCACGGCCGCGGTGGGGTACATGGCCAGGTTTTCGGTAAGGATGATACCCGTTTGGCGCTCCGCATCAAGCAGCTTAAAGAGCGTGATTTTCTCGGTGTGGTCGGGGCAGCCGGGGTAGCCGGGCGCGGGGCGGATGCCCCGGTAGGTTTCCTTAATCAGCTCTTCGCCGCTGAGGCTTTCCTCGGGGTCGTAACCCCAGAACTCGCGGCGCACGCGCTCGTGCAGGCGCTCGGCAAAGGCCTCGGCCAGGCGGTCGGCGATGGCCTTTATCATGATGCTGGAGTAGTCGTCGTGGTCGGCCTCGTACTTCTCAATCAGCGCCTCGATGCCCAAACCCGCCGTCACGGCGAAGCCGCCGAGGTAATCGGCGCGGCCGGTTTCTTTCGGGGCCAAGTAGTCGGAAAAGGCGATATTGTGCACGCCGGGCGCTTTCTCACTCTGCTGGCGCAGCGTGAAAAACTCGTCGCGCACCTGCTGGCGCGAGTCGTCTTCGTAGATTTCGATGGTGTCGAGGTCCTTGGTATTGGCCGGCCAAAAGCCCAGCACGGCGCGGGCCGTGAGGCTTTTATTGGCAATAACTTCGGCCAGCATCGCTTGCGCGTCTTCGAAGAGGCGGCGGGCGGCCTCGCCTAAATTGGCATCTTCCAGAATGCGCGGGTAGCGGCCTTTTAGCTCCCAAGTATGGAAAAAGGGCGTCCAGTCGATGTAGCGCGCTAGCTCATCGAGCGGGTAGTTGTCCAGCACCTGGGTGCCGAGAAAAGTGGGCTTGGTGATGGGCGTCGTTTCCCAATCGGCCTTGAAGCCGTTGGCGCGGGCGGCTTCGATGGTTAGAAAGGCTTTGTCGCGCTGGCGGCCGGCGTGGTCTTCGCGCAGGGCGGCGTATTCGTCTTTAATGGTTTGTGTATAAGCTATTTTGCCCGAGCCCAGCAAACTGGCCGCCACGCCCACCGAGCGCGACGCATCATTGACGTACACTGCCGACCCCGAGTAGGCAGGCGCTATTTTTACGGCTGTGTGCAGCCGCGACGTAGTAGCCCCGCCAATGAGCAGCGGCACTTGCAGCTTGCGCTTTTCCATCTCGCGGGCCACGTACACCATCTCGTCGAGCGAGGGCGTGATGAGGCCGCTGAGGCCGATAATATCGGCCCCCTGCTTCTGGGCTTCGTCCAGGATGCGTTCGAGCGGCACCATCACGCCGAGGTCCACTATCTCGAAGTTGTTGCAGGCCAGCACCACGCCCACGATATTCTTGCCAATGTCGTGCACGTCGCCTTTTACCGTGGCTAGCAGTATTTTACCGGCCGTTTGGCGGGCCGCGCCCTCTTTTTCGGCTTCCAGATAAGGCTGTAAATACGCCACCGCTTTTTTCATCACGCGGGCCGATTTCACCACCTGCGGCAAGAACATCTTGCCGGCTCCGAAAAGGTCGCCGACCACGTTCATGCCCGACATTAGCGGGCCTTCAATCACGTCGAGCGGGCGGCTGACTTGCTGGCGCACCTCCTCGGTATCCTGGTCGATAAACTCGGTGATGCCGCGCACCAAGGCGTGTTGCAGGCGCTCGGCCACGGGCAGGCTGCGCCAGGCGTCGGCCACCACTTCCACCTTGCCTTTTTGCTTTACTGTTTCGGCAAAGTCCACGAGGCGCTCGGTAGCGTCGGCGCGGCGGTTGAGCAGCACGTCTTCGCAGAGCTCCAGCAGGTCTTTCGGAATCTCGTCGTACACGGCGAGCTGGCCGGCATTGACGATGCCCATGTCGAGGCCGGCGCGGATGGCGTGGTATAGGAAGGCCGCGTGCATGGCCTCGCGCACCGCGTCGTTGCCGCGGTAGGAGAAGCTGATGTTGCTCACGCCGCCGCTGGTGCGGCAGCCGGGCAGGTTCTCCTTTATCCACTTCACAGCCCGGATAAAATCGAGCGCGTAGTTGCGGTGCTCCTCCAGGCCGGTGCCAACGGTGAGTATATTGGGGTCGAAAATAATATCCTCGGCCGGGAAGCCAACTTCTTCGGTAAGAATGCGATACGAGCGCTCGCAGATTTCAATGCGGCGCTCGTAGCTATCGGCCTGGCCGTCTTCGTCGAAGGCCATTACAACCACCGCCGCGCCGTACTGACGCACCAGCCGGGCGTAGTGCTTGAAGCGCTCCTCGCCTTCCTTCAGGGAAATCGAGTTGACAATGCTCTTGCCCTGCACGCACTTGAGGCCGGCTTCGAGCACCGTCCACTTCGACGAGTCTATCATTATCGGCAGCCGGGCAATGTCGGGCTCCGAGGCAATGAGGTGCAGGAAGGTCGTCATCACGGCCTCCGAGTCGAGCATGCCCTCGTCCATGTTGATGTCGAGCACTTGCGCGCCGCCCTCCACCTGGGCGCGGGCCACGGCCAGCGCCGCTTCATAATCGCCCGAGCGAATAAGGCGCGCAAACGCCCGCGAACCCGTCACGTTGCAGCGCTCGCCGATGTTCACGAACAAGCTGGCGGGCGTGATATTGAAGGGCTCCAGGCCGGCCAGCGATGTAGTGCCTTTGCTAAGCGGCCCCACCAGCGGGTTTTCGGTATCTACCAGCTCGCTTTCTTCCAGCGTGGGCATGCGGGTTTGCACCGCGTCTATTACTTCGCGGGGGCCGTATTTCTCAGCCAGTTTCTTCAACTCGCCGATGTGCTGGGGCGTGGTGCCGCAGCAGCCGCCCACCACGTTCAGCAAGCCTTCTTTGAGGTAATCCTCGACCAGCGCCGCAAACTCCTGGGCCGACTCGTCGTAGCCGCCGAAGGCATTGGGCAGGCCCGCGTTGGGGTAGGCCGATACGGGCACGTCGGCAAGGCGGGCCAACTCGCGCACGTAGATGCGGAGCTGGTCGGCCCCGAGCGCGCAGTTGAGGCCCACGCTCAGCAAGGGCAAGTGCTTGATGCTGTGCCAAAACGCTTCTACCGTCTGCCCGCTCAGCGTACGACCCGAGGCATCGGTAATGGTGCCCGAAATCATAACCGGCACCACCCGCCCGCCTTCGTTGAAGAACTGCTGCACGGCAAACAGCGCCGCCTTGGCATTGAGCGTATCGAAGATGGTTTCGATGAGCAGCGTGTCCACGCCGCCGTCGATGAGGCCGCGCGTTTGCTCTAAATAAGCGGTGGCCAACTCATCAAAAGTCACGGCGCGGAAGCCGGGGCGGTTGACATCGGGCGAAAGCGAGGCGGTGCGGTTGGTGGGGCCGATGGCCCCGGCCACGAAGCGCGGCTGCTCGGGCGTGCGGGCGGTGTACTCGTCGGCCACCTCGCGGGCCAGGCGCGCCGACTCGTAATTAAGCTCATACACAATGTGTTCGAGCGCGTAATCGGCCTGCGCAATAGTCGTCCCGCTGAAGGTGTTCGTTTCGACCATGTCGGCCCCCGCCTCAAAATACTCAGCGTGAATGGCCCGGATAATATCGGGCCGCGTGAGGCTTAGCAAGTCATTATTACCACGCAGCGGGCGCGAGTGGTCGGCAAAACGTTCGCCCCGGAAGTCTTCTTCTTCCAGCGGGTAGCGCTGAATCATGGTGCCCATCGCGCCATCCAGAATGAGCAGGCGCTGGCGCATGAGCGCGGGCAAAGGCGAAATACTAGCGGGGTCGGGGGCGACGGGGGTGGCAAGCGAAACGGCAGCGGACATATTCTTTCTGGCAGCAAAAGCACGGGCAAATAGCCTCTATCCAGAAAGAAAGCCACGCCGCAGGGCGCAGGCTCCGGCTGATATCTTCTTCGACCTAATACGTTGGCCGAACAGGAGTTGGCACCAGCCCTGGGGCGGTTGCCAAGACGTCATCGGGCCTGGTCCCTCGGTCTTTCTGGATAGCAGCAGTCACGAAGATACAACGACGGGGCGGTTTGGCGCCCTAATTGGCAACCCGGCGGCGCTACACCTAAAAAAAGCGCCTTCCCGCGGTTGGGAAGGCGCTTTTCTAAGCACGACATTAATTCGGAGCGCTTACGGGAACAGTACTGCGCGGTAGTTGGTCGGGCTCACCGACTGAATGCCCGAGCCGTAGTAGCTATTGATAACTCGAATCCACTCATTAGCCACCAGCGCGTAGCCGCGGGGCGTGGGGTGCACGCCATCGAGCGAAAACAGGTTGCCGCTGGCGAAAGTGGCCGTGTTATTTACCCCATTGGTAATCACGCCGGTAGTTCCAATCGACGTAAAAAAGGTGTTCATGTCGGCCACCGGTACTTTAAAGCGCTGGGCAGTTTTGGCGATAATGGCGTTGAGCTGTGTGGTGCGGGCCGTAACGGCCGCAATCTCCGTGGCATCCAGCACGTACTGGTTGGGCAGCGGGTTGGTGGGCGTGCTGCCGGCCCCGGTAGCTACCACGGCCTGCGAGGTCAGGGTCAGCAGGTCGGCGGTGGTGGCCAGGCGCACAGGTGCCGTGGTGCTCGACGTTTGGATGAATACGCCGGGCGACGCCGCGTTGGCCGCCTTAAAGGCCGCCGCTACGGCCGTAACCGTGACGGTGGTGAAGTACGGGATAGTGGTGACGTTCGGGATATTAGCCACCGCGCCTTTCACCGTGCCATTCTTGGAGATAGTACTCAAAATAGCCCGGTAGCCAATGCCGAAGCGCGTGGTATCGGTGAGGCCGCCAAAGGGATTGGTGGGGGCTACCACACCGCCGGCCGAGGCGTAGGCCAGCACGTCGTTGTTGCCCATCCAGCAGGTGAAGAAGGTGGGCGTTTTCTGACCGATGTAGGTTACGTAGTCTTTCGAGGGCTTCTCGGCGGCCGTGAGCAGGCGCTCGTAGAAGGGGTTGATGGCCCCGTAGGGGGCCAGGCCGCCCGTGAGCGACGACAAGCTGCTGAGCACCGAAATGCCGGGCACGCCCAGGTTATCGGGCTGCGGGCCCGAGTAGGCTTCGAGCTGGTTGCCGCCCGGCAGGGTGGTGCCGGTTACGGCCAGCATCTCGCCCAAAAAGCTGTTGGAAGCGGCGGGCTGCACGGGGGCTAGCGCACCGTTCACGATTTGCAGCTTGATGTAGCCCGAGCCATCTTTTTTGGCGGCCGAAAAGGCGGGCTGCACAAAGCTGGCCTGGCCCTTGCCGGTGGCGGCAAACTGCTGGGCCAAAATGGCCGGATACGAGGTGGCCTGGGCCTCGTTGTAGAGGCCGCCGTCGCTGTAGCCGGCCGTGAGAGAGTTGCCCACGGCCACGTAGCTGCTAAAATCGAGCGAGCCGGGGTTGGCCGAAGGGCCGTCGATATTGGCCTGGCAGCCGGCCAGCCCGAAACCCAGGCCGAGGAGCGCCAGCGCGGGCCGCGTAGCTTGGGCCGCTAAGGAAGAAAAAGTAGTCATAACGAGTAGCAGGTGGGAAAAAGGTCGGAATTAGAACTTCACGTACACCCCAATACCGGGCACGCTGATGGTCGTTTTGTAAGTGCCGGCCACGCGGTCGGTAGTGCCCTGCTCTATCAGCTGGGTCTGGCTTTGGCCGCGCTGCTGGAAGTCTTCGAACAGGAACGAGCCATCGATGCCGAAGCGCTCGCCAAACGCGTAGGTGAAGCCCGCCGTGAGGCCCACGCGGTTGGCGTCGGGCGTTTCGGGGGTCACGTAGCCATCGCGCACGCAGGCAAAATCGTAGAAGCCGCCGGCGCGCACCGTGAGGCCGCTCGTGAGCTTATACTGCCCGCCCAGGCGCAGGGCCACGGCATCCTGGTAGTGCCGAATGGACGACGATGAGGTATTGCCGCCCAGCACGCCGCCGGTGTAGGTGAAGTCGAGCGACTGGTAGCGGCTCCAGCCTACCAGGTTGGCGTCGAAGGCCAGGGTCAGCTTGTCGTTGGGGTGCACGCCCACGCCGAGGCTATAGACATCGGGCAGCGGCAGGGTCACGTCGAAGCCGGTGGCCGTGAAGCTGCCCGCCGTGGAGGCGGGCACGTTGCTGAGGCCCACGCTGCCGCCACTCACGTGCGCATCGACGCGCGAGCGGTAGCTGGCCCCAATGCTGAGCTTGTCGGAAGGCTTATACATGATGCCCACGTTGTAGCCCACCTTGTGGTCGGCCTTGCCCGTGAGCTGGGCGTGGGCCACGTTGCCGCTCTGGCCTTGCAGCGGCAGGTCGCGCTGCAAGTCTACGTCGCCGTAGGCCAGCGCCACCAGGCCGGCCCCAATGGCAAACTTGGGCGAGATGGCATACGCCGCCGTGACCTGCGCAAATACCGAGCGCAGGTTGATATCGGTGAGGGTGTAGCGGCCCGTCCAGCCCTGGGCGTAGTGCAGCTCGCTGCCGAAAGGCGTGTACACGCCCACGCCAACCTTGAATTTTTCGCTGATGCTATAGCCGGCGTAGCCGTTGAAGGGAAAAACGTTTTTGTTTTGAAGCGTCTCCTGCGGGCCGCCGTCGGCGCGGAACGAGATGCGCGGAATGGCCATGTTGAGGCCGCCCTGAATGCTATTGCCCTGCACAAAAGCAAAGGCCCCAGGATTGTAGAACTGGGCAGCCTGGTCGAGGAAAAGGCCAGTGCCCGTGCCCCCCATACCGATGTTTTTTTGGCCACTGAGGCCGACTTGGAAACCGCTTGCCAGCGCGCCTGAGGCAGCCGCCAGCAGCGCTCCTCCCGTGAGGAGTATAGATTTTGCCTGCATGTATAGAGTAATGAGGGTGGGTGAGAAAGGTGGACTAAAGGTATTGCGTTTTTAGCAAAAAACAGTCGGCATGCCTACTATCTTCTGCCAGAAATTTTTACAAAGCTAGGGTTCTGCTTGCCGCGGGGCTAGTAGTAACCTCAACCATGCGTGAATAGCCGCGGCCGGAGGGGTGCAACCCCGGTCACAAACGTGCTTCTTTCAGCTCCATTTCCCGAATCGGGGCGCTGGGGTGAACTACCGTTTTCCAACCGTTGTCTACTGCTCTGAAACCTGCGTTAAATAGCTATATTTCAAGCAATATGAAATATAGCTGAAGGCACAGCGGATAGGTCAGTAGTTGATTTGGAAACATTGGCTTAACACTGAAGCTACACCTACAGGGTAATTTTGCACTATTATATTTTTCTTTTTACTTCCGCATGACAAAACGATTCCTCTTTCTGGGGTTGGCCAGCGGGCTAACGCTGGCGGCTGCCACGGCCCAAGCCCAAACGCCCGTTACCCTGGGCACTAGTCCCTACGTCGAGAATTTTAACGGTATCGGCACGGCTCTGCCCGCCGGTTTTGGCGTGTACGCGGCGGCTACTGCAACCACCCTGGGCACGGCAGCCGCCCCCACATTTGCTGCCACGGCCTGGAACAATACCGGCGGTGGGTTTAAGAACTTCGCCTCGGCTAATAGCGTAGCGGCTGGCTCGGCCACTACCGTGCAAAACGCGGCCACCGACCGCGCCCTGGGCGTGCGGCAGACGGGCAGCCTGGGCGACCCCGGCGCGGCTTTCGTATTTGAAGCCGCCAACACGACCGGCAAATCTGACTTTTCGCTGTCGTTCAAGCTGCAATCGCTGGATGAAACCTCGCCCCGCATCACGACCTGGCAGGTGAGCTACGGCCTCGGGGCCACCCCGACCAGCTACATCAACATCGGCCCCACGGCCACCACGGGCGACTTATCGTTCAGCAACAACACCGTGACGGTGAGCTTTAACCAGCTGCTGGACAACCAGACCGGCCCGGTTTGGATTCGCATTGCGGCGCTGAATGCCTCGGGCAACTCGGGCAACCGCCCGACCTCGGCCATCGACGACTTCTCGCTGAGCTGGACCCCGCTTTCGGCTACTACGCCTTACCTCACGGCCACGCCGGACGCGCTGGCCTTTGGTAGCCAGAATGTGAACACTACCTCGGCTACGGCGCAAACGTACACGCTGTCGGGCGCGAACCTGACGGCGGCGACCACGCTCACAACCACCGGGCCTTTTACTATTTCGAAGGACAACATTACGTACGCTACCACGCAGACGTATGCCGCCGCCGACCTGGCCACGGCCAAGACGGTGTACGTGAAGTTTACGCCTACTACCACGGGCCCCTTCACGGGCACCATCACCAACACCAGCACCGGCGCTACCACTCGCACCGTAACGCTGGCGGGCACGGGCAAAGACCCCAACCAAACGATTTTTGACTTCAGCACCTGCACCGGCACCACGGCTATTTCGGATGGCTGGTCGCAGTTCAGCGTGACGGGCGCGCAAACCTGGGCCTGCACCAGCTACGGCCGCGACCCCGCTGCCCCCACCGGCACCGCCGTGGCCCCCTATGGCGTGCAAATGAACGGCTACGCCAGCGGCAACGTGGCCAACGAAGACTGGCTGATTTCGCCCGGCTTTAATCTGTCGGCTTACAACTTCGCCTTGTTCTCGTTCTGGAGCCGCACGGCCTTCAACGGTCCGGCCCTGAAGCTGCGCGTATCGACCAACTACACCGGCACCGGCGCGCCCAGCGCCGCCACCTGGACCGACCTCAACGTGCAGTTCCCCGCTGTGGGCTCCGACACCTGGACCCAGGCCACCGCGAACCTGACCGCCTACAAAGGCGCCAACGTGTACGTGGCGTTTGTGTACACCTCGACCACCGGCGGCGCGGCCCGCTGGTCGCTCGACGATATGGCCCTCACCAACTCGGCTACGGCCCCGGCCCCGGTGGCTTTCACCGACCAGAGCACGCTGGCCTTTGGCTACCAGGCTATTAATACCAACGGCGACCGCACCCTAACGGTAGCCGCCAACGACTTGACCGGCCCCATCACCCTCACGCCTTCGAACACGGCCTTCACGCTCTCGAAAGACGGCACGACTTTCACGCCGACCCTGAGCTTGACGGTGGCTGAGGTCAACAACACCAGCAAGGCCGTGACGGTGCGCTTCCGCCCCACCACGCCTTCGACCAGCTACACGGCTTCGCTGGCCATTGCTTCGCCCGGCGTAACGGTGCCCAGCGTGTCGCTCTCGGGCGATACCTACGACACCGCTACCACCCTGGAGCTGGTGAACTGGAACATCGAGTGGTTTGGCTCGACCGCCGCTGGCCTCGGGCCGACGGACAAAGCCTTGCAGCAAGCCAACGTGACGGCCGCCATGATTGCGCTGAAAGCTGACGTGTATGCCTTTGAGGAAGTAGTGGATACCGCCCGCTTCCGCACCGTGGTCAACGACTTGTCGACTGCCCTCGGCGTGCCCTACAACTTCCGGGCTTCGCAGTTTGGCTCGTATGCCGACAACATCACTGACCCTGACTACGCGGGTGCCCAGAAGCTGGCCTTCGTGTACCGCACCGACATCGTGACGCCGACCGCTTTCCAAGGCTTGCTACGCTGCTCGCAGGCCGATGCCTGCCCCGCCTTCACGCCCTGGGCGTCGGGCCGCTTCCCGTATATGATGACCGCCAACGTGACGCTGAACGGCGTGACCAAGGCAATTAACTTCATCGTGATTCACGCCAAGGCGAACGCCACGGCTACCTCGGCCAACGACTATGCCCGCCGCCAGACTGGCTCGGCGCTGCTCAAAACGCTGCTCGACACCACCTACCCCACGGCCAACAACGTGATTGTGGGTGACTACAACGACGTGCTGAACGGCACCATCGCCACGGGCGTAACGCCGGCCGTATCGTCGTACAACAACTTCGTGACGGATGCTGCCAACTACGTGCCCATCTCGCTGCCGCTGGCCCAGGCTGGCCTGCAATCGACGACGGGCTACAAGACGGTGATTGACAACGTAATCGCCAACCGCAACATGGCGAACTTCTACATCAATGGCACGGCTGCCGTGCGCACCGACGTGGCGGGTGCCATCACCAACTACGCCAACACGACCACCGACCACTACCCGATTTTCACGCGCTACTCGTTCAGCACCGTGACGGCTACCAAGGGCAGCAACCGCGTAGCCCTAGGCCTCTACCCCAACCCGGTAACCAACACCGTGCGCTTTGAGGTGCCCGAAACCGGCTCGAACCTGAGTCTGCAAGTGCAGACCGTGGACGGCCGCGTGGTAATGCACGGCACGGGCTCGGTCGAGCAGCTCAACCAGCAGCTCAACCAGCGCGTGGGTAACCTGGGCAATGGCCTCTACCTCATTCAGGTAGTGGGTGCCAAGCAGACCTACACCGACCGCTTCGTGAAGCAATAAGCACCGCGAGCGCAAGCTAAAAAGGGCCTCACCCAAGTTGGGTGAGGCCCTTTTTTTGGGCTTTCTGCGTGCTACTTAAACCAGTATTTGGAAGTGCTTAATGCCTATCCAACTGGCCGGTCATGCTTCGCTGCGCTCTGCATGACCGGCCAGTTAGACAAGCACTTACTTAAGGCAGCTTTACATCAAAAACCACCGCCGTGCCCATCGGTATTTTGGGCACCAGCACGCAGTACATAACCTCCGTAGAAGCTTGGCACAAGCCGGCCGCCAGCTGCACGTGGTAAGTGTAGCCGGTGGCGCAGGTTTGCGTTATCTGCTGCGAATCTACGGAGCTGCAAGAAGCCGTTTTGGTTTTGCCGGCCAGCAGCGTGTAGCGGTTAAAATCGATGGTAGGGGCGGTGATGCAGTGATTGAGCGCCTGCAAGTCGGCCTGCGAGTTGATGACGTAGGTTTGAGCTTGGCCGCCGGCTACGGGCGTGGCAAAGCAATAGGGGCTGTAGTTCCAGCCGGTGAGCGGCACGGGCGTGACATCCCCTTCGGGGCATGGGGTTTCGTCGTTGGCGCGCTGGCAGCTAAGGCTGGTGGCGAGCACGCCCATGGCAGCGAGAGAAAGTAAGTGAAGTGCGGGCATAGACTCGGAAAAGGTTAGGATGAAGATATCCGGAAGATGCTATTTAGGTAGTCACCGGTTGCACGGCGGGTGCATGCCCGGCGAAATCCTTGCCTGCCAATAGCTCAAAAGAAACGGCCGCCAGTATGCTACTGGCGGCCGTTTCTTTTGAGCTAAATACCTACTGCCTACTGCTTGGCCATGCGCACTTGCAGCTGCAAGCCTGCCGTGGCGGTAGTAGTGGTGGTGGTAGGAATGCTGAGCACTTGCAGCAGCCCGTAGCGGTAGCTGGGGGCAGTCGGCGTGCCTTCGTTGGTGCGGAAGGCATAGATGTCGTCTTTCTTCACTGGGCCCACGGTTTTGCCCGTGACCGTGTTGCCCCCCACGATGGCCGTTCTGATGGCGGTTCGAAAAGTTTGGGTAATAGTCGAGTCCGTTACCTGGCCGGCAAAGGTGTTGGGGATTTGCCCCACGGCGGGGTAAATGAGGGTGGCCCGGCGGTTGGCGCTGGGCCATATCGTGGTGTTGGGGGTAAAGGACTCGGGCACCACGATGGTGAGGCCATCGGCCAAAACCACCAGGTCGACCAGCTTTTGGGCGGCCGCTTGGGCGGTGCCGGGCGCGCCCGATTTTAGCACCGTGTAGCCGGGCAGCGCCAGGCCGGGCAGCAAGCTCAAAAACCGGCGGCTCGACTTGAGCCGCACGCCACCGGGCACGCCCACGGCTGGCACTACCAGCCGCAGGGTATAGTCCTGGTAGGTGTAGAGCGAGTCGGGGCGGCGCATGCTCAGCTGCACGGCCCGGTTGGCCGTTACGTTGTTGTCAGTGTTGCGCAGTTCGTACTGCCAGCGCTCGGCGCCAGTGGTGGTACGCACGCCGTAGGTTGTGAACAGCGAGAAATTATCGGTGCCGCTGGCCAGCGTGCTATCCAGAAACACAAAGTTTTCCGCGCTTTTGTCGATAGAGTCGCGGTTGAATGAGCTTAGGGGGATAGGGTACAAAAAAGGGTTGCGCCGGGGCTGGTAGCGCACCGTCACCACTATGCGGCCGAGTTTGGGGCCGTTGGCGTCGGTGTTTTCGGCGTAGAGGCGGCTGGCTAGCGTATCGGCCGGGTTCAGGCCGGTGCGGTTGCTGGAGGTGTAGCGCGTGGTATTCACAAAATCGAGGCGCTGGGGGCCGTAGACTTTGGTGCAGCCGGCCGCCAGCAGCACGGCCAAAAGAACTAAATACAAACGCATAGAAGGCAGCCAAAAGAACATAGGAGCAAAGGTCGGCAGGCCAGCGCGGATGCGCCCGCCCTTTCTTACCCTAACGCGCAGCTGCGCCCAATTATTCCCCTGGCTTTAGCTGCCCAGCTTTTCTTCAGCCGGCTCTCACCTGGCTTCCGCTACCTTTGGGGCCAGTATGGCGGTTGCTTCTTTGTCTGTCTTATTCACGAATCCGGCGGGCCAGCTCCTGGCCGACCCCGCGGGATTTATACGCATGACCTGGTCGGCCGCCCCGCGCACGCTGGCCGATACGCAGGGGCTGCTGACCCAGCTGGCCCACGCCCTGCGGCAGCGCAACTGGGGCAAAGTGCTGGCCGACCAGACCTTAATGACTTCTTTTTCGCCCGCTGAGCAGCAGTGGATAGCGCAGGAGTGGCTAACGCCGGCCGTGCAGGAGTCCGGCTACCGCTACGGGGCCATTGTGGTATCGACCGATACCTATGCCCGCCTCGCTACGGCCTTCATTACCACCAATGTGCAAGGCCTGCCGCTGCGCTACCGCTCCTTCGACCAAGAGGCCGAAGCCGCCGCGTGGCTACTTAAAGTAGCGTAGCCGGGGCGCAAACATTCGGCTGGGACCAGGCCTTATTTAGCGAGCGGCTTGGCCACACGCTTGGTCCTGTGAAGTAAAAACAACAGAATTTGGTCGTCAGGCAGCGCGCTGCTTAGCGGACGCTTTTGAATGGGCTTGCTTCAAAAGCAACTCTTATTTTCACTCCTTGATGCTGGCTGATTCGACGCTCCTTTTTACGAACGCTGCCGGGCGGCTGCTGGCCGACCCAGCTGGTTTTTTGCGCGCTTACTGGACCTCGCAGCCCCGCACCCTGGCCGACACCCAGCGCCTGTTTGCCAGCATGAGTGAGGCGCTGCGGCAGCACGGGTGGAGCAAAATTCTGGTCAACCAAGTGGCCATGCGGCCCTTCTCATCGGCCGAGCAGCAATGGGTAACTCAGGAGTGGCTGCCCCAGGCCGTGCAGCAGGGCGGCTACCGCCACGGGGCCGTAGTAGTGTCGACCGATATTTATGCCCGCTTGGCTACGTCCTTCATCACCGCCAATGTGGGCGGCCTGCCGCTGCGCTATCGCTCCTTTGATGAGGAGGCCGAGGCCACGGCGTGGCTGGCGCAGCAACCAGGCTAGCCGGGCGGGCGTTACTTTCGGCCAGCCTTTTTAGCTGCTTTCACTATGCACGAACTGTTTGCCGACAACCACGCCTTTCGCGCCAATGGCCGCCTCTGGATAGAAGGCCCGGCCGACCGCTTTCTCGGCATTGGCCGGCTCGAGCTGCTCGAACGCATTGCCGCTACCGGCTCTATCTCGCGGGCGGCCAAGGAGATGGGCATGTCGTATAAGAAAGCCTGGGACCTGGTAAGCTCCATGAACACGCAGGCCCGGCGGCCGCTAGTAGGCACCCAAACGGGCGGCAGCCACGGCGGCGGCGCGGTGCTCACCGAGGCCGGCATGCAGGCCGTGGCCGAGTTTCAGGCCATGCAAGCCCGTTTTGCCCAGTTCCTTGCCGACGAAACGGCCCGGCTTTACCAATAAGGCGGTAAAAAAACGTAAACAATCGGCTGCGCCCATCGTTATATTCGCCCCAACATAACGATTCTATTGATTTTGAACGCGCTACTTTCCTGGGTTTACCGCCGGCCCCTGCTGGGCGGCTTGCTCCTAGCCGCTGCCGCTGAAGTTGTTGCGCCCGCGGCGCATGCCCAAGCTACAACCCCAGCCCCCGCCAGCATTCGCATTGAAGGGCTAGTGACTACGCCCCGCACCTTCACGGCGGCCGAACTCACGGCCCTGCCCCACCGCGAGCAAACCACCACCGACAAAGAAGGTAAAAAACACGTGTACCGCGGCGTGGCCCTGCGCGATGTGCTGCACCTGGCCGGCGCGCCCGAGGGCAAAGGCATCCACGGCCCGGTGCTGGCTGAGGCCATACTGGCCACCGCCGCCGATGGCTACCAAGCTGTATTTGCCCTGCCCGAAATCGACGCTGATTTCTCGCCCCAGACCATCTTGCTGGCCGACCAGCGCGATGGCAAGCCCCTGCCCGAGCACGATGGCCCCTACCAATTGATAGTGCCGCTGGAGAAAAAGCCCGCCCGCTGGGTGCGCCAGGTCACGGGTTTACGGGTGGTTAAAGTTCAGTAAGTCAACGCTTGTGCAATATATTCTGTCCTTGCGAGCGTAGCGAAGCAACCGCACCCGAACGGAACCCGAGTGGCTCGTCCTGGTGCGATTGCTTCGCTACGCTCGCAAGGACAACTTCTTTCTTTTTATGAAAAAAAAGCTACACATGCTGCGCGGCTCAGTAGCTTGTGCCTCGGCTCTTGCCCTCGCCTACCCCGCCGCCGCCCAAAATACCAAGCTGCCCCGCCAGCCTGCTCGCAAAGACACGCTGCACTCGGACCTTAATGAGGTGGTGGTGTCGGCCTCGCGGGTGGAGGAAAGCTTTCTGCAATCGCCGGTGACGGTGGAAAAGCTCAACTCACGCGCCATTCGGCTGTCGCCCGCGCCGTCGTTTTTCGATGCCATCGAGAATCTGAAGGGCGTGCAGGTGATTACGCCCAGCTTGGGCTTTAAGGTGATAAACGCCCGCGGCTTCACCAACACGACCAACGTGCGCTTTGCCCAGCTCGTGGATGGCGTGGACAACCAGGCCCCGCACATCGGCGGGCCCATTGGCAACGTGCTGGGTCCGAGCGACCTGGACATTCTGAACGTGGAGATAGTGCCCGGCACGGCCGCCGCCCTCTACGGGCTGAACGCCATCAACGGCCTGGCCAACTTCACCACTAAAAACCCCTTTGCCTACGAGGGGCTGAGCGTGCGCCAGCAGACGGGCATAAACCACGTCAACGACCCCAACGTGAAAACGTTTGGGCAGAATGGCGCTTCTTCGTCCATCTACTCCGAAACCAGCGCCCGCTACGCCAAGGTGCTGGTGCCGGACAAGCTGGCGTTTAAGGTGAACGGCACCTACCTGCGGGCCTACGACTGGATTGCCAACGACCAGACCGACATTAACCCCAACGGCAACTCGACCGTGGGGCTGTTTGGGAGCGACAACCCGGCCCGCGACCCAGTGAGCAGCTACGGCAACGAGTCGTCGGACCGCTCGAACCTAACGCTGGGCGGGCGGGTGTATTCGGTGGGCCGCACGGGCTACAACGAGCGCGACGTGGTAGACTATAACATTCGGCAGCTCAAGGCCGATGGGGCGCTGCACTACCGCTTTCGGCCGGGCGTGGAGCTGGCCTACACCTACCGCGTGGCCAATTTCGACAACGTGTACCAGCGCTCGAACCGCTTCCGGCTGCAAGACTACTTGTTGCAGCAGCACGCCCTGACCCTGACCACGCCCGTGGTGCAGGCCCGCGCCTATCTCACCAGCGAAAACACCGGCAAAAGCTACAACCTGCGCTCGATGGCCGAGAACATCGACCGCAGCTATAAGTCGGATGCCGTGTGGAATGCCGACTACACCGCCGCCTGGAACGCCGCCGTGGCCAACGGGGCCGGCATAGCCCAGGCGCACTCCGCTGCCCGCGTGGCCGCCGATGCCGGCCGCTTGCAGCCCGGCACCGAGGCCTTCAACCAGCGCCTGGCTAACTTGCAGTCTATCAACAACTGGGACCAGGGCGCGGCGCTGCGCGTGCAGTCGAAGATGCTGCACGGCGAGGCCCAGGTGAACATTGCGGAGGCTCTGCGGCGCAGTGGCACCTCGCTCACGCCTAACCTCGACATCTTGGCTGGGGCCGACCACCGCACCTACTTCGTGGTGCCCGATGGCAACTACTTCGTGAACCCCGAGCCGGGCAAAGACGCGCTGGCCGACAACCTGACGTACTCGAAAACCGGTGGCTTTGTGCAAGCGGGCGGGCGGCTTTTCCAGGAGAAGCTACGCCTGACGGCCACGCTGCGGGTTGACAAAAACGACTACTTCGATGTGAAGTTCAACCCCCGCTTCACGGCCGTGTTCTCGCCCACGCAGCAACAAAACTTTCGCCTCAGCTACCAAAGCGGCTACCGCTTCCCGAGCTTGTTTGAGGGCTTCTCCAACGTGAACAGCGGGCAGGTAAAGCGCATTGGCGGGCTGCGCGTGATGAGCGATGGCGTGTTTGAGAACAGCTACACCCGCGCCAGCATCGACGCCTTCAACACCCAGGTAACCAACGCCATCAATAGCAATAACACAACCCAAACCACGGCCCAGAAGCGGGCGGCCGCCATTCTGGCCAACCAGGGCACGCTGCAAAAAAACCCGTATACCTACCTGAAGCCCGAGTACATCAAGTCGCTGGAAGTGGGCTACAAAGCGGCGTATGGGCCGGGCGGCCGGCTGCTGGTCGATATTGATTTTTACTACAATTCGTACCGCGATTTCATTGCGCAGGTGGAGGCCTACACGCCCATCGGCCAGACGGGCGTGACTAACTCGCCGGTGCGCGACCCGCTCCAGGGCAACTACATTCCGCTCACCGAGAGCGCCAACGGTCTGAATGCCGTGGCCACTGCCCTTAATACCCGCGCCACCCAGGCCCGCTACCGCCTCTGGACCAACTCGCAAAGCCAGGTGTATAACTACGGCGGCTCGGCGGGCCTGCGCTACAACGTGGCCGGCGGCTACCTGCTGGGCGGCAACGCCACCTATACCCGCCTCGACCGCACCGAAAACGGTGACGGCCTCGAAGACGGCTTCAACACCCCACGCTGGGCCTACAACCTGAGCTTGGGCAACGAAAACGCCTACCGCAACTTCGGCTTCGGCGTCAATTTCCGCCACCAGGTCAGCTACTACTCGCAGACTTTCCTGGTCAATGGCGACGTGCCCGCTTACAGCAACCTCGACGCCCAAGTGAGCTACCAGATACCCACGGCGCAAATACGCCTGAAGCTGGGCGCCAGCAACGTGCTCAACAACTACTACGTGACCTACCTGGGCGGCCCCAGCGTGGGCGGCCTCTATTACCTCACCGTCACCTACGGACTGTAAGTCCTGCTACCGTAAAAAACCCGAGCCTTATTCTTCTTATCCGGCCAAGCTTCCAGCTACTTAAGGTAGTGGATTCTGGCCGGATAAGAAGAATAAGGCTCGGGTTTTTACTGCGTCAGAATCAACCGTTTAGCGGTTTATTGGCCACTTAGTGTTTGACGAGCTTGAGGAGCTGCACGCCGGAGGTGGTAGTCAGGCGCACCAGGTAGAGGCCTGCGGCATAGGTGTGGGTAGGCACGGACAGCTCCTGAGGCTGGCCGGCTTCGGCCTGGCCGCTGGCTACTTGCTGCACCAGTCGGCCTTGCCCATCGTACACGGCCAGGGTGTAGGCCTGGGTGGTGGACAGCGCAAATCGCAGCTGCAGCTGCTCGCCGAAGGGGTTGGGGCTGGCCGTGAGCGACAAGGCCATTGCTTTTTGCGTGGCAGTAGCCACGGCCTCGGTGGGGCTGGCCGCTGTGGCGCTCGTCTCGCTGGTGGGGGCTAAGATGGCAGGTGTACCGGCCGGCGGGGTGCCGAAAACGAGCTGGTTGTTGGCCAGGGCCGTGACGCGGGTGTTCAGGGCCAGCGCCGTACCCCCGTTGAAGGAGTAGTCGTTGGTTTGGTCGAAGGCCTGGTAATTGTCCTTGCGCAGCTTGAGCAGAATGTCCTCCGTGCTGGTGCGGGGGTAGAACACACCCAGAGCCCCAGAGAAGGTGATTTCCAGGTAGGCATCAGCCCCGCTCACGGGCGCGGCCAGGTTCACCACGCGCAAACTGATGTTGCTAGCCCCGAGCTTGGCGTAGTCCACCATGGGCACCACGGTCGTGGCCCCGTCGCGGGTGAAGTAGTAGCGCACTTTCACGTCGCCGTAGTTCAGGGGCACGTTGCCCGTGTTGCGCACTTGCAGCTGCACACTCAGGTACGAGGTGCTGGCCGAGGCATCGCGGCTGGCCGTGAACACTTGCAGGGCGGTCGTGGCGGCCACGGCTGGGGGCTCGGTGCCGTTGATAAGCGTGCCGTTCTGATAGAGCGTCAGGTGCGAGTTGGTGGTGAAGCTGCTGCTGGTCTGGTACGACCAATCATCCGTCTCGTCAAAGTTGGTGTAGTCGGGCTTGTAGGCCTTGCCATAGATGGGCCCCGAGTCGGTGCCCGGATTCAGATTGCCAGCGCCAGCTGCGAAGGAGTACTCGATGTAGCCAAACGCGCCCTGGCGGGGCGTGGCCAGCTGCACGTAGCGGGCGCTTACGAAGCTGGTGCCCAGCTTGGCGTAGTCGATGGGTGTGACGAGCTGGCCCATGAAGTTCTCCACCGTCAGCCAGTAGCGCACGGTCAAGCTTGAGTAGGGCACGGCCGTGGTGCCCGTGTTCACCAGTTGCAGGAAGGGGCGCAACTGGTTGTCGGTGGGCTGGCCCAGGTCGCCGGTCTGGTACTGCACGCTGATAGTGGCCGGTGGCGACGCCACCGTCACGGTGAAGGTTTTGGCATCGGAGCCGCAGCTATTGGTAGCCGTGGCTGTAACGGTGTTCATGCCCACCGGAAAGGTATAAGGCGAGGTAATGGGGCTGCCATTGAGGGTGTAAGTCAGGCTGGGGGCCGGGCTGCCAGTGGCTGTAGCGGCAAAAGTCACCGATGCGCCACTAGCAACGGTTTGGTTGGCGGGGGCCGTTACCACGGGGGTTGTGTTCACGGTTATCGGGCTACCGTTATCGGTGCCCGTGGCGCTGGGCGCGCTGCTCACCACGCGCACACGGTAGGCGCTGCCGGCTGGCGTAGCCGCCGGAACGGTGGCCGCAATGCTGCCCGAAACGGTGCCCGCCAGCGTGCCAATGGTCGTCGGCGTGGCGAAGCTGCCGGTAGCATCCGAGAGCTGAGCCGAGAAAACGTTGCCCGTTGTGAAGGTGCCCGACGCCGTAAACGGCACGCTCACCGCCGACCCGGCGCAGACCGGAGAGCTTACCGGGCCCGTCGTAATGGACTGCGCATCGGCCAGCTCCAGCGTCAGGATTTGCTGGCCAGTGACCGTATTGTCCAAACCTGTATACCCAAATAGGTAGAGCCCCGAATTTTGCTCTTCCTGGAGCATGCCCCCAATCGTGAAACTCTGGCCCGCACGGGCGGTAATATCAGTCAGCGCGGCCGCAGCCAGGGTGTAAACCCGCCGCCCGCCGGTTACGGTTGTGCTACCTACAAAGCTCCCGTAGGATTGGCCGGTGCCCAAATCATTGTACACACTGGTTACCACCGGGTCGCCGCCCGAGTACTGCGCAGCCAGCGTAGCAGTGGGGGTGCTTACATCGTGCAGCGTATAGGTTACAGTTGAGGTAGGAGAGTCTGTATAAGGGCTATCGACCACTGAGAGGGAAGCACTCACTACCTGCTTGCCCGTCAAATTAAGACTCGCCAGCGAAAAGGTAAAATAGTCGCGATAAAGCGCACCGAACCCATCATTACCAACAAGATAGTTAGAATTGGTAGCCAGGTGGCCTAACTGCGGTGAAAACCAGCCCTGCTGGGTGTTGGCAAACGTCACGGTAGTCGTCGGTGTCACTACTACCGATGCCTGCTGCTGCTGCCGCATCTGGGCACCCGCGCCCAGGGGAGTGTAGGTAACGGAAGCGCCCGAGAGCGGCCGGGTTTGCGCGGCGGGAAACGCCGGACCTCTTCCGGGTAACGAGGCTTGCACCAGCGCACTGGATTGGGCTTGGGCCGTGCCGGCTGCGCCAGCTAGCAGCGCCAGGGTGCCTAGTCCGTGCCGCATCCAGCGGGGCAACGAAGATGAATAAGGATGATTCATAAGAGAAGAGGGTGGGAGAGGGAAAATGGTGAAAAATTCGGAGTCAAATATATGTATAATGCTCATCCATATATAATTTATTCATCGATTTCATTCAATTTTTTCTTGCCATGCTACTATGCCCTTGCCTAATTGCCAAGCATAACTCAGCGAGCGCACTTTGCAGCAATGAGCTGAATGGAAAAGCGGGCCAAATTCGTAACCTATCTTACTGACAGTAAATTATTTATTGTTCCGTGCCAGCTGTTTTGCAGCCTGGCTTTCCTGGCGCAGCCCGAACCCCAGGCCGCAGGAGTCAGTTTGGTACCTGCCACCCGTAGTTGGCTGGCCAACCCGCGTATTCAATATGTCTGCTTCTTCCTTCACCCCCGCCGAGCGCCAGCGCTACCGCCGCCACCTGCAGCTAGCCGAAATCGGCGAGGCCGGCCAGCAGCGCCTGCGCCAGGCCCGCGTGCTGGTGGTGGGCGCGGGTGGCCTGGGCTGCCCCATTTTGCAATACCTGGCGGCGGCCGGCGTGGGCACGCTGGGTTTGGCCGATGCCGATAAAGTGGAATTAACCAACCTGCCGCGCCAGATTCTGTACGGTATGGAAGATGTGGGCCAGCTTAAAGTAGAAGCCGCCGCCCATGCCTTGCAGCGCCTCAATAACTTGGTTGAGTATGAGTTGCACCCCATCCGGGTCAGCCCCGAAAACGTGCGCGAACTAGTGGCCGGATACGATGTTGTGGTCGATGGCTCTGACAATTTCCCGACCCGCTACCTGCTCAACGATGCCTGCGTAAGCTTAAATAAACCGCTGGTATCGGGGGCTATTTATAAGTTTGAGGGCCAGGTTTCGGTGTTCAATTACCAGGGCGGACCCACGTACCGGTGCCTGTTTCCGGAGCAGCCCAGCGCCGCCGAAGCGCCCGATTGCAACACCACCGGCGTGCTCAATGTGCTGCCCGGCCTCATCGGCACGGTGCAAGCCACCGAGGCGCTGAAAGTAGTACTGGGCCTCGGCGAGGTACTCAGCGGCCGGCTCTGGCTGCTCGATACCCTCAGCTTCCAGAGCCGCACGCTCCGCTTTAAGCGCGACCCGGTGCAAAGCCTCATTAACCTCGACACGGCCAATCAAGCCGATTATTTCGATGCCAGCTGCGCACCGTCTGCGGCAACCAACCTGCTAGCTGCCAGCGAGCTGCGGGTACTGCTAGCTGCGCCCGCGCCCCCGCTGCTGCTCGATGTGCGCAACCCCCTGGAGTACCAGCGCCGCCACCTGCCAGGGGCTGTGCTGCTGCCCCTGCCGCAGCTGGCCGCCCGCGCCGCCGAGGTGCCGCGCCATGGGCCGGTAGTAGTTTATTGCCAAAGCGGGGTGCGGAGTGCCCAGGCCGTGGAATTGCTGCGGGGCCTGGGGTATGAGAATGTGCAGTCGCTGGGCGGCGGCCTGGAAGAATTTTAATGTGTGGTAAGCTTTAGCTTGCCCTGGGTGGCGGGTTTATTTCTGCCACGGCAGGCTAAAGCTTACCGCACATTGCCGTTATCCCCAACCTTATACAACGCTTGAAAGTTGGAGGGAATGAAAACACGCGGCCCGTGTTTAGGGTAATGCAGGGCCAGCCCCGCCTATCTTGGATTCCCGAATGAGCAGTTTTTCCGCACCTACTACGCTTTACGACGCCCACGGCCGGCCCCTGGAGTACCTACGCCTTGCCATAACGGACCGCTGCAACCTGCGCTGCTTTTACTGCATGCCCGAAGAAGGCATTAAGTACATGCCTAAGCACGAGCTGCTTAGCTACGAAGAAATGCTGCGCCTGGTAGAAATAATGACCCACCTGGGCGTGCGCAAAGTGCGCCTCACCGGCGGTGAGCCCTTTGTGCGGCGCGACCTGGTGCCCTTCATGGAGCGCCTGGCCGCCATCCCGGGTATTACTGACCTTAGCCTGACCACCAACGGCGTGCTCACCGCGCCCCACGTGCCCACAATGGCTCGCCTGGGCGTGAAAGCCGTTAACCTCAGCCTCGACACCCTCGACCGCCAGCGCTTCTTTGAGATAACCCGGCGCGACGAGCTACCGCAGGTGATGCAGACCTTCCACGCGCTGCTCGACGCAGGCATTCAGCTAAAAATCAACGCCGTAGTAATGGACGGCCGCAACATTCAGGACCTGGTGCCGCTGGCCGAGCTCACCCGCGAGCTGCCCGTGGAGGTGCGCTTTATCGAGGAAATGCCCTTCAACGGCGGCAGCCACGTGGCCACGCCCGAGTCGCTGCCTTGGAACCACCGCCGCATCCGGCAGCATCTGGAGGCGCATTTGGGGCCGCTGGTGCCGGCTTATGCCGCGGTTGGGGCCACGGCCAATGAGTATACAATCGCCGGCCACGTGGGCAAAGTGGGCATCATCGCGGCCTACTCGCGCACCTTCTGCGGCACCTGCAACCGCCTGCGCCTCACGGCCGAGGGCGGCATCAAAACCTGCCTTTACGACCAGGGCGTGCTCGACCTGCGGGCCATGCTGCGCGGCGGCGCTACCGACCAAGCTATTGCCGAGGCGCTCAGCCAGGCGTTTTACCACCGCGCCGCCAATGGCTTCGAGGCCGAGCGCCTGCGGCCTACGCACCAGCTCAATTTTGAGAGTATGGCCACGATTGGCGGCTAGTTTTTGAGCATTAATTCAGTAGTATTGTGAATCTTAGCATTGCGCTTTTTGGTATAGCCCGCGAAATTGTGGGGAAGTCTTCGCTTGACATTACCGTGCCGGCGGGGCAGTCGGCTACTGGCTTGCTGGCCGAGCTGCGCCAGCAGTACCCGGCGCTGGCGGACCTGCGCAGCCTGGCTGTGGCAGTTAATAATGAGTACGCGGCCGACGATGTGCTGCTGCACGAGCGCGATGAAATCGCGTTGATTCCGCCGGTGAGCGGCGGGTAAGCAACAAACGCCTTGTCATTGCGCGGAGGTACGACGAAGCAATCGCATCAGAACGGGCTGTTCGGGTTCCGTTCTGATGCGATTGCTTCGTCGTACCTCCGCGCAATGACAAGGCGTTTTTAGTGCATAACCAGTAATAAAGTAGTTATTTATGCAAATCGAACTCACCGACCAGCCCATTGACGTGGCCGCTGTGCTAGCCGCCGCCGAATCGGAAGAGGCCGGGGCCGTCAACGCCTTTATCGGCACGGTGCGCAACCGCAGCGACGGCCGCCGCGTGGTGCGCCTGCACTACGAGGCCTACCCGCCTATGGCCGTGCACCAGCTGCGCCGCGTGGCCGAAATGGCCCAGGAAAAGTGGCCCATGCTGCGCAAAATCGCCGTGACGCACCGCCACGGCACCCTCGAAATAGGCGATGTGGCCGTGGTCGTGGCCGTGTCCACGCCCCACCGGGCCGACTCGTTTGCCGCTTGCCAGTTCATTATCGACACCCTTAAGGAAGTCGTACCTATCTGGAAGAAAGAGGAATACGAAGACGGCACCGTGTGGGTAGCCGCACACCCCTAGGCGCATCAGGCATCGGCTTTCACAGACAGCGCTACGTCCTTTTGAGCGTCCAGGGCGGCTAGGCGGGCTACCAGCGCGGCCCGCACGTCGGCGTAGGTATCGGGGCCGAGCGCCAGGCGCAGCGGGGCCGGGTGCTGGCTGGCCGAATCGAGGATGGCCTGCGCTATTTTATCGGCATCGTTGGGAATCGGAAAATCGCCGTTAAACAAGCCCCGACGCACGTCGCCGGCCGGCGTTTGGTCGTAGACGGGCATCACCGGAGCGCTCACCAGGCCAGTGCCAAAGCTGGTGGGCGTGGCGCCGGGCTCCACGATAGTTACCTCAATATTGAAAGGGGCCACTTCCTTAGCCACCGTTTCGACGAAGCCTTCGATGCCCCACTTGGTGGCGTGGTACAGGCCGAAATTGGGATAAGTCGTTTGGCCGCCGGCCGATGATAGCTGCATGAGCCGGCCGCCGCCCTGGGTTCGCAGGTGCGGCAGCGCCGCCCGGATAAGCTGCATCGAGCCAATAAGATTGGTGTCAATCTGGTGGCGAATCTGCTCGTCGGTCACTTCTTCGGCCGCGCCAAACAGGCCGTAGGCCGCATTGCTCACCACCACGTCGATGCGCCCCAGTTCGGCAAAAGCCGCATCGACCACCTGGCGAATGGCGGCCGTATCGGTGAGGTCGAGCACCGCCACCCAGAGGTGGTCGCCGTACTGCGCCTTCAACTCGGCGAGGGCACTGGGCTGGCGCACGGTGGCGGCCACCCGGTCGCCGCGCTGCAAGAGTTTTTCGGTGAGGAGGCGACCGAAACCGGTCGAAGTGCCCGTGATGAACCACGTTTCCATAAGGAAAAAGTAAGGAGTTAAAACCAGCGAAAAAACCGCTTTCCGTTGGTTTTACAAAGGTCCCGAACGTGGCTAGGCCCAACTAATGCGATTCAAACCGATACTGACCCCAATCAAACCAGGCGTAGCGACGACGGCGAGCAGTGCGCGTATTTACGAAACAAACGAGTAAAATGCGTGGGCTCCTCGAAGCCCAGGCAATGGCTGATGTGGCTGATGGGCCAATCGGTGTGCAGCAGCAGCGTGCGGGCCTCCTGCACCAGGCGCTCGGCCAGCAGCTGCGTGGTGGTCTTGCCAGTGGCGTCTTTCAAAGCCCGGTTGAGGTAGTTGACGTGCACAGCCAGGGCATCGGCAAAGGCCTGGGGCGTGCGCAGCGCCAGCTGCCGCGCAGGCGTGATAACCGGGTATTGGCTCGCCAGCAGCGTGCCAAATGCCGCCGCCAGCCGGGTAGCGGCCGTGGCCCCGTGCGGCTCGGCCACGGGCTCCAGCTTCAGCGCCCCGTGGATGCACTCCATCAGGTAGTGGTACAGCAGCTCGTATTTATAGGGGTAGTTTGATGCCTGCTCGGTGAGCATCTTCTCGAACAGCTCGCCAAATGCCGTGTACTGCGGGGCCGTGAGACGAAAAAAAGCCGGCTTGTCGGGGGCAAACACCACCCAGTCGGCGGGCCGCAAGTGGGTGTGGGCGGGCAAAAACTCCTCGGTGAAGACGCAGCAGTAGCCGCGGCACGCGCCGTCGGCGGGCACTTCCCAGGTGTAGGGCACCTGCGTATTGGTGCACACCAGGGCCAGTTCGCCGGGGGCCAGCGTCAGGCGCTGGTCGGCGCAGACATAGGTGCCCGGCCCGGTAGTCAGGGTTATTTTGTAGAAGTCCTTGCGGCTATAAATGCCCACCAGCGCCAAATCGGCGAGGAAATCTTCGAGCCGCCACGCGCTAAATGTCCCGCCCCGCAGCCCGGCGGGCTGAAGCAGGGGCAACCGGTCGGCGTAGAACTCGGCCAAGGTTTGAAGCCCAATCATGGCGCAAAAGAACTATCCGGCAATGAAGCAGGCCGGGCGCTAGCCTTCATAGTGAAAATCGGACTTGCCGCCCGTTTTCTCTATCAGCCTAACTTCTTCGATAACAATGCCGTGCGATATAGCTTTGCACATATCATAGACGGTGAGGGCAGCCACGGTAGCCCCGGTGAGAGCCTCCATTTCCACGCCGGTTTTGCCCGTAACGCGGGCGGCGCACTCGATTACCAGCGCGTCGGGCTGCACGGCTTCGATGGTGATTTGGCAGTCGTCCAAACCCAGGGGGTGGCAGAGGGGGATGAGGTCAGCCGTTTTTTTGGCCGCCATTACCCCCGCGATAATGGCCGTCTGAAACACCGGGCCTTTGCGGGTGGGCAGGTCGCCGGCTTGCACCAAAGCCAGAATGTCGGCCCCGACGCGCACCCTGGCGCGGGCGCGGGCCAGGCGGGCCGTCACGGTCTTTTGGCCAACGTTGACCATGGCGGGCTGGCCGGCTTCGTTGAGGTGAGTGAGTTTGGGGGCTAATTCGGACATGAGGCGCGGAGAAATACGAGCACAAAGTAAGCGGTCAAGCCGGCGGGCTGCTCGTTAGCAGGTAACTGAGAAGCAAGCTAAAGCCGGGGCCTAGTGAGCGCGCCACGTGATGCTGAGGCCGGGGGTGCTGCCATAGAAAATGGGCATCACCCCAATATCGCGGCCAATGGACTTGCGCCCCCAGCGGTTGCGGTGGGTGAGGTAGGCCAGGTGGGCCGACAAAATACCGAAGCCCGCCCCCGCCACCACGTCGCTTTGCCAGTGCTTGTTCACTATCATGCGCAGGCCCGCCACGCTCGTGGCAATGGTGTAGGCCCCAATGCCATACCACTGGCTTTTGTCCCGAAACTCGGTGTGCACGATGCTGGCGGCCAGAAAGGCCTGCGCCGTGTGCCCCGATGGAAACGACAGATTATCAGACCCATCGGGCCGCTCCTCATGGCTGAGCGCTTTTACTACAAACGTACTGCTCAGCATAATAGCCTCACTTTTGGCGATGATGAGCAAGACGTTGAGGCGGTCGTTGCGCGACTCTACGCCGGCCAGCGTCACGGCGGCCAGCTCCGCGTAGGGGGCAAAAATCAGGTAGTCAGCAATGCGGCTATTCGACGAAGGAAAGAGACGGTGGATATCGCGCTGGGCATCTTGGTTGGTGTAAAACCCGCCGCCATTGAAGGTATAAGCGCCGTAGCCGATGAGCACGGCCGGCACTGCTACGGCCTTGAACAGCTTGCTTTTCAGGAAGGGCTTTTTAACCGGGGTGGGCGCACCACTCGGGTTTTCATACTTGTGGGTAGTGTCGGCCGCAGCGGGCGCGGCCGCCGGGTTTAGGGGCACCTGGGCATGGGCCGCGGGGGCCAGGCCCAGCCACAAGCTAAGGGAAAGGGCAACGGCCGCAAGGCGCGTGGCGGCCGGGCGCTTGGCAGGAGTAATGCGAGTTAACATAGGCGTAATACGGTAAAAACGCGAACGTATCGGTGCATTCTGGCTAAAACCTGTCGCGCCCAGCACGCAAGGCTACTGAGTAGCCGCTGCCTACGGCGGAGCTAGCCACATAGGGTAGGAGATGGACAAGAATAACTAGCACCTTACTTCGAAACCATCTACTTGGCTATCAATTCCAAATTTATCGGCGCAACCAGCCCTTTATATATTTCAGTTTATGAGTAACTTGCGCGTCTATTGACATGCGTCATTTCTTTTTATTTTACCATTTTCACTAGTTGCCCCTTTATGCGCTCATTTCTTACCCTTGTAGGAGCTGGCTTACTGACTACCGCTACGGCTTATGGCCAAAGCATCGACGCCCAAAAAGTTTCATTTGAGTACGTTCGGCTGCCCCTCGTGCCGCTGCCGGCTGGCACCAAAACCTATTCGCCCGAGGTAGTGCTGCGCTACGCCGAGGACGTGAAGCAGCAAAAAGCCGACCACGAAACGGCCGTAGCTGACGCCAAAACGAAAGCCGAAAAGGAAAAGCAGGAGTACAAGGCCCAGTCGCTGAAGGAAAAAGCCCTCAACCGCCTTTTGCTCGACCAGCGCAAGCCCGGCGAGGCCGTGATACCGCCCGCCAACTACACCGCGCAGTTGTACGATGCCAGCACGCTGGCCAGCACGTACCTCACGGTGAGCGGCTTGCAGCGCGCCCAGGGGCCCAACGGCGACATCCACGTGACGGTGACGATGGATGGCTTCACGCTCGGCCCCACCACGTCCATCATGATGCGTGATGGCCGCAAGGTGGATGCCGCCACGGCCACCGGCCCTGGCCTGAAGCAAGCCTATGAAGTGTCGTACAAGTCGCCCGTTTCCATCAAGGTGACGGCTAAGGATGGCAGCGTGCTCTCGGACGAGCTGCTGGAAGCCTCGACCACTTACACCACCCTAGCTACCAATGCCTACGGCAGCGCCGAGCAGCCCACTTTCCTGCGCCAGCTCGACGAGAACATCATGAAAACCAACATGAAGCTGGTCACCGAGTATCTGGACAGCAAGTTTGGCCAGCGCCTCGTCACGCGCAACACGTCGGTTTGGGTGGTGTCGGACAAGAAAGTGAATTACGACGAGTATTCCCAGGCCTACATTAAGGTCTTGATGGGCTACAAGATGCAGGCCGACCAGGCTCGCGCCGTCGATGGCCGCAAGCAGCTCGGCGACGCCGTGGCGCTGTGGGACAAAGCCCTCACCGAATCGAACCCAAAGGACAAAAAGGCCCGCATCGATGAAAAAGTGACCGCCGCCACTCTCTACAACGACGCCGAAGCCAACCTCTGGATGAACAACTTCGACGAAGCCGAGCTGCTGCTGGCCCGCCTGAAGCTGCTCGACATTGGCCGCTACAACACCCTGGCCAAGGAGTTGAGCACGGTAGTGCAGGACCAGCGCACGCGCTTCATGGCCAACAAGAAAAGCTAAGCGCTACTGCGCCTAGCGACCCGAAAGCCCCGTTAGCACTTGCTGGCGGGGCTTTTTAATGTCGGTACTACTCAAAGAAACTGTTCTAAATTGCCCAAAATCGCCTGTCATTGCGAGCGTAGCGAAGCAATCGCACTCCGGTTACACTGGCAGGCGGTCGTTCGGGTGCGATTGCTTCGCTACGCTCGCAATGACAATTGTTTTGTGGGCAATTCCAAAACCGTTTTTAGCCTAGGCACACAAAGTTGGGGCACGCTTGGCAAAGGAAAAGGGCCGCCCGTCGTGCAACGAGGCGGCCCTTACCATAGGCTGAGCTAATAACTACAAACCTGTTGAGCTAGTCCAAGGGTGCCCGGCGCTTAGTGTTTCATGCGTGCCCAGCAGTGGGCAGACACTAGCGAAACCTAGCGGCAGCATGGATGGCGCGCTTGCGTGCGCCGCCCAACGGGTACCCTTGAAAAAGCGAAAAGGCCGTTTGCACATGGCAAACGGCCTTTTTAGTAGCGGGGACTGGACTCGAACCAGTGACCTTTGGGTTATGAGCCCAACGAGCTACCAACTGCTCCACCCCGCATTGTTTGGGAGTGCAAAGGTAGGGCAAATAATTGGAGTGGCAAATAATTCTACCAAAAACCCTGACTAAGGGCAATAGCAGGCTGATTATCAGACAGAATAATTTCAAAACTACTCCGCTGCTGTTGAAGCCTGCTGCCATAGCCGTGCCGTTTAGGCGCGGTCGCTGGTCGTTTTTATCAGGTTGATGCCGGCAAAAAAGAAGATGATGCCCACGATAAACGGCACTACAGAATTCATTTTGCCCAAGTGTAGGCCCCCGATACCGAGGAAGCCCAGCGCGCCGATAATGATGCCGATAATGCCCAGAATAGTGAGAATGCTGCCGAAGGTGCGTTTTTGGTTCATGAGAAAAGGTGGTGAAAGGGTGAGTGATAGAAGCCAGCCCCAACTGGTGAAAGCGGAAGCCGAGCCTGATACGGTAGTTCGGATGAAATAGACTAAGCTGAAGTGAGGCACGGCCAACTGAAAAATGAGCACGCCGGAACCGGTGCCGGGCAGCCGGCGTAACTTTGCTACCACTATTTGCACCCGCCGGCTAGTGTACTTAGCAGGCGCTACTAAACCCACTGCGCTATGTCGCCCAAACGTCCGGCTGCCCTGGCTTTTATCTTCGTCACGATTCTGATTGACGTTATCGGGCTGGGTATCATCATTCCGGTTATGCCGTCGCTCATTGAGCAGCTTACGGGCGAGGGCATCAGCCAGGCGGCTAAGTACGGCGGCTACCTGTCGTTTGCCTACGCGGCGGCGCAGTTTTTCTTTGCCCCCGTAATGGGCGGGCTGTCCGACCGCTTTGGGCGGCGGCCGGTGCTGCTGGCCTCGCTTCTGGGTTTGGGGTGCGACTACCTCTTTCTGGCGCTGGCCCCTACGCTGGGCTGGCTGTTTGTGGGCCGCGTGGTGGCCGGCATCACCGGGGCCAGCTTCACTACCGCCACAGCCTACATCGCCGACGTGAGCCCGCCCGAAAAGCGGGCCCAGAATTTTGGGCTGGTGGGGGCGGCCTTTGGGCTGGGCTTTATTGTAGGGCCGCTGCTGGGGGGCTTTTTTGGGGAGTTTGGGCCCCGGGTGCCGTTTATTGCCGCCGCCGGCCTCAGCTTGCTCAATTTCCTGTACGGGCTGTTTCTGATACCCGAGTCGCTGCCCGCCAGCCAGCGCCGCCCCTTCGAGTGGGCGCGGGCCAATGCCCTGGCTTCGCTGCTGCGGCTGGGCAAATACCCGCAGATAATTGGGCTGGTAGCCGCCTTGGTGTTGCTGTACCTGGCGGGCTCGGCCACGCAATCGGTCTGGACGTTTTACACTATTCTCAAGTTTGGCTGGGGCCTGCGGCTCATCAGCTACTCGCTGGGGGTGGTAGGGCTGGGGGCGCTAGTGGTGCAGGGCGGCCTGGTGCGGGTGGCTATCCCCAAGCTGGGTCCCGCGCGGTCGATGGTCATTGGCATCCTGTGCTATGTAGTAGGTTTTGTGCTGTTTGCGTTTGCCAGCCAGGGCTGGATGATGTTTGCCTTCACAGCCGTTTATGCGTTGGGCGGGCTGGCCGGGCCGGCCATGCAGGGTGCTATTTCGAGCCAGGTGCCACCCACCGAGCAGGGCGAATTGCAGGGCACGCTCACCTCGCTCATTAGCGCTACGGGCGTAGTGGGGCCGCTCTTTATGACCAGCTTGTTTACCTTTTTTACCAGCAAGGCGGCCCCGGTTTACTTTCCGGGCATGCCGTTTCTGGTAGGGGCGGGGCTCACGGTGGTGGCGCTGCTGATAGCGGCCGGGCCACTGCGGCGGCTGCCGGCAGTGGTGGCCGTGCCGGCCGCCGAGGCAGCCCCCGGCCACTGATTTTCGTTACAGCTTTTGTCTTGCCCGACTCACGCTGCCACCGCTGCCTTATGCCCGACCACCAGCCCGACTCACTGCTTCTGGAGCTTACTCTGCGCGCCGACTTGGATGTGCTGCTGGGCCGCTGGCTATACCAGCCCGAGCAGCCGGGCGAGCTGCGCCCTTGCTACCAGCACCTGGCCGATATGGCCCTGGCCGCGGGCTGCCGCTTTTGGCTGCAAGACCTGCGCCGCCGGGCCTCGCCCGACCAAGAAACCAAGCGCTGGCTGCTCGATGAATATTACCCCGGCCTGGCCCAGCGCTTTGGGCGACGGCTGTACGTGGCCTACTTGTTTAGCCCCGATATGCACCGCCAGATAGTGGAGGCCCCCGACTATGTCCCGGCCGAGGCGTACCTGGGTAAAACGTATTTGCTCGATTTTTTTGGCAATGAGGGCGCAGCCATCGAGTGGCTGCAATCGTGGCAGCGGCGGACTGATGACGGTGTAAATCAATAGTTTGTTAGTCAAGTAGTAAAGCTACCTAATGATTTGACTAATTCTTTGTCAGACAAAGGGTTTTCTGAATTTTAAAATCAAGATTTCGGGAGGCTACTGAAAATTTTTCCGCTTGAGGCAAGTATCTATTTACGAAATATTCGTAGTATTACGAAATATTCGTAATAGCCTCTCAATGGAACGCCTTACCCAACCCGAAGAAGACGCCTTGCGCGCCCTCTGGCACACCGGCCCCGCCTTTGTGAAAGACGTGCTCGACCAACTGCCCGAGCCGCGCCCGCCCTATACCACCCTGGCCTCGACGCTGCGCAACCTAGAGCGCAAGCAGTACCTGACGGCCGAAAAGCTAGGCAACTCCTTCCGCTACACCGCCCTGGTGAGCGCCGAGGACTACCAGCGCCGCTCGCTGGGCACGCTGGTGCGCGAGCACTTCCAAAACTCTTATAAAGAGTTGGTTTCCTTTTTTGCGAAGGAAGAAAAAGTGAGCGCTGCGGACTTGCAGGAGATTATCCGGCTCATTGAAAACCAAAAGCCCGAGTAATTATGCAAGCGCTTTTGCTCTACCTGCTGAAGGCCAATGCGGTGCTGGTGCTGTTTGCGGCCGCCTACTACGGGCTGCTGCGTCGGCTCACGTTTTTTGAGTTGAACCGGGCTTATCTGCTGCTGGCGCTGGGGTTTGCGGCGGTGTACCCGGCTTTGCCAGTGCCGGCGCTGCTGCCGGCGACGCTGGTACCGCAGGTGATGGTTTCGACGACCACTGGCCCTGGTAGCGGCCCAGTTATTATTGCCGGAGCCGCCGCTCCTTTCGATTGGTGGCTGCTGGCCGGCAGCGTGTACGCGGCCGGCGCGGCCGTGCTGTTGCTGCGGCTACTGGCGCAGCTACTAAGTCTGGCCCGACTGCACGGGCGGGCGCAGCCAGTCCAGGTGCTGGGGCAAGCGGTGCGGGTGGTGCCGGGCACGGGCGGGCCTTTCTCGTTCGGCAGCAGTATCTATCTAACTACCAGCACGCTGGCCGACACCCAAAGCCTGGCCGCCGCCCTGCGCCACGAGCAGGCCCACGTGCGCCAGTGGCACACCCTCGATGTACTGCTGCTGCAAATAGCCGCTGCCCTGGCCTGGGTTAACCCGGCCGTGTGGCTGCTGCGCCGCGCCGCCCTCGACAACCTTGAGTACCTGGCCGACCAGGCGGCCCTACACACCGGCGGCCTGGTACGGCGCGACTACCAGTACCTGCTGCTGCGCCAGCAGGTAGGCGGTGTGCCGGCCCCCGCGCTAGCTTTTCAATTCTCTTTTCTCACCCTCAAAAACCGCATTGCCATGCTCAACCAACCCGCTTCGGCTCCCCGCCAGCTCGGGCGCTACCTACTGGCTGCCCCACTTGTGATGCTGCTGGCCCTGGGCTATTCGAGTGCCCGCGCTCAGGCTACCAACACGTTTATGGTGCAGCTAATGGGCCCCAATGGGCTGTCAGCCCCGTTTCAGGTGACGGCGCCGGCTACGCTCGACCACTTTGCTTTTTACGTTGATGCGAAACCTAGCTCGGCAACTGCGGCCAATGCCATTAAATCTGATGCCATTGCCAGCATGGATATCCTGAAGGATAAGACTACTATGCAGCAGTACACCACCGACCCGGCGGCCACTGGCATCGCCTTCATCACGACCAAAGCCAACGCCGACGCACCGGCCGTGCTGGCCCTAGCCGACAAGGCAGACCTGAGCTCGAGCTACCTATACACGCCTCGCGAGGTAAACTCGGTAGTACCTAAGTCTCTGGCCTACATCACCAACCACTACCCCGATGCCCGCTTGAGCGGCGAAGTAACCGAGCTGAAGAAAAAATCGACGGGCACGGTGAAGCTTCGGGTACAGCTCGCCCAGGGTCGGCGTCCGTTTTATGTCTTTTTCTCGCCCGAGGGCGATTTTCTTGCCGAGCAGCGCTAGCGTTTTGCCTGGCTTTCCAACCTTTTCTTCTCCCCCAACTCTTCATTGCCATGCTAAATCAACCCGTCTCGACTCCCCGCCAGCTCGGCCGCTACCTGCTGGCCGCCCCACTCGTGCTACTGCTGGCCCTGGGCTACTCTTCGGCCCAGGCCCAAGTAGCTCCTACGCCCGTAGCAACTCCGAAATCCTCGCTGCAACAAGCTACCATTTATGTTGATGGCAAGCTTTTTACTGGTGGTGATTTGAATACGATAGACCCGGCTAATATCTTAGCCATCAACGTCCTGAAAGGCGATGAGGAGCGTAAGGCTTTTGGCAGCAATAGCGGTAGCGGCACGGTACTGGTTACGACCAAAGCCAACGCTGATTCTCCGGAGGTAGTAGCATTTAATAAGCGTATTAATAGCCTGGTACCACTCGTGCCGGCCACTCCTGCGCAGGAAACCGCCATCTCGGCGGCCGCTGCTTACATCACCAAAAACTATCCTGGGGCTAAGCAGGAAGGCGTTTCGATAGTGCCCAAGCAGCCCAACCGCTACCGGGCGGTTTTCACCGAAGGCGGCAAGCGCATGCAGCTGCTGTTTGATGGCAACGGCCAGCCAGTGAAGCAGTAAGGTATCCTGAAGTGGTTTTTTGGCTAAAGCCTACGCTTGGTTTTCTTGTTCTTTTCCAATTTTTGCCATGCTAAATTTTTCAGCTAACTCGCCCACCTACAAGTACTTCGGCTGCGTTGCTGCCCTGGCGCTTTGCCTGACTAGCTGCGAGCAAAAGCAGGCCTTGCCGGTTTCGCCTACGCCCATGCCTACCTCGTCGGCGCAGCCCGACCGCTACTACCTGAATGCGCAGGTTTCGAGCAAGGAAGTGATTGAGCAGCTTGATTCTAAAAGCATTACCCGCATGGAAGTACTGAAAGGCCAGCAAGCCGCCGACTATGCCCACGATGCCAGCATAAAGGGCGTAATCCTGGTGCAAACCAAGTAGCTGGGCGCATCAGCGGCGGCCGGGTGGGCGCGGGAGCGATTCTGTGAACTACCTGGCCATTTCGCGTCGTTGCGTTGGCGGGCGTAACTTGTTGCGGCGCGGGCCGCTCAGGTTGCGCCCGCCTTTTCTTTGCTTATGACGATGGTAGCGGCACCCCCGATGGCGGGGACTTCAACCCACAATTTTCCAGCGCTAACCCAGGTACGGGCCGAGCTGGAAGCCTACAAGCGCAAGTTTTACCTGAGTCTGCTGGTGCGTGGCAGCCTGGTGGCGGCGGCCCTGCTGCTGAGCTTGTTCGTGGTTTTTAATACGCTCGAATACTTCTTGTACCTGCCCACGGTGGTGCGGGCGGGCTTGCTGTTCAGCTTCTTAGCGCTGGCCGTGTATGCGGTGGGCCGCTGGCTGTGGCAGCCCGTGGCCGCGCTGGCCAACCTGCGCCGCCTGCTGAGTGATGAGCAGGCCGCCCGCCAGGTCGGCGACCTGTTTCCGCAGGTGCAGGACCGCCTGCTGAATGCCCTCCAGTTGCAAGGCCAGGCCCGCGACAATGAGCTGCTGCTGGCCAGCCTCGAGCAGCGCGCCGCGCAGCTGCAAGGCGTGTCGTTTGCCCAGGGCATTGATATTCAGCAGGAAAGCAAGCCGCTCTGGAAATACGTGCTGCCGCCGCTGGCCGTGCTGCTGCTGGCGCTGGCGTTTTATCCGGCGCTCATTACGCAGGGTACCAGCCACATCTGGCACTTTCAGCGACAGTATTCGCGGCCCGCACCGTTCGACTTTGTAGTTAAAAACAAGGAGCTGCGCGTTTTTAAGGGCGAGAATTTTACGCTGGATGTCAGCGTGGCGGGCCAGGCGCTGCCGGCTTCGGCCAGCATTTTCATTGAGGGGGCCGAGCAGCCATTAACTAAGGTCAACGGCCAGCCTAATGCCTACCGCTATACCTTCGAGCAGCCCAGCCAGGACGTAAATTTCCAGTTGAGCGGGGCGGGCTTTGTCTCGGAAGAATACCACCTGAAAGTGCTGGAACGGCCCGATTTGCGCGATTTCTCGGTGCACGTCACATATCCGGCCTACACCGGCCGGCCGGCCGAAACCATCCGCAACGGCGGCAACCTCACCGTGCCCGAGGGCAGCCAGCTGCGCTGGGAATTTAGCACAGCGGCCACCGAGGCGCTGAGCTTGGTATTTGACAAGCCGGCCGAAACCGTGCCCGCCACCCACAATGGCGACACTTTTGTGGCCGAGCGCCGGGCCATGCGCTCGCAGCCCTACCTGGTGCGCCTGCAAAATGCGGCCAGCCTCAACCGCGACCCCATAACCTACCAGCTCACGGTGGTGCCCGATGCGCCGCCCACGCTCACGGTCGAGACGTTTTCGGATACTACCTCGCTGCGCTTTCTGGCCCTCGGCGGCACCGCGCAGGACGACTATGGGCTGACGGCCCTGCGCCTGCACTACCAAGTGCTGCGCGGCGGCAGCCCCGGCGGCACCTCGCGGGTGCAAAACCTGGGTTTGCCCGGCGGCGCGGGCGGCACTTATTCCTACACCTGGAACCTCGGGCCGCTGAATTTGCAACCCGGCGACCGCCTGCAATACTTCGTGGAGGCGACCGACAACGACGGCGTGCACGGGCCGAAAAGCACGCGCTCGCGGCCACTGGAATTCCGGCTGCCCACCCGGCGCGAGCTCGACAAGCAGCTGGCCACGCAAGCCAACTCGGTGGCCAGCCAGCTAAGCTCGGCCGCCAAGCAAAGCAAGCAGCTGGAGCGCGAGCTGGCCCAAAGCCAGAACAAGCTCAAAACCAAGCGCGACATGAGCTTTCAGGACCGCAAGCAGCTGGAAAACATGCTCGACCAAAAGGCGCAGCTCGACCAGCAGGTGCAGGCTATGCAGGAAAAATTTGAGCAATTGCAGCAGCAGCAAAACCAGCTCAGCCCCAAAAGCGAAGAGCTGACCAAGAAGGCCGAAGAGTTGAAAAAGCTCATGAACGACCTGCTCGACCCCGAAACCAAGAAGCTCTACGACAAACTGCAAAAGCTGCTGGAGCAGCAAAAGCAGCCCGATGCCGAGATGCAAAAGCTATTGGCGCAGCTCGAAAACAAGGAAAACACCCTGCAAAAAGAGTTGGACCGCGCCCTCGAAATGTTCAAGCAAATGCAGTTTGAGCAGAAAGCCGAGCAAACCGCCGACCGCCTCGAGCAGCTGGCCAAAGACGAGCAAAAGCTGGCCGATGAAACCGCCAAAAACGACAAGAATAACCCCGACAACAAGCTCAGCCCCGAGCAGCAAAAGGCCGAAAACCAGAAGCTGCAACAAGAGCAGGCCAACAAGCGCCAAGACTTCGAAGACTTGAAAAAAGATTTGCAAGACCTCAAGCAGCAGGACAAGGAGCTGGGCGACCAAAACGACATGGACGAGCAAAAGCCCGACCAGCAGCAAACCGACCAGGACATGCAGGACGGCGAGCAGCAGCTTTCGAAAAACCAGAATAAGAAAGCCAGCCAAAGCCAGCAGGCCGCCGCCCAGCGCATGAAGAAAATGGCCCAGAAAATGAAGGACCAGATGAGCGACGATGAGGAGCAAAAGGCCAAGCAGAACATCGACGACCTGCGCGACATTCTCGATAACCTGGTCACGCTCAGCTTCGACCAGGAAAAGCTGATGAAGGACTTCCGCATCGTGGACCAGACTGACCCGCGGTTTGTGCAGCTCGGCCAAACCCAGCGCAAGCTGCGCGACGATGCCCAGATTATCCAGGACTCGTTGTACGCGCTGGCCAAGCGCGAGCCCAAAATCCAGAGCTTCGTGACCCGCGAAGTGGGCGACATGAACGGCCGCATGGACGAGTCGATGACCCACATCAAGCAGCGCGACGTGCCCCGCGCCACCACCACCCAGCAGCAGGCCATGACCAGCATGAACAACCTGGCCCTGATGCTATCCAGCGCCCTCCAGCAGATGCAAAGCGACTTGCAACAGATGCAGGGCAAGGGCCAGCCCCAAAGCGGCAGCAGCGGCAAGGGCAAGAAAAAAGGCAAGGGCGGCGCGCCCGGCCCTGGCAGCCTCAGCAAGATGCAGCAGCAGCTAAACCAGCAGATTCAGCAGCTGTCGCAGAGTGGCAAAAGCGGCCGCGCCCTCTCGCAGGAGCTGGCTAAGCTGGCCGGCCAGCAGCAGATGCTGCGCCAAGCCATGCAGCAAATGGACCGCGGCCAGCCCGGCAAGGATGGCAAGCCCGGTGGCAAGGAGGGGAAAGATGGCAAGGATGGCCCCGGCGGCAAAGAGGGCAAAGACGGCCAAAACGGTGCTGGCAACGCCGGCGAGATGAAGAAACTAATGGAGCAAACTGAAACCGACCTCGTAAACAAGCGTTTAACCGAGCAAACCATTCAGCGCCAGCAGCAAATACTGACCCGCATGCTCGAAGCCGAAAAATCGGCCCGCGAGCGCGACCAGGACACCAAGCGCGAAGCCCAGACCGCGCAGTTTCACGCGCCGGTTTTTCCACCGGCCTTCGACAAGTATAAGCCCGCCGCTAAAGACCAGCAAACGGACTTGTTGCGCCGCGCCCAGCCCACCTTTACGCCCTACTATCAGCAAAAAATAAGTGAGTATTTCCAAAAAAATAAGTAGTTTTTGCGTAACCCCTGTTAGCACTGAACGTAGGTAGCAAATCGTGCCTCTGAAATTCGGGCAGCGGGCTACTAGCCCGGCTTGCCTGAATTTTGTACGCATTACCCTACTTTTGCCGTTCTTATTTCCGCGCTGCTTTTTCTATCCCTTCGCCCCGCTTATGAAGCAGGTTAAAATTCAGATTCCGTCGCTTGTGGAGAATATCCGCGTCGTGGAGAGTTTTATTGATAACTCCAAAGACACGTTCCACATCGAGGATGATATCTACGGCAACATCATGGTCGCCGTCACGGAGGCCGTCAACAACGCCATTCGCCACGGCAATAAGTTCGATAAAGACAAGAACGTGTATTTGTCGTTGTACGTGAACGACAATGTGTTGAAGTTTGAGATTGAGGACGAAGGCGTTGGCTTTGACTACAATAACCTCGACGACCCCACGGCTCCCGAAAACCTTGAGAACCCCGGCGGACGCGGTATTTTCCTCATTCGCCACCTGGCAGATGAGGTAGATTTCAGCAAGGATGGCCGCCGCGTAGAGCTCACCTTTGCCCTCACGCCTGGCTCTACCGAAGCCAACGCTACCTCTGAAGCTGCTGCCGCATGAGCAATGCGCCGACCACCGGCGTGCGCTACTTCGAAGCCCCCGGCATTGAGTTTGTAGTCGAAGACGTACCGGAATTTGGCCTCCACGATGCCGAAGACCTGGTAGCTTGGATTGAGCGCATTGCGGCGGTGCACGAGTACCGCATCGCGCAGCTCACGTTCATTTTCTGCACCGACGACTATCTGCACAAGCTCAACGTGGAGTACCTCAACCACGACACGCTCACCGACATTATCACCTTCGATAATGCCGACGATGCGGAGGTGCTCGAAGGCGATATTTTCATCAGCGTAGAGCGGGTGGCTGACAATGCCAAAGACCTGAACATCAGCTTTCGCGATGAACTGCATCGCGTCATGATTCACGGCGTGCTACACCTGCTAGGCTACCATGACAAGGACTTGCTGAGCCAAACGGCCATGCGCCGCAAAGAAGACTACTGCCTGTCGCTGCGCACATTCTGAGTTAAGCTTAGGTTAACCAACCGGTTAGTTGCTCGTTAGTGGTTGTCGGTAAATAGTGACCGACCACTGCTAACGAGCAATTTCTATTTGCATGAGTACGACGCCCGCTAACCTGCTGCGCATTCCCGGCGAGGTGCTGGACTACTACCTCAGCTTGGGCTACTACCGGATGAACCAGGACTTGTTCACCTGCCGGTTTTTGCCCGTTGAGGGCAGCGTGTACACCGTGCACTGGCTGCGCCTGGTGCTGGCCGACGTAGCATATGGCAGCAAACAGCGCCGGCTGCTGCGCCAGAATGACGAGCGGTTTACGCTGGCAGTCAAGCCCTTCCGCCTCACGGCGGAATACGAAACGCTGTACGCCCGCTACCACCAATATATCGACTTCGAGGCCGCCGCCTCGCTGGAAGCGCTGCTGCTGGCGGGCAATGCCCACTCAGTATTCACGACCCAGATAATCGAGGTGCGCGATGGCGAAAAGCTAATTGCGGCCGGCGTTTTCGACTGCGGCACCGAGAGCATCGCGGGCATCGTCAACTTCTACGACCCCGACTACCGGAAATACAGCCTGGGCAAGTACCTGCTGCTGCTGAAAACGGAATACGCCCGCCGCCAGCAGCTCACCTATTATTACCCCGGCTACCTGGTGCAGGGCTACCCAAAATTTGACTACAAGCTGTTTGCCTGCCAAGCGGCTACCGAAGTATTTGACTGCCGTAGCAGCCAGTGGCTACCTTTTTTGTGGCAGGCAGTAGATGAGCAGTCAGCTGCTATCCGGGCAGATTCGCAGCGCAATTTTTTAGCTGAAGAAGAGGAGCTGAGCGAGTAGCATTTTGGGATGAAGACGCTTGTTGGCACTTTTGCAATTGATGATTTTTTCTACATCACTGGTCGCGGCTTGGTGTTGCTGGGTAAGCTGAGTGGGCACGCGGAACAAGGATATCAGTTAGTTTTCAACGACGCTACCTGCTGGGATATAAAAGGAGTTGAGTTTAATCGACAGGAAAAGCTGGCGGTCCTGGTTGACGCACCGCCTGCAACACGCGATGAATTAGTACGACGCGGAATTATTTGGAATATCGCACAAATATTTGCGCCGTAACTCATTCGCTTTACCATGCTTCGCCTCGTTCGCACCACTTCCGAAAACGCCGATTTCCGTGCCTTGGTCCAGCTGCTCGACCAGGATTTGGCTGAGCGCGACGGGGCCGAACACGGCTTCTATGCCCAGTTCAATAAAATAGCCAACCTCGACCACGTGGTAGTAGCCTACCAAGCCGGCGAGCCCGTAGGCTGCGGCGCGTTCAAGCCCTTCGAAACCGACGCGGTCGAAATTAAACGCATGTTTGTGCAGCCGGCGCACCGTGGGCAGGGTGTGGCCCAAGCCGTATTGGCCGAGCTGGAAAAGTGGGCCGCCGAGCTGCGCTACGCCGCCTGCGTACTCGAAACTGGTCAAAAGCAGCCTGAGGCCATCGCCCTGTATAAGCGCAGCGGCTATGCGCTCACGCCCAATTATGGGCAGTATGTGGGCATTGAAAATAGTGTGTGCATGCGGAAGGTTATCGGCAGCTAGTAAGGTATCTTTATTAGCTATGAATGGGCCGGAATTGACTGATAGCATCTTATACCAATTGCAGATACTCAGAACCCGGCACATGATGATTATTCCGCATAGAGAGCTGAGTTACACATTAGTATACACCTATTTAGAAGGTTATTTAAGTGGGATAGGGCTAGCTATCGGCAGACATCTACCTCGCAACATCGATGCTTGGCATAGCGAGCGGTTGCAGGAAGCATTTGCCATGGGATACATACAGTACATTCCTTACCTGCATAAGGAAGCTTCGCAACCGGAGTTGATTAAGCTGTTGCTGGATAGCATAGAGAATTACTTCCGACAGAATCCAAACTGGCAGGATGAAGACATACCGTGGCGCTGGTAGTTTGATGAGGAAAATGAGTAAGCAGAGCTAACCAGCATGCCCCGCCGCTCTACAATTCGCTGGAATTGAAGTAATTTTGCAGATTCCTAACGGGCTACTCGCTGCGCCGCCGAACTATTTACGGCAAGCCAAAGCTTACCCTACTATGTTTCAGCAAGAAGAATACGACCTCATCGTAGTAGGCGCGGGCCACGCCGGCTGCGAAGCCGCCGCCGCCGCCGCCAACCTCGGCTCGAAGGTGCTACTGGTGACGATGAATATGAACACCATCGCCCAGATGTCGTGCAACCCTGCCATGGGCGGTGTGGCTAAAGGCCAGATAGTGCGCGAGATAGACGCCCTGGGCGGCCAATCGGGCCTCATCACCGACCGCACCATGATTCAGTTCAGGATGCTGAACCGCTCGAAAGGCCCCGCCATGTGGAGCCCCCGCGCGCAAAGCGACCGCATGCGCTTTGCCGAAGAGTGGCGCATGACGCTAGAGCAGATTCCGAACGTGGATTTCTGGCAGGAAGCCGTGACCGGTTTACTCATCGAAAACGATGCTTGCGTGGGCATTCGCACCGCGCTGGGCATCGAGTTTCGTAGCAAAACGGTGGTGCTGACCAACGGCACGTTCCTGAATGGCTTGATTCACATTGGCGAAAAGAACTTCGGTGGCGGCCGCGCGGCCGAGAAAAATAGCCGCGGCATCACCGAGCAGCTGGTAGAGCTGGGCTTCGAAGCCGGGCGCATGAAAACCGGCACGCCGCCCCGCGTGGATGGCCGCTCGCTCGACTACTCCAAAATGGAAGTGCAGGATGGTGACGCCAACCCGAGCCGCTTCTCGTACCTCGACACGCCGGCCCTGGTCAACCAGCGGCCGTGCTACATCACGTACACCAACGAGCGGGTGCACGAGATTTTGAAGGAGGGCTTCGAGAAGTCGCCCATGTTTCAGGGGCGCATTAAGGGGCTGGGGCCGCGCTATTGTCCGAGCGTGGAAGACAAAATCAACCGCTTTGCGGACAAGGACCGGCACCAGATTTTTGTGGAGCCGGAAGGCTGGAGCACGGTAGAATGCTACGTGAACGGCTTTTCGAGTTCGCTGCCTGAGGACGTGCAATACCGCGCCCTGCGCGAAATCGCGGGCTTTGAAAAGGCCAAGATGTTCCGGCCCGGCTACGCGATTGAGTACGACTTCTTCCCGCCCACGCAGCTCACCAATACGCTCGAAACCAAGCCCGTGCGCAACCTCTGGCTAGCGGGCCAAATCAATGGCACCACTGGCTACGAAGAGGCCGCTTGCCAGGGACTCATGGCCGGCATCAACGCTCACCAACGCGCCCACGACAAGCCCGCCTTCACGCTCAAGCGCGACGAGGCGTACATTGGTGTGCTCATCGACGACCTTATCAACAAAGGTACCGAGGAGCCCTACCGCATGTTTACGAGCCGCGCCGAGCACCGCATTTTGCTGCGCCAAGACAACGCCGACCTGCGCCTCACGCCCATGGCCCACGCCTTGGGTTTGGCCTCGGACGAGCGCTTGGCCCGCGTGCGCCAGAAGGAGGCCGATACTACTGCCGTGCTGCATGTGTTGGCCAATTTTGGCATCGAGTCGGCGACTATCAACGGCTTCTTGACTGAAAAAGGCTCGGCTGAAATCCACGAGAAAACCCGTGCCCTCAACCTGCTGCGTCGCCCCAATATTGAGCTGACCGACCTGGCTGCCGCGCTGCCCGAACTGGCTGAAAAGCTGGCCGCATTCAGCGCCGAAGCGCAGGAGCAAGCCATTATCCAAACCAAATACGAGACGTATTTGCAGAAAGAGCAGCAGCAGGCCCAGCGCATGCGCGAGTTGGAAGACTTCCAGATTCGGGGCCGGCTGAACTATGGGGCCATGCCCGCCCTCAGCCACGAGGCGCGGGAAAAGCTGCTCAAGATTCAGCCCGAAACGCTGGGGCAGGCCTCGCGCATCAGCGGCGTGAGCCCGGCCGACGTGTCGGTGCTAATGGTGTATTTGAACCGTTAATTAAAAATTGAGAATTACAAATTAAAAATTAAGGATGGGTTGAGGCCAGTGGCTGAACCTCATTTTTGATTTTTAATTTGTAATTTTTAATTCTCAACTGTGTGACCAACGAATTACTAGAAGTGTGCCCTGTTTGCGGGAGCCCTGCTTTACAAGACAAGCTGCGAGTGCAGGACAAGTCGGTAAGCCAGGAGACGTTTACCATTCAGCAGTGCCAGGCTTGCGGGTTTCAGTTTACTAACCCGAGGCCCGACGCGGCCCACATCGGCAAATACTACGAGTCGGATGCCTACGTGTCGCACAATAGCGGGGCGCAGGGCGTGATAAACCAAGTCTATAAAGCAGCGCGCTACTTTACGGTGCGGCGCAAAGTGGCCTTGATAACCAAGCTGAATGACCAAAAAAAGGGCCGCCTGCTCGACTATGGCTGCGGCACGGGCCACTTTTTGGCCGGGGCCAAAAAAGCGGGTTGGCAAGTAGCCGGCCTCGAGCCCAACGCCCGCGCCCGCCACGATGCCGCCGAGCGCGTGGGCCAGCCCATTCTGGAGCCGAGCGTGTTGCCTACACTGGCACCGGGCAGCTTCGATACCGTGGCGCTGTGGCACGTGCTCGAGCACGTGCACACCCTCAACGAAACGCTCGACCAGCTTATCCGGGTGCTGCGGCCGGGCGGCAAGCTGCTCATCGCGGTGCCCAATGTGGACAGCCTCGATGCCCAGCACTACGGCCCCGACTGGGCGGCCTACGATGTGCCGCGCCACCTCTATCACTTTGGGCCCGATGCCATGCGGCGGCTGCTGGCTCGCCACAACTTGGCGCTCTGCCAAACCCTGCCCATGCCCCTCGATGCCTACTATGTAAGTATGCTCTCGGAGCGCCACCGGCCGGCCGAGCAGGCGGGGGGCTTGCTGGCGGTGCTGCGGGCCGGCTACGTTTCCAACCAGTATGCCGAGCAGCACAACGGGCAATATTCCAGCGTGCTGTACGTAGCTGAGCGGGTAGGCTGAGGAGTTTTTGGTTGCTTGTTTCTGGTTGTTTATTTCTCGTGGCTTTGTTTGAATTTTCTTTTGGGCAGCGGCCCCTGGCGGCGTTGGCGGCCACAGCCGGGCTGGCGGCGCTGGGCAGCTGCGCCGCCGTGAGCTCGCCGCAGGGTGGCCCGCGCGACTTGGCCGCGCCGCGCCTGATTGCAACCTCGCCCGACAGCGCGGCCCGCAATGTGAAGCAGCAGTTCATCCGTCTCACGTTTTCGGAGGGCGTGCAGGTGAAGGACTTGCCTAAGAACCTGCTCATTACGCCGCAGCTGCCCCCCGACAACCAGTATGCGCTGCGCGAAGACCGCAACAGCGTGACGCTGCTGTTTCCGAAGCCGCTGGAGCCGAACACGACGTACTCGTTCAACTTCCGCAAGGCCATTGTGGATATCACCGAAAGCACGCCGGCCAAGTACCAGGCCCTAAGCTTTAGCACTGGGCCTACGCTCGACTCGGCCCAGGTGCGCGGCACCGTGGCCGACCTACTCACGGCCCGGCCCATGGCCGATGTCAGCGTGGGCCTCTACCGCGTGGCCGATACGGTGGGCGTGCGCCGCGGGCAGCCTTATTACCTCACCCGCACCGACAACAAGGGCGTTTTCGACTTGAATTTTATTAAATCGGGCCAGTATAACCTCTACGCCTGGGTCGATAAAAACAACAACGGCCGTTTCGACGAAGGCGAGAAAATAGCTTACCAGGCCGCACCGCTCACCCTCACCGACACCACGCGGGCGCAGGCGCTGCTAATGACCCGGCCCGACCGCCTGCCACCGCGCCGCACCAGCATCGAAAGCAGCGCCAGCGTGGTGCGCCTACATTTCAACGAGGGCCTGCGCACCCTGAGCCTGGTGCCAACCACCGGCGCGACGCCCGCCACCACGGCCGCCGTGCGCGAGGCCGTATTGTTAACCGACCAGGGCCGCACGGCCTCGCTCTACCGCACCCCGACCCTGGCCGATGGGCGCTACTTGCTCACCACCGCCGACAGCACCGGCAATACCGCCCACGACACCCTCAATGTGCGCTTTCCGGTGCCTACATCCACCGCCCGCAAAGTCACGGCATTTGCCGGCACCACCATCGAGGGCAATCCGCGGGCCGTGTTTCGGCAGGGCCAGGTAAAATTTAAATTCCCGGTGCCGGTGAATGTGGCGGCGGGCAAGCCAATAGGCACGCTGGCCGAAGACTCGGTAAAGCGCCGCCCCCTGCGCCTGCCCGCCGACGGCACCCTCAACGCCGACCGCACCGAACTCACCATCACGCTCGATACGAAGGCCCAGAAAACGGTGGAAATTCGCCTCGATACCACCGCTGTCACGGCCATCACGGGGCAGTCGCTGGGCTTGCGCCGCGCCGTGCGCTTCACCGTCAATGACATTGACCCCAGCGGCGTGCTAATGGGGCCCATTCAAACGAAAGTGGCGCAGTTTGATTTGCAGCTGCTCGATGATAAGTACCAAGTGGTGCGCCAGGTGCGCTCGCCCAAGGCACGCTACCGCTTCGACCGCCTGCCGCCCGGCAGCTACCGCTTCCGGGTGCTCATCGACCAGGACGGCGACGGCCACTGGCGTGGCCCTGACCCTAACCTGCGCACGCCACCCGAGCCAGTGTACGTGTCGCCCACACTCATAAAACTGCGGGCCAACTTTGAATTGGAAGACAAGCTGGCTTTTTAAATATTTGCTTTTTCCACAACCGGCCGCCGGAGCAACGCGAAGTTTCGCGCTGCTCCGGCGGCTTCGTTTTGCAGCGTAGGGTGCAGGGCTTGTCCCCGCCCGGCGTTATTCGGCCAGCATCTGAACTGAATAACGCTAGGCCACAACTGGCATTCTTTTCAACGACCACGGGGCAGCCGAACAACGCTGGGCGGGGGCAAGCCCCGCACTACACCGCTCGTTTTCCACACCGCGAGGTTACTTCCGCGAGTTATCCACGCGCTTACTGGCAAAAGTGGGTAAAACGGTGGTTTTTACACCATCAAGGCAGTGGCGGTGGATAACTTATCCACGTTTCCAGTTACTGAGGGTGGTTTTTACACTTTATCCACGGGTTTTCCACTTAGTTTTCCACGGCTAGTAGCCATTGTGGGTAAAACAGTGGATAAGTAGACTGATAACGGTGGACAAGCCGTGGATAAGTTGGGGGTAACTTTTTTTGCCCACGCAGCTACCAACACAGTAGCCGAGCGCTGTGGACAACGGTGGATAACTATCCACCGCCAGCGGGGCTATCCACACTGGCCCTACCCTGTGAATAGTGGATAAGTGGATAACCTATGTGAATAGTGGATAACCGAGCTAAGTAATTGTGGAACACCAAAATGATATTCACATTGCCTGTTGATAGCCCGTGGACAACCCTATACTTGCACACCTCTTATCCACGCTGTGGATAACCTTTCAGAGTTATGAACTTATCCACTGCCCTGATGGATGAGAATAAAAAAGGATTTTTAAAAAAAGAATTTAATTAAACTTATTAGCTTGTGGAAAACTTCGGCCGGGGTCGGCTTTTCCACAAGCAGGTAGGGGAGGGCCGGGCAAAAAAGAGCCAGGCGGGCGGCCAGCTGTGGAAAACCCCACCGGCCCGACGCACGAACAAGGAGCAAAGCCACTCCGCGCCATGCCCTTCGACTACACCCTCGATTTTACCACCGTTGATTTTCGCCAGCACCCCGAGCTCTACCGCGTGGGCAAGGGCGAGCAGGGCGTGCTGCTGGTTCAGCCCTACAAGGGCGAAATCCTGCCCCACTGGCGCTTCAAGGATGCCGCGACGGCCCAGGAGTCGTCGGCCGCCATCTGGGGGCTCCTGGAGGCGTATTTAAAGGCCGAGGACTTTGTGGGGGCCGACATGGCGCGGAAATTTCTGCAAATGGGCTATACCCGGGCCCGGCGCTATGCCAACCACCAGGGCGGTAAGAAATACGCTGGCCCCGTGCCCACCGACAAAAAAGGCCAGAGCGGTGCCCACGGCCGCGCCGAATTGCCACGTAATGCACATCCCGATGTGGATAAAGTGGAAGCCGCCCGCATTTTCAAGCAGAAATGGGACGAGGCACGTGCCCTGCCCGAGTACCAGCGCCAGAAAGCTGCGTTTGAGGCGAAGTATGGGAAGTAGCTATTTGTCATTGCGAGGAGGCACGACGAAGCAATCGCATCAAGACGAGTTGGCGGCGAGCCGTTCAGGTGCGATTTCTTCGTCGTGCCTCCTCGCAATGACAACGTCCCTAGCGTTTCACCTCCTCCTCACACGCCTACCTTTGTACTATCTAACCACCCCACTTGTATGAATCCCCAAACGACCCCCAACAGCATCGAAGAGAACGAAATTATTCTGGGCACCGGCATGGGGCCGCTGCGCTTCGGGGCCACCATGGACGAGGTGCGTACCCTGGTAGGCGAGCCTGAGGAAATCGAAGAATCGGAGGACGAGGACGACTTCGAGCACCAAGCCTGGAATTATTACGAAGATGACCACCTGCTGTCGCTCTACTTCGACCGCGAGGATGATTTCCGCCTTAGCTGCATCGAAACCGATAACCCCGGCCTGCGCCTCTTCGGCGAGGTCATCCACGGCCGCTCGCTCGACCAGATACGCGACCTGATGCAGCGCCACGGCCAGAGCAGCCCCGAGCTTGAAACGATGGAAGGCGGCGAGGTACGCCTCAGCTACGAGAAGTCGATGATAGACATGTACTTCGAGGAGGGCCAGCTCCAATTTGTCAATTTCGGCGTCTTCATCAACGACGAGCTGGAAGTGCAATGGCCTGCCAAGCAGTAATTGTGGAAAACCGGAAATAGGTAAGTTTTTCCTTGGATTAGCACATTTCACCAAAAGTTATCCACAAAAAGGCCCTTTTTTAGTGTGGATAAGTGGATAACTCTGTGAAGGTGGGATTATTCCCAGGTTACCAAACCAGAGACTTGCCAACCTACCTAGTAAAAAAGCCAGCCCCAACCGGGTTGGCTTTTTTGTTTTAAGCTGGTCAGAACGCTGTAATTGCATTGAGTCATGCAGAGCGCAGCGAAGCATCTCGCTCGCATCGTTAAGAGGTTCTAGCGCAAACGCGAAGCAGAGCTTCGCGCTGCAATCCGAGTTACAAAAAACAACGCCTGGCTTCCGTAAAGGAAACCAGGCGTTGCGGGGTGGAAAAGTGCGAAACAGGAGGTATAATTAGCCCATAATGGTGCGGAACAGCAGGAACAGCCCGCCCGCCAGTACCATCGTCACGGGCAGGGTGAGCACCCAAGCCAAGGCGATGCTGCGCACCATCTGAGGGTTTAGGTTCTTGATGCCGCGATTGGCCACCATGCTTCCCGCGATGGCCGACGACAGCACGTGCGTAGTAGAAGAAGGCAAGCCTAGCTGCGTGCTGGCCCCAATCATCATGGCGGCTACCAGCTCCGAACTGGCGCCCTGGGCGTAGGTGAGGTGTTCCTTGCCAATGCGCTCGCCGATGGTTTTTACGATGCGCTGCCAGCCTATCATGGTGCCGCAGGCCAGGGACAGCGACACCATCAGCAGCACTTGCCAGGGTGCGTAGTCGGTGAAGCTGCTCATCTGGGCGACGGCATCTTTATAGGTGGCGCGGTCGGCAGAACTGAGACTGACGCTCTCGCTGGCCAGTAGCTTTTTGCCGCGGTTGGCGAGCAGCAGAATGGCGCGCCGAATCTCGAAGCGAGCTTGGTTGGGCAGGTCTTCTACCGTTTTTTTGCCGGCAAATACGCGGTCAAGGTCGGCCGTTTGGGTGCGCACTTCGGCAAGCAGCTTTTGGTCGGCCGCGCCGAGTTCGGGGGCGTTGATGCGGCCAATAACGTACTCTACTTTGGTGAGCGACTCGCGCAAGTCGAGCGGATTCTTGGAATTATCAAGCGCAAAGTGCACGGGCACGATGCCAATGAGAATCAGCATGATAAGCCCAACGCCTTTCTGGCCGTCATTCGAGCCGTGGAAGAAGCTTACCAGCGTGCAGGTGGCAATGAGAGTGAGGCGGATGAACAGGGGCGGCGGCTTGCGCTTGTGCGGCTCCTTAAAAATGGCTTTGCTCGGTGAGAAGCGCTTGAGCAGGAACATCATGCCAATGGTGAAGGTGAAGCCCAGCAGCGGCCCCAGCAACAGCGCCAGGCCGCTTTCACTGGCCTTGCTCCAGTTGATGGCCGCGCCCCGGCCGCCCGGCAGCAGTGAAAACGCGATACCAACCCCCAGAATGGAGCCGATAAGCGCGTGCGACGACGACGACGGAATGCCGTAGTACCAGGTACCGATGTTCCAGATGATGGCGGCTACCAGCAGCGCGCCCACCATGGCAATGCCGTGGTACACGTTTTGGTCAATCAGGCTTTCGACGGGCAGCAGGTACACGATGCCCATGGCCACCGCAATGCCGCCCGAAAACACGCCGATGAAGTTCCAGAAGGCCGACCACACCACTGCCACCCAGGGTCGCAGCGTGTTGGTGTAGATAACGGTAGCCACAGCGTTGGCCGTGTCATGGAAGCCGTTAACAAATTCAAAAGCGCAAGCTGCAAATAGACAGATGCCTAGCAGCAGGAGCACATGGGGTTCAAGTCCGAACATAAATAAACGCCGGGGTGGGGAAACCGGCTCACAAAATTAACAGGGTGCCCTGCTATGGGCGTGTTACCTAATTGTTGGGCACCGAGCAATGAGCGTAACATGAACGTCACGTAGGCAAAGAATCTACTCCACAACACCCACGCGCACCAGCCCAGCCAGCTCGCGCAGCGGGCGTATCTGCGCAATCCGTTAAATCCGTTTGAATCTGCGGTCTAACTTTGCTGCTTATGAGCAAGCCCACTACGCCCGCCGAAAACCCGCAACTCAAGGATATTGTCGCCCACGCCAAGGAATACGGCTTCGTGTTCCAGTCCTCCGAAATCTACGACGGCCTCGCCGCCGTGTACGACTACGGCCCTAACGGCGTGGAGCTGAAAAATAATTTGAAACGCCTCTGGTGGGAGGCCATGACCCAGCTGCACGGCAATGTGGTGGGCATCGACGCGGCCATCTTCATGGACCCGCGCACCTGGGAGGCCAGCGGCCACGTAGCCGGCTTCAACGACCCGCTCATCGACAACCTCGACAGCAAAAAGCGCTACCGCGCCGACGTGCTCATCGAAGAAAAAGCCGCCGAATACGAAAAAGCCGGCGACCCCGCCCGCGGCGCGGCCCTCACGGCCGAAATGGGCCGCCTGCTCACCGCCAACGACCTGGCCGGTGTGAAGCAGCTTATCATCGACGAAAAAATCGCTGACCCACTCTCTGGCTCCACAAAGTGGACTGACGTTCGTCAGTTCAACCTGATGTTCTCGACCCAAGGCTCGGCCGTGGATTCGGACGCGCCGCCCGTGTACCTACGCCCCGAAACCGCCCAGGGTATTTTCGTGAATTTTCTGAATGTACAGAAGTCGGCCCGGATGAAAATCCCGTTCGGTATCGCGCAGATTGGCAAAGCGTTCCGCAACGAGATTGTGGCCCGTCAGTTCATTTTCCGCATGCGCGAATTTGAGCAGATGGAAATGCAATTCTTCGTGCGCCCCGGCACCGAAGGCGAGTGGTACGACACCTGGAAAGCCTCACGCCGCCGCTTCCACGAGGCGCTGGGCCTACCGGCCGAAAAGCTGCGCTTCCACGACCACGACAAGCTGGCCCACTACGCCAAGGCCGCCGTAGATATCGAGTACGAATTCCCCTTCGGCTTCAAGGAAATGGAAGGCATTCACTCGCGGGGCGACTTCGACCTGACCCAGCACCAGAACCTGAGCCGCAAAAAGCAGCAGTACTTCGACAACGACATCGACGAAACTACCGGTAAGCCCTACGGCAACTACGTGCCCTACGTGGTCGAAACATCGGTAGGGGCCGACCGCCTCTTCTTGGCCACGCTCTGCCAGGCTTTCCAAGAAGAAACCATTACCGAAGGCGAGGGCGAAGCCCAAACCACCAAAACCCGCACGCTGCTAAAGCTGCACCCAGCTGTGGCGCCCATCAAGGCCGCCATTTTCCCGCTGGTGCGCAAGGACGGCATGCCCGAAAAAGCCCAGGAGATTTTTGACAGCCTGCGCTTCGATTTCCGCCTCGTGATAGAGGACAAGGACGCCATTGGCAAGCGCTACACCCGCCAGGACCTTATCGGCACGCCCTTCTGCATCGTAGTCGATGGCCAGACGCTTGAAGACGATACCGTGACCGTGCGCGACCGCGACACCCGCGAGCAAGTACGCATGCCGATTTCGGCGCTGCGCGGTTATATCGGGGAGAAGGTGAGCTTCAAGACGGTGTTTGAAAAGCTGTAATTAACGCGGCGGCGCTTCGCCGGAACTCTGAGCGGAGGTAATCGGCTTTCGACTATGCAGGTACTTACGAAGCGCGCCCTGCGGGAATTTGGCCTGCTGCACCCTGATGTGGCAGGCGATATTCTGGACTGGTTTGACGCAGTGGAAGCGGCGGACTGGGAAAACGGCGCGGCGGTGCGAGCCTTTGAACGCACCGCCGACTACGTCGGGGGCGACCGCTGGGTATTCAACCTGCGCCGCAATCGCTACCGGCTGGTCGTGCGGATTTTCTTTCCGGCCCGCCAAGTGTACGTGCGCTTCATTGGCACGCACGCCGACTATGACCGTATTGCCGATATCACCACTATTTAGCTAGCGCCGTTATGGAAATCCGCACCGAAGCCGACCACCAACAAGCTCTGCGCCGGCTGGAATATCTGCTTGACCACGAGCCTGCTAACCTGGCCGAAATAACGGCGCTGGGCAATGTGGTGAACACCTACGAAAACGACAACGGCCACCGCCCCTTGCCGCCCAACTCGCTCATTGCCCGCCTGGAGCGCGAGCGGTTGGAGCGCCAACTCAGCGACCAGCAGCTAGCTGAACTACTCGGAATCAGCCCCGAAAGCCTGCGCGCCGTATTGAACGGCCAACGTCATATTGACTTAGACTTCGCTAAGCGCTTGCATAGCCGGCTAGGTATTCCTGGCGACTTCATTTTAGAAGCCGCCTGAGTTTAGCTCAGCCTATATAAGTTCGTTAGCATCTTATTCTCAAAGCTTATGTGGGGACATATCGCCCTCTTTATTATCAAGTACCGCGGCTGGCTGCTGGGCCTGATTGCCATCGCGACCGTGGGCATGGCCTGGATAGCCAAGGACGTGGAAATGACCTACGACTTTGCCCAGGTGGTGAGCCCAAAAGACCCGGACATGGTCTACTTTCAGCAGTTCAAAAAAACCTTCGGCGAGGATGGCAACATCCTGGTGGTGGGCATGCAGGACAGCGCAGTGTACCGGCTGAAACAGTTTCAGCAGTATGACCAACTGGCCGAAAACCTGGTGAAAGTGCAGGGCGTGTCGGGCGTGCTGGGTATTCCTAAACTCATTAACATTGAGAAGGATACCGTCAATAATCGCTTCGTGACGGCCCCGGTTTTCAAGAAAATGCCCCAGACTCAGGCGCAGCTCGACTCGCTGATGGGCGTGGTGAATAGCATCGAGTTTTATAAAGGGCAGGTGATTGCGCCGCGCTCGGGGGCCACGCTGCTGGCTATCACGCTCAACCCTTCGTTCCTTAACTCGAACAAGCGGGGCGCGGTGATGAACAACATCCTGGATTTGACCACGAAGTTTGAGAAAGACACCGGCATCAAGCTACACTACGCGGGCCTGCCCTACGTGCGCTCGACCATGACGAGCAAGGTATCGGCCGAGATGAAGATGTTTGCCGGGCTCATGGTGCTGGTGATGGCTATCATTTTGTACGTGTTTTTCCGCACTTGGTCGGCGGTGGTGGTGCCGCTGCTGGTGGTCATTATCGTGATGATATGGTGCGTGGCCAGCATCGTGCTGCTCGGGTTTAAAATCAATCTACTCACGGGTTTGATACCATCTATCCTGGTGGTTATCAGCGTACCCAACTGCACGTACCTGCTCTCGCGCTACCACTACGACTACCGCAAATCGGGCAATCAGGTGCTGGCCATGACGCGGGTGGTGCGCAAAATCGGCCTCATTACGCTGGTCAATAACACGACCTCGGCCATTGGTTTTTTCGTGTTTACGTTCACCGATATTGCCATTCTCTACCAGTTTGGACTAGTGGCGACGGTCAATATTTTCGTGGCCTTCGCCATCAGCTTCGTCATGATTCCGGCGGTGTTTACCTACCTGCCCGGCCCCAGCGACAAGCAGCTGGAGCACCTCGATTCGAAGCCGCTGGTGGGCATTGTGCACTTCCTCGACTTCATTGTGCTGCGGCGGCGGCGCACCATTTACATCACGGCGGCGGTGCTGGTAGGGCTGGCGGCCATCGGTATTTCGCGTATCGAGGCCGTGTCGTTTATGGTAGATGACTTGCCCAAGAAAAGCTCGGTGAACGAGGATTTGAGCTTCTTCGAAGCTCGCTTTGGTGGCGTGATGCCGCTGGAGTTTGTGGTCGATACCAAACAGCCCAAGGGCCTGCTCAAGCTGCCTAACTTGCAGAAAATCGACCAGTTCGATAAGTATCTGCAAGCCCAGCCCGAGCTGTCGACGCCTATCAGCATGGTGACGTTTTTGAAGGCGGCCAAGCAGGCCTTCTACAACGGCAATCCCGACTTTTACAAGCTGCCCGACAACGACGATAAAAACTTCATTCTGAGCTACCTGGCCAACTCGCAGGGCCAGGGCGGCAACTCAACCAGCAAGCTGCTCAAATCCTTCACCGACAGCACCCAGCAGCGCGCGCGCATCAGCGTCAAAATCGCCGATATCGGCTCGCACAAGCTCGATACGCTGGTGACCCGACGCATCGAGCCGAACATTAAGCGCATCTTTGGCGGCACCGATATGGTGGTGCGCCGCACCGGCACCACCGTCATTTTCACCAAGGGTAACGAGTACGTTATCGGCACCCTCGGCGAGAGCCTGATGTGGGCCTTCGGGCTGGTAGCGCTGGTAGTAGTGTTGGTGTTCCGCTCGTTCCGAACCATCTTCTACGCGTTGGCTCCCAATATCTTAACGCTCACGCTCACGGCCGGCGTGATGGGCTACTTCGGCATTGCGCTGAAGCCTAGCACGGCGCTCATCTACGTGATTGCCCTGGGCATCGATGGCGACAACTCGATACACCTGCTGGCCAAGTTCCGGCAGGAAATGGCCATCGTGGGCCGCAGCGTGAGCGAGGCCATCACCAACACGCTGAGTGAGGCCGGCACGAGCATGTTTTACACCAGCGCCGTGCTCTTTATCGGGTTCAGTATCTACGGGTTCAGCGAGTTTGGCGGCACCAAGGCGCTGGGCGTGCTCATGGGCGCATCTTTGCTGATTACCAACTTCTCGAACCTGGTGTTTCTGCCCGCGCTGCTCGTGACTTTCGAGCGCGGCGGCGGCTGGCACACGCCCAAAGCCGCCCTCGTGCACCACTACGACGAGAACTACCACGAGGAAGACGACGATGTAGACCTGAACTTGCAGCGCCTGAGCGTGGAGCAGTCCAAGCCGGTGAAGACGACCTGATTATGTTGAATTTTTGTTTGTCATGCTGAGCGCAGCGGAGTCGAAGCATCTCTACCGCTTCGTTGCTAGCGTTAGGAGTTAGTTCACCGAGCGAGATGCTTCGACTCCGCTGCGCTGCGCTCAGCATGACAAACGTTTTTAGATGAAAAGCTAACAGCTAGCAGCCAAGGGCCGGCTAATAGGCCCCCGCTAACAGCTTACAATAAAATGACTTACCCCGAATACAAGCAGCCGCTCGACTACGCCAAGCTCGCCACCGATGTGCGGGCCTATTGGGAAGCCAACGGCATCTTCGAGAAAAGCGTGAGCAGCCGCGAGGGCCAGCCCACGTTCGTGTTTTACGAAGGTCCGCCTTCGGCCAACGGCCAGCCCGGCATCCACCACGTGATGGCGCGGGCGGTGAAGGATATTTTCTGCCGCTACCAGACGCAGCTCGGCAAGCAGGTGCCCCGCAAGGGCGGCTGGGACACCCACGGCCTGCCCATCGAGCTGCAAGTGGAGAAGGAGCTGGGCATCACGAAGGAGGATATCGGCAAGAAAATCAGCGTCGAAGCCTACAACCAGCGCTGCCGCGAAACCGTGATGCGCTTCAAGGCGCAGTGGGACGAGCTGACCCAACAAATGGGCTACTGGGTTGACCTCGAAAACCCCTATATCACCTTCGAGCCCGAGTATATCGAGAGTTGCTGGGCCTTGCTCAAGAAGCTCTACGACAAGGGTTTTCTTTACAAAGGATACTCCATTCAGCCCTACTCGCCGGCCGCCGGCACCGGCCTCAGCTCGCACGAGCTGAACCAGCCCGGCACGTACAAGGACGTGAAGGACACGACCATCGTGGCGCAGTTTCAGGTGGTGCGTGATGCCGTTTCGGAGAAGCTTTTCGCCGGTGGCGGCGAAGGCGAAACGCATATCCTGGCCTGGACGACCACGCCTTGGACACTGCCCGCCAACACGGGTTTGGCGGTTGGGAAGAATATTCCTTACGTGCTGGTTTCGACCTTCAATCCGTACACCGCCGCGCCCATCCGCGTGGTGCTGGCGAAGGCGTTGGTGAACAAATATTTCTCGGAAAAAGGGGCTGCCGCGCCGTTTGAAGGCTACGCGGAGGGCGATAAAAAGGTGTTGCCCTGGCGCATCGAAGGCGAGTTTACGGGCGCTGATTTGGTGGGCATCCACTACGAGCGCCTGTTCAATACCGAAGCAGGTTTTCCGCATTTTGAAGGGGAGGAAAATGCCTATCGTGTTATCGTGGGCGACTTTGTGACGACGGAAGACGGCACCGGCATCGTGCACATTTCGCCCACGTTTGGTGCCGATGACTTCCGGGTGGCGCAGCTCAATGGCATCCCCGCGCTGATGGTGGCCGACGACCAGGGCAAGCTTGGCCCCATCGTGGACCGCACCGGCCGCTACGTAGCCCAAATGGGCGAATTTGGCGGCCGCTGGGTGAAGAACTACGACGGCCACGACCAGAGCGGGGCCGACTATAAAACGCTGGACGAGAGCATCGCTATCCGCATGCGCACCAACGGCACGGCCTTCAAAACCGAGAAGTACGAGCACACTTACCCGCACTGCTGGCGCACCGACAAACCGGTGCTGTACTACCCCCTCGACTCGTGGTTTATCAAGACCACAGCGGTAAAAGACCGGCTCATCGAACTCAACAAAACCATCAACTGGAAGCCCGAAAGCACCGGCACCGGCCGCTTCGGCAACTGGCTCGAAAACTTGGTGGACTGGAACCTCAGCCGCTCGCGCTACTGGGGCACGCCGCTACCCATCTGGCGCACCCAGGATGGCACCGAGGAGCTGTGCATCGGCTCGATTGCGGAGCTGAAAGCGGAGATTGACAAGGCCGTAGCGGCCGAAGTCATGACCCACAACCCTTACGCCAACGGCGAGCAAATCGACCTGCACCGGCCCTACGTGGACGATATTTTCCTCGTATCGCCCAGCGGCCAGCCCATGTACCGCGAGCCCGACCTCATCGACGTGTGGTTCGATTCGGGGGCGGTGCCGTATGCCCAGTGGCACTATCCGTTTGAAAACCAAGAGGTTTTTGCCAAAAACTTCCCCGCCGATTTCATCGCCGAAGGCGTGGACCAGACGCGCGGCTGGTTCTTCACGCTGCACGCGCTGGCCGTGATGCTGGAAGACTCGGTGGCCTTCAAAAACGTGATTGCCAACGGCTTGGTGCTGGACAAAAACGGCAACAAGATGAGCAAGCGCCTCGGCAACGCCGTGGACCCATTTGCGACCATCGCGCAGTACGGCCCCGATGCCACCCGCTGGTACATGATTTCCAACGCGCCGCCGTGGGATAACCTCAAATTTGACGCGGCCGGCATCACGGAAGTGCAGCGCCGCTTCTTCGGCACGCTCTTCAATACGTACTCATTCTTTGCGCTTTACGCCAACCTGGACAGCTTCCAGCAAGGCGCTGCGCCCAGCGTGCCCGTAGCCGAGCGCACCGAGCTCGACCGCTGGATTTTGAGCAAGCTCCAGAGCCTGCTGGCCGAAGTGCGCGGCCATTACGATAGCTACGACCCCACGAAAGCCGCCCGCGCCATCCAAGATTTCGTGACCGACCAGCTCTCCAACTGGTACGTGCGCCTCTCGCGCCGCCGCTTCTGGAAAGGCGAGCTAACTACCGATAAACAAGCCGCTTACGAAACGCTGCACGAATGCCTTAGCACCGTGGCGCAGCTCATGGCCCCCATCGCGCCCTTCTTCGCCGACTGGCTCTACGGCAACCTCACCAAAGGCCAAAGCGACGCGGAATCGGTACACTTGACTTACTTGGCCGAGGCCGATACCTCACTCATCGACAAGGCCTTGGAAGAGCGCATGGAGCTGGCCCAGCGCATCAGCTCGCTCACGCACTCGCTGCGCAAGAAGTCGGTGCTGAAAGTGCGCCAGCCCTTGCAGCGCATCCTGGTGCCGGTGCTCAATGAGTTTACTAAAGAGCAAGTTGGCAAGGTCGAAGACCTGATTTGCGCCGAGGTAAACGTGAAGCACGTCGAGTTTCTGGACGACACCAGCGGCGTGCTGGTGAAGTCGGTGAAGCCCAATTTCAAGCGCCTCGGCCAGGTATATGGCCCGCGTTTGAAGGCCGTGGGTGCCCGCATCCAGACCCTCAGCAGTGATGAATTGGCCCAGCTCGAAAAGCAAGGCGAGCTGGCGGTTGAAGTGGAAGGCGAAACCCTCACGCTGCACCTCGACGAAGTCGAAATCCGCACGCAGGACTTGCCCGGCTGGCTGGTGGCCACCGATGGCCCGCTCACCGTGGCCCTCGACGTGACGCTCACTGAAGAGCTGCGCCAGGAAGGCCTGGCCCGCGAGCTGGTAAACCGCTTGCAGAACCTGCGCAAAGACTCGGGCCTGGAAGTGCAGGACCGCATCAATGTTGCATTATCCGCGAGCGCGCCGGCCGAATTGCAAGCCGCCGTGGAGAATTTCGGCGACTACATCCGCGAGGAAGTGCAGGCCCAGCGCCTCGCTTTTGTGCCCGAAGTAGCCGATGGCGCGGTGCTGGAGTTTGACGACTTCAAAGTGGACGCCAAAGTAGAAGTTGTAACTGCCTGATTGTGAGAAACCCGCTCGGCCCCGAAAAGGCCAGCGGGTTTTCTTTCGCACAAAGCCTATTTCAAGCCGTCTTAAAGTGGTTATAAAACCTCGTAATTCGGTATAAAACAGTATAAAGTAACCCGAGTTTCACCAGTGCAGACAGCCCAATCCGCCACCGCTACTGATTCATCTCCGCGCTACGCAGCGCGGCGGGGGAGCGTCTTGCCTTTTTATCTGCTGGCGCTGCTGGTTATTGGCCTCGACCAACTCTCTAAATACTTGGTGCATACGCACATGGCGCTTGGGGAGGCAATCCCGCTGGTTGGCAATGCCCTGAAACTGCTTTACACTGAGAACCCCGGTATGGCCTTCGGGGTCGAGTTGCCACCGCCGTATGGCAAGCTGTTGCTCACGGGCTTTCGGCTGCTGGCCGTGGGTGGGTTGAGCTACTACATCGCGCATTTGTGGCGGCAGCGGGCCGCCAAGGGCTTTATCGCCTGCATGGCCCTCATTCTGGGCGGTGCACTAGGCAATTTGCTCGACTCCATTTTCTACGGAGTCATTTATAACAACGCGCCGACGGGCTCGCCGACCAAATGGCTGTATGGCCAGGTTATTGATATGATAAATGTGCCTATTTATCAAGGACTTTACCCAAAGTGGTTGCCAGTCGTTGGCGGTCAGTACACCAATGGATTTCCCATCTTCAACCTGGCCGACTCATCCATTTTTATTGGTGTGGCGCTGATTTTGCTATTCCAAGGCAAGTTCTTTGCGCACGAGCAAGAAGGGCGGGCTAGCCAATCGCCTACAGCAGTGCACAATAGCTAATTGCTTGCTGCTTAGTATAAAATAACCCCAGTTTAATAAGTGCAAACCGACTTACCCGTAGATTCAACTTATTCCCAACCACGCTACCCGGCGCGGCGGAGTAGCGTGGTGCCCTATTTCCTGCTGGCGCTGCTGGTTATCGGTATCGACCAGTTCTCTAAATACTTGGTGCATACGCACATGCAGCCCGGCATGCCCGGCGAGATTCCGCTGATTGGGCACTGGTTTAAGCTGCACTACACGGTCAATCCGGGCATGGCTTTCGGGGTAGAGCTGCCGCCGCCGTATGGCAAGCTGCTGCTCACGGGCTTCCGGCTGCTGGCCGTGGGCGGACTGAGCTACTACATTACCCACTTGTGGCGAAACCACGCGGCTAAAGGCTTCATTGCCTGCATGGCGCTCATCTTGGGTGGTGCGCTGGGCAATTTGATTGATTCGATTTGCTACGGCATTGTGTACAACAACGCGCCCTTTGGCTCGCCGACCAAGTGGTTTTTCGGGCAGGTTATCGACATGATTTATGTGGATATCTACGAGGGCTTTTTGCCCGCCGCCTGGCCGCTGGTGGGTGGGAAATACGTGTCGCTCTGGCCGATTTTTAACATCGCCGACTCGTCCATCTTCGTCGGCGTGGCTTTGATACTGCTGCTGCAAGGCAGGTTCTTCAAGCCGGAAGGCCAGCCCGCCACTGAAACATCAGTTCCGGCCAGCCCCTCAGCTTCGGAACCTGCCTAGTAAACTTGCGGCGCGGACTTTCACCGCGCCGCTTTTTTTGCCCCATGTCGTTGCTCTCCGTCCAAAACCTCACCATTGATTTTCATTCCCAGCGCGGGCACACCCGCGCCGTGTCGGATATCTCGTTTGAGGTAGGTAGGGGAGAGGTGGTCGCCATCGTGGGCGAGTCGGGCTCGGGCAAGTCGGTCACGTCGCTAGCCTTGCTCGGGTTGCTGGCCAAGCCGGCGGCGCACATCGAAAGCGGTGTGGCGCGGTTCGAGTCGGAGAAACTGAGCGAAGTCGATTTGCTGAAGCTTTCCGAAAAGGAATTGCAGCAGGTGCGCGGCAATGACATCAGCATGATTTTTCAGGAGCCGATGACCTCGCTGAACCCGGTGCTGACCTGCGGCTACCAGGTAGTAGAAGCGCTGTTGCTGCATACTGCGTTGAGCAAGCAGGAAGCCGAGGCCCGAACTATTGAGCTATTCACCGAGGCGCAGCTGCCGCGCCCGGCGCAAATCTTCAAGTCTTACCCGCACGAAATAAGCGGCGGCCAGAAACAGCGCGTGATGATAGCGATGGCCATGGCCTGTCGCCCGGCCCTGCTCATCGCCGACGAGCCCACCACCGCGCTCGACGTGACGGTACAGGCCAGAATCCTCCAGCTCATCCGTGACCTGCGCCGCGAGCACGGCACGGCTGTCCTTTTTATCACCCACGACCTCGGCGTGGTGGCCGAGATTGCCGACCGCATTTTGGTGATGTATCGCGGGCGCGTGGTGGAGCAGGGAACGGTGCTCGATATTTTCACCAACCCCCAGCATCCTTACACGAAGGGGCTACTGGCGTGCCGGCCGCACTTGTCGATTGGGAAGGCGCGGCTGCCGGTGGTAGCCGATTTTATGGCCGTCGATGCGGCGGGCGAATTGGTAGCGCGGGTAGCCGGAATAGGGGAGGAGCCGCTGAAAACCGCTCCCGTGCAGTTACAAAGCAATTCTGATACTACCAAAACGTTCCCCGTGGAACAAAATTTGCGTTCCACGGAGGTTTCGGCCCCCTTACTGCAAGTCGAAAACCTGCGCGTGTACTTCCCCATTCGCAAAGGATTTTTCTCGCGCACCACCGACTTCGTGCGGGCCGTCGATGACGTCAGCTTCACCATCTACCCCGGCGAAACGGTGGGCCTCGTGGGCGAGTCGGGCTGCGGCAAGACTACCCTCGGCCGGGCCTTGTTGCGGCTGACTGAACCAACTGCCGGCCGCATCCTGTTTGAAGGGACCGACCTGGCCGCGCTGCCGGCCGGCGAATTGCGCCACCGTCGGCGCGAGTTTCAGTTGGTGTTCCAAGACCCTTACGCGGCCCTGAACCCGATGCTCACCGTGGGTGAAGCCATCCTGGAACCGTTGCGGGTGCATGGGGTGGGCGGCACGCGGGCCGAGCAAAGGGCGCGGGTGCATGAGCTGCTGCGCACCGTGGGCTTGAGCGAGGATGCGGAGCAACGCTACCCGCACGAGTTCAGCGGCGGGCAGCGGCAGCGCATTTGCATTGCGCGGGCGCTGGCGTTGCGGCCCAAGCTCATTGTGTGCGACGAGTCGGTGTCGGCGCTCGATGTGAGCGTGCAGGCGCAGGTGCTCAATCTGCTCAATGACCTCAAGCGTGAGTTGGGCATCACGTACCTGTTCATCACCCACGACCTGTCGGTGGCCCGCTTCATGAGCGACCGCCTGCTGGTGATGAGCCAGGGCCGCATCGTGGAAAGCGGACCGGCGGCCGAGGTCTACGCGCACCCGCAAAATCCGTACACGCAGCAGCTGCTGGCCGCCATCCCGAGCGACGACCCGGCGCGCATCGCGGCGCGGGTAGGCCTGTAAAACGGAGTGGCACTCCGTTTGGCGCTCGGCGAGCTTCCCTACCGCGAAACGGAGTGCCACTCCGTTTTACATCTCCAACCTATGCACTTCGTCTATCCCTGCTTGCCCTACCAGCCACGCACCGTCGACCCTATGTGGGAGCCGGAGCACGAGTGGGCACGGGCGCAGGGACTGGCGACGGGCTTGGTCGATTTGGACAACGATAAAGTCTGGGTGCCCACGCTGGCCGCTTCTCAGCAGGTAATCTACCGAGGCTGGATGCTGACCGCCGCCGAGTACAACCAACTAGCGCAGCTGTTGCCACTGGCCGTGAAGTCGGCCGAATACCTTTCCTCGCACCAAGCAACCGGCTGGTATGAAACTGTAGCTCCGCACACTTTCCCGAGCCGCTTTCTTACCGAGCCGACCGCGCTGGACTTCGCCGCTGGTCGGCGGTATTTCGTAAAGGGCTTGGTGAAGTCGTTTGGCGAGGACTCGGTGCTAGCGACCCAGGCGCAGCTAGACGGTTTCTGGCAGCGCCAGAAGTTGCCGGCTGGCACGCCGCTTTTCGTGCGCGACTTTGTCGAACTGAAGCCGGACTCGGAGCGCCGCTTTTTTGTGGTGCGTGGGCAGGCTTACGGAGCTGGTGGGGCGGTGCTGCCAGTGTCGCTTCAGGCGGCGGTGGCGGCGTTGCGGCCTCGTCTTTTTTACTCCTTCGATGTGGCCGAAACGATGGCTGGTCAGCCGGTGTTGGTGGAGGTCGGCGATGGGCAGGTGTCGGATTTGAAGGAGTGGTCGGTGGCCGAGTTTGGTAGCCGCGTGCTGCGGGCGCTGGCCGCGGCCAACGATATCGCGTAAGTCATTGTTGAAATTTCGGGCGCTTCTTTGCAGCGCCTTGCTCCCGTAGCGGAGCACTGGCAGGCTCCAGCCTGCTACCTATTTTATCTTGCCGCCACGCTGGAGCTTGGCGCTACTGGTCGTCCCCGTCAATCTTACCTCAAGCTGTCCGGCGGCCGTCTTACCCAATTCATGAAAAACCCCAAAGACCCCGCTGCCCCCCGCGCCGCTCGCGCGAAGGCAGCCCCCGCCCCGGAAGGCCTCAGCCAGGATATCGTGTACCGCCAGTTTGCCGACAACCCCGGCAAGGTGTTTGGCTACCGCCAGCTCTCGCGCCGCCTCGGCATCACCACTAAAGCCCAGCGCGAGGAGCTGTTTGACCACCTCAAGGTGCTGCGCCGTTTAAACCGCTTAGAGCTGGTTCAAAACGACGAATACCGCCTGGCCGACCCAACGGACCTGCAAGTGGCCGCCGCTGCACCCAAGGGCCGCAAAACCGCTAAAAAGGAAGAAGCCCCGGCTAGTATTCCCGACGACGAATTCGGCCAGGACCCCATCGTGCACCGCCGCCGCTCGGCGGGCTTCGACCACGTGGGCGATGGCCCCGACCGGCCCCGCCGCGACAGCAACACCATCATCGGGACGGTGGCGCTGGCCACGCCGCGCTTCGCCTTCGTGGTGCGCGAGGATGGCGAGGGCGACGATATCCGCATCTTCACCGACCAGCTGCGCTACGCCCTCGACGGCGACCTAGTGCGGGTGCGCCTGCGGGGCGTGCGCGACGGCCGCGTGACCGGCGATGTGGTAGAAGTGCTCAAGCGCCAGCGCGTGGAAGTGGTGGGCCGCCTGCAAGTGCAGGGCTCCATCGGCTTCGTGAAGCCCGATAACCGCAAGTCGTATTTCGACGTGATGGTGCCGCCCAATGAGCTGCACGACGCGCGCAACGGCGACAAGGTGCTGGTACGCATCACCGAGTTTCCCGAGCACCAGGACCAGGGCCGCAACCCGGTTGGCACCGTGGTGCGGAACTTCGGCGCGGCCGGCGAAAACGAGGCCGAGATAAATGCCATCATGGCGGAGTTCGGCTTGCCGTTTGAATTTCCGGCCGGCGTGGAGGAGGAAGCCGAGGCCATCCCAACCACCATCTCGAAAGACGAAATCGCCAAGCGCCGCGACTTCCGCGCCATTACCACCTTCACTATCGACCCGGCCGACGCCAAGGATTTTGACGATGCGCTGAGCTTGCGCCCGCTCGAAAACGGGCACTATGAAGTAGGCGTGCACATCGCCGATGTGACCCACTACGTGCGCATCGGCACCGAGCTGGAGCGCGAGGGCAAGCACCGCGCTACCTCGGTTTATCTGGTGGACCGGGTGATTCCGATGCTGCCCGAAAACCTCTCAAACGGCCTCTGCTCGCTGCGGCCCAATGAGGACAAACTGACTTTCTCGGCCGTGTTTGAGGTCGATGAAAAGGGCAAGGTGCACGACTCGTGGTTTGGCAAAACCGTCATTCACTCCGACCGCCGCTTCAGCTACGAAGAGGCGCAGGAGCGCATCGAAACCGGCGAGGGCGACTACGCCGAGGAAGTTAATCTGCTCAACCGGCTGGCCAAGCAGCTATCGGCGGCGCGCTTCCGCAAGGGCGCTATTTCGTTCGAAACGCAGGAGGTGAAGTTCAAGCTCGGCCCCGACGGCACGCCGCTCGGCGTGTATGTGAAGGAGCGCAAGGACGCGCACAAGCTCATCGAGGAGTTCATGCTGCAAGCCAACAAGGGCGTGGCCGAGTACGTCTTCAACAAGCGCAAGACTAAGCCGCGCCTCACCATGGTGTACCGCACCCACGACGCGCCCGACCCCGACCGCCTCGAAAACTTCGCCATGTTCGCCCAGAAATTCGGCCACACGCTGAACCTCTCGAACCCCAAAAAGGTGAGCACCGAGCTCAACAAGCTCAGCGAAGAAGTGGTGGGCCGGCCCGAGCAAAACGTGATTCAGGGCTTGGCCATCCGGTCGATGTCGAAGGCCATTTATACCACCGAGCCGCTGGGGCACTTCGGGCTGGCGTTTGCGCACTACTCGCACTTCACCTCGCCCATCCGTCGCTACCCCGACATGATGGCCCACCGCCTGCTCGAACACTACCTGGGCGGCGGCAAAAACGTGGAGTCCGAGCCCGTGGAAGAGGAGTGCAAGCACTCGTCGGCCCGCGAGAAACTGGCCGCGAATGCCGAGCGCGCCAGCATCAAATACAAGCAGGTCGAGTACATCGGCAAGCACATCGGGCAGCAGTTCACGGGCGTGGTGTCGGGCCTTACCGAGCGCGGCATCTACGTCGAGATTGAGGAGAATAAGTGCGAGGGCATGATTCGCATCAGCGACCTGCCCGGCGACACCTTCGAGCTCGACAAGGAAAATTACCGCATCGTGGGCCGCGGCTCGAAGCGCATCATTCAGTTTGGCGACGAGCTGCAAGTGGTGGTGACCTCCGCCAATCTGCTCGACCGCACCATCGACATGGAGCTGGTCGATAACCGCCCCGAAGACGTGAAGCAGCGCGAGCGCGCCGAGCGCGAAGCCGGCCGTGGTGGCCGCCCCGCCCGCAACCGCGAGGGCAACAGCAAAGGCGGCGGTGGCTACAAAGGCAGTGGCGGCGGTAGCAGCGCCGGCGGCCGTAGTGGCCGCGACAGCGGCAAGCGCCGTAGGTAAACTCGCCTCACGCGGGGTACCTCACCCCCCGGCCCCTCTCCTTGGGGAGAGGGGGAGCCAGACGATTCAAAGCCGGTTCGTAGCAGTGCTGCGAACCGGCTTTTTTTGTTAACTCCCTTCTCGAAGAATACGGGTAAATTCAGCTACGCCGTGGCTCCCCCTCTCCCCAAGGAGAGGGGGCCGGGGGGTGAGGTTACCCGCGTAAGGCGAGCTACCAACCTACCTTTGCCCCCGTGCAAACTGACCTCTCCACTCTCCTAAATCAAGCCCTCGCCCAGCTCGATTACGGCCAGCAACCGGCCGCCCTCTACGACCCCATTCGCTACATCATGAGCCTCGGCGGGAAGCGCCTGCGCCCGCTACTCACGCTGCTCGGCGGCCAGCTTTTCACCGATGAGGTGGCCCCGCTAGTGAAGCCCGCCCTGGCCACCGAAGTCTTCCACAACTTCACGCTGGTGCACGATGACCTCATGGACCAGGCCCCGCTGCGGCGCGGCCAGCCCACCGTGCACGAGAAATGGAACGCCAGCACCGCCATCCTCTCCGGCGATGTGATGCTGGTGCGGGCCTACGAATTGCTCTTCGAAAACGTGCCCGCCGCCCTGCTGCCCCAGGTGCTCCGCCGCTTCTCCCAAACGGCCGCCGAGGTCTGCGAAGGCCAGCAGTGGGACATGAATTTCGAGACGGAAACCACCGTCACCATCGCCCAATACCTCGACATGATTCGGCTGAAAACGGCCGTGCTCCTTGGCTTCGCGCTAGAGCTGGGCGCGGTGCTGGCCGGTGCGAGTGCCGATGATGCCGAGCACCTGCGGCAGTTCGGCACCGATATCGGCCTGGCTTTCCAGCTCCGCGACGACCTGCTCGACGTGTATGGCGACGCCGCCACCTTCGGCAAGCGGGTAGGGGGCGATATCATTTCGGATAAGAAAACCTTCCTCCTCCTCACCGCCCAGGCCCAGGCCGATGCTACCCAACGCACGGCGCTAGCGCAGCACATCGGCCAGCCCGTAGCCAATGCGGAGGCTAAGGTGGCTGCCGTGCGCGGCATCTACGACGAGCTGAATATCCGGCCCCAAACCGAGGCGATAATCAACCAATACTTCGAGGCGGCGCTGCTGCATCTGGAGCGTATCAGTGTGCCTGCGGCCCGCAAGGAGCCCTTGCGCCACCTAGCGCTGCAACTGCTGGAGCGCGAGTCGTAGCCGCGTGTAGGGTAAGCTTTAGCTTGCCATACCCTCGAAATCCTTTCACTGGCAAGCTAAAGATTACCCTACATTATATGCCCCCTCTCAACCCCCTGCTTATCCTGCTCGGCCTTACCGTAGCCATCTCGGCCTACGCCTGGTCCAACCAGGACTTGATGAACAGCTGGATACTTGACCCCTACCAGATGAACCGGCGCGGCGGCCAATGGTACCGCCTGCTCACCTCCGGTTTCCTGCACGCCGACATCGCGCACCTGGCGTTCAACATGATTACCTTCTATTCCTTCGGCGGGATAGTGCTGACGTATTTCGCGCAGCAGTTCGGCGATTCGTCGGGGCTGCTGCTCTTTCTGCTGCTCTACCTGGGCGGCATTATCGTGTCCGATTTGCCCACTTATTTCCAGCACCGGCACCACCAAGGTTACCGCAGCCTGGGCGCATCGGGCGGGGTGTCATCGGTGCTATTCGCCAGCATTATGCTGCTGCCCGTGAGCGAGCACGGCGGCATTCGCATTTTTCTTATTCCGATTGATATTCAGCCCTTCATTTTTGGCTTTCTCTACCTGGCCTATTCCTACTACATGGGCCGCCGCCGGGGCGACAATATCAACCACGATGCCCACTTCTACGGGGCACTCTACGGCGTGCTAGTCACGGTCGCGCTTATGCCGGGCGTACTACCCAATTTTGTGCAGCAAATCCGAGCTTATTCAAGTCATTTGCTTAATTTTTAGGCAGTTATGTTTAAAAATCAGCCAATAGCTACTTTTTCGCGTAAAAGCGTGAACACCTAACTCTTCTTCACGACTCTTATGCGCCCCTTCTCCACTATTGCCGCCCGTTTATCGCCGGCCACCCTGCTGCCAGCCCTGCTTTTGTTTACCACCAGCTGCTCGCGCTACAGCGACAATGGCTCCCTAAGCATCGCCGGTGTCGTCTACTTGATACTCGCCATCTACGCAGTGATAAGCTTGCTCAAGCAAGATTGGTCGCTGGGCAAAAAGCTTATCTGGGGCATCGTCATTTGGTTCTTCCCCATCGGTGGCTCGATTATTTACCTGCTCTTCTCCGGCCGCAACGGCTAAGTTAATTTAGGTTGCACCTACAAAAAAGCCCGTGGCCACTCAGTGACCACGGGCTTTTTTGCTAAACCAATACTGCTATTGGCCTAGCATCTTCTGGCCCTGCAAGCGCGCCACCTGCCGCAGCAACTCGCCCGTATTGGTTATCTCATTGGCTTGCCAATGGCCATCGGCCTGCTTGCGCAGCTTCACTTCCAGCACCATCGTAGTGTCGAATTTAGGCTGGGTGAACTCCAGTCCAACCAGCGCCTCATCTCCCTTCTCAGTGGTGTATTTAATGCCCTTGAACTTGCTATCGGGGCTCATCACGCGGCTGGCCAAACCAGTAAACGACAGATTCACCAAGCGCTTCGGCGCAGCCGCATTGGCCGCTTCGAGCGAGCCGGTTTCCACAAAACGCTTTATTTCGGCGTGGGCAGCTTTGGTCAATTGCGGCTTGAGAAAGTGCATGGCCCCCTGCATAGCAAAGCGCCCGCCCGGCACCAAGGCCGACAACACCGCCGAATTGGTGCCTTGAGATGCCACATCATCGACAAGATGCCCAGTCAGCGCATCCACATCCACGTAGCGCTCAAAGGTGGCGAGGTCGTGCGTTTGCGTGGCCGTGGCCGCCTGCAGCAGCGCGTAGCTAGGCCCCGATTTCAGCGAGGTGTAGTAGTAATAGCCGCCCGCCACCACGGCCAGCAACAGTACCAGAAGTACTAGTCTTTTCATAAATAAGGCCGCCGAGCGGTAGTTAAAGCCGAGCAAAATTACCAGCGCAGCCCATCCACCTCAGCTGCCTGCCAGAGAATATCTTGCGGTGCATCGTCTTGCGTACAGATTCTTATGCCTATTTCCCATCCATCTACCGCCCAGCGGCCCGAAATCCACGGTCACCGGGGCTGCCGGGGCCTCTTCCCCGAGAACACTTTACCCGCCTTCCAGCACGCACTGGCGCTCGGCGTCGATGCCCTGGAGCTAGACGTAGTGGTGTCGCAAGACGGCCAAGTCGTCGTTTCGCACGAGCCGTGGCTATCGGCCAAGCTAGGCCGCGACCCCCAGGGCCAGCTAATCGACCCCGCCGAAGAGCGCCGTTTCAACCTCTATCAGTTGCCCTATGCCACCATCCGGCAGTGTGTGGTAGGGGAATGGCCGCACCCCGATTTCCCCGAACAGCAGCCGGTGCCCAGTTATCGCCCGCTGCTATGCGAGGTATTGCACCAAGCCGAAACCCATTGCCAGCAGCTCGGCCGCGCTGCCGTGCGCTACTCAGTAGAAATAAAAAGCAGTCCCGAGGGCGACAATCTGTACCACCCTGCGCCCGCTGCTTTCGTGGATTTGGTGGTAGCTGAACTCCGCGCCGCCAAGGCTGAAGCCCGCACTACGCTGCTCAGCTTCGACCCGCGCGTGCTGCAAGCTGCCCGGCAAACCTATCCCGACTTGGCCTTGTGCTTGCTCATAGAAGACTACCTGCCGCCCGTGCCGCCGCTGTTTGCCGAGCTGGGCTTTGTACCAGACACCCTCGGTCCCGATTATCAATTGCTCTCGGCAGCCACGATACACGCACTCCGTGTTACCTATCCGCAGCTACGCTTGGTGCCTTGGACTGTAAACTCCCCAGCCGACTTGCAGCTAGTGCGCGATTGGCAAGTTGAAGGCATCACCACCGATTATCCTAACCGGTTGTTGGCTCTGCTTGGGCCGTTGTAACGCTCGAATGCCTCAGAAAGCCCTCTTTTGGCTATTTAGTCGGGTAAAACAGGCTTTTATGATACGCTTGATACAGTGAAATGTATTGTATCGAGGGTAGTGTAATAAAATACTAATTGTTACATGCCAGATTGTTACACTTGCTCTTGATACAAATAATAAGTGTTAACCGAAATTTGGTTTACAGTATTTCGTATTACATATTTGTCTGTACCCTAACCCTCATCGCGATGCCTCATCAAGGCGAAATAGTGCAGGAAGCTATTAAGAACAGCGGTATTTCCATCACGCGTATCGTGGAGGAGCTAGGTATTACACGTCCAACCATCTATCGTAAATTCAAAGACGATACACTGGACACTAACTTTGTAAAAAGAATCGGCGAAATTATCGGACACAATTTCGCCCAAGACTTTACAATGCCCGAACAGTCGACGCTTCCGTTTGTAACATCGACACCCAAAACCGGTGTTACAAATAGTGTTACACCGCGTGTAACACTCACGCAACCTGCTGATACCGACCTATCTCGGCAGATGCTGGCCCTCCAAACCAAGTACATTGCCCTGCTAGAAGCCTATAATGAGCTCCTGCTAAAAGTGTACGGCCCGAAGTAACAGTAATGTTCCACGTGAAACATTTCTGTTTGGTGTGGATTAACAGCGGCTGCATCAGTAGGCAACAAGTAGCAACAAGGTTACACAATCGCCAGGGTGTAGAGACGCATCCTTGCGTCTCTACACCCTGGCGAGATAAGGCGGGCAGAACAACGACGAGACGCAAGGATGCGTCTCTACACTCAGTCGCCGACAGTCTAAAATTCCGCGATGCAAAGAGGAACGATGCAGGCTCGTTTATGAAATGGAAAAGCCACGGTCGTCATGCTGAGCGCAGCGAAGTATCTCGCTCGCACTGTTGCTAGCGTAAGGAATTACTGCGCCACGCGAGATGCTTCGACAAGCTCAGCATGACGGACGCACGGACGCACTCGTATGCGAATTGCAAGCCCCCTAAAATGTCAGTTCGATGCCTACAAGAAAATGACCTCAGTCACGACTTGCGCACCTACCTCATTATTTAGCAACTCAAGCACCCGCGTCTTGGCCATCACCAACTCGTGCTTTAGGGGAGCCGAGGTGAGGCGCACGAATAGCTTGCCTTTGCTAACATAGACCTCTTTGGTTTTTTGAGCGACGGCTTTCCCCATCACGCGTTCCCAACTGGCCACGATGGTTACTTCGTTGAGCTTGCCTTCGAGCCGGTAGGCACGCACCAGCGCTTCCAATCCTTCCTTTAGTGGCATGATATCGGCCCGGCGGGCGTTCGCCGAAGGAAGTGGTTTTTTCATGGTAGGGGAGGGCAGGCGGCCAGCGCTGATAGCTCAGCAGCTGGTGGAATTTGCAGACGCAAAATTACGCTTTAGCCTACCCTTTCTTTCGGCCAATCCTCAAATAAGGGTCACCGTGCCGGCCTGCACCCGGAAGCGCCGAATGTCGCTATCGACGCCGGCCAGTGCCTGGTCGGTGCGCTCCAGGCTAGTATCGGTCAGGAAGACTTGGCCGAACGTGTGGTCGGCTACGAGCTGCAAAAGCCGAGCGATGCGCTTGTCGTCGAGGCGGTCGAAAATATCATCAAGCAGCAGTAGCGGCTTGCCTCCGACTGCTTCGCACTGGCCTTCTGATGAGGCATCGGCGTGGCGATTGGCCAGCAACTCGAACTGGGCTAGCTTGAGGGCGATTACGAACGACTTCTGCTGGCCCTGCGAGCCGTAGGCTTTTACCGGCAGCCCATCCATGAGGAAAACGAAGTCGTCGCGGTGGGGGCCTACGGTGCTGCGTTGCAGGGCTAGGTCCTTGCGTTCGTTGGCTAGGAGGAGGTGACGGAAGTTTTGGCCGGGTAGCTGGCTTTTGTAGTCCAGGGTTACTTGCTCGCGGCCTTCGGCTAGCTGCTGGTAGTGGCTTTGGAAGACCGGGGTGAACTCGGCGAGGAAGTTGACCCGCATTGCCGACAGGCTTTCACCTAGCGGGGCTAGCTGGTCGTCTAGGGCTTGCAGGTACAGCGTATCGAATCCGTGGCCGTTGCTATGCTGCTTAAGGGTGGCATTGCGCTGGCGCAGCAGGCCATTGTACTGGATGAGTAAATCGAGAAACTCGGGGTCGAGCTGCGACTGTAAGCTGTCGAAATAGCGCCGCCGCTCCTCGCTGCCTTGGCGGATGAGGTCGGTATCGTAGGGCGAAATGAGCACGGCAGGGTAGCGGCCGATATGGTCGGCCATGCGCTCGTAGGGTTGTTTGTCGTGGGTGAGCGTTTTTTTCTGGCCGGCGCGCAGGCTTACCTGAATGGTCTCGGAGCGGTCGAGGGCGGGCGAGGAGAACTTGCCTTTTACGACAAAAAAATCAGCTTCCTGCTTGATACTCTGCGAGTCAAGGGTAGTGAATGCGCTCTTAGTGAGCGCTAAGTAGTGGATAGCGTCGAGTAAGTTAGTTTTGCCGCTGCCGTTGTCGCCAATGAAGCAATTGATGCCGGGACTGAAACTCAGGTTGGCTTCGTCGTAGTTTTTGAAAAACAGCAGGTGGAGCTGGTCGAGCGTCATTAAGGGCGGCTAAAGAGAGTGCAAATCAGGATTACGTAACTACGGATAGAATTGCGTAATTTCGCCCTCCCAACGCGAAATTATACACCCCAAACCATGGCGGAGTCGAAAGTAAAACAAGCGTCGAAAGTCGGCGCGAATGGTAGCAGCAACGGTAACGGAGCCACCTCGACGCCGACGGCAGTTGATGCGGCCACGGGTGTAGCTACCGCGCAGCAACCTCCTGTAGAAGAGTTGCCCGATGCCCACCAAGGCGGCAACCCCAGTGATGAGCCTACGGCTACCTCGCCGGCCGAGCCGAAGTTTCCGAAGGAGACCTACCTGACTTGGTACGAGCAAATGCAGCTCATTCGCAAGTTTGAAGAAAAAACCGGCCAGCTCTATGGCCAGCAAAAAATCAAAGGCTTTTGCCACCTCTATATCGGCCAGGAAGCTTGCATAGCTGGGGCCGTATCGGCCCTGGAAAAAGGTGACAAGTATATCACGGCCTACCGCGACCACGCGCACCCGCTGGCGCTGGGCACCTCACCCAATGCCGTAATGGCTGAGATGTTTGCTAAGGCTACCGGCTGCTCGAAGGGCAAAGGCGGCTCGATGCACATGTTTGATAAGGAAGTTGGTTTCATGGGCGGCCACGGCATCGTGGGCGCGCAGGTGCCGATGGGCGCGGGCATTGCCTTTGCCGAGAAATACAACAAGACCGGCAAGCTCTGCATCTGCTACATGGGCGATGGTGCCGTGCGCCAGGGCGCGCTGCACGAGGCCTTCAACATGGCTATGCTGTGGAAGCTGCCCGTAATTTTTGTGGTTGAGAACAACGGCTACGCCATGGGTACTTCGGTGAAGCGCACTTCCAACGTAACCGAGCTTTACCACATCGGCCGGGGCTACGACATGCCTTCGGAGCCGGTGAATGCCATGAACGTGGAAGATGTGCACGACGCTGTGGCCCGCGCCGCTGAGCGCGCCCGCGCTGGCGAAGGCCCGACCTTCCTGGAGTTCAAAACCTACCGCTACAAGGGCCACTCGATGAGCGACCCGATGAAGTACCGTACCAAGGAGGAGCTGGAAGAGTATCGCCAGCGCGATACCATTGAGGCCGTGCGCCACACCATCCTGACCCACAACATGGCCACCGAGGACGACCTCGCTGCCATTGACGAGAAGATAAAAGCCCGGGTATTGGAGTCAGTTGAGTTTGCTGAAAACTCGCCTTACCCTGACGCAGCCGAGTTGTATACGGATGTGTACGTGCAGAACGACTACCCCTATATCCACGATTAATAATTTTCAACCGACACCCGGCCGGGGCATTTTTGCGACGGCCACATCTGCGGCGCGGCTCCCTCACGAGCCGCGCCGTTGAGCTATCCTAGCTGATGTCTAAAATCCCTTACACCGGCAAGACGCCGGGAGCCCGCCAGCCCGTCCGCCCCGTTTCGACCGACCCGCTGGCCCCGGCCGAAGAAAACTACGTCACCGAGAACCCGCTGCTCGAAGACCCCGACGCCCTGGCCGCCCGCCTAGCCGATTCGGAGGACTTCGTGCGCCGCAATGGCAACATCCTGCTTGGCGTGCTGGTGGCCGTGATTTTGGCCGTAGGTGGCTTCTTTGGCTACAACTACTGGCGCGGCCAGCAGGACAGCCAGGCGCAAGCCGCCATGTTCCGGGCCGTCGACAACTGGGAAGCCGACTCGCTGAAGCCCGCGCTGCAAGGCGATGGCAAGCTACCCGGCCTCAATAAAGTAGCCAGCGAGTACAGCGGCACCAAAGCCGGCAACCTCGCCAACTTCTACTCGGGCGTGGCGCTGCTCAAGCAAGGCAAGTTTCAGGATGCCTACGACGCGCTGGACAAATTCAGTTCGGACGACTATCTGGTGCAGGCCCGCGCCTACTCGCTGATGGGCGACGCGCAGATGGAGCTCAACAAGCCCAAAGAAGCCGCTGACCTCTACGCCAAAGCCGCCGACTACAAAGCCAACGAGTACTTCACGCCCGGCTACCTGCTCAAGCAAGGCGTAGCCCTCGAAACCGCCAAGGACAACGAAGGCGCGCTGAAAGCTTATAACCGCATCATCGACGACTACGCTACGGCGCAGGAAGTTGCTGAAGCCCGCCAGGCCAAAGCTCGCCTGCAACAATAAGTAACGCTTCGCTAAGTGTATTTGCCAACGGCACTCTTCCTGCGGGAAGGGTGCCGTTGGGCTTTTAGAGCCGGCCGATAAACTTATTTTGTGCTGGCTTGTAGCAAGCCAAGCTGTTTAGGAAACAGATATTCCGTCGTGCTGAGCGGAGCGCAGCGCAGTCGAAGCATCTTGGCCGCTTCATTGAACGATACTAACGTGACCTGCCAAGATGCTTCGACTACGCTGCGCTCCGCTCAGCATGACGGAATACTAGCTTTGTTGCTTTATTAAGCAGATTTAAGCCAAGTTCTAATCGTCGCTTGGCCTCCTTCCGATTCTTTCATTAGCCAACTCCTTTGTTTATGGCAACTGCCCTCCAAAACCTAAGCACCTACGACAGCTCGGGCTTCATCGATATTAGTGAAAAGCGCTTTGGCATCGTGGTGGCCGAATGGAACCGCGAGATAACCGACACCCTGAGCAGCGGCGCGTACGAGACGCTACTCAAGCACGGCGCGAAGGCCGAGAACGTATTCCGCAATACGGTGCCCGGCAGCTTCGAGCTGACGCTGGGCGCGCAGTTTCTGGCGCAGCACGAGGAGATAGATGCCGTGATTTGCTTGGGCGTGGTTATCCAGGGCGAAACCAAGCACGACGACTACATCAACCACGCCGTAGCGCAGGGCCTCACTACGGTGGCTTTGAAGTACAACAAGCCGGTAATCTTCGGCCTCGTGACAACTAATACTTTGGAGCAAGCCTGGGACCGGGCCGGTGGAAAACATGGTAATAAGGGCGTGGAAGCTGCTACTACTGCCATTCAGATGCTGGGTTTCTAAAGCAGTATGGTCCTGCTTTTCGCAGGAGTATATTGGCCGAAACCGCGTTAGGGGCTTTTAAACCACTTGGCTAGCGCTATCTTTGTGGTGGCCTAAGCGATTGTGAAATAGCTTAGGGGCTCGTGATGCCAAGCGGGCAAAGCAGTCGGCCTAAACTATTTAGCTTAGTTCGGTGTTCGGCTGCCAACTAAACTGGCGTGAGCCAGCAATTGACTTACCTTTTATGCCTTCCCCTTCCATGCCTGAGGAAAACCTGCGCTATTCGCGCGAAGATTTGGCCGAGTTCGATAAGATTATCCAGGATAAACTCACGGCTGCCCGTAAAGAGCTGTCTTTCATCAAAGAGACGCTGACCCGCAACAACGAATCGGGTACTGATACGACGGCCGCCTCGCTGAAAGTACTGGAAGACGGTGCCGAAACGGCTGAAAAAGAAAGCCTTAACCAGCTGGCTTCGCGCCAAATGAAGTTTATTCAACAGCTCGAAAACGCGCAGCTGCGCATCAAAAACGGCACTTACGGCGTGTGCATCGGCACGGGCAAGCTCATTCCGAAGGAGCGCCTGCGTGCCGTGCCCCACACCCAGCATTCTATCGAGGCCAAAATGGCCCGTCGCGACTAGGCGACCCCCTCATTTCTGGTCCGGACCCGTGGCTAGCGCATTAGCGGCTAGTGGCGGGTCCGGGTCTTTTTTTATCAGAGTTACTGGTTGCTAAGTATCTGGGTACAATTGCACCAGACAACGAAAGTTCAGCTTGTCAGTACAAAGCAGTAACCCTGTACCTCGCAACCAGCAGTATTATTATGGGTAAGCAACATTCTTCAGATAACAAGTCCGGCCGACGCGGCCCGACTGGGGGCAGCGGTCGCCCCGACCGTTCTAACCGGCCCGAGGGCCGTGACGGCTACGAGCCCCGTGGCAATGCGGGCGGCTACAGCGCTTCGCGGGGCGGCGACTCGCGCCCGGCTGGGCGCGGTGGCGACCGGCCCACTGGTGGCCGCGGTGAGTATTCGGGCTCGCGGCCTTCCTTCGGGCAGGGCGGCGGTGGCAATAAATTCGGCGGCAGTCGCCCCAGCGATGGTGGTCGGCCAAGCTTCGGCGGTGGCGGCCGCTCCAGTGATGGCGGTGGTCGGCCGAGCTTCGGCAACAGTCGCCCCAGCGATGGTGGCGGGCGTCCGAGCTTCGGCGGTGGCCGTCCAAATGGTGGCGGCTTCGGCGGCGACCGTGACCAGCGCAAATCATTCGGTGGCGGCGAATCGCGCCCAGCCCGGCGCTTCGAGCCACGCGAAGGTGGTGACCGCCCGCAGCGCGAGGAGCGTAGCGAGCGCCCCGCATACCCACCCAAGCCTATTTGGCAGGGCCAGCCGGTGCGCTACGAAGGCAAGCCGACCGTGCCCCGTGGTGCAGCCGGCGAGCGTAACCGCAAATTCATTAAGACGAACCCCGACGGCACGCCCGTAGAAGGTGCCGCCGAACAGCGCCCCCGCATCGAGCGGCCCGCTGGTGACCGCCCCTACAACAGCGACCGCCCGGCCTACACCGGCCGCGACGAGCGCCGCTCGTTTGAAGAGCGCGATGCGCGCCCCGCCTCGCGCCCCCGGCCCGAAGGTGGCAGCTTTGAGCGCCGCGATGACCGCCGCAGCGAAGGCGGCGAGCGCAAGCCCTACGGCGACCGCCCCAACCGCAGCGAAGGCCGCGACGAGCGCAAACCTTACGGCAACCGTCCCGAAGGTGGCAGCAGCTACGGTGCCGACCGCGAGCGCAAGCCTTATGGCGAGCGCAGTGGCAGCCGTGAGGGTAACAGCTTTGGTGACCGCAAGCCTTATGGCGAGCGTGGTGCCAACCGCGAAGGTGGCAGCTACGGCGACCGCAAGCCCTACGGCGAGCGCGCCGCTGGCAGCTTCGACAAGCCGCGCAGCACCGGCGAGCGGCCTAACGCGCCCAGCACGTTTCGCGAGCGCCGCGAGGCTATGCGGTCGGCTGAGAGCGGCCCTCGCTCTAGCACCGGCTACGGTCGGACTGATAACCGGGCCGACAAGCCAAAATATGGTGAGAAGCCAGGCGAAGCGCCCGATTACAAAAACCTGAAGCACTACGAAAACGACAAGACGCGCGGCAACAAGCGCCGGGCGAGCGAGGAAGATTTCGGTACCGAAGAACTGCGTTTGAATCGCTACATCGCCAACGCGGGCATCTGCTCGCGCCGCGAGGCCGACGCGCTGATTGCCGCTGGCGAAATCCGGGTGAATGGCGAGGTGATTACCGAGATGGGCTACAAAGTGCAGCCCACCGACACGGTGCAGTACGGCAAAACCAACCTCAACCGGGAGAAGCTGGTGTACGTGCTGCTGAACAAGCCGAAGGATTTCATAACCACCACTGATGACCCCGAGGGCCGCAAAACGGTGATGGATTTGGTGGCTAAGTCGTCGAAGGAGCGCATCTTCCCGGTGGGCCGCCTCGACCGCAACACCACGGGGTTGCTGCTCTTCACCAATGATGGGGAAGTGGCGCAGAAGCTGACGCACCCTTCGCACAAAAACAAGAAAATCTACCAGGTAGAACTGGATAAGCCACTCAGTGCTGAACACTTAGGCGAAATCACGGCGGGGCTGGAGCTGGAGGACGGTAAAGCTGAAGTAGACGATGTAGCCGTGGTAGCGGGCAACCCGCACTTTGTGGGCATCGAGCTGCACAGCGGCCGCAACCGCATTGTGCGCCGCATTTTCGAGCACCTGGGCTACGATGTGGTGGCCCTTGACCGCGTGCAGTACGCGGGCATCACCAAAAAAGACTTGCCCCGCGGCAAGTGGCGTTTCCTGACTGAGCAGGAGGTTATTCGCCTGAAATACTTCATGTAAATGGTAATGATTAAGGGTTAATTGTTAATGCTCTATCAACGAGCATTAACAATTAACCCTTAATCATTACCATTAATCCTATGACTACGCTAGCGCTTGACCTGGGCAATACAGCCCTGAAATACGGCGTGTTTACGGCGGCGGGCTTGCAGGAAAACGGCGTGCTGACGGTACCTAGCGAGCTAACTGAGCTATGGCAGCGCTGGCAGCCCGCGCACGCCATTCTGGCTTCGGTGGCGAGCGAGGCGGAGGCGCAGTCCTGGCTGCACGAGCTGCGCCATGTGCTGACGCAGATACTGCCGCTGCGGTCGGGCTTTACGCCAGTGCCCTTGCAAAATGCTTACGCCACCCCGCAAACCCTGGGGGCCGACCGTCTGGCCGGGGCAGTAGGAGCGGGGCAGTTGCGGCCGGGCCAGCCCACGCTGATAATAGATGCGGGCACGGCGCTCAAATTTGATTTGGTGGCCGATAACACGTATTACGGCGGCAGCATTGCGCCGGGGCTGCGCATGCGGCTGCGGGCGCTGCACACCTTCACCGGAAAGCTGCCACTGCTGGAACTTCCAGAACCTACGGCGCTGGTGCAACTAATTGGCGACTCCACGGCGTCTTCGCTGCTGAGTGGGGTGCTGAATGGGGCGGCGGCGGAGGTAAACGGCTTAGTGGCTGCTTATCGCCAGCGCTACCCTGGCCTGGGCCTCGTGCTGACGGGCGGCGACGCCCCGTATTTACAGCCTCGGCTGGCCTCGGCTTTGGGGCTTATCTTTGTAGTCCCCGAACTAGTGCTAGTCGGCCTGGA
>JBPBQK010000112.1:0-96767 GCA_050954845.1 Janthinobacterium lividum
CTGCCAGGTTATCGTAGCGCCGGGGGTGGCCCCCGGCAGCATGGTGGGGTTTAGCTGCCACTGGCCGCGTGCAGGCACTACGGGCGCGCCCAGGCCCACGCCCGAGCGGTCGGCGGGGTGCTTGCCCCAGCGGTGGCGGTGCGTGAGGTAGGCCAGGTGGGCCGACAAAATGCCGAAGCCCGCGCCCGCAAACACATCGGCCTCCCAGTGCTTGTTATTTAGCATGCGAAAAGCGCCCACGCCCGTGGCCAGCGTGTAGGCCCCGATGCCGTACCACTGGCTTTTTTCGCGCAGCTCGGTGTGCACGATGCTGGCGGCTAGAAACGCCTGCGCCGTGTGGCCCGACGGAAATGAGAGGTGGTCGGAGCCATCGGGGCGCTCGTGCTGGGTGGCCGTCTTCACGATGTACACCGAGGTCAGCATGATGGCCTCCGACTTGGCCAAAATGAGCGCCAGGTTCACCCGGTCGTTGCGGCCCTCCACGCCGAAGGCCAGCACCGCGCCCAGCTCCAGGTAGGGCGACCACTGCAAGTAGTCGTCGAGGTGGTTGTTGAAGTTGGGAAACGCCCGGTGCAGGTCGCGCTTTACATCATAGGACGAGTAAAAGCCGTGGTCGTCGACCACGCTGATGCCGTAGCCAATGAGCACGGCCGGCACCACCGTGGCCCGCACCAGCTTGCTGTTGTACCAAGGCTGGCGCGGCGTGCCGGGCGGCGTCTGGTACTTGTGGTCGCTGGTGTCGGCGGGGGCGGTGGTGGGGGCCGCGGGGTTTAGCGGCACCTGGGCCAGCGCCGGCAGCGCGCCGCCCGTTAGCAGGGTAGCGCCCAGGCTTAGGGCTAGTAGTTGGCGGCGGGCGGGTGCCGCCCGCCGGCTTGCAAAAGGTAAAAACGTAGGCATAGTTGCTTCAGAAAAAAGAAGCCGCCCCGCGCCAATCGGCCCGGGGCGGCCCAACCACAATTGGCTGGCGCGGCACAAAGTTATTTACCCGCGTCGTCGGTGCTGGCTTTGCTTAGGCTGGCGGCGTCTTTTACCACCACGCGCTCGCCGTCTTTCAGCGTTTTGGACACCGCCCGGAACGGCCCGCTGGCCACCTCCGTGCCGGCCGCAATGCCGCTCTTGATTTCGATGCGCTGGAAGTCGCTGATGCCCGTTTTTACCGGCGTCAGCACGGCCTTGCCGTCCTTGATAATAAAGACAACTTCCTGAATTTGGGCCTTCGGCGCGGCGGGCCCTGCGGCCTTGGCCGTGCCCCTGTTGGGCCCGATGCGGATGCCGCCGCCCTGGCCTTCGGTTTTGGCAGTGGCCGAGTCGGAGCGGGTGGTTACGGCGGCCAGCGGCACGCTCAGCACGCCCGCCTTGCGCTCGGCAATAATATCGACCGAGGCCGTCATGCCCGGGCGGAAGGGCACCGTGGTGCGGCCGCCGGGACCCACCTTAACTAGGTGCTGGTAGCTGGCGGGCAGCAGGCGCACGCGCACCTCAAACTCAGTCACGGCCTCGGCCGTGAGGGCGTCTTTGGCCGTGTTGGCAATGGCCGTCACGATGCCCTTAAACTTCTCATTCTGCGTGGTATAGGAATCCACTTCCACGTCGGCCGAGTCGCCGAGCTGCACCCGGATAATGTCGTTTTCATTCACGCTCACCCGCACCTCCATGTTGTGGAGGTTGGCAATGCGCATGATTTCGGTGCCCGCCATTTGGGTGGTGCCTACCACGCGCTCACCTTTTTTCACGTTGAGCTTGCTCACCGTGCCGCTTACCGGGGCGTAAATGGTGGTTTTGTTGAGGTTTTTCTGGGCTTCCTGCAAGCCGGCCTGGGCACTGCGCACGGTGCTCTGGGCGGCCGTAATCTGCGCTTTAATGGCCTTCAATTGCTCTTGCGAGGCATTATAAGCGGCCTGGGCGGCTTCGTAGTCCGACTGCGAAATAACCTTTTGCTTGTACAGCGAGGCCTGGCGGCGATACGTCAGCTCGGTTTGCTTGGCGTTGGCGGTTTGCTGTTGCAGCTGAGCTTCGGCCTGGCCCACGTTGGCGCGCTGGGTGCCCACGGCGGCGCTTTGCTGGCTCACCATGGCCACGTAGTTATCGGGCCGGATGCGCAGCAGCAGCTGGCCTTTCTTCACCGAGTCGCCCTCCTGCACGTACAGCTCGATGATTTCGCCCGATACGTCGGGCGAAATTTTCACTTCCGTTTCAGGCTGTACCTTGCCCGAGGCGCTGACTTTCTCCACAATAGTGGCCGGCCCAGCCTTGGCCGCCGTGATTTCGGTGCCGGCGGGCTTGCCCACCCAACCTTGTTTTTTGGCCACCACAAAGCCGCCGATTAGCACCACAACAAGGCCCAGCAGAATAAAAAGGAGTCGGTTATTTTTCATGTAATACAGTGAGTGAGTGGGTGAATGAGTGAGTTGGTGAATGAGTAGTTGAGCGTTGGTTGCCTCGCTTGGCAAGCTTCACTCATTCCCTCATTCGCTCATTCACAGTGCCAGCGGCTTGCCTTGGTAGAAGTCCAGCACCTTGCGCCGGAAAATGAAGCTGTACTTGGCCTGAAGCTGGTTGGAGACGGCGAAGTTGAGGTTGTTTTTGGCAATATTAAACTCGGTGCCGTTGAGCAGGCCGTTGTTGAAGCGGATTTCCGAGTTGCGCTGCGTGAGGGTGAGGGCGGCCACCTGGCGGGTGGCGGCGGCGTATTGCAGCTGGGCGGCGCGGGCGTCGGCGTAGGCCTGCTCGATGCTTTGGCGCAGCGTGAGGCGGGCCTGCTCAGCACGCACGCTCTGGGCCTGCTCGTTGATGAGGGCGCGCTGCACGGCGGTGCGCACCTGCAAGCCGTTGAGAATGGGAACCGACAGGCCGAAGCTGATGGACTTACCCAGGTTATTGTTGAGCTGGTCGAAAAAGCGCACCGGCAGCACGTCGTAGGTGGCCGCGCCCGGCAGCACTATCGAGTAGCCGGTGTTGATGGGGTTGCCCGAGGCATCGAGCACCGTGAGCGGGTAATTGGTGCCCGTGCCCGTGCCCGTGACCACCCGCGATACCGACGACGACGAATAGCCGGTAAATATCTGGCCCGTCAGGGCAAAGCGCGGGTAGTAGGCCCCGCGGGCTAGGTCGATGCTGCGGCGGGCGCTCAGCACCCGCAGCTCGGCGGCCTGAATCTCGGGCAGCCGGGCGGCCGCCGACTGATAGGTCTGGTTGAGGTCAATAACGTAGGGCGCTTCCTGGTCGGGGTCGGGCAGCACGGGCACCTCAATGGCAAACCCCTGCGCGGTGGCCGGGTCGATGTTCATCAGCTGCAGCAGTGCCAGACGGGCCAGGTCGGCCTGGTTCTGGGCCGTCACCACGTTTAGCTCGTCGGTAGCAAGCTGCGACTGGCTGTCGAGCAAGGTACTCTCCGGAATACTACCCGCTTTGAGCAGCAGCTTGGAGCGGTCAATCTGGGCCTGGTCGTTGGCCACCCGCGTTTGGTTGGCCCGCACCAGCTCCTGGGCCAGCACCAGCTGCAAAAACGACGATGCTACGTTGAGGCTCAGGTCGTTGCGCGCCTTCTCAATATCGACCACGCTGGCCTTGTAGTCCAGGTCGTTGCGCTTGATAGTATTGCGCAGCTGGAAGCCCTGAAACAGCACCAGCTGCGACACCCCCGAAAAGTTGTTGGCCCGGATAGTCTGGTCCTGGTACTCGAAGGTGAGCGGGTTGACGCTGCGGCCGTACTGCCAGTTTTGGGTGCCGTTGAGGTTGGCCGTGGGCAGCAGCGCCGCCCTGCTTTGGCGCAGCACCTGGGCGTTGCTTTGGGCTTGCAGCTCGCTCAGGCGCACGTTCAGGTTGTGCGCCAGGGCGTAGTCGATGGCCCGCTGGAGGTCCCAGGGGCCGGTGGCGGCCGCGGCGGGCGCGCCCAGCGCGGCACCGGGGGCAGTGGCGGGCCGGGCCGGCTGCGGGGTCGTGGGCTGGGCAGCCAGCGGGCCGGCGGCTAGCAGGCAGGCCAAGCCCAGCGCAGCGCGGGCGGCCGGTAAGCGGGTAGTTTTTGCAGTCATATATAGGAGGAAGATTTTTCGCAACAGATGCGGCTCAGCAGCCAAACGCGGCGGGTAAGCCAATATTTTTGGTGGGGCGGCGCGGGCAGCTAGTATCGCCAAGCAGGCCAGCGCATTACACACTTACTCCAGCGTCGGAATATAAGTAATGCGATGGACCCAATTTAGATGCCGCAAGTACGCCAGCGTGATGTCATCAATTGGGCTGTCCATCTCGATAAATTGCCGGGCAGCCTCGTTTTTCCCTTTGCGCGACACAAACATGGTCGCAATGTTGGTGTCGGCGTGCGCAATCACGGAGGCAATAAAGGCAATGGAGCCCGGCACGTCATCGGCATCGACAATGAGCGTGTGCAGCCCGCCCGAAAAGTCGCAGCTAAAGCCATCGACCTCCACAATGCGAATGACGCCGCCGCCCCGGCTCTGGCCCACCACCTCCACGCGGTGCCCGTCGGGGCCGGTCAGGTTGAGCTTAATGGTATTGGGGTGCAAGGTCGAGGCATTGCCCACGCTCTGAAACGTGTAGTGCAAACCCGCCTCAGCGGCGTGGTCGAATGCCGTGCGAATGCGCTCATCGTCCGTGGCGTAGCCCAGCAGCCCGGCCACAATGGCGCGGTCGGAGCCGTGGCCTTCGTAGGTGCGGGCAAAAGAATTGTAGAACGTGATGACCGCCTCGGTGGGCAGGGCGCCCAGGATGCGGATGGCCGCCCGCGCAATGCGCACCACCCCGGCCGTGTGCGACGAGCTGGGCCCTATCATCACGGGCCCTATCATATCAAAAATGCTGGATTTCTCGGCCACGGGTGGGGAAGGAAATTGTGAAGGGCGCGGTATAAATCAGGAGTTGGTAAATGTTGAGCTGAGTGCAAGTACTCCCAACTCAAAATTCTTAATTCAAAACTCACACTATGCGGGGTTAAAATTAGGGTGCGGCCGCCCAATCCTCGCACGGGGCGGGCGGGCGGCCGATATTTGCGGCCGCTCCCCTCCTCCTGCTTATGCCCGACCAGCCCGTTTCGCTGCCCGTTTCCGAAGAGTTTTCGCCCGCCGTGCTCGCCCAGCTGCGCCGCCTGCAAGCGCGCTACGCCGCAGATGGCCAGGACCTGGCCGCCTACCTCGAAGGCCTCTACCACGCCGACTACATCAACTACTGGGACTACATCGAGCTCGATACGCTGCTGAGCTTACAGCGCCCGCTCACCAAGTTTCCCGACGAGGAAATATTCATCATTTACCACCAAATCACGGAGTTGTATTTCAAGCTCTGCCTGCGCGAGTACGAGCAGCTGGGCGAGTTGCAGCAGCCCACGCTGGGTGAAGTGGTGCTGCGCCTGGGCCGCGTCAATCGCTATTTCGAGACGCTCATTAGCTCGTTCGACGTGATGGTGGACGGCATGGACAAGCAGCAGTTTCTGCAATTCCGCATGAGTTTGATGCCCGCCTCGGGCTTCCAGAGCGTGCAGTACCGCTACATCGAAATAGCCAGCACGGCCCTTGAAAACCTGGTGCCCGAAGAAAAGCGCCGCTTGCTCGGCGACGCGCCCACCCACGAGGAATTTATGGGCTGCATCTACTGGCAGGCCGGCGCCACGGTCGAAGAAACCGGGGCCAAAGCTCTGACCCTAACCGAGTTTGAGCGCAAATACACTGGCGAGCTGGTGGCCCACGCCCGCCACTACCAGCACCGCAACGCCTGGGCCGTGGTGCAGCGCCTGACCGAGGCCGACCGCCAGCACCCGCGCCTGCTGCGCGCCCTCAAGCAGCTCGACGTGAACGTGAACGTGAACTGGCCGCTCATGCACTACAAGTCGGCCGTGCGCTACCTCCAGCGCGACCCCACCGACGTGCCCGCCACCGGCGGCACCAACTGGCGCAAGTACCTGCCTCCCAAGTTCCAACGCCGCATTTTCTACCCCCAGCTGTGGAGCGCCCAGGAGCTCGAAGACTGGGGTAAAGGCTGGGTGGAGAAGGTGCTGGAAGAAGTGCAATAGCGAACTAAGTCAACTTAATGTCTCACCTACCAGCTATGACTTTTTGGGAGCATATCACTAGGACCCCATAGATTAACATGGGTTGACAGAAAGTTTCATTTCAACAAACTCAAGGACATCATTCCCAACTTTAATAATACTGCCGCACAAACAATCTATTTGCTCGGATATACCGAAGCAAGTCCTGATATACTCGCTAAAATCAGCCAGTGCGTTCAGCACAAAAATGCGTGGGGATTAAAGCAAATTTTTGCAGCATTGCCTTACGTTGAGGATGAATTAGGCGTAACAGTTACGGATAATACGTTTGGTGTCTATTTCCTGATAGATAAAATAGGTCAGCGCTTTATATGCGTAGTAGATGTTGCGTTGCTACAAACCAACTCCAGCTTTGGCACGAGGCACCTGGATTCCCTTATTATCTGCTATTTAGAAAACAGCTGGTATATCCGCCAAGCTCCTTATTGCCAAAGGCTTAATAGACCGCGTTATTAGGCTATTGCCTCCACTGCTGGCTCCCATTGCTGCGCCCCGCAACGCGAGCAACTATGAGCCGGTTTAGCAGGGGCTGCCAGCACCTGCCCGCATCTCAGGCAGGCAAATTTGCCCGCCGCTACCGGCTGCAATTGCCGAAAGCGCTCGTCCCAACCCGGTATCAGCGATAACCCCGGCTTGGGCTGCTCTTCTTCGACTAAACTAAAGGTGCCGTTGGCCTCCATGTAGAGGCGGCGCACCTGGCCGAGGTGCTCCAGGCTTTCGCCCCGCAGCTGGGCAAACAGCTGCTCCTGCGATAGCACCGAATGCCCCATCCTATCGAGTTGCAGCACGCCATCGGCCACTAGGGTGCACACGGTGCCTTCGAGCACCTGCTCGACGCGGGCGCGGCGGGCCGCCCAGTGCGTGACGAGGCGCTGGCCCAGCACTATTGCGGCCACGATAATGACCGGGGCCAGCAGCCCCCGGTTAGGCGAGAGGATGGGCAGGCCAATGGCGGCGGCCATCGACACCAGCGCCGCCAGCTCGGTGCGGCTGAGCTGCCCGGCCATGCGCTTGCCCATCAGGCGCATACCGGTGAGCATCAGCAAGTACAGCAGCACCAGCCGAATGGCCGACTCGGCCAAAAATGACCACGGCACTTCGCCCAGCAAGATGCGCATATAGTCGGTGAGCTGAGGCGGCGGGGAGGCGGGCATGGCAGGCGCAAGGAATTAAAACTTAAAATGGAAGAACTAAAAATTTGTGTACCAAACACTTAATTTCCATTCCTTCCATTTTTAATTCTTCATTTTTAATTTTTAATTTTCTCAAAAGCGGCCGGCAGCCAGTTTTCGGTCCCGCACTGGCCGCAGTGCCCGCCCGCGTGGTCGGTGCGGGCGGCTACCTGCCCGCAGGTGGCGCAGACTTTCTGGTCTTGGGCGGGCCCATCCGGCGCGGCGGGCGGCGCATCGGCGTGGGGCAGCACGCTCAGGCCGGGCTGGGGCTGGGTCAGCTTATAGACACTCAGGCAGCCGTTGGCCTCGAAGTACACCCGGCGCAGCTCGCCGAGCTGGCTGATGTTCTCATTGCGCAGCAGGCCGAATAATTGCTCCTGCGACAGCGCCTGGCGCTGCATGGCGGCCAGGTCGAGCACGCCATCTCGCAGCAGCACCACTACATCGCCCTGCTGCACCACCTCGACCGCCCGGTATTTGAAAGCCAGCCAGTTGCTTAAGCGGTGCATGCTGAGCACCATTAGCAGCACCCCGATAGCCGGCAGCAGCCCCACATCGGACTGGTGCAGCGCCCCGCCAATGATGGCCCCAAAGGTGAGCACCACGCCTAGCTCGGCGATGGAAAGCTCGCCCTTCATGCGCCGGCCCATCAGGCGCATCAGCAGCACCATTATAGCAAAAATGAGGATAGCCCGCAGCGCCACCTCCCCCACGAAGGCGGGCGGCGCATCGCCAAACAGCCAGCGCTGCCAATCGCCAAAGCTGATGTCTTCCTTCTTCATAAGCCTTTGGGCGGTGCCCCAGGTAAAAGAAGCTGAACGGCTGGCCAAAGGCGGGGTTGCAACCCGCGCCTAAATAAGCCGGGGGAATAGCGGAGCGGCCCCATTTCGTCGGCCAACTCCCCTATTCCCCCGAATTGCTTGCTACGCCCGGCTGGCTAATTGCGCACCGCAATCAGCAGCCCTAGCTCCTTATAGCGCATGTTGAACTTCTTGGCGATGGCCGCATTGGTCAGCGAGCCTTTGTAGATGTACACGCCGCTACGAAAGTGTTCATTGGTAAACAGCGCCTCATTGATGCCGCCTTGCTGACTGATTTCCTGCAAGATGGGCGTGAAGATGTTGCTCAGCGCATTGGTAGCGGTGCGGGGCACCCGCGAGGCAATGTTGGGCACGCAGTAGTGCACCACATCGTACTTGCGGAAGATGGGCTTGCCGTGGGTGGTCAGCTCGCTGGTTTCGAAGCAGCCGCCCTGGTCGATGCTCACATCAATAATAATGGAGCCGGCCGCCATGCTGGCCACCATCTGCTCGGGCACCATAAACGGGATGCGCCCCTCCTCCACTGCTAGCGCGCCGATGACCACGTCGGCCCGCCGAATCTGCTGGCTCAGGGCGAAGGTGTCCAGGGTGCTGGTGTAAAGCTGGGTGCCCAGGTTGTGCTTGAGGCGGCGCAACTTATAAAGGTGGTTATCAAATACTTTAACCTCGGCGCCCAGCCCGATGGCGGCGCGGGCGGCGTACTCGGCCACCGTGCCCGCCCCCAGAATAACGACCTGCGACGGCGGCACGCCCGTGATGCCACCCAGAATAATGCCCTTGCCCTCGTTGGAGCGGGCCAGGTACTCGGCGGCCACTAGCATCACCGTCGAGCCCGCGATTTCGCTCATGGCGCGCACCACCGGCCGCGCCCCGCTAGGGTCTTTTATCAGCTCGAAGCCGATGGCATTCACCTTCTTGCGGGCCAGGGCATTGATAAACTCCGGCGTCATGGTGCCCATTTGCAGGGCCGAAATCAGCGTTTGGCCGGGGCGCATTAGCTCGATTTCTTCGAGCACGGGCGGGGCCACTTTCAGGATGATATCGGCCTTGTAGACTTCCTCGGTAGAGTAGGCGATGGTTGCGCCGGCCTCGGAGTAGTCGTGGTCGGAGTACTTGCTGGGCTCGCCGGCCCCGCTTTCCAGCATCACTTCGTGGCCCTCATTTACGAGGTGCAGCACGGCTTCGGGGGTGAGGCCCAGGCGGTTTTCCTGGAGGGAAGTTTCTTTGGGCAGCCCGATGAAGAGCTTGCGCTTGCGCGTTTCCACGGCCAGCATCGACTCCTGGGTGAAATAAGCGCGGCTGGTAGCCAGCGCACCAAAGCCGGGGGGTAGCTGTTCGGCCATAAATAGTAATGAGCAATGAACAATGGGCAATAAGCAGGCTGAATCAGCTCACTCTTGCGGCCTGCTCACTGCTCATTGTTCATTGTTAATTACTAATTGTCTGGTTTGCGGGCCGGTTACGGTTAGCTCGACCTGAAGATAAGCAGGTGGTAGCAAACCAGCCACGCGGGCGGGCCACTCTACCAAGCAAAGATACCCCGAATCGAAGTACTCGGCGGCCCCCAGCCGGGCAGCTTCTTCTTCCGAATCGACCCGGTAAAAGTCAAAATGATAGATGGGCTTGCCTTGGCCATCGCGGTACTCATTGACCAAGGCGAAGGTGGGGCTGCTTACATCGTCGGCCACGCCCAGCACCTCGCCCAGCGCCCGAATGAGGGTGGTTTTGCCTGCGCCCATCTCGCCCTCGAAGGCCACTACCGAGTGGCCGCTTTCGGCAATGGCGGTGGCCAGGGCCGCCGCGGCGGTGGGTAGCGCGGCCAGGTTGGGAATGTCAATTTGCATAATTTTCAACTGTTGCTTCACCGCTTGTCATTGCGAGCGCAGCGAAGCAATTGCACTTGAGCGGCTCGTTCTGATGCGATTGCTTCGCTGCGCTCGCAATGACAAACGCTTTATAATTAATGCATCCGGTCGTTGCGCACGGGTAGATTTACCACAATCTCGCCCTCGATTTTGAGTAATTCCTGGAGGCGGGCATCAACCTCGACCGGGTCGCAGTATTCCTTGGCCAGGTCTACGTAGCTCACGAAGTGGCCGGCCTCACTGGCCATCAGCTCATAGTAAAACTGGCTGAGCTCGGGGTCGCGGTCTTGCAGGTGCAGCCACAGCAGCTTGAAGCGCTCGCAGGAGCGCGCCTCGATGAGCGACGACACCAAGAGCTGGTCCATGAGCTGGCGTTCGCGGGGGCCGCCTTTGCGCACATGCGCCATCAGCTGCACCACGTACTCGTCGCGCCGGGGGCGGCCCAGGGGCAGCCCCCTTTTGCGCAACTCCTTCACTACGCGGTCGAAGTGCTCCCATTCCTCGGCTACCAGGGCGGTTAGCTCGTCCACGAGGCGCTCCTTCTCGGGGTAGTGCACGATGAGCGAAATGCCGGTGCTGGCCGCCTTCTGCTCGCAGTAGGCGTGGTCAACGAGGATTTCTTCGAGGTTTTTGCTGGCCAAATCCACCCAGCGCGGGTCGGAGTTCAGCTTGAGCTTCAGGATTGTTTTCATGACCGCAGATTCAAACGGATTAAACGGATTTCGCAGATACGCCCCTGCGGGGCTGACTGCCCTTGTTATTAATCAACCTTTAATTATCAATCAATTACTTACATAGCAGCCTCTTTAACTTTACTTCATCGCGCAAGCACAAAGCTCGGTAGGCAACGGATACCGGGACCAGCTAGGCGACCTGAAAACCGCTAATTAGACAGTCAGCCGCTTTAGCGGCGTATCTGCGAAATCCGTTTAATCCGTTTGAATCTGCGGTCCGGGTTAGGTGAAGAACCGCCACCGCACGCCAAATTGTAAGCGCCGCGGGTAGCCGGTGTAGAGTGGCGTGGTAAAGTAGCCGTCGTGGCCGATGCCCTGGTTGACATAAGCTACTTTCAGGAAAATGGTGGCGGCCTTGATGTCGGCCGTCAAGAACACGTTGGCCACCGCGTAGTTGCGAATGGTAAACCGGTCTTGCACAAAAAACTGCTGCGTGCTGGGGCTATAGCCGTAGCCCTTGTAGACCGACTGGTAGTAGAGCTCGGCCCCTATCTGACCCAGCAGAGCTTTCTTGAACACGTGCGTCTGGTAGTACACCCGCGACTCAGTTACGAGCTTCGGAATGCGCAAACCCGCGCTGGCCGTGTCGGCCCCAAGCGTGTAGGTGCCCTGGTTGTCGACAAATATCTTACCCACCCGAAAGCGGTGGCGGGCAAAGGCAATAAGCAGCTGCTTGCTCGCCGAGAGCTGTTGCGGCCCCAGCAGCTGCTCAAACGCCGTACTTGGATTGGAAATAATAGGATTAGCGGCGTAGTACACCAGGTTATTGATGTTTACCACGGCCACACTGGCTTCCAGCGTGTGGTCGGCCAGCAAGGGGAGGCGCTGCTGCAGGCGCACAGTCAGCTGCGTGGCTTTCGTGTTGGTAAAATCGACTGGTGCCGACAACGAAGGCCAGCGGTAATTATTACCAATAAACTCCTGCTGCGTGAGCGTGGGCGAATAAGCCGTGGTCAGCAGCTCGGCCGAAAGCGGGCCAGTGCGGATGCGCCCGCGCAGCCAGTATTCGGCATTGACGCCCAGCACCCGCACCGGGTTGGTGAGGTAGGGGTTGCTGTCGTAGGGCAAATACTCGCCGGACACCTCCACGGCGTAGATGGTGCGGTAGTTGAACGAAGCCGTGCCGCCCACAAAAAACTGGGCAAAGCCGTGGGCAATTACCTCCTCCGAAGCCGCGTAGTTTACCGAGTTGGCCACGGTGCTATTGGCGCGCCACCACGAGCCCCGGTAGCGGGCGTAGGCGCTGTACGCCACGCGGTCGGTGCGGCCCGAGAGGCCCAGCGTGTTTTCGGCCTGGCGGTAGGTGCTGCGGTCGGCCGTGGTATTGGGGTTGCGCAGGGTGGTGGGGTAATAGATGAGCGTGTTGAGGGGCGTAGTTGCCGTAGGATAATAGAGCAACGTTTCCGTTGTCGTGTACGGAATCGCATTATCGACGTAGCCATTGTACTGCCGCCGCAAATCGAGAATGTGGTAGGCCGTGAGGCCGCGCCCCAGCAGCCGGTACGAGTGGTAGAGGTGAAACTGGTCGCGGTCGTCGGTGTTGGTAGCCGCCGTCAGGTACACCTGCGTGCGGTCGTAGATAAAGAGGTTATTCGGGCTGAGCCGGCCGCTGGCGTTGGTGTCGCTGGCCAGGGGCAAGATGCCGCCCTGCTCCACGGCGCGGTGGCGGGTATCTACGATGGCTGCCAGCAGGTGGTAGCGCTCATCGTCGGTTTGGTAGCGGACAAAGAACCGAGCCGCATTGTGCTCGACCAGGCCCTCGCTGGTGTTGGTGCCCAGCACCTTATTAGAGGCAAAGCGCTCGTAGTTAGCCCCCACGCTAAAGTTTTTGCGCAGCGAGCGGCTATAGCTGAGTTGAAACACCTGCTCGCCCGACCCGCTCTGGATGTAGCGAAAAAACGAGTACGGCGAGCGGCTGTCGTAGTAGGGCACCTGGCTGGCATCGAGGGCGTATTTGTCGAACGCATTGCGCCCGATGCGCGCCCCCAGCTGCAAATTAGGCTGGTACAGCAGCGGCCGCGAGGCCGAGCCCACCGTGCCCAAATCCTGCTGAAAGGTGCTGTCGTGAAACCAAAACCGCTGCTGCGGCCAGCGCACCAGCGAGGTATCAATGAGGATGCCGCGCGTAGAGTCGCGCCGTACCTCATCCTCATAAATGACACGGGTGGTGCGGGGCCCGTAGAGCGTCTTGGTCGAGTCGTCGACAATCTGGGCGCGCCCCAGCAGCGGCGCCCCTAGCAGCAGCCCAACCAATAGTAAGAGCCAGCGAGGGGCGACGTTTTTCGTAAAAACCATGCGGGGTAGCAACACTCAATTTAAAACCGGCACTCGCTCGGAGCACCGGCCTGAACTTATAAAATTACCGGCTGGCCGGCACTCGGGCCCGGCAGCTGCTGGCGCAGCTGCGCCGTGCCAGTGCCCAGCAACGCCACGCGCACCGGAATCGTGTATACCGGCAAACCCACCAGCGCCTCGGCCAAAGCCGGGGCTAGCAGCCGGGTGGCATCTTTTTCGGTGGTAAAAATAGCCTGCCCCGGCCGCCAGCGCGCCCGCACCGCCGCCACATCGGCCGCGGTGAAGGCGTGGTGGTCGGGAAAAATAAACTCAGCTGGCAGTGGAAAGCCGGCCGCCAACAAGTGCTCGCGCAGCGGCCCCGGCTGCGCAATGCCCGTGAGCAGCAGCCCCGGCTGCCCGGCCCTGGGCAACCCCAGCGCCTGGGCGGCGGCCGTGAGCGGCCGGGGTGCGGCGTAGTCGTAGGCCGAAAACAGCACCGGCACTGCGGGCCGGGCGTAGCGCCGCACCTGGCTGGTTATTTCGGCTTGCTGGTCGGGTGATAAATCGGTCGGGCACTTCGTGATGATAACTACATCGGCGCGGGCGGCCCCGGCGCGGGTTTCGCGCAGGCGGCCGGCGGGCAGCACAAAGTCGTGGTAGAAGGGCCGCGCCAGCTCGGTGAGCAAGATATTGAGCGTGGGCTGCACGCGGCGGTGCTGGTAGGCATCATCGAGCACCACGGTCGTCAGCTCGGGGTGCTGCCGGCGCAGCAAGTCGAGGCCCAATTGGCGGTTTTCGGCCACGGCCACCGGCACGCCCAGCAAGCCAAACTGCTGGTAATACTGCCACGGCTCGTCGCCCACGGTGGCCGCCGAGTCGGTGGGCGCGGCCAAGCGCGGGCCCTGGGTTTGGCGGCCGTAGCCCCGGCTCAGGATGGCCGGGCGCTGGCCCTGGCGCAGCAATTCTTCGATGAGCCACGCCACGTGGGGCGTTTTGCCGGTGCCGCCTACCCGCAGGTTGCCCACCCCAATGAGCGGCACCCAGCCCGCCGCCGACTGCTTCCAGCCGTGGTCGTAGAGCCAGTTGCGCACGGCCAGCACGGCCGCGTAGAGCCACGCAAACGGAAGCAGCAGAATAGTAGGTAGTGCCGGGCGCATAAGTGCAAAGGTCGGGGTTTCCGGTTGCCCATTGGTGCCTTTGCTGAAAAGACCCGGCCCTGCGAGCCCGGCCCCCAGCGCGGCCCCGTTGCTTTGCTGCCCGCCCGCGGTACCTGTTGCGCTCTTTCTCCTAACTGCAGCCCGGCGCAACTTATTTTAGAATGCGGCCACGGCTGTCACTTTCATCGCCTTTGCGTGAGGGTGTTACTGGGCAGCTAACACGCAAGCTGTGGGTGAATGCCAACGCGGGCCATTACATCCGCATCGACAACGTAGCGCTTTCTTGCACGGATAGCACCGCTACTTGGTAAAATCCAGGTTGTACACCGCGTTCAGGCGGAAGCCATTGTTGAGCTCTACCACGGGCTGGCCCGAGGTGGCATCTACGCTGGCGTGCGTGCGAATTTGGTACAGGTACACTAGCTCCAGCTTGGCATTTTTGGTGAACTGATAGCCCGGCCCGCCGGCCAGGCGGTTTTGGTTGAAGACGTTCTGGCCCACATGCTCCCCAAAGCCGATGAACAGCTCGTCGAAGCCCGTGAGGTAAAATTCCTTATCGTCGATGCTGGCTCCTTGCAGCGGAAATTGCAGCTCCAGCTGGTAGCGAATGCGGTTTTGGTAGGTCCACTTCTGTACTGGGCCGTTGCCGGTAGCATCGCGCTTGCCCAGCCAGCGCTGCTCTAGCCTGATGCGCTGGCTCAAACCCAGGCGGCCCAGGTTATCCTTCAGCGAAACGTCTTCATAAATTCGGTTTTCGGGCTCGGCGCGGCCGGGCACCTCGGCGTACTGGCCGTAGCGGTGGCTCTGGAAATAGGTGTAGCCACCCGACACCTTCACCCGCTCCGAAAGGGTACGCACGAGGCCCAGGCGCGCCAGCTGCTGCTGCGGGTCGCGCAGCCAGTCCACGCGCCGCCACTGGTACTCGGTGTGCAGGGCCCACTTTTTGGCAATTTTATGGTCGCCCACGTACACAAACCACGCCAGGGAATGCACGTCATTGAGCCGGGGCGACTGCCCGAAACTAGCCGAAGCCGCGGCGCCCACCAGGGCCATAGTCAACAACAACTGCTTCATACTGAATAAGCTAAAAACTACGCCGTAAACTGGGCGCTATCGCCGGCATCCACATCAAAGCTGGCCCCGCTGATGTGCCGTGGCTCCTCGGAACCCAGAAATACTGCTCCCAACCCCGGTTATAAAGCCAATTGCGCACGGCCAGCACAGCCGCGTAAAGCCACAAAAACGGCAGCAGCAGCCAAGCCAATACTTGCCGCTTGGTGCCGGGTGCCGAAAGAGGGAGGCTAGGCCGCATACACGGGCAAAGGTCGGCAGTAAACAGTTAGGCAAACAAAAGCTAGCCGCAAACAGCCAGCCTGTTTTGGAGACAAGGCCTTTAATCTTGCGCCCAAAAACAACAGCCGGCCGCCAACAGCCAGCCGCGCCGCGGCGTATCTGCGTAATCCGTTTAATCCGTTTGAATCTGCGGTCCTGCCATGCCCACCGACTTTCCCGCCCGCCTGTTGCACCTGCTGCGCACCTTTCCCTTGCCCGCGGCCCCGCTGCCCGGCGCAGTCGAAGTCCGCAGCTCGTTCCAGGACCCGGCCGTAGCCACCATTCTCACTGCCTTCGCCAAGAAATACTACGCCGCGGATACCCAGCGCGTGGGCCTCTTCGGTATTAATCCCGGCCGCTTTGGCGGCGGCCGCACGGGCGTGGCCTTCACCGACCCGGTGGCGCTGACCGAAATCTGCGGTATTACCCACGCGCTGCCCAAGCAGCGCCGCGAGCTGTCGAGCGAGTTTGTCTACCAGTTCATCACCGAGCTCGGGGGGCCGGCCGCGTTTTACGAGCATTTTTTTCTCAGCTCGGTCTACCCATTGGAGCTAACCCACGCCGGCAAGAATTACAATTACTACGACGCGCCCGCCCTCATCAAAGCCCTGTGGCCCGACATGCGCCGCTCCCTCACCCAGCAAGCCGAGCAGCTCAACCTGCGCCGCGACGTAGCCGTGAGTTTGGGCCGCCGCAACGGCGAGTTTCTGCGCAAGCTCAATGATGAGCTGGGGCTATTTGACCGAATCGAAGTGCTTGACCACCCACGCTTCCTCATGCAGTATCGCCGCAAGCTTTTGGTGGAGAATGTGGCCCGCTACGTGGAGGTGCTGGGTGGGTTGCTGGCGTAATAACGCTGCCTCAACTGCCGGCTACTCAACCTTACCTTTGCCCGCAACTCGCGTTTGGTACGTCCCCCAGCCATCCGGCACTCTGAAAAAGAGAAGCCCCGGCTGCGCTAACAGCCAGGGCTTCGAGAAGTGTGGGGGTTCTAGAGAAACCCTTTACTTCATTCGAGAAAATGGAAAGTAAAAAGGCGAAGCAGGAGTTTGACTTTAAAGTCCGACTCCGAATGCCTCCTGAGCTAGTCAAATGGCTCATCGGGGCAATCTTAATGGGTGGTGGTGCCCTTACGGCAGCCACTCATTGGGGTAGTTAGGTTGCAAAGGCCGTGCCGCGAGGTGCGGCCTTTGTTTTACGCTGCAAATATACGTAACCCGTTGAATTATGGGTGCATTTTGCACTCATTCTTTACTAAGCTACTACTCCCCGTGCCCACCGTCCAAGACCTCGCCAAGCTCATAGAAGCCGCTGCGCCCCTCGCCTACCAGGAAAGCTACGATAATGCCGGCCTGCAATGCGGCCTGCCCAGCGCCGAAATCACCGGCGTGCTCCTCGCCCTCGACTGCACGCCCGCCGTGGTGGCCGAAGCCAGGCAGCGCGGCTGCAACGTGGTGCTGTGTCACCACCCCGTTATTTTCCGGCCGCTCAAGCGCCTCACCGGCAAAGGCTTGGTCGAGCAAACCATCATGGCCGCCCTCAAGGCCGACGTGGCCATCTACGCCGCCCACACCAACCTCGACCACGTGCGCCACGGCGTAAATGCCAAGCTGGCCGGGAAGCTAGGCTTGGTAAACACCCGCATCTTGGTCCCTAAAACCGGCACGCTGGCCCGCCTCAGTACCTACGTGCCCCACACACCCGCCTACCCCGGCCTAGCCGACCAGGTGTTGCAAGCGCTATACGCCGCCGGCGCGGGCCAGGTGGGCGACTATACCGAGTGCAGCTTCCAGATGCCGGGCACCGGCACCTTCACGCCCGGCGCGGGCACCCAGCCGGCCATCGGGGCCGAAAATCAGCCCGAGGCCGTGCCCGAAATCAAGCTCGAAGTGCTGCTGCCGCTGCACCGGCAGGCAGCCGTGCTGCAAGCGCTGCGCCAGGCGCATCCGTATGAAGAGGTAGCCTACGAAATCGTGAAGCTCGAAAACCAGCACCAGGACGTGGGCGCGGGCATGGTGGGCGAGCTACCCGAGGCGCTGAGCCCGGCCGAGTTTCGCGCTCGCCTCAAGCAGGCGCTGGGCGTGCCAGTGGTCAAGTACACGGCCTTTGAGCAGCCCATCAAAAAAGTGGCTTTATGTGGCGGCGCGGGCAGTTTCTTGACTGGCGCGGCCGTGGCCAGCGGGGCCGATGCCTACGTGACCGGCGACGTGAAATACCACGAGTTTTTTGCCCCCGAAGGCCAGCTCATGCTCTGCGACGTGGGCCATTTTGAGAGCGAGCAATTTACGGGCGAAATCTTCCGCGATTTGCTGCTGGGAACGTTCGGTAGTACTTTTGCGGTCTTATTCGCTGAAACTCCCACGAATCCCGTTCATTATGACTGCTAATTCCGCCGCCGTGGTCAACCCGGCCGATGCGCCCGTTTCCGCCAAGCTCGAAGCGCTGCTCAACCTGCAACGCATTGATTCGCTGCTGGATGAGATTCGCCGCGTCCGTGGTGACCTGCCCGAGGAAGTCCGCGATTTGGAAGACGAGATTGCCGGCTACGAAGCCCGCGTAAAGCGCTTCGATGACGAAATCAGCGGCCTCAACGACCAGATTAAGCAGCGCAAAGCCGCTACCAAAGAGGCCGAAGGCCTCATCAAGCGCTACGAAGAGCAGCAAACCAACGTCCGCAACAACCGCGAGTACGAGGCTATTGCCAAGGAAATCGAGCTGCAACGCCTGGAAGTCCAGATTTCGGACAAGAAAATCAAGGAAGCCCAGTACCAGATTGACCAGAAAAATACCGAGGCCAATGTGACGCGCCAGCGCCTCGATGAGCGCCGCAAGGACCTCGACACCAAGAAAGCGGAGCTTGACACCATCGTGGCCGAAAACGAAGCCGACGAAAAAACCCTCGTAACCGAGCGCGAAGGCGCTACCCAGCCCGTAGAGCCCCGCTTGCTGACGGCATACGACCGCATTCGGGGCAACATGCGCAACCGCCTGGCGGTGGTGCTGGTACGCCGCGATGCCTGCGGTGGCTGCTTCAACACGGTGCCCCCGCAGCGCCAGGCCGACATCATTTCGCACAAGAAAATCATCGTGTGCGAGCACTGCGGCCGCATCCTGGCCGATGTAGAAGGCAAGGCAGTAGTGGCGTAAGACTGAGGTTACTTTTGATTTGGAAAGGAACGGCTTCGGTCGTTCCTTTTTTGTTTCAGACTATGTTTTTCACCGCAGAGGGGCGCAGCAGAGTACGCAGCAGGGCGCAGAAGGTCATTGGAGCTTCTGCGCTCTTCTGCGTATTCTGCTGCGCCCCTCTGCGGTCTGAATCCTATCAGAACCTACTGCCCGCCGAACCAGAAACCAGCAACCAAAAACCAGAAATGCTTTCGCCCGGTGCCCGCCAGGCCTACGCCGAGCTGCTAAAGCTGAAGGTCGCTGCCTGCCGCCAACTACTTACCAACGAGCCTCCTAAAGCCCCCGGCACGCTGCTAGTAGCCGACTGCGCCGACTTCGTCGAGCTCATCGTGAGCCAGGATGCCGGCCGCTACGAGGCCACGCAGGCCGCCCAGGAAGCCCGGCTGGCCACGCTGGAAAAACAGCCCGCCAGCGCCCTGCGCGACTACGCCCAGGCCGAAATCAGCCTACACCAAGCGCTGGCCGAAATTGGCTTTCACCACGAGGTGCGCGGGGCCTGGAACCTGCGCCACACCGCCGGCCTGATGCAGGCGGTAGCTGAGCATTACCCGGCCTTTCTGCCAGCCCGTAAAACCCTGGGGCTTTGCCAGTTCGGAATCGGCTCCCTGCCCGAGGGCTACCACTGGTTTCTACGCCTGCTAGGGCTGCGCGGAAGCGTGGAGGAAGGCCTGCGCAACCTGAGCCTGGCCGCCACGCAGCCCAACGATTTTCAGGTTGAAAGCCAGATTCTGCTGGCCCTCATTCGCGAGTCGTATTACAAGCAAGGCACCGAAAGCCTGGCACAGGCCAGCCGCCTGGCCCGCGAGCAGCCCGACAATCTGCTATTCAGCTACCTGGTTATCAGCCTCAATAAGCGCCAGCACCACGGCGACGAGGCGCTGGCGGCCTACCGGGCCCGGCCCGTGGGGCCGGCGTACCAGCCTATTGCACTGGTGCACCACCTGGCCGGCGACCTGCTGCTTTACCACGGCGACTACGCCGCCTCGCTGACCGAAAACGAGCAGTTTTTGCGCGAGTACCGGGGCGATTATTACCGCAAGGATGCCGCCTTTAAGCTCTACCTGGCCGCTTGGCTGGGCGGCGCGCCGGCCACTGCCACCGAGCGCTACCGCCAGCAAATAAACCTAGCCGGCCCGCTCACGATTGAGGAAGATATTTATGCCCAGCGCTTTTACCACGATGCGCAGCTGCTCAATCCCATCCTTACCCGCGCCCGCCTCCAGACCGATGGCGGCTACTACGCGCAGGCCCTGAGCACTTTGCAGCAGTTTCGTCCAGCCTCTACGACGCCTCCGCGCGACCAGCTCGAAGCCCCCTACCGCCGCGCCCGCGTGTGGCAGGGCCTGAATCGGCTCGACTCGGCCCGCGCCGACTACCTGCGCACGCTGCGCCGCTCGGCGGCGCTCGGCGAGCCGGCGTATTACTTCGCGCCGCAAGCGGCCTTGCAGCTCGGCTACCTGGCGCAGGCGGCGGGCCAGCGGGCGGCGGCGAAAGGGTATTTTGAGCGGGCCATCGCTTACCCGAAGCACGAATACAAAAATAGCACCGACCAAAAAGCCAAACTGGCGCTGCGCCAGTTGTAGCGCCTAGGGTTCACGGTATCCCACATGCTTTCCGTTCCGCTCGCCGACTTACCTGCCGATTTCCGCGCCCGCGCCTTGCAGTGGGCGGCGCAGTTTGCGCACTGCGCTTATTATGAGCCGAATGACTTGCATCAATCGGCCGCGGGCACATTTGTTAGAATGCTGGCCGTGGCCGCTAGCGCGCCGGATGCCCCCGGCACGCTGGCCGAGCTGCCCGCTTACTTAAGTAGCCCGCCCGCTACTCAGCTGCCGCAGTGCGGCTTCGTCACCTACGATGTCAAAAATGAGATTGAGGCGTTGAGCAGCCAGAATTTCGCGGGTTTTAACTGGCCGGCGCTGCATTTCTTTCAGCCCGAAACGTGCCTGTACTGGCAGGCAGATTCTTTGGAAATTCGAGGTGCTGCTACGAACGTGCTGGCGGCCATCTTGGCTATGGAGGTGCCGATAGCGGCGCGACCCACGGTGCCGCCATTGCGCCCGCGCCTGGCCCGCGCCGACTATTTGCAAGCCGTCGAAAACGTGCGCGAAGACATCCTCAATGGCGAGGTGTATGAGTTGAATCTCTGCCAGGAATTTTACACCGAGAACGTGGCCCTGGACCCCGTAGCCACGTTTTGGCAACTCAACGAAGCCTCGCCCGCGCCCTACGCGGGCTTTCTGCGCTACCACGACCACTACCTACTCTGCGCCTCGCCCGAGCAGTTTCTGGCTACTGCGCAGGGCACTATTTCCTCGCAGCCTATCAAAGGCACCCGGCGGCGCGGCGCCACCCCGACCGACGATGAGCAGCAGCGCCGGGCGCTGCTGCACGACGAAAAGGAGCGCGCCGAGAACCTGATGATAGTGGACCTGGTGCGCAACGACCTTGCCCGCGTGGCTCAAACGGGCACCGTGCGCGTGCCCGAGCTGTTTGGCACCTACGGCTTCCGCCACGTCTGGCAATTGATTTCGACCGTGGCCGCCGAACTGCGGCCCGGCGTGGACTTCGCGGCTATTCTGCGCGCTACCTTCCCGATGGGCTCGATGACTGGCGCGCCCAAAATCCGGGCCATGCAGCTCATCGAGCACTACGAAGCCAGCCGGCGCGGCCTCTATAGCGGCAGTTTCGGCTACATATGGCCAAACGGCGATTTCGCCTTTAACGTCGTGATTCGCAGCCTGCAATACCGCGCCGACACCGGTTACCTCAGCCTGCAAGTGGGCTCGGCCATCACCTACGACTCGGTGCCTGAGCAGGAGTATCAGGAGTGCCTGCTCAAAGCGCAGGGCATGCTGGAAGCTTTGAGCACGGTTATTAGCAAGAAGTAATCTGTCATTGCGAGCGCAGCGAAGCAATCGCACCTGTTCAGCCATGCCTTTCGGCTGCGATTGCTTCGCTGCGCTCGCAATGACAAATGCTTATCCTGCCGCTCTGTCATTCTGTCATTTCCCAGTGCAATTTTGTATCTTTGTTAAGTACCCGGCTCCTTGCGCCGGGCCTTTTGCCTGCTATGTCTCAACCGCTCATTACGTTAGATTTTCTCGATAAAGCGCCCGTTGCTGAGGCGGCCGCCCTGCCCGCCGACGTGCGCGTGAGCGCCGCCACCCGCACCGGCGGGGCTCGCAAGCTCTACATTGAGAGCTACGGCTGCCAGATGAATTTTTCCGACTCCGAAATCGTGTCCAGCATTTTGGCCGATGAAGGGTTTGACACCACCGAAGACCTCGCCACGGCCGACCTCGTGCTGCTCAACACCTGCTCCATCCGCGAGAAGGCCGAGCAGACCGTGCGCATGCGCCTCAAGCAAATAAACTCGCACAAAAAGCGCCGGCCCGGCATGCTGGTGGGCGTGCTCGGCTGCATGGCCGAGCGCCTGAAAAGCAAGTTTCTGGAAGAAGAAAAAATCGTGGACCTCGTGGTCGGCCCCGATGCCTACCGCGATTTGCCGCAACTCATTGCCCAGGTCGATGGCGGCCAAAAGGCCGTGAACGTGCTGCTGAGCCGCGAGGAAACCTACGCCGACATCACGCCCGTGCGTCTGAATTCCAACGGCGTGTCGGCCTTTATCAGCATCATGCGCGGCTGCGACAACATGTGCTCATTCTGCGTGGTGCCCTTCACCCGCGGGCGCGAGCGCAGCCGCGATACCCACAGCATTGTGCAGGAGGCTCGCGACCTAGTAGCCGCTGGCTACAAAGAAGTTACGCTACTAGGCCAAAACGTGGATTCCTACAAGTGGGCCAGCGAAGATGGTACCGAGCGCGTCAACTTCGCCCAGCTTTTAGAGCAAGTGGCCCTGATTAGCCCCGCGCTGCGGGTGCGCTTCTCGACCTCGCACCCCAAGGATATTACCGATGAGGTGCTGCACACGATGGCGCGCTACGACAACATCTGTAAATACCTGCACCTGCCCGCCCAAAGCGGCAACTCGCGGGTACTGGAGCTAATGAACCGTACCTACGACCGCGCCTGGTACGAGGAGCGCGTAGCCGCCGTACGCCGCATCCTGGGCGACGACTGCGCCATCTCGACCGACATGATTGCCGGCTTCTGCTCCGAAACCGAGGAGGAGCATCAGGATACGCTGAGCCTCATCGACCACGTGCAGTATGACATGGCCTACATGTTCTTCTACTCGGAGCGCCCCGGCACCCTGGCCGCCCGCAAACTCACCGACGACGTGCCGCTGGAAGTGAAAAAGCGTCGCCTCCAAGAGATTATCGACCGCCAGCAGGCGCACAGCCGCGCCCGCTACGAGCGCGGCGTGGGCCGCGTGCACCAAGTGCTGGTCGAGAATTTCTCAAAGCGCTCGAAAGACGATTTGAGCGGCCGCAACAGCCAAAACCAGGTAGTTATTTTCCCGAAAGGTAATTTCCAGAAGGGCGACTACGTTAACGTATTGGTGCACACCAATACCGGCGGCTCGCTCATCGGCGTGGCGGTATGAGCCGTCGGCAGAAGTTTCTAGACCAATTACTTGCTGGCCAAAGTGACCGCACACTTGATTTTTCTGCTTTGTGCGCGCTGTTGCTGAGTTTCGGCTTTGTGCAGCGCATCAGAGGTAGCCATTACATTTTCGGTCATGTTAACGTTGTCGAAATCATCAATTTGCAACTTGCTACGGATGGCACCGTCAAACCTTACCAAGCCAAACAAGTGCGTGAGTTGTTACTACGTTACAACTTACTAAATTCTTTGCCCGACGAACCAACGCCAACCAAGCAGCTATGAGCCAGGCTTTGCAATACCCCGTTGTTATTTATTGGAGCGAAGAAGACCAAGCTTTTCTAGCTGAAGTACCCGACTTGCCTGGCTGCCTAGCCGACGGCCAGACGCAGGCGGAAGCCTTGGCCAATGCTTCTTTAATCATTCAGGAATGGTTGGAAATGGCCGACGAGCTAAAGCGCCCTATCCCAGCCCCTAGCCCGCGCTTGCAATTCGCCTAGGCTGCCAAATACCCTTAGACCTTGACCAACCAAGAAATACAATCCATCAAGCAGCGCTTCGGCATTATCGGCAATGCGCCGGCGCTGAACTACGCCATTCAGGTGGCTACGCAGGTCGCGCCTACTGATATGACCGTGCTTATTACCGGCGAAAGCGGGTCGGGCAAGGAGTCGTTTTCCAAGATTATCCACGCCCTCTCGCCGCGCAAGCACGGGCAGTTTATTGCCATCAACTGCGGAGCCATTCCCGAAGGCACCATCGACTCGGAGCTGTTTGGGCACGAGAAGGGTGCTTTTACGGGGGCCAACGAGGCCCGCAAAGGCTACTTTGAGGTGACCGACGGCGGCACCATCTTCCTGGATGAGATTGCCGAAATGCCGCTGGGCACCCAGGCCCGTCTGCTGCGCGTGCTCGAGAATGGCGAATTTATTCGGGTGGGTAGCAGCAAGGTCCAGAAAACCGACGTGCGTGTAGTGGCCGCCACAAATGTAAACTTGCTCGACCGCGTGCAGGCCGGCAAGTTTCGCGAAGACCTGTACTACCGCCTCAACACGGTGCCCATCACGGTGCCGCCCTTGCGCGAGCGGGGCGACGATATTTACCTGCTGTTTCGCAAGTTCACGGCCGACTTTTCGGAAAAGCACCGCGTACGGCCCATTACGCTCACGCCCGATGCGGTGCGGCTGCTCACGCGTTTCCGCTTTCCTGGCAACATCCGACAGCTCAAGAACCTAGCCGAGCAGATTTCGGTGCTGGAAATGGACCGTGAGGTCGATGCCACCCGCCTCGCTACGTACCTACCCACCGCCCAGACCTCGCAGCTGCCCGCCTTGCTGCCAGGCCACGGCGCGGGCGACTACGGCTCCTATTCCGAGCGCGATATCCTGTACCGGCTGCTCTTCGATATGCGCCGCGACATGACTGACCTCAAGAAGCTGGTGCTGGAGCTGGCTAGCGGCAGCGGCCCCCGCCCCACCGCCGACGCGCAGGAACTACTGCGCCAGAATAGCCATCTATTTACAAATCTAAGCGAGGCCTCAGCCTACCCTAGCCCCGACGGCACGGCCGACGCCAGCGGGTATTTACTACCGGCCGCCCCGCTCCGGGTCGATGTAGCGCAGCCTTCTTCCTATACCGATGAGGAAGAAGACGAAACGCAAACCGAAGACATTTCGCACGAGACCGAGGAGGAAACATTATCGCTCGATGCCATCGAGAAAGAGATGATTCTCAAGGCCTTAAAGAAACACCACAACAAACGTAAATACGCTGCCCAGGACCTGGGCATTTCCGAACGTACCCTTTACCGCAAACTGAAACAGTATGATTTGGAATCGGCGTAATTTAGTTGCCACCTGTAAACAGACCTACGTTGGGAGGCGGCAGGCGCTGAGTCTGCTGGCGCTGGCTATGCCAGGGCTACTGCTGCTGGGGGGGTGCGGGGTGTATTCCTTCAATGGTACCAACATCGACCCAGCGGTTAAAACCATCTCTATTCAGACCTTCCAAAACACGGCCCCCAATGCGCCGGCTTCGCTGAGCCAGCGCTTTACGGAGGATATTAAAGACTACTTCCAGCGCAATACCACGCTCAAACTGGTGCCCCGCGACGGCGATTTACAATTCGAAGGCAGTATTGTGGCCTACGATTATGCGCCAGCAGCCATTCAGCAGGTGGGCACCGTGAGCCAGGCCGGGGCCAACCGCCTTACCATCCAGGTGCAGCTGCGCTTTGCTAATACCAAAGACTCCAAGCAGGATTTTGAGCAGACGTTTCAAAGTCAGGCCGACTTTCCCTCGACCCAGGATATTGCAACGGTAAATAACGACCAGAGTGCTGTGCGCAATATTACGCGCAACATCATCAGCGATATGTTCAATAAATCGGTTGCTAACTGGTAGCTATTTGCTTCGGTACCATTCGCTGTTTTTCAGCGAGCTGCCCCGATTGCTGCCGCGTATATTCCTCGTTTGATGCCGCGCTGATAGCACGGGCGCAACAATTCGGTAAATAAGCCGCATTTTTGCACCCCACAAAATTTTACTTTCCAGAAAATGACCCGCTCCACGCTGCTTCAACTGCTTGCCCACCCTGCCGCCCTCACCGGGGCCGACGTGCGCGAGCTGGAGCAGTTGGCCCATGCGTTTCCCTACTGCCAAACGGCCCATCTGCTGCTGGCCAAAGCCGCCCACGACCAAGGCTCGATGCTAGCCGGCCAGCGCCTGCGGCGCGCCGCCACCTACGCCACCAACCGGGTACTGCTGCGGCAGCTTATCGAGCAGCCAGCCCTGGCCGAAGCCGTAGTAGCTGAGGCTGCCCCTACGCTGCTAGCCGGGGCCGACCCCGTGCTACTCACTACCGACTCTGCCCCTGCGGCCGAGTCCCAACCTGCCCTTATTGAGCCCGAGGCCCCGCTCTTTGAGGTAGAACATACGGTGTTGCCCAAGTCAGCACCCGAAGAGGTTCCTGCGAAAGCAACACCTGAGCCTACTACTGAGCCTCAAGCCGAGGCTACGCTTGCTAGCCCAGCCACCACGGAGGCAGCGCCAGAAATTGCTGCGCACCTACCTCGCTCCGAGTCCGTAGCAGTTGAAGAAGCACCGGAAACTGAGTTGCCCGCCCAGGCCCCGCCCATTCGCCCGCCTGCTGGGGCCGCCGCAGCCCGCCTGGAGTTTGGCCTGGCCGAAGCCGAGCCGGCCGAAATAGTAGCTTATCAGCTACCCGAGTTGCTAGAGCCAGCACCCGCGTTATCCTCCGACAGCCCGGTGGTCACTTTGGCGGCTTCGGTGCTCGCTACCGCACTCCCCGCCTTTGCCGGAGTGGCCGATGTGGGCTACGCGCCCGGTGAGGGTAGCCGCTTGGGTTTTTGCCTGCAAAGCCCCGCTGCCGAAACTTATAGCCTTACCAGCGGGCCAGCCGCCTTACTGCCCAGCAGCCAATTACCCCCAGCCAGCGAGTTTTTTGCACCCGATGCGCTGCTACTGGCGCACCTGGCTACGCACCAGCTGCCGGCCGCTCCAGTTCTGCCACCAATACCGAGTGACCTGATAAACAGCTTTTTGCGCCGGGGCCTACAGGGCGTTACGCGCCGCCGAGCTGTGCCGCCTCTGCCCGATGCAGAAGACGAGGAGCAGCCCGACCTCTCGGGCCCCAGCACCCAAGTTGTGCCCGACCTAGCCTCCGAAAACTTGGCTAAAATCCTGGTCCGGCAGGGCAAGCCCGACCGCGCAATTGCAATTTATGAACGCCTAATGGTGAAACACCCAGAAAAAATGGCGTACTTTGCTGCTCAAATTGACTCATTGCGCCCGCAGGCGTAGCTTTTATTTCCCCTCCATGTTTACCGCGTTAGTTGTTCTCATCCTGATTGTCTGCCTCTTGCTGGCCTTGGTAGTACTGGCTCAAAACCCAAAAGGCGGCGGAATCAGCAGCCAGTTTGGCGCGGGCGGCGCGGCCAACCTCATGGGCGTAAAGCGCACCGGCGACCTGCTCGAAAAGCTCACCTGGGGCTTCGCTATCGGCCTGATTGTGCTCTCGCTGGGCACCCACATGATAACCGGCAGCGAAGGCCCGGCCCGCAGCATCAACCAGCAGCGTGCGCAGCAGGTGAAGCTGCCATCGGCTCCCGCCCCGGCGGCTCCTACTACGGCCCCGGCCGCTGGCACACCCGCTCCTGGTGCTGCACCAGTTGCTCCAGCTACTCCTGGCAAGTAATTTTTGCATTGCTCTTTTTAAAAAGCCAGTGGCTGCTCCCGAACCCGGAGCGCCACTGGCTTTTTTTATGACAAAGTCTTAAGCGTAGCGTTGTAGAACCCTGCGAAACGCTGCGCCTTCACTCGGCGCAACTCTGCGGGAAATACTATCCTGACAGTCTTTGTCTCCGCCACATTCTGCCAGCCATAACGGCGTGTTTTATTCACAAAACCCAAACATTTCTGCCAATGCGGCTCTTGTAGCCGCGCATTCTGTCAGGTTTGGGCGGTTGGCATGTTTCATGTCAGTCGCCGCAGCAGGATACCAAGTTTTCCGTTTCCCCAAAACATCACATTCCCACAATTCAACTAATGTCACTGAGCATTAAACCGCTGGCCGACCGCGTAGTCGTGAAAGCCGCCGCTGCCGAAGCTACCACCAAGTCTGGCATCATCATCCCCGACACCGCCAAGGAGAAACCCCAGCGCGGCGAAGTAGTAGCCGTAGGCGCTGGCAAAGTGGCTGACAATGGCACCACCATCAAGCCCGAGGTGGCCGTAGGCGACCAAGTGCTGTACGGCAAGTGGACTGGCACCGAAATCACCCTGGATGGCGAGGATTACCTCATCATGCAGGAGAAGGATATTCTGGCCGTTCTCTAAGCCGCATTCTTAACTCAACATCTTATAACACTCTCACTTAACCACCCAAATGGCTAAGAACATTCAATTCGACACCGAAGGCCGCGACCGCCTGAAACGTGGTGTGGATAAACTGGCTAACGCCGTTAAAGTAACCCTTGGACCGAAAGGCCGCAACGTTATTATTGACAAGAAGTTCGGTGCGCCGAGCATCACCAAAGACGGCGTGACCGTAGCGAAAGAAATTGAGCTGCGCGACCCCATCGAGAACATGGGCGCTCAGCTCGTGAAAGAAGTGGCTTCGAAAACTGCCGACCAGGCGGGCGACGGCACCACTACCGCTACCGTACTGGCCCAGGCCATCTATGCCGCTGGCTCGAAAAACGTGGCCGCCGGTGCCAACCCGATGGATTTGAAGCGCGGCATCGACAAGGCGGTAATCGCCGTGGTTGCCAACCTGAAAGCGCAGTCGAAGAAAATCGAGAACAACTCGGAAATCGCCCAAGTGGGTACGATTTCGGCCAATAACGACGCGGAAATCGGCAAAATGATTGCCGATGCCATGGATAAAGTTGGTAAAGAAGGCGTTATCACGGTAGAAGAAGCGCGTGGCACCGAAACCGAGGTTAAAACGGTGGAAGGCATGCAGTTCGACCGCGGCTACCTGTCGCCTTACTTCGTGACCAACCCCGAGAAAATGGAGGTTGAGTTCGATAACCCTTACGTCCTCATCTACGACAAGAAAGTGAGCACCATGAAGGAGCTGCTGCCCGTGTTGGAGCAAGTGCTTCAGACTGGCAAGCCCCTGGTTATCATTTCGGAAGATGTTGACGGCGAAGCGCTTGCTACGCTGGTAGTAAATAAACTGCGCGGCTCGCTGAAAATTGCGGCCGTGAAAGCTCCTGGCTTCGGCGACCGCCGCAAGGCCATGCTGGAAGACATTGCTACCCTCACGGGCGGTACCGTTATCAGCGAAGAGCAGGGCTACAAGCTCGAAAACGCTACCTTGGAATACCTTGGTACGGCCGAGAAAATCATCATCGACAAAGACAACACCACCATCGTCAACGGCAAGGGCTCGAAAGATGCCATCACTTCCCGTATCGGCCAGATTAAGGCCCAGATGGAAACCACTACCTCGGACTACGACAAGGAGAAGCTGCAAGAGCGCCTCGCCAAGTTGTCGGGCGGTGTAGCTATTCTCTACATCGGCGCTAGCACCGAAGTGGAAATGAAAGAAAAGAAAGACCGCGTAGACGATGCCCTGCACGCTACCCGCGCCGCCGTTGAGGAAGGCGTGGTACCTGGCGGTGGCGTAGCTCTGGTGCGCGCTATCGAGGCCCTCGATGCCGTGGACACCCACAACAGCGACGAGCGCACCGGCGTGAACATCATTCGCACTGCCCTTGAGTCACCCCTCCGTACCATCGTGGCCAACGCTGGCGGCGAAGGCTCGGTAGTAGTGCAGAAAGTGCGCGATGGCAAAGGTGACTTCGGTTACAACGCCCGCGAGGACCGCTACGAAAACCTGGTGGCCGCTGGTATCATCGACCCCACCAAAGTAACCCGTTTGGCTCTCGAAAACGCTGCTTCTATCGCCGGCTTGCTGCTGACGACCGAAGCCGTTATCTCGGACGAGCCAGAGCCTAAAGAAGGTGGCGCAGGCCACGGTGATGGTGGCATGGGCGGTATGGGTGGCATGGGCGGCATGATGTAGACCGCAGATTGACGCTGATTCGGCAGATTACGCTGATTCAGTTGCCCACAAAAGAGCCCCGCTGGACAATGTCCGGCGGGGCTCTTTTATGGGCCATAGCCCGAAGCGCTGCTTCGCGTTCCGTTACTTAGAGAGTTCCAGTCAGTGCAGTCGTTGAGCGGCGTAGAGACGCAATACTTTGCGTCTTGCGTCAGGAGCGCCACTCAGAAAAGTCAGACGCAAAGTATTGCGTCTCTACGCCCTGTACACTGACTCAGAAACCGCTTTAGATTGGTGGTAGCTCAGGCAACAGGTTGCAGCAGAGATTCGCACTGTTACGCTACGTGCTATAAAAAAGCCCCGCTACACGTTGTGCAGCGGGGCTTTTTTGGGGCGTTGCTTTTACGCAGCTTCGGCTTCGCGGGCGTGCATGATTTTTACCAGGCGGCCGTTGATTAGCAGCAGGATAACGGCTGCTACGGTGGCTGATATTACAAAGACCATAAAGAAGTCGTATAGATTGGTAATCTGGAAGCCGAGCAGTACCGGCGCGGGCGCGGTCGACTGGGGGTCGGGATAGAGGCTGCTCATGTAGCCGGCCAGGTAATTGGCGGCCGCGTTGGCGAGGAACCATACGCCCATCAGCAGCGAGGCGAACTTGACGGGAGCCAGCTTATTAACCAGCGACAAACCAATGGGCGACAAGCACAACTCGCCGTAGGAATGGAAGAAATACAGGGCAACTAGGTAGAACATGCTCACCTTCACACCCGGCTGCAAACCCTTCACGCCGAAGCACATAACCAGATAGCCAACAGCCAGCAACAGCAGGCCAATCGCCATCTTGGCTGGGGAAGGTGGCTCGTTGCCTCGGCGGCCCAGGGCCGTCCAGAGCAAGGCCATAAGAGGCGCGCCGGAGATTACGAAAATAGAGTTCAGGTTTTGGAAGATGCTGGGCGGCAGCGTGTAGCCGAACAGCGTGCGGTCCATGTTTTCCTTGGCGAAGAACGTGAGTGAGGCCGGGGCCTGCTCGAAGGCGGCCCAGAAAAACACCACGAAGAACGACACCACGAAAATTACCACTACCCCCTGGATATCAGCTTTGCTGAGCGACTTATCGCTAAAAATCATGTAGGAAATGCCCACTACCGCCACGGCCAGCAGCGGCGCAATGGTGGGGAACTTGGCAGAATCGAGGTACAAAATACCGAGTATCAGCACTAGCAGCACCGGTAGCAGTGCAAAAATGCCCTTGATAGTAGTAGAATGCGACGGCGTAATACCTACCTGCTGTCCTTGAGGCGTGTGCAGGTATTTGCCTTTGCCCCAGTTGAATATGAGCGTGCCGAGGGTCATGGCCAGGCCACAAGCCAAGAAAGCCCAGCGAAAATCGCTGGCGTGGCCCGTGTCGCCAATGAGGCTGGTCGTGGTATTGCCGATGAGCGACCCCAGGTTAATACCCATGTAGAAAATGGTATAGGCCGCGTCCTTGCGCTTGTCGCTGGGCGAGTAGAGCGAGCCTACCATCGAGGAAATATTGGGCTTGAAGAAGCCGTTGCCCACAATCATGGTGCCCAGGCCCAGGTACAGCAGCCAGTGGCTGAGCGGGTGGGTAGCGACTGGCCCATAGTTGCTAGCCGAGGCAAACAAAACAAACTGCCCGATGGCCATCAGCATCCCGCCCGTCAGAATAGAGCGCCGGTTGCCCCAGTAGCGGTCGGAGATGTAGGCTCCGATGAGTGGCGTGAGGTAGACCAAGCTGGTGTAGCCGCCATAGAACTTTGACGCAAACGCCTTGTCCATCAGCATGGCGTCGGTGAGGAAGAGCACCAGCACGGCGCGCATGCCGTAGTAGCTGAAGCGCTCCCACATCTCGGTGGCAAACAGCAGGTAAAGACCGCGCGGGTGGCTACTTGATGTTACCTCGACGTGTTGAGGCGGCTGCTCGTGCAGGTCGATGGGAGTAGGATGCATGAATAAAAGAAGAGGGAATAAAAAGAAAAAAAGCTTTACCCAGCTCCCGAAAAGAATTGGGCTTGGGTAAAGCTAAGAAAACTTTGGGGGATGGCCTAAATTTGGGGCGTTGGCCCTCTTGCTAGCCCTGGGCTGCAAGCGGCCCCAGCGGCCCGCTCGCCACTCGGGTAGCTTGCCGCTACCTGCGTATGGCTACTGCGATGTTTGGGTGGCATTGGCGCACCGCTGCCACCCAAGCACCGGCGGGCTAGCTGCCGTACTTGCGTTTTCTCAACTCGTTTCGCAAGTAGCAATGCGCGGCGGTAACCTCATGCCCTATTTAGGCAGCCATTGCTGCTACTTCGTGGCAATCACCCGCAGGCCTAGCAGCCGAAAAGAGCTGCCAGTGTAAAAAACCGGCATTACCAGGTAGTTAGGCGCATTAGAGCGCAGGCGGGCCCGGCCCATCAGGCTGTCTTCGTGGTGGCCGAGCAGCAGCAAATCGCGCACCTGGCGCGAGCGGGCGTTGTAGCTGGCCACCACCGTGAGGCCGCCGGTGCGGAAGGTTGTCACGGAGTCCGTTAAGCTCAGCGCCGCTTCGGGCAGGGCTGCCGTTAGGGCGGCGGGCAGGGGCTGCGAGGCCCCCAAGCGCCGGCGCAAGCCGTCGATAGACGTGCCCAGCAGGGCGGGCACATCGGTAGTAGGGGCTACCTGAGCGTGCACCATGTCGGTAGCGGGCATGTGGTGGGGCTCGCGGCCGCCCGAGCAGCCCGCCAGCAGCAGGCTTAGGCTGAATGCGGCACTCCGCCAGCCCGGCCAGCTGCTGGCGCTAGTTGCCGGGTGCATTAGTCGGGGGCCGCCGTTTTGGCGGGCTTGCCGGCCATCTCGCTCAGGTAGTGGCGCACCACCAAGGCAATGGAGGCATACGACTCCTCAATGCGGGCCAGGGCATCTTGTGGCGACATCCAGCGCACTTCCTCGATGTACTCCTCCGTTTGGGGGCGCATCACCGAGTCGTCGAGGCATTTCATGACATACCAGCTGGTTTTTTTGAGCATTTTATTGCCCTTGTAGGCGTAGGAGTGCCAGGTGCTGGGCAATTCTTCGCCTAGCTCAACCTTGATATTGCACTCCTCCTCCACTTCGCGCATAGCCCCGAGGGCCACGTCTTCGTCGCGATTGAGCTTGCCCTTTGGTAAGTCCCACTTGCCCAGGCGGTAAATCATCAGCACCTGCCCATCCTTTACCACCAGCCCACCGGCCGCTTTGGCGATTTTGAACTGGTCTTTGAGGTGCAGAATAAGATTTTTCTTTTTACGCACTAAAAGCGTGAGCGAGTCAAGTTTTTTTAATTTTTTCACTTCCATCAGCCGCAGCAGGCGGTCGAGGAAGGCAGCTGTGGCATCGCGCACCAGCACATCGCCCACCAGGTCTTTGCTGGTAAACTCGTCGGTGGCCTCCAGAATGAGGTCATATTTGTGCTTGTATACCTTCTCGCTGAGCTTTTTAATAAGCAGCGGTACGTCGTTGATGAAAACGTTCATCGGGAGAATTTCGGAAATGAAAGGCGAAAGCCAGCCGTAAGCGGTTTCGATGCTAGTCGCATACGGCAGGCTGCGCCGCAAGATACACGCCACCCGGTTTTCGGGCCAAGCTCAACGGCCCGGCTGCATCTTTGCAGCCTATGACGCGAATTGGCTTGCTTTCGGATACCCATGGCTACCTGGATGACCGAATTATCCACCACTTACAAGGCACTGACGAAATATGGCACGCTGGCGACTTTGGCTCGGCCGAAGTGGTAATGACGCTGGCCGGGCTGGCTCCCGTGTTTCGGGGCGTATACGGCAACATCGACGGCCCCGAAATTCGCGGCACTGAGCCCCTGACGCAGGATTTTACGGTGGAAGGCCTGCGGGTGCTTATGACCCATATTGGGGGCTACCCCGGCCGCTACGTGCCCGAGGCCCGGCAGCTGCTGGCCCAGGCCCGGCCCGGCCTATTCGTGACCGGGCACTCGCACATTCTGCGCGTGGCCCCCGACCCCCGGCTGCGTCTGCTGCACCTAAACCCCGGCGCGGCCGGGCGGCATGGCTTTCATAAAGTGCGCACGCTGCTGCGCTTTGGCATCGACAAAGGGCAGGTGGTAGACCTGCAAGCCATAGAGCTGGGGCCGCGGGGCCTACTGCAAAGCGCCGAAATCTAGCTGCCTGGTGGCGACGAAATGCAAACAAAAAGCCTTTTCCGGTGAGGAAAAGGCTTTTTGTTATTTGCTAGGCTTAACCCGTGGGTCTGGGCTTAGAGGTGAATTTCGGGTTTGGGATGCTCGCCTTCCTGGCCGTCTTCGTTGACGGGTTTGGTCACGGCTTCGGCTTCGTCGAAGCCTTCGGTGCCGGTCTGGTTGGCTTTGGTAGCTTGGTTGTCCTCGGGGCTGTCATTGCTCAGCACGTGCTTGGCGCCTTCCACCAGGTTGTGGGCGGCTTCCTGCACGGCACCGAATGCGCTGGTGTGCGTCACGGCGTCAACGGCTTGGCTAGCGGCGGCAGTAGCTTTTTCAACTACGCTGTTGTGCGCTACGGCATCAACGGCGTCGGAGGCTACTTGCTTTACTTTGTCGGCGGCGGCCGAGGCAGCGTGGGCTACTTTGTCGAGCAGTCCTTCTTCCTTTACGCTAGACTCAGGCTTTTTTTTTTCGTCAGCCTCAACAGTAGAGGTCGACGTAGTAAAGCGCGCTTTCAGCTCGTCCAGGTCCACGTTTTTCAGCACGGGCGTACGCAGCAAGTTTTTGATTTTGCGCGTTTCATTGTTGGCACGGGCAATGTTTTTGCGGTGCTTGCGCTTCAGACGGGTAACGGACATGATTTCCGGGGAAATGGGATTCTGGCAAATGAGGTGCAAAAATAAGGCTTTACTTTTGGTTTTCCAAACCCTGCGTTAATAAGCTGTTGGCTTTTAGCGGCTGGCTATCCGCTTTTTTTAGCAATAGTCAGCCTAACTAACTCAAAGCTAACAGCTACTAGCCAAAAGCGAATTGCTCAAATGACTACTATCGACCTACGCTCCGACACCGTGACGCGCCCCACCCCTGCCATGCTGGCCGCCATGCAAGCCGCCGAAGTCGGCGACGACGTGTACGAAGAAGACCCCACCGTGCGGCGCCTCGAAACCGAGCTAGCTACCCGCTTTGGCCTGGGAGCCGGCTTGTTTTGCCCCTCGGGCACCATGACTAACCAGCTGGCTATCATGGCGCATTGCGCCCCAGTTTCGGAGGTTATTTGCGAAGCCACGGCCCACGTGTACCTATGGGAAGTGGGCGGCATCATGCACCACGCCCGCGCCTCGGTGGCCCTGCTACCCGGCGACCGGGGCCGCATCACGGCAGCCCAGATTGAATCAGCCATTCGGCCAGCCAATAATGTCCATTATCCCACAACTAGCCTTGTCTGCCTTGAAAACACCCATAATCGGGGTGGCGGCAGTTGCTACGCTAGCCATGAGCTCGAGGCAATTTCCCAAGTCTGCGAAATCCATAATCTCCCGCTGCACTTGGATGGTGCCCGCGTTTTTAATGCTTTGGTAGCTACTGGGCAAGACAGTAAGTATTACGGCAAAATCTTCGATTCTATTTCTGTTTGCCTCTCAAAGGGCTTAGGTGCACCAGTAGGGTCCGTATTATTAGGCTCGGCTGATTTTATTCAAAAGTGCAAGCGGCTGCGCAAATTATTTGGCGGCGGCTGGCGGCAAGCCGGCTATTTAGCGGCGGCTGGCCTTTATGCGCTCGAAAACAACGTAGCTCGCCTGGCCGACGACCACCGCCGCGCCGCTCAACTGGCCGACGCGCTGCGCCCGCTACCTTATATAGCGGAGATTTTGGAGCCCGAAACCAACCTGGTGATTTTCCGCCTCGATGAAAGCCGGCTGACCGTGGCCGACTTTTTGGCCCGGCTGGAAGCTCAGGGTATCAAAGCCAGCGGCTTTGGCGGCAGCTGGGTGCGCTTCGCGACGCACCTCGACGTGGACGATGCCATGACGGAGCGCGTAGCCGCCGCAGTGGCCGCGCTGTAGCCGGCACTCGGCCCCGGCGAGCGTACCTGCGTATTTACCGGTGGGGTGGCTTTTTTCTTCCCCTGACTGCATGGATTTATACAATGCCCTGGCGCTGCTGCTCGTGGTGGCCGCCGCCTTCGCCTACCTTAATAATCGCTTTCTGAAAATGCCGCCCGCCATCGGGCTGATGAGTTTGGGGCTGCTGGCCTCGCTGGCGCTCATTGGTTTGGCCAAGCTGGGGGTAACTCCCGTGCTGAGCCTGGCCAGCCTGGTGGGCAAAATCGATTTCAGCACTATTGTCATGCAGGTGATGCTGGGGTTTTTGCTGTTTGCCGGGGCTATTCATGTCGATGCGCGGCGGCTGGGGCATCTGCGCTGGTCGGTAGGTACGCTGGCGCTGGTGGGCACGCTTTTGAGCACGTTGCTCGTGGGCGGGGCCATGTACCTGGTGCTGCCGTGGCTGGGGATGCCGCTTTCCTTTGTTTACTGTCTGCTGTTTGGGGCGCTCATTTCGCCCACCGACCCGGTAGCGGTGCTGAGTATTCTGACGAAGGCCAATATTGCGAAGGACCTGGAAATAAAGATTGTGGGCGAGTCGCTGTTTAACGATGGCGTGGGCGTGGTGCTGTTTGTAGTCATCCTGGAAATAGCACAGTTGGGGCCGCAAAACGTAACCGCCGGGCACGCGCTGGCCATATTTCTACAAGAGGCAGTGGGCGGGCTGGCCCTGGGCACGGCGCTGGGCCTGGGCGCGGCCTGGCTATTGCGCTCCATCGACAACTACCAGGTCGAAGTGCTGCTGACGCTGGCCGTGGTGGCGGGCGGCACGGCCCTGGCCGCGCAGCTGCACACCTCGGGGCCGCTGGCAATGGTGATGGCCGGCCTGCTGGTGGGCCATTTTAGCCGCGCGGGCAGCATCCTGTCCGACGAGTCGCGGGAGTACGTTGACAAGTTTTGGGAGCTGGTGGATGAGGTGCTCAACGCCCTGCTTTTCGTGCTCACGGGTCTCGAAGTGTTGGTGCTTGACATTCCGGGGCGCACGTTTGTGGCAGGGCTGGTGGCCATTGGGGTGGTGCTGGTAGCGCGGCTAGTGTCGGTGGCCGTGCCGCTGCAACTCCTGAAACTCCGCAAAACGTTTAGGCCTTCGCGGCGCGGCGTGCCCATTCTTACCTGGGGTGGCCTGCGCGGCGGCCTAGCCGTGGCGCTGGCCCTGAGCCTCCCCGCCTCGGCCCCGCGCGAGCTGCTGGTAGGCATTACGTATGTGGTGGTGGTATTTTCGATTATTGGTCAAGGCCTTACCATCGGGCCGCTGGTGCGGTGGCTGGGGGTGGGCGCGCCGGCCGAGCAGGGTGCCAAACAATAGTTTTGTATGAATTTCTTCGTTATTGCCGACATTCACGGCTGCATGCACACGTTTAGTGAGCTGCTCACGCACTGGCGGCCGAGCGAAGAACTCCTCGTGCAGCTCGGCGACCTGGTAGACCGGGGCAATTTCAGCCCCGAAACCGTGGAAATGTGCCGCCAGCTTAACCTGGATTTTCCGGAGCATACCGTGTTTTTGAAGGGTAATCACGATTGGGGGATGGCCGAGCATTTGGGTCTCGACGGGCCATACCCCATGTGGCTGGAATGGGGCGGCAAGGGCACTTTGCGGCAATATCAGCGGCAGCGGCCTTTGTTGATGAAGCACGCGACTTGGCTAAATAACCGGCCATTGTTTTGGGAGAATGAGCACGTAAAATTTTCGCACGCGGGCTTTGGCGGCGACCCCGAACCCTTCGCCCCCCTCAACGAAGACGGTGTGCTCTGGCGGCGCAAGCCCCTCCTCAATACCGGCCAGCTACAAGTAGTGGGCCACACGCCCACGGCCGATGGCAAGCTCCGGTTCGACCGTTTTTCCAACGCTATCTACCTGGATACGGGGGCGGTATTTGGCCGCTGCCTCACGGGCCTGCGCCTCAGTGAAACTGGCGAAGTACTCGGCACTGTTGTGGTACCGACCCATCGCAAAGACATCGACTAATACCGCCTCATGCCCGCTTCTCTGCCCCTCGAACCCGAGCCCCACTGGCACGCCGCCGCCCTCGCCCATCTCGCCCAAGCCGACCCGATACTGGCGCAAGCCATTGCCAAAGTAGCCGCCCCGGTGCGCCCCGCCGCCCATGAAGACCTGTACCTGGCGCTGCTGCGCGCCATCGTGAGCCAGCAGATTTCGACTAAGGCGGCAGCGGCCATCTGGAAACGCTTTACCGCACTTTTTCGGCCCGATGGCTACCCCGAGCCCCGCGAGGTGCTGCGCTTAGAGGAAGACGAGCTGCGCGAGGCGGGTCTGTCGCGCCAAAAAATTGGCTACCTCAAGGCCATTGCTGACTACCAGGAGCGCGACTTGCTCAACTATGAGCACCTGAGCCAGCTTGATGAGGAGGCCTTCACTACCCACCTCACCGCCATCAAAGGCGTAGGCCGCTGGACCGCCCAGATGCTGCAAATGTTCGCCCTCGACCAGCCCGACGTGTTCAGTGAGGGCGATTTGGGCATTCAAAATGCCATGCGCAAGCTGTATAATCTGGAGGAAACCGGCCGAGCACTTCATAAGAAAATGCTGCTGCTTGCTGAGCCGTGGCGGCCGTATCGCTCGCTAGCTTGCAAGTACTTATGGCGCTCGCTCGACCCCACGCCGCCGATAAATTCGGATTTGGGTTGGGAGGCGTAGCGCGGACTTTTAGTCCGCGAGTTCGGACGTAGGAAAATTTTTAACGCGCAGCTTCGCGGACTAAAAGTCCGCGCTACACCCCCTCCGCCTATCTTTGGGCTTTACGAAAACGTTACCTCGCCCTACCCAATGGCCGACTCGCCCGCCACCACCCACCCTACCGTCTCAAAAACTGACTTACTGGCCGCCAAAAACCAGGAAGCGCTGCTCGGCGGCGGCCAGGCCCGCATCGATGCCCAGCACAAAAAGGGCAAGCTCACCGCCCGCGAACGCATTGATTTGCTGATGGATGAGGGCTCGTTCGAGGAAATCGGCAAGTTCGTAATGCACCGCTCCAAGGACTTTGGCCTCGATAAAGAATACTACCTCGGCGACGGCGTGGTGACCGGCTACGGCACCGTAAACGGCCGCTTAGTCTACGTTTTTTCGCAGGATTTCACGGTATTCGGCGGCTCGCTGAGCGAAACCCACGCCGAGAAAATCGTCAAAATCATGGATTTGGCGATGAAGAACGGTGCGCCGGTGCTGGGGCTCAATGACTCGGGCGGGGCACGTATTCAGGAAGGCGTGGTGAGCCTTGGGGGCTACGCCGACATCTTTTATAAGAATACGCTGGCCAGCGGCGTGGTGCCGCAGCTCTCGGCCATCATGGGGCCGTGCGCGGGCGGCGCGGTGTATTCGCCGGCCATCACGGACTTTATTTTGATGGTCGAAAACACGAGCTACATGTTCGTGACCGGCCCCAACGTGGTGAAAACCGTGACCCACGAAAACGTGACCAGCGAGGAGCTCGGCGGCGCAAGCACGCACTCGACCAAGAGCGGTGTCACGCATTTCACAGCCGCCAATGAGGTCGTCTGCATCCAGCAGCTCAAGCAGCTGCTGAGCTACATGCCCCAAAACTGCGAGGAAACCGCCCCCGCCGTTGCCTACGCGGCCGGCCAGGACGAAAGCCGCCCCGCGCTCGACACGCTCATCCCCGACAACGCCAACCAGCCCTATGATATCCGGGAAGTGATTGAGGGTCTGATTGATGCGAATTCCTTTATGGAAGTGCATCAGAATTTTGCCGAGAATATCGTGGTGGGTTTTGCGCGGCTGGCGGGCCGCAGCATCGGCATCGTGGGCAACCAGCCGGCCGTGCTGGCGGGCGTGCTCGACATCAATGCCAGCACCAAAGCCGCCCGTTTCGTGCGCTTCTGCGACTCGTTTAACATCCCGCTGCTGGTGCTCGAAGACGTGCCTGGCTTCCTGCCCGGCACCGACCAGGAGTGGCGCGGCATCATCACAAACGGCGCAAAACTGCTCTACGCCTTCTGCGAAGCCACCGTGCCGCGCATCACCGTCATCACCCGCAAGGCCTACGGCGGCGCGTATGACGTGATGAACAGCAAGCACATCGGGGCCGACTTAAACTTCGCCTGGCCTACCGCCGAAATCGCGGTAATGGGCGCGAAAGGCGCGGCCGAAATTATTTTCAAGCGCGAAATTGCCCAGGCCGAAAACCCCGAGGCGAAATTGCAGGAAAAGGTAGACGAGTACCAGCAGAAATTTGCCACGCCCTACCGCGCCGCGCACCGGGGCTTTGTCGATGAAGTAATTCTGCCTTCGCAAACGCGCCAGAAATTAATTCGGGCGTTTAAAATGCTGGAAAACAAGGTGGATACCTTGCCGCGCAAAAAGCACGGAAACATTCCGCTCTAATTCGCAATCTGTCATGCTGACGGCGGAAATAGCTTATCACAATTTCGTTCGTCAGTTCTTCATTCTATCCCCAAACCGAGTTTCGCACCTGTGATAAGACACCCCGCGAGCTCAGCATGAAAAACTTAGTCCATGCGTCCAGAGTCCTTCGAATTTCTCGAAAAATACCTCAACAACCCCTCGCCCACCGGCTTCGAAAAAGAAGGCCAAAAACTGTGGCTGGAATACATTAAGCCCTACATCGACTCGTATTTTGTCGATACCTACGGCACCGTAGTCGGCGTAATTAATCCCGAGGCGAAATACAAAGTCGTTATCGAGGCGCACGCCGACGAAATCTCGTATTTCGTTAATTACATCACCAAGGAAGGCTACCTGTATCTGCGGCGCAACGGTGGCTCCGATGCGCTGGTAGCGCCCAGCAAACGGGTAAATATTTTTGGTGAAAAAGGCATCGTGAAAGCAGTGTTTGGCTGGCCCGCCATTCACGTGCGCAAAATCGAGCAGGACAAAGCGCCGACCATCGAAACCATCTTCCTGGATTGCGGCGCCTCGTCGGCCGATGAGGTGGCCGAAATGGGCGTGCATGTCGGCTCAGTCGTGACGTTCGAAGACGAGTTTACCGTGCTGAACGACAAGTACTACGTGGGCCGCGCCCTCGACAACCGCGTGGGCGGCTTCATGGTGGCCGAAGTGGCCCGCATGCTGAAAGAAAACAATAAAACCCTGCCTTTCGCCCTTTACATCGTGAACGCCGTGCAGGAAGAAATCGGCCTGCGCGGAGCCGAAATGATTGCCCACCGCATCAACCCCGACGTGGCAATTATTACCGACGTGACGCACGACAGCCAGTCGCCGATGTACGACAAAAAAACGGCTGGTGATATCTCGTGCGGCAAAGGCCCGGTCATTACCTACGGTCCCGCCGTGCAGAATAATCTGCGCGATTTAATTATTAATACGGCCAAGGAAACGGATATTCCATTCCAGCGCGCCGCCGCCACCCGCGCCACCGGCACCGATACGGATGCTTTTGCGTATTCGGGCTCGGGCGTGGCGGCGGCTCTTATTTCCTTGCCGCTCAAGTACATGCATACCACTGTCGAAACCGTGCACAAGGACGATGTGCAGAACGTAATTAATTTGATTTACGAAACGCTGCTGCGCGTTGAAGACGGGCAGGATTTCCGGTATTTCGTTTAATAGCCTATTCGCTTAGGTCGTCATGTCGACCAGCGGGAGACATCTCGTGTGGTGCAGTAACTTCTTTTACGTAAAGAGTTAGTGCACCACGCGAGATGTCTCCCGCTGGTCGACATGGCTTTTTTATATCATGGACTTGCCAACGTTTCCAACCCTACCGCTCACTGTTACCGACCAATTAAGGCGGCGCGTGGAAATACCTTTCCCGCCGCAACGTATCGTGTCTTTGGTGCCTTCGCAAACCGAATTATTATTCGATTTGGGCGTAGGTGAGCGCGTAGTGGGCGTTACTAAATTTTGTATTTATCCATCCGAAGCGCGCCAATCGGCGACGGTAATTGGTGGCACCAAGAGCTTTGATTTTGACAAAATCGCGGCGTTAAAACCCGATTTAATTATTGGCAATAAAGAGGAAAATTATCAAGCGGGCATTGAGCAACTGGCCGCGCAGTACCCGGTGTGGCTAAGCGATATCAGTAATTTATCCGAAGCAATGGCGATGATTCGGCAAGTAGGTTTTCTGGTTGGCGCAAAGGAAAAAGGTAGACGGTTAGCTGCTGAAATAGAGGCTTCTTTTGCAGCTTTAGAAACGCCGCAACCGCTTATATCTGTGGCGTATTTTATTTGGCGCAAACCTTACATGGCGGCGGCCAACGGCACTTTTATTGACGATATGCTGCGGCGTGCGGGCTTTCGCAATGTATTTGCTCACCTCGGCCGCTACCCTGAGATAACACCGGAGCAATTGGCCGCCGCCTCGCCAGCGCGTATTTTCTTATCGTCGGAGCCTTATCCGTTTAAGGAAAGGCATCTGGCTGAATTCCAAGAGATTTGCCCAGGGGCGAAAATCGAGTTGGTCGATGGGGAATTGTTCAGTTGGTACGGGAGCCGGCTGCGGTTGTCGGCGGCTTATTTTCAGCAGCTTCAGCGCGGGTAACCTCACCCCCGGCCCCTCTCCTTGGGGAGAGGGGAGCCCGACGACTCTTTACATCTTTTTACGTGTGCTCGCGGTCGGCTCCCCTCTCCCCAAGGAGAGGGGCCGGGGGTGAGGTAAACGGCGTCCAGGCCGTTAATTAGCACCCCCGCAATACCTTGCGCTCCTAACCCATCCTCCCCCATGGACCAGCGCCTAATCGACCTCTTCGACGAGTACACCCACCGCCCGCTTTCGCGCAAGGAATTTCTCGACCGGCTGCTACTACTAGCGGGTAACGCCGCCCTAGCCACCACCGCCCTCAGCCTGCTAGAGCCCGGCTACGCCCACGCCGCCACCGTGCAGCCGCTGGCCGACGACCTAATCGAAGAAACCGTGACTTGGCCCGGCGACGGGGCCACCGTCAGCGGCTACTTGGTGCATGCGAAGGGCAAGAAAAAGCGCGGCGCGGTGGTCGTAATCCACGAAAACCGGGGCCTCACGCCGCATATTAAAGACGTGACGCGGCGCGTGGCGCAGGCTGGCTACCTCGCGCTGGGCGTCGATGCGCTGTCGGTAGCCGGCGGCACCCCGGCCGACGAAGACCAGGGCCGCACGCTCATCGGCCAACTCGATGCTACCAAAAACCTTAATAACTACCTCGCCGCCCTCACCTACCTGCGCGCGCGCCCCGACTGCAACGGCCACACCGGCTGCGTGGGCTTCTGCTGGGGCGGCGGCCTCGCCAACCAGCTCGCAGTGCACGACCCCAAGCTCAACGCCGCCGTGGCCTACTACGGCCAGCAGCCCAAAGCCGAAGACGTGCCCCAAATAAAAGCCGCCATCATGCTGCATTACGGCGGCCTCGACACGCGCATCAACGCCGGCATCCCGGCCTACGAAGCGGCCCTGAAAGCCGCCCACATTCCCTACGAGCTATTTGTGTACGAAGGCGTTAACCACGCGTTCAACAATGATACCTCGCCCGCCCGCTACAATGCCGAGGCGGCAAAATTGGCCTGGGAGCGCACGCTGCGGCTGTTTAAGGAGAAGCTGGGTTAGCAATTCCAATACATTCGAATCAATGAACTCTTCGCTTCAAAATCTTGAAGAATTATTTTCTCAAATGCAGCGCGATGGGTTGGACACCAGCCTAACCATGAAATGGGGCTTCTTTTTTCTTGACAAGAATAAAAAGAAGCTTGCTGAGGTATTTACAGAGCTTGAGGACAGCAACTATAAGTTAGAGAGCATCTACAAGGCTGAAACAAGCAGTAAACTGTGGACACTTCATGTTTCCAAGCTTGACATTCTGACTCCGGAAAAACTGCACAAGAGAAACCTTGCTTTTAATAATTTGGCCGACCACTGCGAAATAGCTCTATACGATGGCTGGGACGTAGAGCGCATAAGTTAAAGTCGTTTGAATCAGGTCATGCTGAACGCAGTGAAGCATCTTGCATAGAGCACTAACCTCTGAAGTTAGTGCTCTATGCAAGATGCTTCACTGCGTTCAGCATGACATACGCAATTACTTACAGCAGCTTATCTGGCGTAATTGGCAACTCCCGCACGCGCTTGCCAGTGGCGTGAAACACCGCATTGGCAATAGCCGCGCTGAAACCTACAATACCAATTTCGCCCAAGCCTTTCGCGCCCATCGGGTCTAAATAGGTATCGGGTTTGTCAATAAAAATCACGTCGATAGCGGGAGGAATATCGGCGTTTACCGGCACGTGGTAATTGGCCAAATCGTGGTTGGTGATGCGGCCGAAACGGTGGTCGAGCACGGCGTCTTCCATCAGGGCCAGGCCGAGGCCCCAAGTGATGGCTCCATACACCTGGCTGCGGGCAGTGTTGGGATTCATAATGCGGCCCGCATCGATGGCTGATACTACGCGCGTTACGCGCACTTCGCCGGTGCGGGCGTGCACGTGCACCTCCACAAAGTGCGCGGCAAACGATTTACTTGATTGCGGGCCTTTTTCGGGTACTTCGGGCGCTTCGCGGGTAACTTCCACCGGCAAGCGAGAAGCATCGGCCGCTACGTGGCCCGCTAGCTGCTCACGCAGGGCCGTGCAGGCCTCGTGCACCGCCGCCCCCACCGAGGCCACCGTGTGCGAGCCAAACTGGCCGGGCGCGGGCGGCAGGGCTGCATCGCCCAGCTCGAAGCGCACTTTGGCAGGGTCGATACCGAAGGCATCGGCGGCAATTTGGGTCATGATGGTGGCCGTGCCGGGGCCTACGTCGGCGGTGGCGCTTTGCACCAACAGCGTGCCATCGGGCATGAGGCGGGCGCGGGCACTGGCCTTGGCCCGCGTGGCGTGGTAGATGCCCATGGCCACACCCTGGCCCACCAGCCAGTCGCCGGCGCGGGTGGCGGCGGGCGTGGGGTTGCGGTTGGCCCAACCGAATTTCTCGGCCCCCTGGGCGTAGCAGTCGCGCAGGAAGTTGGTGCTCCAGGGCTTGTTGGCGTCGGGGTCTATGTCAGCGAAATTCTTGAGTCGCAACGCCAAGGGGTCCATTTTGAGCGCATACGCTAGCTCATCCATGGCTGATTCGATGGCGAAAGAGCCGGTGGTTTCGCCGGGGCCGCGCGTCCAGCAGGGCGTGCTCATATCGAGGGGCACGAGGTGGTAGGTCAGCTCGGCATTGGGGCAGCGGTAGCCCGATTTGGTGGGGTGCAGCGTGCGCTCGGTAAATTCTTCGTAGCGCGACGTCATCCCAAACGCCTCGTGCGACACGCCTACCAGCGTGCCATCGGGCTGCGCGCCCAGCGCCACGCGTTGCACCGAGCGTGGCCGGTAGCCCACCATATTAAACTCCTTTTCGCGCTCATTCAGCACCTTCACCGGGCGGCCCACCACCTTGGCCCCCATAATGGCCGCCATCTCGGGCGGCCAGATGCGCGACGCGCCCCCAAATGCCCCGCCTACGAACGGCGAATGCACCTGCACGCTCTCCTTGGGCAAAGCCCAGAGCTTCATTAAATCCTGTTGCGCCAGCGCGGGGGCCTGGGTTTTATTCCACACCGTCAACTGGTCGCCGTGCCACTCCGCGATGGCGGCGTGCATCTCCATCGGGTTGTGCACCTGCAAGGGCGTCTGGTACTCGTGGGCTATCTGCACGGGGGCCGTTTTGTAGGCCTGGGGCTGGCCGCGGGTGTAGTTCTCGCTCTTTTTGGGGGTGTAGCTGTTGGGCAGGTTTTTTTCAATATCGGTATGGGGCGTAGCTGGCGCATACTGCACGCGCACCAGCGTGGCGGCGTGCTGCGCCTGCTCTAGGGTATTAGCAATAACTAATGCGACAGGTTGATTATTAAAATAAATTTTATCATCGAAAAATACCCGAAGCTGCTGGCCAGTCACGCGGGCATCGGGCTGCGGATTTTCGTAGCCAGGCACCTTGGGCGCATTTAGGTGCGACACAATGGCGAGTACGCCAGGGGCTTGGGACGCCGTGCTACTATCGAGGTGCAAAATGCGGCCAGTTGCGATAGTGCTGGTTACCAGCACGCCATGTGTGCACCCACCCACCGGGTGCTCGGCGGCGTAGCGGGCTTGGCCGGTTACTTTCTGGCGGCCGTCGACGCGACGGAGGGGTTGGCCGATGGCAGGAGTTTGCATAGCAGTTAAAGTACAATTTTGTGGAATGTAGAGACGAGTATTTGTGTTGTAACGTTATGGTGCCGCTTATCTGCCAGCGCCCTCAGCCCGTATGTTATCCGGCGTGCCCTATCCTATCTATGCTACCTTTTTCTGCTGCCCAACTTGCCCTCAACCAGCTCCTGCACCAACGCTTGCGGGATGCTAATTGCCACCGTGGCCGCTTCGACGTGAGCGCGCCCGGCACTTGCCTTAGCCTCTCGGGCCAGAAGCCCGAAGGCGGCACCCTCTTTTTCTGGGAGTTTGGGGAGCGCTTCCACCAGATAGTAGCCGATTACCTCCGCGAGAATTACGACGAGCACACCGCCCAGCTCACCGTGCAGGTCAATGTAGCGAAAGAGGAATTTTCCTATTTTTGTCTTACCAAGCAGCAACAGGCAGCAGATGAGGCAGCCGAGAAAAAACGGGCGGCCGAGCGGCGAAAGGGTTTTAGCTTTCAATCGCCCTACCAGCGAAGCGCAAGTGGCAACTAATAGTTGGCTGTTTTAGTAAGTAGAAAGGCCCCGTTGAACAGCTGTTCAACGGGGCTTTTTCCATTGTATATCCTCTCACCTACTGCGGCTTCACGGGCGCGGGCAGCGGCTTGCGGGGCAGCTTCTCATCGCGCATGGCGGCGTTATAGACAAAGGACGCCACCACTACCGAGGCCTGCTTGAGGTCGTCGGCCACGAGGCGGTCGTAGGTATCCTGGTTGGAGTGGTGGGTGCGGGCGAAGTAGTCGAGCCCGTCCTGAATAAACTGAAAGCCGGGCAGTCCTACCGCGTCGAAGGCCACGTGGTCGGTGCTACCGGTGTTGCGTGAGGTCACGGTGGTGGCGCCCATGTCGGCGAAGGGCTGGAGCCAGGCAGTGAAAATGGGCTTCACAGCCTCGTTGCCCTGGGCGTAGATGCCCCGGATTTTACCAGCCCCGTTGTCGAGGTTGAAGTAGGCAGCCAGCTTCTCGTGCTCGGGCTTGAGCTGCATCACGGCGGGGTCAGCAAAGTGGTTTTTCACGTAGTTGCGCGAGCCGTGCAGGCCTTCCTCCTCCTCGCCCCACAGCGCAATACGGATGGTACGGCGCGGCTTCAAGCCACTGGCTTTCAAGATGCGAACGGCCTCCATCATCACGGCGCAGCCGGCGGCATTATCAGTGGCCCCGGTGGCCGAGTGCCACGAGTCGAGGTGGCCGCCGAGCATTACTACTTCGCTTTTCAGCTTCTTGTCGGTACCGGGGATTTCGGCCACCACGTTATAGCCTTTCAAATCCTGAGTCTGGAAATGGGTTTTGGTTTCCATTTCCACTTCCACCGGAATGCCCGCCTCGGCCAAGCGGATGAGGCGCAATTGGTCCTCACTCGACATTTCCAACTCGGGCAATACCGGCTTGGCATCGGCGGCGTAGGGCGCGCCGTTGGTGGTGAACACGGTGCCATCGGTGCCCCGAGTGGGGCTGAGCACGGCGGCCGCGCCTTCGGCCATCAGCATGGCGGACACTTGGGTGCGCAGCTCGCGCTGGGCGCGCATGGTGGCCATGCGGTCGGCCGTGGCGGGGTCGGCGGGCGGGCGGTTGGCGGCCGTGGTGGGGGTGCTGGCGGGCGCGTCGGCCATTTTCTGCAAGTCTTCGGCGCTCAGACGCTTAGCATCGGGCTCGAAGTTGGGCTGGGGCAGCGTGAGCACGGGCAGCAGCACGATTTTATCGCGCAACTGGCCTTTGTACTTGTCGAGGTCGGCCTCGGTGGTGGCTTTTACCACGACTACTTGCTTGCGCAAGGGGCCGGGGGTGCTAGGCGTCCAGGCCTTGGGCACGCCAATCATGGCGTGGTAGTAGGGCGCGGTCATGGCCACGTAGCTTTTGTCGATGTCCCAGCCGCGGCCGAAATCACCCCAGGGCTCCACGTTGGCATTGGCGAGGCCGTAGTCGGTGAGGCGCTTTTTGGTCCAGGCGTTGGCGCGGGCCAGGCCTTCGGAGCCGGCGAGGCGCGGGCCGCACACGTCGGTCAGGTAAAAGGCCGTTTCCATCACCTTGGAGCGGTTCAGGCCTTCGTCCTTGATTTTGGCCAGGGCGGCTTGGTCGAGCTTTTCAGGGGTTTGGCTTACGCCTTGCTTCGTTTGGGCCAGCGCGGGCGCGGCTAGGGCACCGGCCGTGGCCAGGGCGAGCAGAAATTTTTGCATTAACAAAAAACGATTGGGTTAGTCAGCCGATAATTCCGGGATAGTGATGGACAAAAGAATGCGCGAGCCGTTGCGCAGGCCAGCATTTTTCACCCCTATTTATGCTTTACTACGCCATAATTACGATGCTGAGCCGCCCGCGGCCCATGCCCATATAGCCCTTTTTTTACGGGCCATCCACCTGTCGTAGCCCGGCTGCGCTCGTAGCCGCAGAGCGGTAAACCAGCAGGTCGGTGGTGAGCGGTCTACAGTACTGACTTCTTGCCGGTTAGAGACGAGACATTGTCCCACCGCTAGTACCAGTTACCGTGTATCAATACGTTAAAGAGGTGACAGAAAGGAGCCTGGCGCAGCAAGCCACGAGCTATACAGTGCCACTAGCCCGCCAAACAAATACCCAAAACCGGGCTTTCAACTGGGTACTCTCCGCTAGAAAAAGCCCAGCAGTGCAGAATGGCCAAGCAGACCATTCTCAGTAGTTAATTATCATAGAGTGTTTACCATGAGTAATTTTCAAGGAAAGAGCATCATCATTACCGGAGCCGCAATGGGCTTGGGCCTGGCCACTGCCAAGGAGCTGGCCGCCCAAGGTGCCAACCTGGTGCTGGTCGATTATAACCAGGAAAGCCTAACCCAGGCCCAGCAGGCAATCGTGGCGCAGTCGCCGACGGTGCGCCTCGTAACGGTGGTGGCCGATGTATCAAATGAAGAGGCAGTTAAGAACTATGTCGACAAAGCAGTGAAGGCCTTTGGCCGCATCGACGGCCTCTACAACAACGCCGGTATCGAGGGCAAGCAGGCGAGCATCGTCGACTACGATATCGCTGTTTTTAAGAAGGTTATCGACATCAACCTCATGGGGGTGTATTATGGCCTGCGCTACGTGCTGCCCGTGATGCAACAGCAGCAGTACGGCCGCATTGTGAATGTGGCCTCGGTGGGCGGCATCCGCGGGGTAATGAACCAGATGCCCTACGTGGCGAGCAAGCACGCCGTATCGGGCATGACCAAAAACACCGCCCTCGAATACGGGCGCTACGGCATTATTACCAACGCCATTGCCCCCGGCGCTATCCTCACGCCAATGGTGGCCGATGCCTTCAAGCAAGTGAACCCGGCCGACCCCAAACAAGCCGAAACCGAATACGCCCAGCGCAACCCCACCAAACGCCTGGGCTTGCCCGAAGAGGTAGCCAAAGTAGTGGCCTTCCTGCTCAGCGATGCCGCCTCTTACCTCAATGGCCAAACCATTGCCATCGACGGTGGCGAGTCGAATAGCTACGGTAATAGCTAGTAATGAAGCTGTTTAGGAATTGGTAAAATGCCTATTCCGTCATGCTGAACGCAGGGAAGCATCTCGCCTAGTGCAGTAAACTCTTGCGTGAGCAACGGTGCGAGCGAGATGCTTCCCTGCGTTCAGCATGACTTAAAAAGCGAACTCCTAAGCAACCTCAATAGCCAGGATTGCGGGGGCGTTGAGCGGTATAGTTACGGGATTGGTCGACAAATTTCCAATGTGTAAAACCAGTAGCAATCTATAAATTAAACAGTTAAGTAGAATAACTTAGATTGGCTTTGGGAGGCTTGGCATTGTGCTTGTCTAGGGAATAGCAGACGCGTCGCTCTTTTTTCTCTTCCACTTCCAACTTTTCCTTTGTCATGAAAGCCTCCCTGTTTTCCTTCGTTGCTGCTGTTGCCCTGCTCGCTACCACCGCCGCTTCGGCCGCCCCTTTTGACCACGACCGCGACCTGCGCCGGATGTCGCCCCGCGAACGCGCCCAACACGAACAAGCTGAACGCGAACGCGCTCGTTTTGAGCAAGCTAAGCGCGAGCGGGAACGCCAGCAAGCCATAGAGCAGGCACGCTGGGAAGCCCAGCACCGCCACGACCGCGGCCGTCACTAAGCGCTTCGCATTCAGCTTAATAAAACAGCCCCGACCTTATGAAAAAGGTCGGGGCTGTTTTGTTGGGCCGGTGTCCATTAGGCTCCAGTCAAGAAGTAGCTGGCAGTGCTTTTTGGCGGTCAATCACGGCTTTACCAGGCTATTGATGTATTCTTCGAGGTGCGTGTAGCCGCTGGTACCGAGACCATTGCGGTCGCTGCTGTCGTGGGGGTTGAGGCCGTGCTTGGTTTCCCAGGCGTCGGGCATGCCATCGTGGTCGCTGTCGGTGGGCGCTACGCCCGGGCGGTAGGTAGGCCAGCCGCCTACCTCAGCCTGCGAGTCGATGATGCCCTGGTGCAGGCCGTAGGTGGCACTGCCCCCAGGGCTGCTGCCCGTGGCCGTGCCAGTGCGGGTTTCCTGCACGATGCGCGCATCGACTGCATCGCGCATGGGCACCGTGGCCCCGGCTCCCGCCAGCACCGCCCGGTAGGCCGCCTCGGCCGGCTGCGTAGCAACGGGAGCTAGCTGCGGGGTTTCGGCCAACTGCTTGAAGCGGGCCATATTGGCGGCGGTAGCTGGGTAATAATGCAGGCGAATGCCGCGCCAGTTATCGGCCGTAACGGCGGGGTAGCCCGCATCATAGTTGCCCGCCGCGTACACTGTGGCCACGGGCCGTTCGGGCTGCGCCGCGTCGTAGGCCTGCGTGATATCGAAAATGATGGCCGCTCGCGCTGCGGGGGTGGCCGGCCCGCCCTTGTAGTAGTTATTGACCATATTGAGCTGGCCGCTGCCGCCTGGAATAACTACCTCATTGCCGTAGGCGGCGTACATATCGCCCCAGTTGTAAATCACGTTGTTGCGGTAGTCGACTACGGCCGTCGTGTCGTGCGCACGGGCTCCGTTGAAGCGGATGGCCCGGCTATGGTGGTGGGCCACCAGGTTGTGGTGGTACGAGGCGTATTGCCCACCCCACACGCCGGCGTAGCCGTGGTCGCCTTTGCCATTGAAGGACGAGTTGAGGCTCTCGCTGACCAGGCACCACTGCACGGTCGAGTACTTGTTGTCGTAGAAAGTGGCCGTTTCCTCAATCGACCAGCTCATGGAGCAGTGGTCAATAATGAAATTGCGGCAGTTTTCCAGGTTGAGGCCATATACCCCCGCCACATTGGCCCCCGACAAGTTGCCGGGCCGCGAGCGGATATAGCGCACAATGAGGTTGTTGCCGTGCAGCTTAAAGGAATAGTTCTTCAGGCAGATGCCATCGCCGGGAGCCGTCTGGCCAGCAATGGTCACGTTGGAGCGCGTCGGCTTGAGAGCCGACTTTAACTCGATAAGCCCACCCACCCGAAACACGATGGTAATGGGCTGGCCGGGGTGCTGATTAAAGGCATCGCGGAAGCTGCCCGGTCCGGCATCGGCGAGAGTAGTAACCTCGACTACTTGGCCCCCACGGCCGCCGGTGGCCAGGCGGCCAAAGCCTTCGGCTCCCGGAAAGGCAACTAGCTGGGCGTGAGCTGGTATACTAGCCGCCATACTCAGCAGGAAGCCCAGCGGCAGTACATTGAAACGAAATGGGAAGCCGAAGAAGCGCACGGTGGTTAAGTCGGGGAAAAGAGTTCGCAATTTCTCCGCCAGGTTGGGCTGCTTTCTATAGCATATTAGCTGTTTTCTAGCCGTTGGTAACCAGTTTTGCCCCGGCCACCAGGGCAACTAGCGGAACCCAAAAGCCGCCCTGATAACGGGGATAATCTGGCGACTATCCCCGTTATCAGGGCGGCTAATTTTTACAATTCCATAATATCCTCGTTCCAGAGCGTGGGCTCGGCTTCGATAAATTCCTGCATCATCGCCACGCACTCTTCCGAGTCGAGAATGACGACTTCGACGCCGTGGCTTTTCAGAAATTCCTTCGACTCGCCGAAGGTGCGGGCCTCGCCCACCACCACTTTCGGAATCTTGAACTGCACGATGGTGCCGGCGCACATAAAGCAGGGCATCAGCGTGGTATAGAGCACCGTATCACGGTAGGTACGCTGGCGGCCGGCGTTGCGCAGGGCGTCCATTTCGCCGTGGGCGATAGGGTCCAGCTCCTGCACGCGCTTGTTGTGCCCACGCGACACGAGCTTGCCGTCGCGCACCAGCACCGAGCCAATCGGGATGCCGCCTTGCGCCCGCCCGAGGCGGGCTTCGTCGATGGCGGCTTGCATGAATTCGTCCATGGAAATTTAGTTATTTAAGGAAGACTAGAAAAGAACCTTAGTCATGCTGAGCGCAGCGCAGCGGAGTCGACTCATCGTGGCTGGTCAACTACCCCCCTGCCGCTAGCACCGACGCGGCCAAGATGCTTCGACTCCGCTGCGCTGCGCTCAGCATGACGGTGAGGCATTTAGAAGCTCTGCACAATGCTATTGTGCAGCGTGCGCGGCGACCAGTAGCCGCTGGCAATGATGCGCCGGATGGTAAAGAGTGGGTCCGTTTGGTCGCGCTTTTCGGCCAGCGAGAAGGCGGCCACGAAGCCACGCTGCTTTAGCTCGGGGAAAGCGGCGGGGTTCCAGAGGCCGAAGGGATAAGCGAAATACTTGATTTTCTTGCCGGTTATGTCTTCGAGCGTTTTGGTGGGCTTGTCGATTTGGGTGACCCAATCCTGGCCCTGGTATTTTTTCACGTTGTGGTGGTCCCAGGTGTGCGAGCCGATGAGGTTGCCCTCGTCGCTGAGCTGCTTCACCATGGGCTTGGTCATGTAGTGCGGGCGGCCCAGGCTCACGGTCATCACGAAATACACGGCCTTGTAGCCGTATTTATCGAGCTCGGGGCGGGCGATGGTAAACTGGTCGAGGTCAGTATCATCGAAGGTGAGCATGATGGGCTTAGTCGGCAGCTTGGCCCCGGTGGTGAGGTAGGCAAAAAGCTGGTCGGGCAGGATGGTGTGGTAGCCCGAATCGGCGAGCATTTTGATGTGCTCCTTAAACTTGGCGATGGGCACGATGTAGTCCTTGGCCCCTTTCGAGTCGCGGCCGGTCCAGTCGCGAATCTGGTGGTAGCAGAGGATGGGCACCTGCGGGCGGGCCAGGATGGCGGCCGCATCGCCGGCCTTGGCGGCGGGGATGGTGCTGGGGTCGGGCGCGGGAGTGGCGTTGGCCTCCTCCGTAGCGGTGGCGGCTGCGCCTGAGGTAGGGGCGGCTTCGGGGTTTTCGGAAGTAGCGGCGGCTTCGGATGAAGGCGTGGTGCGGGCTTCGCCGGTGGTGGCGGTTTTGGTATCGCAGGCGGTGAGGCTCAGCGCGGCCAGCAGGGTGGCGGCCGGAATCAGGTTTTTCAAGGGGGCAGAAAAAGCGCCGATGGCAGGCATCGGCGGGCGAAGTAGTAATTTCGCACAAAGTAAAACAACTTCCGCAGCGGATGAACAACCTACACGGCACCGGCGTGGCCCTGGTGACGCCCTTTACCCCCGATTCTCAGGTAGATTACGCCGGCTGGCGCAAGCTGCTCGACTTCACCATCCAAGGTGGCGTCGAGTATTTGGTCATAAATGGCACCACGGGCGAATCGCCCACCACTACCACTGCCGAAAAAGCCGAGCTGCTCCGCATCGCCAAAGAGCACGTAGCCGGCCGCGTGCCGCTGGTCTACGGCATCGGCAGCAACGATACCGCCGCCGCCGAAGCGCTGCTGCATAGCGCTGATTTAGAAGGCATCACGGCTATTCTATCGGCCAGCCCGGCCTACAACAAGCCTAGCCAGGCCGGCATTATCGCGCACTACCAGCGCCTAGCCGACGCCGCGCCGCGCCCGCTGATACTCTATAATGTGCCCGGCCGCACCGGCTCCAATATGAGCGCCGACACGACGCTCAAACTTGCCGAGCACCCCAATATCATCGGCATCAAGGAAGCCAGCGGCAATGTGGAGCAGTGCCTCGCCATCCTAGCCCGCAAGCCTGCCGATTTCTTATTTATGAGCGGCGACGACATGCTGACAGTGCCGCTCATCGCCTGCGGGGCTATCGGCATTATTACCGTTCTGGGCAATGCATTCCCGCAGAAATTCAGCGACATGACCCGCGCCGCGCTGGCTGGCGACTTCGCCCGAGCGCAGCAGTTGCTATTCGACTTCGTACATCTCAACCCGCTCATGTACGAGGAGGGCAACCCCGTAGGCGTGAAGGCCGCGCTGGCCCTACAAAGTGTTTGCGGCGATGATGTGCGCCTGCCGCTGGTGGCCGCCAGCGAGGGGCTCACGGCCCGCATCAAGGCCCTGCTTTAGCTGTCGGCTTCGCTCTACTAGTCAACCTTCAGCAGATGACATAGCTGTTTGAATCAACCAAGTACTGCGGCAAAAACGTCTGTCATTGCGAGGAGGCACGACGAAGCAATCGCATCAGGGCAAGCCGCTCAGGTACTGTTCCGGTGCGATTGCTTCGTCGTACCTCCTCGCAATGACAGACGTTTTTTAATGAGCTAAAATCTATTCGACACCCGCCCGCTGCTCGGGCGCGAACGATTCGGCCTCTACAAAAATGCGTTTGAACTCGGGGTGCTTGGCCCGGATGGCTTTTTCGAGCCGCCCCACGGCCGTTTCGACTTGCTGGGCCGAGAGGTTTTGCTGAAAGCGCACATCCAGCGCCAAAAAGGCCTCGGTAGGCCCCAGGTACATCGACAGCGGCGGGCGCAGGCTGCGCACATCGGGGTCGGCGGTGGCCAGGGCTTGTAGGCTGGCCAGGGTGGCGGCGTCCACACCTTCGCCCACCAGCAGGCCGCGGGTTTCGCGCAGCATAAATACGGCCATGCCAATGAGTAGCAGCCCAATAGCCAGCGAGGCGCTGCCATCGAAGTAAGGATTGTGGAGCAGATGGCCGAAGAACACGCCCGCCAGCGCGATGAGCAACCCCACGAGCGCGGCTAGGTCTTCGAGCAGAATAGCGTACACGGCCGGGTCGCGGCTGGCGCGCAAGGCTTGCCAGAAGCCGGCGTCGCCCCGCGTTTTATTGAACTCGCGGAAAGCCAGCGAGAAGGCGATGCCCTCGAACACTACTGCCAGGCCCAGCACGGCGTAGTTCCAGGTGGGGTCGGTGAGCGGCGCGGGGTTTTTGATATGTATCCAGCCTTCGTAGAACGACACGCCGCCGCCTACCGAAAAGATGAGCACGGCCACAATCATCGTCCAGAAATACAGCTCTTTGCCGTGGCCAAAGGGGTGCTCGGCATCGGCTGGGCGGGCGCTGCGGGACAGGCCCAGCAAGATGAGCAGCCCATTACCGCTATCGACCAGCGAGTGGATGCCCTCGGAGAGCATGGCGGCGCTACCCGTAAAAAACGCCGCCGTAAACTTGGCGGCGGCAATGGCGACATTGGCCGCAATGGCCCCGTAAACGACTATTTTAGAGGAACTGCCCGCCATGCGTATCAGTGAATTTTGGATGAACCGTTGGTACGCAGCCCCCTGCCGGGAGTTGTGCACAGCCGCCGGTAGGGGCAATTGGTTTTACGCAATCATTTTGGCTGGTTAGCTGTTTTAGAAGCGCTCCGTTGGCTTGCTGAGGCCGGGCGGGGCGGCTTATACCACAACCGCTACTATGCGTGAGCCCGGCCAAGGCGGCCAGCTACGCCTCTACTATATGAAAGATTCTGCATCGCAAGTGGCCTTTTCCGTGCTGGATTTGGCTGCTGTGGCCGAGGGCAACACCCCGACCGATACCTTCCGCAACAGCCTCGACCTGGCGCGGCAGGTCGAAAAGCTGGGATACACCCGCTTCTGGGTGGCCGAGCACCACAACATGGCCGGCGTGGCCAGCTCGGCCCCACCCGTGCTGATAGGCTACCTCGCGGGCGGCACCAGCACGCTGCGGGTGGGCTCGGGCGGCATCATGCTGCCCAACCACTCGCCGCTGGTGGTGGCCGAGCAGCTGGGCACGCTGGCCTCGCTCTACCCCGGCCGCATCGACCTGGGTTTGGGCCGCGCTCCCGGCACCGACCAGACTACGGCCCGCGCCATTCGGGGCGGCCGCTTTGGCCAGGAGCAGGATTTTGGGCGTGATATCCAGCAATTGCAAACGTATTTCTCGGCTACTAATAGTGGCAGCACGGTGCGGGCCATTCCGGGCGAGGGGCTCGATATCCCAATTTACGTGCTGGGCTCCAGCACCGATAGCGCCTACCTGGCGGCCGCCATGGGCCTGCCCTATGCCTTCGCCAGCCACTTTGCGCCGGGCCAGCTGTTTAAAGCGTTGGAAATTTATCGCCGCAATTTCAAGCCCTCGGCCAGCCTAGCCAAGCCTTACGTTATCGCCTGCGTAAACGTGATAGCCGCCGACACCGACGACGAAGCGCAGCACCTAGCCACCACTTTGTACCAGATGATGCTGGGCGTAATCACGGGCCAGCGGCGGCTGATGCAGCCGCCCGTTCAGGATATGGACGCGCTTTGGACCCCCGATTTGCAGCAGTATGTTATGCAAATGCTGGCGGCTTCCTTCATCGGCAGCCAGGCCACGATAAAAGAGGAGTTGGAAAGCTTCCTCGCCCAAACGCAAGCCAACGAAATCATGGCGGGCAGCCATATTTTCAGCCACGAGGCCCGCGTGCATTCCTACGAGCTACTGGCCGATGTGATGCAGGAAATTGGGCAAAAACAGGCGGTTGAGCAATTGGTGGCTTCGTAGCTAGTTGGAGTAGACTTGTCATTGCGCGCAAAGCGAAGCAATCGCAACAGAACGGAACCCGAACGGCTCGTTCTAGTGCGATTGTTTCGCTTTGCGCGCAATGACAAACGGTGGCTACTACCAGCCGCTGGCCAGCACATCGGCGATGTGCATCGTCTTAATCCCCAGCTTTTCGCGGCGGATATATGCCTCCAGGTGCATGAGGCAGCTCACATCGGTGCTCACCAAATAGTCGGCCCCGGTGGCCAGCGCGTGCTCGACTTTCTGCTGCGCCATTGCCACCGAAATAGCTTCAAACTTCACCGCGAAGGTGCCGCCAAAGCCGCAGCACGTCGTGGTTTCGGCCATCTCGATACGAGCCAAGCCCGCTACCCCATCCAGCAGTTGGCGCGGGGCCGCCCGAATACCGCACTCGCGCAGGGCCGAGCAGGAGTCGTGGTAGGTATAGCGGCCCGCCAGCGCGGCCCGCGGAATAGCTGCGATGCCCAGAACATCCACTAAAAACTCGGTCAGCTCGTAGGTGCGCTGCTGCACGGCACCGCAGCGGGCTACCTCGGGCGTGCCGGCAAAAAGGTGCGAATAGCTATTGCGGACCATGCCCACGCACGAGGCCGAGGGGCTGACTACGTAGCGCAGCGAGCCGGCGGGGGCGGCGAAATCGGTGAGAAATTTCTCGGCAATGTCGCGGCTCTCGGCTTTGTAGCCCGCGTTGTAGGCGGGCTGGCCGCAGCAGGTTTGGGCGGGGTTATAATTTACCTGGCAGCCCACGGCTTCGAGCACTTTCACCATGTTCAGGGCCGTGTGCGGGTAGAGCTGGTCGACAAAGCACGGGATGAAAATATCGACAATGGGCGTGGCCGTGGACATAGTGAGTAACTCAAAAACCAAACGCGGCACCGGCCGCGGAAGCCACAAAGAAAAAGCTCACCGGCCGGATTGGCCGCTGGGCTTGGGGCTGCCACCCGGCGAGCGAGCTAATTGCGAAACGGCAGCTGCACCGTTTCTATAGTGACAGGCCAGCACTCCGCGTGTTTGTAGCTCTGCTCGGCGCAGGCTGTACCAGATACTTTTGCGCTGTCTTTTGCCCACTCACTTTTCCCCCTTTCCATGAACCGCCGAGCTTTCGTGCGGGGTGCGAGCCTGCTGGCCGCCAGCCCGTTGTTTTGCCAGCCCCTGCTGGCTGGGGCCGCGCCTAGCTTTCCGGTGGTGCGGCCGGCGCTGGCCCAGCGCCGGTTTCGCAGCAAAGCCGTGGAGGCGGCCATCACCGAGTTTAACCGCCAGGTAAAAGACCCGGAGCTCGGCTGGCTCTTCAGCAACTGCTTTCCGAACACGCTCGATACTACCGTCACGCCCAATACGCGCAATGGCCGGCCCGATACCTACGTCATCACCGGCGACATCGACGCCATGTGGCTGCGCGACAGCTCGGCCCAGGTGTGGCCGTACTTGGCGCTGATAACGCAGGATGCGCCGTTGCGCCAGCTCGTGGCGGGCGTCATCAACCGCCAGACGCGCTGCATCTTGCAAGACCCGTATGCCAATGCCTTCTACAACGACCCCACCAAAGTGGGCGAGTGGAAAACCGACCAAACGACCATGCAGCCCGGCATCCATGAGCGCAAATGGGAAATCGACTCGCTCTGCTACCCTATTCGATTAGGGTATCATTATTGGAAAATAACCGGCGATGAGCAACCCTTCGACGCACAGTGGCGGCAAGCCATTGCGCTGATTGTAAAAACCTTGCGCGAGCAGCAGCGCAAAACCAGCCCTGGCCCCTACCACTTTCAGCGCCAGACCGCCAACGCCACCGACACCCAGCCGCTGGCCGGCTACGGCTACCCGGTGCAGCCCTGCGGCCTCATCGCCTCGGCCTTCCGCCCCAGCGACGATGCCACGCTCCTGCCCTTTCTGGTGCCCAGCAATTTCTTCGCCGTGGCCAGCCTGCGCCAGGCCGCGCTGATGCTCAACGACATTCACCACGACGGTGCGGCCTATGCCGACCTCATGGCCTTGGCCGATGAAGTTGCAACCGCCCTCAACCAGCACGCCATCATTACGCACCCCACGCACGGCCGCGTGTACGCCTATGAGGTCGATGGCTACGGCAGCCACACCATCATGGACGATGCCAACGTGCCCAGCCTGCTAGCCTTGCCCTACCTCGGCGCAGTGCCCCTCAACGACCCCATTTACCAAAATACCCGCAAGCTGCTGTTATCGGCGGCCAATCCATTCTTTTATAAAGGCACGGCGGCCGAGGGCATCGGTGGCCCGCACGTGGGGGTCGATATGATTTGGCCCATCAGCATCATTATGCGCGGCCTCACCAGCACCGACGACGCCGAAATTCAGGCCTGCGTGCAGACCTTGAAAACCACCCACGCGGGCACTGGCTACATGCACGAGTCGTTTCACAAAAACGACGCCGCCAAGTTTACCCGCGCCTGGTTTGCGTGGGCCAATACCTTATTTGGCGAGTTTTTGTGGAAGGTGTATAAGGAGCGGCCGCAGGTGTTGGGGTAGCGTCGATTATCTTTGGCAACTAAAATTTAGGTGCATCGGTTTATGTCTCAACTCGACAAGCTTAAAGCCCGGATTTGTGCCAAGCCCAAGGATTTTACTTGGGATGAGCTGGTAAAAGTGCTGGTCGCCTACGGCTTTGAGTCGCTGACGAAAGGCAAAACGGCGGGCAGCCGTCGGCAATTTTATAACCCGACCACCCAGGTGGCCATCAGCCTGCACAAGCCGCATCCCGGTAATATTCTCAAGGAATATCAGCTCAAGGAAATTATTGCCCTGCTGGGTATTTGCTAACTTATTTTCTGCCGTTACTCATGGAAAACGCGCTCGTTTACAAAGGCTACGTAGGTTCGGTGCAGTACAATGCAACTGACGAAGTATTTCACGGTAAAATCGAGGCTATCACGGACTTAGTCACGTTTGAAGCTGATTCAGCCAAGCAGCTACGCTTCGAGTTCGAGCAGGCCGTAGACGATTACTTGGCGCTATGCGCGGCCGTTGGCAAAGAACCCAGCAAGACCTTCACTGGCAGCTTCAATGTCCGCATCGGCCCCGAACTACATCGCAAGGCAGCGCTGATTTCAACGGGGCGGGGTATTAGTTTGAATCAATTAGTTAACCAGGCGGTAAGCCAGTTTGTGGCGCAGGCTGAATAAATTATTTCTCCGAAGATTTAGGCTGATTTTAGCCTACGTTTATGCTGGCTAATCAGCCACTCATTTCCCGTTTTCGTTGTTACCCTTTCAACGAAATCAACCCGATTTATTTTGTCCGAATTAGTTTCTCCCTACGCCGAGCCCTACGCTATTGAAAAAGAGCTGCGCCGTGTGCAAAGTCTGCTCAAACTAGAGCAGGAAGAAGATTTAGCTCAGTTTAAGCTTAAAAACGCGAAAGCCAGCATCCAGGAGCGCCAGCAGCGCGGGCTGACCTGGTACCCCGTCACCATCACCAGCGAGGACGTAGGCTTTGGTGGCAAGGTGGTGCTGGAATTGGAGCGGCCCGCCGGGCAGCAGGGGCTGCACTTGTTTCAGGTGGGCAAGAACGCGGCGTTGTTTGGAAATATCCCCGGCCGCTCGGCTACCGACCGCCCCACCCTCAATGGCGTGATTACCAGCGTGCGGCGCAACAAGCTGATGTTAACCACCACCAAGGAAGACCTGCCCGATTGGGTAACCGAGGGCGGCAAATTGGGCATCGACCTGACCTTCGACGAGGTGAGCTACCGCGAGATGGACTACGCTTTGGGCAAGGTGATGGGCGCCTACGGCGACCGCCTGGCCGACCTGCGCGACATTCTGCTCGGGGCGAAGCCCGCCCGCTTCCGCGACGAAAAAGCCGACGACCTCTTCTACCCCAGCCCGCTCAATGAGAGTCAACTGGCCGCCGTGCGCCACGTGCAGGCGGCCCAAGACGTGGCCATCATCCACGGCCCGCCCGGCACCGGCAAGACCACCACGCTGGTGCAGGCCATTCTGGAAACCATCCGCCGCGAGCGGCGCGTGCTGGTGTGTGCGCCAAGCAACACGGCCGTCGATTTATTGACCGAAAAGCTGGCCGAGCGCGGCGTGAATGTCATTCGCATGGGCAACCCGTCGCGGGTGTCGGACCTACTTTTAGAGCACACGCTCGACGCGCAAATAATGAACCACAAGCGCTACGGCGAGCTGCGCTCGATGCGCCAAACCGCTGAGCAATACCGCGAAGAAGCCAGCAAGCACGTCCGCAACTTCGGGTGGGAAGAGCGCGAGCAGCGCCGCCATATGAAGGAAGAAGCCAAGGCCTTGCACCAGGAGGCCGATGGGCTGGAGCGCTACATCACCGAGGATTTGCTCGACCAGGTGCAGGTAATTACCTGCACGCTGGTAGGCGCGTCGAACCGCAATATTCGCCACCTCACCTACGAAACGGTCTTCATCGACGAGGCCGCCCAGGCCCTGGAGCCGGGCTGCTGGATACCGATTGCCAAGGCCCAGCGGGTGGTGCTGGCCGGCGACCACCAGCAGCTGCCGCCCACCGTGAAAAGCGATAAAGCGGGTGCCCTGCGCGAAACGCTGTTCGAAAAAGCTATTAATCGCCAGCCCGACGCCTCCCGCATGCTGAACGTGCAATACCGCATGCACGAGCAGATTATGCAGTTTTCGTCCGAGCAGTTTTACGAGGGCCGCTTGGTGGCCGCGCCCACCGTGGCTCATAGCGGCCTCGACGCCTACGACCTGCAATTTGCCCCCGACCTGCCGGTAGAATTTCTGGATACGGCGGGCTTCGGGATGCAGGAAATCACCATCCCCGAAAGCCGCTCGACGGCTAACCCCGAAGAAGCCGACCTGCTACTCAAGCGCTTGGCGCAACTGCTGGAATCTTACGACCAGGCCGAGCACGAGGCCGACCCGCTCAGCATCGGCGTTATTGCGCCCTACCGCGCTCAAATCAACTATTTGAAGGATGCGGTGGAAGAAAATGACGAGCTCAGCGGTCTGCTGCTACACCGCCAACTCAGCGTTGGAACCGTCGATTCCTTCCAGGGCCAGGAGCGCGATATTATTGCTATCAGCTTGACCCGCAGTAACTCGCACGGCGAAATCGGCTTTCTCTCCGATATCCGCCGTATGAATGTGGGCATGACGCGGGCCCGCAAGAAGTTGCTGCTCATCGGCGACTCTTCTACTTTGGGGGCGCACCCGTTTTATAAGGCGTTTCTAGAGTACGTAGAGCGCATTGGGGGGTATCGCACCGCCTGGGAGTTGCAGGAGTAAAGCAAAAAGTTAGTTGGCACTGGCACAGCGTGTTTTTTACTGTACTTTCTTCTGCCTTACTCAAATCCTGACTTCGTTATGCGTAAGCTTATTCTAGTTGGTCTGATTACCACTATAGCTTGTACTCAGCGAGTAAACGCGCAGGATAAGATTAATATGCTGGTCAAGAAGGAGGTAGTCATTCTCCAAAGCACCCAAAGCTATCAAGCTGCTCTACAAACAGCCCGGCAAGCTGCAAGTCGTTTACACATTCCGCTGGATTTGGAGGGCTACCGGCCTCACCCGAGCGCAGGGCTTACCCTTAGCAAAGCTGCTTGTGCGAATAATGGGTTTGAGTACCCAACCTACATACCGCGTGGCTATGGTCTTGTGGCCGATAGCGCGTTTGTGTCCGTCGAATATTCTAACGGCTACGAGGGCTTTACCAAAGGTTATTACCTGGTAGTGGCAGCCGTAGGGCAGCCCAGCGCCGCGGCCGTGCGGCAGACCAGCGTCACTTCCCAACGTTATTACGCTGATGCTTATACCAAACGCACTACAGTATACATTGGCTGTATGCATTAGGTATTTGCCAGTTCCAAGAAGCAAAAAGGCTTTCAGTTAACGCTGAAAGCCTTTTTGCTTTTCAATAGAGCCAAACTTTGCAGTATTTGAGTTCAGAAGCACGTCCTTTTTGGTAGCCCTCCGGCCCTAGCTAGCGGGCTCCGCAGGGCACACCCAACCGTAGGCACGATACCTTTGCGACCTAAACGAGCACTTTATGACAGCAAACAGCGCCGATACCAATAGCGCCTTTGAGCGGGCCAGAACAGGACTATGGGTAAGCTTACAAAAGCATCTGGCCCTTATATATCAAGCCGAAAAAGCGTTCAGTAAGGCCGTAGCTTTTGCTGATTCTTTCCCTTTTTCGCCAGCGTCAGTCGAGGCCGTGCAACTGGCTGAATATAACCAGCAGCGCAATGCCCTGCGGGACCTCTTCACCGACGAAACGGCCCAACTTGACACCCTGACGAAGGCCATCCGCACGAAGGGCTACTCAGAGGATGAAAAGAAGCAGCTATATCTGCTGCTGCTGGGCTACATAGACATCGCGGCCTCAGTCTTCGAGCGGCTGAGCGTGCAGATACCCGCTAGGCTGCCGAAGGATGAAGAACTTGAAGCTAACCAGGCCCGATTTGAGCGAATACGAAACTTCGCCCGTCTGAACGTCAAAGGCATTTCTGGGCTATTGGGAGGGTAATGAGCGCACAAAAAAACCGCCTCCGGTGCAATACCGGAGGCGGTTTTTTATTACCAGCAGGGGTCTACCGTCCGCCCGGCGGGCAGTATTGCTTCAAAAACTTGGTATACGTAGCCGCCAGGTGCTTGCTCGTGCCCTCGCCTTCCGAAATGCTATGCGTGCGGTTCGGGTAGGCCATCATCTGGAAGGTTTTGCCGTTCTTGATGAGCTCGTTTATCATCTGCTCGGCGTTGTTGTAGTGCACGTTATCGTCGCCGGTGCCGTGGATGAGCAGCAGGTTGCCGCGCAGGTTTTTAGCGTGGGCAAGCGGCGAGTTGTCTACGAAATAGTGCTTGTCCTCGGGCAGCAAGCCCATGTAGCGCTCCTGGTAGATGTTGTCGTAATTGAGCTGATTATCAACAGCCGCGATACTGATGCCCGTCTTATAAATCTGCGGATACTGGAACATCAGGCTCAGCGTGGACGAGCCGCCGCCGCTCCAGCCCCACACGGCTACGCGGCTGGTGTCCACGTAGGCGTTTTTGAGGACTTCCTTCGCGCCCATGGCCTGGTCGCGGATATTCAAAGCACCGATATTGTGGTAGATAGCCTTGCGGAACTCGCGGCCGCGCGGGGCAGGCGCGCCGCGGTTTTCGAGCGAGGCGTAGATATAGCCATCATCGGCCATGCTGCCCTGGTAGAGGCGGTTGAGGCCGGTGCCAAAGCGGTCGACCACCGTTTGGCTGGCGGGCTCGCCGTAGACCATGAACACGATGGGGTATTTCTTGGCGGGGTCAAAGTTGGTGGGCTTCACCAGCCAGCCGTCGAGGGTCACGCCATCCACGGTTTTCACCTGGAAAAACTCGGTTTTGGGCAGCTTCATTTTGGCGGCTTGCGGGGACACTTCGCCGCCGTTGAGGCGCTGGTGGGCGGGCAGGCTCACCACATCCGAAACCGGGAAGCTGCTGGCGCTGGAGTAGTTATGCAGCGCGATTTTGCCGTTGGGCGAAATATCGTAGCCGTTGGTGCCGCTGAGGTTGGCGGGGGTCACGCGCTCGGCTTTGCCGCCTTTCAAAGCCACTTTGTAGAGGTAGCGCTGGGTGGCATTGGTGGGCGAGGCCAGGAAGTAAATCGTGCCGCCTTTTTCATCAATGCTTTCGAGGCTGGCCACGTCGTAGTTGCCGGGCGTCAGCAAGGTTTCCTTGCCGGTGCGGTCTATTTTGTAGAGGTGGCGCCAGCCGTCTTTTTCGCTGCTCCACACAAAGCTTTTGCCGCCTTCTATCCAGTCCCAACCCACGGCACCTTCTTTGGCATCGACCCAGGCCTTGTCGGTTTCGCTGTAAATGGGCTTCACCGCGCCCGTGGCGGCGGTGCAAAGCATGAGCTTACTTTCGTTTTGGCGACGGTTCAACTGCTGAATAATCAGCTCGCTAGCGCCGGCCCACTCCATACGCGGAATGTAGTGTTGCACGGCATCGCCGGGCACGTCCATCCACTTAGTTTCGCCGCCCGTGGCCGCGATTACGCCCACCCGGCAGCGGCTAGGGTCTTCGCCCACCACAGGGTACTCAACGGGCACCGTAAACGGATAAAGCTTATCCGTGGTGTTCAGCATCAGGTAGTTGGGCGTTTTGCGAGCATCGAGCTGCCAGTAGGCGATGCGCTGTCCATCGGGGCTCCAGCGGAAGCCGTCGCGGCAGTCCAGCTCCTCCTCATACACCCAGTCGAAGGTGCCGTTGATGAGCTTGTCGGTGCCATCGCTGGTGAGCTGCGTGATGCGGTGGTCGGCCAGGTTTTCGACGTACAGGTTGTGCTCGCTCACGTAAGCCACGCGGCTGCCATCGGGCGAAAACTTAGCGAACATTAGCGACGACTCGGGGCGGCCTTTGCCCAGCTGCATCAGCTGTTTGATGCCAGTGTCGTACAGCCAGTAGTCGCCCCGCGTGTCGTAGCGCCACACGCGCTTGGTATTGGTATTGAGCAGGACAAGGCGGCCATCATCGGAAAAAGCCACGCGGCGCACGCCGAGCGGGGCGCTCTGGCCAGCGGGCGTGAGCTGCTTTTTGCTGAGCATGGTGCGCACTTGCTTGGGCTGGCGGGCATCGAGCTGCACCACCGAGTCTTTGCGGACTTCGAGGTAGCTGTAGCCGTCCTTGGTCCATTGGGTGCCGGCGCCCTGCGCCCAGGCAGCGGCCGAGAGCAGCGAAAACGCCACGGCGAGGCCCGTGCGGCGGGCAACGTATTGGGTCATATTGTAAAAAAAGAAGCTGGGGTTTGGGGAGTTGAAATTACCCCACGGTGAATGAAATAGACGCTGCCGCCGCCAACAAGCTGCTTTTCGGGGCCGGATTTCTTGCCCAACCTACTCAACCCTGCCCTTCCCCTCGCGTTTAGGCGACTGATAGCCTCACCATACCCACTATCTATCCTCATGAGTGACAAACCACTGGCCAAGCAAACCCACGAAGACAAGGTAAGCACCGCCAAAACCGAAGAATTAGCCCAAAACCGCGAAGACGGCTACGGCAAATTTCTGACCAGTAACCAAGGCGTGCGCGTCAACAACGACCAGGACTCGCTGAAAGCCGGCGAGCGTGGTCCCACGCTACTCGAAGACTTCCTTTTTAGGGAGAAAATGACGCATTTCGACCACGAGCGCATCCCGGAGCGCGTGATACACGCCCGCGGCGTGGCTGCCCACGGCTACTTCGAGGCCTACGGCAACGTGTCGGAATTGACCAAAGCGCACTTTTTACAGCCCGGCGTAGTCACGCCGGTTTTCACCCGTTTCTCCACGGTGGCCGGCTCGCGCGGGGCCAGCGACCTGGCGCGTGATGTGCGCGGCTTTGCCGTAAAGTTTTATACGCAGGAAGGCGTTTATGACTTGGTTGGCAATAACATTCCGGTGTTTTTTATTCAGGATGCAATTAAGTTTCCCGACTTTGTCCACGCTGTAAAGCCCGAGCCGCACAACGAAATTCCGCAGGGCGCATCGGCCCACGACACGTTCTACGACTTCATATCTGCTAACCCCGAGAGCACCCACATGCTGCTGTGGGCCATGAGCGACCGCGCCCTGCCGCGCACGCTGCGCATGATGGAGGGCTTCGGCGTGCACACCTTCCGCTTCGTGAATGCGGCCGGCGAGTGGTGCTTCGTGAAATTCCATTGGAAGCCGATGCTCGGCACACACTCCGTGACCTGGGACGAGGCGCAGCAGATTTCGGGCAAAGACCAGGATTTTCACCGCCGCGACCTGTGGGCCAACATCGAAATGGGCAGCTACCCCGAGTGGGAATTGGGCGTGCAAATCGTAAAAGCTGAGGACGAGCACAAGTTCGGCTTCGATATTCTGGATGCCACCAAGCTCATCCCCGAGGAGCTGGTGCCGGTGCTGCCCATCGGCAAGATGGTCCTTAACCGCAACGTAGACAACTACTTCGCCGAAACCGAGCAGGTGGCATTCTGCCTGAGCCACATCGTGCCGGGCATCGATTTCTCGAACGACCCGCTGCTGCAAGGCCGCATTTTCTCGTACCTCGACACCCAGCTCAAGCGCCTGGGCGGGCCAAATTTCCACGAGATTCCGATTAACCGCTCGCTCGCGCCGGTGCACAACAACCAGCGCGACGGCCACATGCGCCAGACCATCAACAAGGGTCAGGTGGCCTACGGCGTCAACCAGCTCAACGATGGCTACCCCAAGCAAGCTTCGCAGAGCGAAGGCGGCTTCAACACGGTGTATGAGCGCGTGGAAGGCCCCAAAATTCGCCGCCGCAGCAAGAGCTTCATGGACCACTACGGCCAGGCCCGGCTATTCTGGAACAGCCAGAGCGACATCGAGAAGACGCACATTGTCAAGGCCCTACGCTTCGAGCTGAGCCACGTGCAGGTAGAATACCTCCGCACCCGCACCCTGCTCCAGCTGGCCCAGGTAGACCACGACCTCGCCAGCCGCGTGGCCGAAGGCCTGGGCATGGACGTGCCTTCCGCCGAAGGCCAGCAGCTCAACCTGCAAGTGCCCGCCGACGTGAATCCCGCCGACTACCAATCGGTGCCTGCCAAGGCCGACGTGGGCAGTTCGCCTGCCCTTAGCCTGGCCGCCGACAGCCCCATCAACAAGGGCAAAGGCAGCGTAAAAACCCGCCAAATCGCCATTCTGGCCACCGACGGGGCCGACGTGGCCGCCATCGGCGAGTTCATAAAAATGATGATGGACCAGGGCGCGCAAACCGCCATCGTGGCCACGCACCTCGGCACGCTGAAAGGCAAAGACGGCCAGGAAATTCTGATTAACTGGACGTTTCAGAGCACATCGTCGGCTCTATACGATGCCGTGTATGTGGCGGCCGGCGCGGCCAGCGTCACCAAGCTCAAGCAGGATGCCGACGCCGTGCGCTTCGTGAATGAGGCCTACCGCCACTGCAAGCCCCTCGCCGCCTCGGCCGAGGGCGTAGAGCTGCTACAAGCCGCCGCCTACCCCGGCGCGGAGGATATTGTGGGTGGCGATGGCGTGATAACCAGCGCTGATAATAAAGTGTCTGAGCTAGTTAAGAATTTCAGCCAGGCAATTGCGCAGCACCGTTTTTGGAGTCGGGAGTTGAAGGCTATGCCGGCTTAGTGTTCATCTAGAAAGGGAGTCGACCAAAAACGTTTGTCATGCTGAGCGCAGCGGAGCGGAGTCGAAGCATCTTGGCCGCTTCGTTGCTAGCGTCAGAAATTAGTTCACCAGCCAAGATGCTTCGACTCCGCTCCGCTGCGCTCAGCATGACAATGTAGGCTTAGCGCGACAACGCAAAACCAATAATTCAGCAGAATTTCATAACCGAATTCCCCCGTTTGCCGTTGGGTAAGGCGGGGGAATTTTCGTTTTTGGGTAGTCTCCGCGCCTACCTTTGCCTCACACCAATCACCCCACCCCATTCTATGGCAGCCGTTGCCCAAAACTCCGTCGTAACGCTCACCTACGACCTTTCCGTAACCGACGACAACCAACAAAAAGTACTGGTCGAGCAAGCCGAATCGGACGAGCCGATGGTCTTTCTCTTCGGCCATAGCGGCCTCCCCGAAGAGTTTGAGCGCCAGCTCGATGGCAAAGCTCCCGGCGATGCGTTCAACTTCTCGCTCACCCCCGAGCAAGCCTACGGCGACTACGACGAGCAAGCCGTAGTTCAAATCCCGAAGCAGGTATTTGAAATCGACGGCAAACTCGACGAGCAGATGCTCGAAGTGGGCAATTACCTGCCCATGGCCGACAACGACGGCAACCACATGCAAGCCAAAGTGGTCGAAGTCGGCGACGAAATGGTAACCATGGATTTCAACCACCCGCTGGCCGGCATGGTCATGCACTTCGACGGTAAAATCCAGGAAGTGCGCCCCGCCACCGCCGAGGAACTCAGCCACGGCCACGTGCACGGCGACGGCGGCCACCACCACTAAGCTGCCCTTGCACTAATTTATTGGCGGGAGCCACTTGCTTGGGCGAGTGGCTCCCGTTTTTGTATTTACCACCTGTTACTGCCCGTGGCAGATGCCCGCTGAGTAGTTTTGCGGGTGCTAGCCGCCCCGGCCTCGCCAGCGTTTTTTCTTCTCGACCTATGCCTTCGCTCCCCACCCCTACCTCGCCCACCCCGTCGTTGCAAGACCAGGAAAAGCAGCTAGCCGCCGCCGCCGCCGTGCGCTGGGTGCGCGATGGCATGGTGCTGGGCCTGGGCAGCGGCAGCACCTCGGCGCAGTTCATCATCCAGCTAGGTGCCGCCGTGCAGAATGGCCTCAAAGTGCAAGGCACCGCTACCTCGCTAGCCAGCGAGGCCCTAGCCCGCCAGGTCGGCATCCCGCTGCTGGAGCCCCAGCGCGGCCTGCGCTTCGACCTGGCCGTGGACGGGGCCGATGAGCTGGACTACCAATTGCGCCTAATAAAAGGCGGCGGTGGCGCGTTGCTGCGCGAAAAAACCTTGGAGACGGCTTCAGATTATCTACTTGTCGTGGCTGATTCTTCCAAGCTGGTGCCGACACTCGGCCGCTTCCCGCTGCCGCTGGAGGTGGTGCCTTTTACGCTGCCGTGGGTGCTAGATGCACTCGATAAGCTGGGTGCCGCGCCCGTAGTGCGCGTGACCAAGGACGACCCTACAGCCTTTTATTTTACTGACCAGCGCAATCATATTGTCGATTGCCACTTTGGGCAGATAACTGACCCTGAGCACCTGGCTACGCAGTTTCGGGGTATCCCCGGCATTGTGGAGCATGGGCTGTTTTTGGGTTTGGCGAAGGCGGCAATTGTAGTGCAGGGCGGGGTGCCGCAGGTGATAAAGCCGGGCGAGGCGGCGCGGGCGGCTAGTGAGTTTGACGCGCTGCCGTAGAGCGGGGCACCTCACCCCCCCAGCCCCCTCTCCTTGGGGAGAGGGGGAGCCAAACGATTTTTCAGGAAAAGCAAAAAGGCTTTTAGCTAATGCTGAAAGCCTTTTTTATTATTGGAACACTTCTAATTTACGGTCGGCTCCCCCTCTCCCCAAGGAGAGGGGGCCGGGGGGTGAGGTTAACGCGGCAACTCCTTAGCCGCCGCCTCATCCAGAAACCACTCCACCTCCTCGCTGGTCGGCGCAATCAATTGCGCCGGGTACTGCTCAATATCCTGCTCTTTCCCTAACACCTGCGCCACGGCCTCAGCCTTACCAGCGCCATAAACCAGGAAAGCAACAGCCCGTGCCTGATTAATGAGCGGAGCCGTTAGCGTGATGCGATACACTTGCTGCTCAGATAGCCATACTTCCTTCACCCCCACCGTTTTATCCTGCAAAACTGGTGTGTGCGGAAAGAGAGAGGCTGTATGCGCATTATCGCCCAAGCCCAGCAACACGAGGTCGAATTTGGCTTTTTTCTCCCCGAAAAACTCCTCGATATCCACGCAGTATTGGTCGGCGGCTTCGGCGGGCTCCAGGTCGGTATCGACGGCGAAAACCTGATTTGGGCGGATATTCAGCGGGTCGAAGAGGGCCGTTTTGGCCATCAGGTAGTTGCTGTCGGGCGAAGTTTTGGGCACGTTGCGCTCGTCGCCGAAGAAGAAATACGTCTGCTCCCAGGCCACGCGCTCGCGGTAGGCGGGCGAGGCCAGCAGCTCGTAAAGTTTTTTGGGCGAGCTGCCGCCGGACAGCGCCACGGCAAAGCGGCCGCGGCGCTCGATGGCTTGGCTGGCGCGAGTGATAAAATAGTCGGCCAAGGCGCTCAGCACCTCATCGGCGGTCGAAAATACGTGCAGGTTCATGGGCTATTTCTTGCTTTCGAGCGGGATGGTAAACCAATGGTAGCCGTCCTTAGCCACCAGTGCCTCAGCGGCTTCCGGCCCCCACGAATCGGCCGAGTAGTTGGGGAAATTCTGGCTGATGCGGTTTTGCCACGAGCTCAGGATGGGCATTACCAAATCCCAAGCCTCTTCGACCTGGTCGCCGCGCATGAAGAGCGTTTGGTCGCCGAGCATTACGTCGAGCAGCAGGGTTTCGTAGGCTTCGGGGGCTTGGTTCACGTAGGTGCCTTTGTAGTCGAACACCATGTCCACGGTGTTCAGCACCATGTCCACGCCGGGGCGCTTGGCCTGCACTTGCAGCCGAATGCTCATCTCGGGCTGTATGCTGATAACCAGCCGGTTTTGCCGCCGTGTTTCGGCCGTCTCGGCCGGAAAGATGAAGTGCGGCACGTCCTTGAACTGAATCGTGATAACCGACGCCGAACGGTGCAGACGCTTGCCGGTGCGCAAGTAAAACGGCACGCCCTGCCACCGCCAGTTGTCCACGAAGAACTTGATAGCGGCGAAGGTTTCGGTGTTCGACTGCGGGTCGACGCCCTGCTGCTCGGCCTCCTCGCGGTAGCCGGGCACCTGCTTGCCCTCAATCCAGCCCGCGCCGTACTGGCCGCGCACGGTCGAGTCGCGCACGGCTTCGGGCGTGAAGCGGCGCATGGCGCGCAACACGTCCACTTTGCGGTCGCGCACTTCCTCGGCCGTAAAATTCACGGGCGGCTCCATGGCCACGATGCACAGCAGTTGCAGCAAGTGGTTCTGAATCATGTCGCGCAGCGCGCCCGAGCCGTCGTAGTAGCCCAGGCGGTCGCCCACGCCGAGCTGCTCGGTCACCGAAATCTGCACGTGCTCGATGCTATTGCGGTTCCAGAGCGGCTCCATAATGGCGTTTGCGAAGCGGAAAGCCATGATATTCTGCACCGTTTCCTTGCCCAGGTAGTGGTCGATGCGGTAAATCTGCTTTTCCTGGAAGATGCAGCCCAGCAGCTTGTTCAACTCCTTGGCCGACTCCAAATCGTGGCCAAACGGCTTCTCAATCACGATGCGCGTGCGCTCGGCATCGGCCGTGAGGCCCGCTTTTGAGAGATTTTCGGCGATAACGGGGAAGAAATTGGGCGCTACTGCCAGGTAGTAGATAACGTTGGCCTGGGCCTTCCACTCCTCTTCCAGCTCCTTTATGCGGCTGGCAAACTCGGTGTAGGTGTCAGCATTCTGCACGTCGGCAGCCTGGTAATGGACGTTGGGGCCGAAGCCCGTCCACTTGTCATCCTTCGCTTTGCCGGTGCGCGAGAACTGGTTGATATCCTTGAGCATACGCTCGCGAAACTCATCGTCGGTGAGCTTACTGCGGCCCGTGCCAATGAGGGCAAACTGCTCGGGCAGCCAGCCTTCGAGGTACAGATTGTACAGCGCCGGGGCCAGCTTGCGGGCATTCAGGTCGCCGGTGCCACCGAAAATGACGAAGACCGTCGGCTGCGATTTTATTTTGGTATTCATGTTGGGTTTTGGTGCTTAAAACCGTCTGTCATTGCGAGCGCAGCGAAGCAATCGCACCAGAACGAGACGGTAATAAAAAGGCGTACAGGCATAACCGTTCTGGTGCGATTGCTTCGCTGCGCTCGCAATGACAGACGGTTTTAAGCACCTGTTTTACTCTTTCGGTACGGGCGGCTTCTGGTTGGTTTGCTCACCGGCCGGCGACTCGGGGGCATTGCGCAGGCCCGTCCACTGGGTGTGGAAAGTGCCTTCTTTGCCTACCAGCTCGTAGGTGTGCGCCCCGAAGTAATCGCGCTGCGCTTGAATGAGATTCGAAGGCAGCCGGCCCATGCGGAAAGCGTCAAAGTAGCCAATGGCACTCGTGTAAGCCGGCACCGGCAGTCCCGCTGTGATGGCGGCCACCGACAGCGCCCGTGCGCCATCCGCCGAGCCTTGCACCAGCTGCTGCACCGTGCTATCTAACAGCAAGTGCTCCAGCTTATTATTGCCTTCGAAAGCGTTGTAAATATCGTTCAGGAACGTGGAGCGAATGATGCAGCCACCGCGCCAGATTTTGGCAATCGTGGCCGGCTGCAAGTCGTACTTAAATTCCTCCGACGCCCGGCTCAGCATGTGCATACCCTGGGTGTAGGTGATGACCATGCTGAAGTAAAACGCCTCTTCCAACTGCTTCAGCAGCTCGTCTTTATCGCCGGCCAGCCGGCCAGCGGCGGGGCCGTACTGCTTGGCCAATTGCTCGCGCAGGGCCTTGTATTTCGACAAGTCGCGCATCGACACGGCCGTGTCCACGGTCGGGATGGGGGCCTGAATGTCCATCGCCACTTGCGAGGTCCATTTGCCGGTGCCCTTGGCGCGAGCCTCATCCTTGATGTCGTTGAGTAGCAGGTGGTCGCTGTCGGGGTTTTTGAAGGAGAAAATATCCTTGGTAATGTCGAGCAGGAAGGATTGCAGGCGGCCTTCGTTCCACTTCGTAAACACCTCGCAAACAGCGGCATCGTCCAGGCCCAGGCCGGTTTTGAGCACGCCGTAGGTTTCGGCAATCAGCTCCATCAAGCCGTACTCGATGCCGTTGTGCACCATTTTCACGAAGTGGCCGGCCGAGCCGGGACCCATGTAGGACACGCAGGGCGCGCCATCTACCTGGGCCGCGATGGCGTTGAACACGGGCTCCATTACTTTGTAGGCGTCTTTGTCGCCGCCGGGCATCATGCTGGGGCCAAAGCGAGCGCCTTCCTCGCCGCCCGAAACGCCCATGCCGAAGAAGTGTAACCCAGCTTCTTTCAGCTCTTTATCGCGGCGGTCGGTGTCGGTGTAGTACGAGTTGCCGCCGTCGATGAGGATATCGCCGGGGCTCAGCAGCGGGCGCATATCGGCAATTACGCTATCGACGATGGCGCCGGCGGGCACCAGCATCATGATGGCGCGGGGCGTTTTAATGCTTTGCACAAAGGCCGCGGGGTCGGTGAAACCCTTGACGGGCTTGTCTTTACCTTCCTGGCCGAGCAGGTCTACTTGTTTTTGGCTCTTGTCGTAGCCAGCCACCGCGAAGCCGTGGTCGGCCATATTCAGCAGCAGGTTGCGGCCCATTGTGCCCAGGCCAATCATGCCAAAGGCGTATTCCGTGGGAGTGTCGCTCATCGGAGAAAGTGGAGTTGTGAAAGAAAAGTAGCGTTTTGGAAACCGAGGCCGAGGGTCGGCATCGGGCAAATGAGTGGCTATACGTAAGAACAGCCGTTTGTTCTTTTTGTAGTCGTTATGCTAAGCCTACATTGTCATGCTGAGCTTGTCGAAGCATCTCGCTCGCACCGTTGCTAACGCAAGACATTACTGCACCACGCGAGATGCTTCGACAAGCTCAGCATGACGACCGTACATATCTAAGGTGAAGCGCCCGCCAGCGCAAAAGCTTGCAATTGCGGAAAAAACTCCCGAAAATCGGCCTCATACGCCGCATAGTTACGGCGCAACTCCTCCCCGCCCGTTTCCATGCCCGAACCCGGCGAGGCGCGCCGGCTCAACCCCTGCAATGAGCGCGTGATGCCCGCAATGTCGGCGTAGTGCAGCAGCCAGTTTTGCTGCACCAGATATGGAAAGAATCGCTGCACTGGAGCCGGAAATTCAGCTTCGCGGCTGCCGAGCAGCGCATACACGCGCTGAGTAAAATCGAGGAGCGTTTCGGTTGAGAACTCGCTGAAATTCCGCGCCAGGAAGTGGTCGAAAAACACGTCGGCCACCACGCCCGCGTACTTGCCGTAGCCGGCCTCGCGCAGGCGGGCGGTGGTGCGGCGCACCACGGGGTGCTGGTCGGTGTAGGTGTCGATGGCCCGGTGCTGCCGGATACCAGCTTGTACCTCAGCAGAATACCCATCAAGATGGCGGCCGGGTACCGAGTCGGCGATGAACTGGCCCAGCAGGTGGTCGGCGTAGGTGGGCGCGGTAGCGTCGGGGCCGGCAAGCAGGAGGTGGGCCAAAAAATTCATTCGCGGGGCGCTGGTGGTTGGGCCAGTGCCGAGGTAGTAACCGGGAAACTAGAAAGCAGTTCGGCCGTAAGCAGAAGCAAGCACCGGGCCGCGCCCTTTGTGGCCCCAGTGGTTTTCTTCTTTCAAAATTTCCTCTCCCATGTCTGATACCCAAACGCCCGTCACCCACGACCTCGGCAAGCTGTTCGAAAAAATTAAAGACGTTCGCATTGCCATGCTCTCGACCTTCGATGAAGCGCATGCGCTGCACAGCCGCCCAATGGGCACCATCAAGCCCGGCACCGACGGGGCACTGTACTTCTTCACTGATAAAGATTCAGCCAAGGTGTACGAAGTAAAAAAAGATAATCAGGTGAACCTGAGCTATGCCAATCCCAGCGACAACGTGTACGTGTCGGTATCGGGCACGGCCAACGCCTACCGCGACGAAGCTAAAATAGCCGAGCTATGGAGCGAGGACATGAAGGCTTGGTTTCCAAAGGGTAAGGAAGACCCGAACATCATGATTCTCAAAGTCACCATCGAGAAAGGTGAGTATTGGGATTCGCCCAGCGGCGTGCTTTCGCGTGCCTATGCCTACCTCCGCGCCGTGACCACGGGCGAGGGCAGCAAATCGGACGACGTGAACGAGCACGCCCAGGTAAAGCTGTAATTCCTACGTCCGTCATGCTGAGCTTGTCGAAGCATCTCGCTCGCACCGTTGCTTACGCAAAGAGTTACTGCACCACGCGAGATGCTTCGCTACGCTCTGCATGACAGACACAAAAGGCCGGAAGCAATTCCGGCCTTTTTTTGTGGGTTGACGTAGTTGCCGCACGCTTTCATTCATGCTTACTACCCTCACTATTTTCACGCTGCAACCCGGCCAGCGGCGCTGGGGCCTGGCCCAAATGGGCACCTCGCCCCGCGTGCTAAAACGGGTGCCGGGCCTAAGGTTTTTCCAGCTGCTGGGCAGCGGCGCGGCCAATGGCTTCGGGGCGCTGCCCAACCTTGACCGCTACGGCCTGATGGCCGTGTGGGACACGCCGGAGGCCGCCACCGCTTTCTTTGAAACGCATACTTTATGGGCCGACTACCAGCGCCGCAGCCTCGAAACCTGGACCGCTGAGTTGGCTCCGTTGCGCTCGCACGGGCTTTGGGATGGCGTCAATCCGTTTGAGTATCAGGTTGAGAATGCGCCAGAAACCGGGCCGGTGGCGGTGCTTACCCGCGCCAGCATCCGGCTGCGGCGGGCGTGGCGCTTCTGGGGCTACGTAGAGCCCACAAGCCGGGCGCTGGCCGAGGTGCCGGGCGTGCAGTTGGCCATCGGGCTGGGCGAATTGCCGCTGGTGCGACAGGCCACGTTCAGCGTCTGGGACTCGGCCGAAGCCATGCAGCAATACGCCTATCGCGATGTGCGGCACCGCGAGGTGATTCAGCTCACACGCCGCGAGGGGTGGTACACCGAGGAAATGTTTGCGCGGTTTCAGGTGTTCAGCAGCCGTGGAACTGTCGATGGCAAGTCGCCGTTGCGGATGAATTGAGAAGATGCTGCGGGTTGCTAGCCTGGAAAAGCGGGCGCACTGCAAACCCAATTTCAACCCGGCCCGTATCTTCGCAGCAATACCAGAAACCTCATTCATTCACTCTCTGCTGCCATTTCTGCCATGCGACAGTACGATAACCTGGACGACGACGACCTCGAAGACGACGATAAGCTCGACACGTTTGCCCGCACGGGCGGAGCCAAAACCCACGGCTCGGGCGAGGACCAGCTCTCGGCCAAATACGCCGACTACCTCATGTGGCGCGACACCGGCTCCTCGCACGACGAGGCGCTCGACCTAGCCTCCATGACCGAAGAAGAATTCACGACCGCCGAAGCCGCCGAGGACCCCGATGGTGCCAGCGGCCTGGCTCCGCTCGATGACGATGACCTCGACGCCGACGCCGACGATGACGACGACGACAGCTTCGGCAGCAGCTCGCGCAGCCGCGGCCGGGGCGATGATTATGACAGCGATTATTAATCGCGACGGTTTCAACCAACAAAAAGGCCTTGCTACTCATTTGAATAGCAAGGCCTTTTTTATGAATCTATTTAGGAGCCCTTATAAGTACGTTCGTCATGCTGAGCCTGTCGAAGCATCTCGCGTGGCGCAGTAATCCCAGCAAACGCAAGGAGTTAGTTCACCGAGCGAGATGCTTCGACAAGCTCAGCATGACAGACGTAATTACTTCTTCCCGAACACCCGCTGCAAAATCGCGGTGCTCTGCGCGGCCGGGTTCTGGCGAATCTTGGCTTCCTGCTGAGCCAGCAGGATGAACAGGCCGTCCACGGTTTGGGCCGTCACGTAGTCGGTGAGGTCGGCTTTGGCGGGCGTCACGAGCGGCAGCTTGTTGTAGCGGTCGATGAGCTTGGCATAGGTGGCATTGGCCCCTACCTGGTCGAGGCTTTGTACGATGCTGGGGCGCAGAGCGGCGTTGAGGGCGGCTTCCGAGTTTTTGCGGAGCAGCTGAGTGGCGGCGTCTTTGCTGCCGCTGGTCACCAGCGACAGGGCGTCGGAGAAGGAGAGCTGCTGCAAGGCATTGATAAAGATATCTTTGGCGGCGGGCGCAGCGGTTTCGGCGGCGCGATTGAGCAGGTTGGTGGCTTGTTCTACGGCAGCTTTGCCCAGCGGGCCGGGGAAGGCGCTGAGGGTGGTCGCTACCAGCTGCGCATCGGGCGGGAAGGGAATGCGGATATCGTCATTCAGGTTAAAACCGTCTTTTTCGGAAGCGAAAGCTACGGCTTTGGTGATGCCGGTGGTGAGCGCTTCGCGCAGGCCGGTGCTGGCTTCAGCCTCGGTGAGGGGCACTACAGGCGCGGGGGCCGGGGCAACGACGGCTGCGGGTTTGGCGGTCGTAGTGGTGGCCTTTTTAACGGTTGTGGTGGCTTTGGCAGCGGGCTTAGCCACTACTTTTTTAGTGGTGGTCGTCGTAGTTTTTTTGGTCGTGGTGGCCTTTTTGGTTTGGGCTATGGCTGGCACGGCGGCCAGGAGAGCCAGCGCGAGTAGGAGGTTTTTCATATAAACTAAGGAGAAAAGAAGCGGGCTCAAAAACCAGACGGCTCGTATAGCTGTCCTGCAAGCACCGCGTTGCAAAGTTGCCTATAAAACCTTGCCAAAACCCTCTCACTCCGCCCAATGGACGTTGAAATCATGACAATCGGCGACGAACTGCTCTATGGGCAGGTCGTGGATACCAACTCGGCCTTTATGGGCCAGCAGCTCGGCCGCCTGGGCCTGCGCGTGCGCCAGATAACCAGCGTGAGCGACCGCGCCGACGAGATAGTGGCTGCCCTCGACCAGGCCCGCCAGCGCGTCAAAGTCATCCTCACCACCGGCGGCCTCGGCCCCACCAAAGACGACCTCACCAAGCACGTGCTGGCTCGCTACTTTGGCCGCGAGCTGGTGCTGCACGAGCCCACGCTGCACCACGTCGAGGAGATTTTCCGGCGCTTCAACCGCCCCATGCTCGACGTAAACCGCCAGCAAGCGATGGTGCCCGCCGGTACCGAAGTGCTGCACAACGCCGTCGGCACCGCCCCCGGCATGTGGATTGAGGACCAGGGCACCGTATTTATCAGCATGCCCGGCGTACCCTTCGAGATGAAGCGCTTGATGACCGATGAGGTGCTGCCCAAGCTCCAGCAGAAATTTAACCTCGCCCCCATCGAGCACGTCGTGGTAATGACGGCCGGCCTGGGCGAGTCGTTTCTGGCCGAAAAAATCAAGGACTGGGAAAGCGCCCTGCCCGCCAATATCAAGCTAGCCTACCTGCCCAGCCTGGGCAGCGTGCGCCTGCGCCTCACTGGCAGCGATGATGGCCAGCCCGACCTACGCGGCCGCATGCTGGCCCTGCTGCCCGCCCTGCGCGAGCGCATCGGCAGCTACATTTTTGCTGAAGAAGACTCGCCCCTCGAAGTGGTAATTGGCCAACTCTTAAAAGCCAAAAACTGGCAGCTCGGCACCGCCGAAAGCTGCACCGGCGGCGCAGTAGCCGCCCGCATCACGAGCGTGCCTGGCAGCTCGGCCTATTTCCGGGGCAGCGTGGTGGCCTACGACAACGACATTAAGGAAGCTCTCCTCGGCGTGAATGCCGAAACCCTGGCCCAGCACGGCGCGGTAAGCGAAATCACGGTGCGCGAAATGGCCGAAGGTGCCCGCGCCCGCCTCGGCTGCGATGTAGCCCTGGCCACCAGCGGCATCGCTGGCCCCGGCGGCGGCACTCCCCTCAAGCCGGTGGGCACTATCTGCATCGCCTGCGCCACTCCCCACGGCACTGTGAGCCGCCAAATTAACATCGACCGCGGCCGCCAAACGAATATCGAGTACACCGCCCAAGCCGTGCTGATATTGCTGTGGCAGCAGCTGGCGGGGCATACGGAGGCAGCGTTGTTGAAGGTGTGAGCTGATTATAGCTGTTGAGGTAGAGACGCAATATTTTGCGTCTTGCGTCAGGGTAGCGTTTATAACGTCGTCCTAGCGCAAGACGCAAAATATTGCGTCTCTACCTCGTTTTACGCCACCCAAAGCAATACTTATGCAAGACTTAGCCGCTTAGTAGGCACTTCCTCAGCATAATCCTGAATGATTCTCCGCAAAATCTCCATGTCCCTGGGACAAGCCTCCGAAAAGGCTTGCCAGTTTATTAAGGTGACTTCCTCCGGCATTTCTACGACCGCAATAATTGCATCCCAAAAGGCATCCCAGCTGACACCGTACCAGTCTGGAAAACCCAATTGCTCCTTAAAAATCGCGTGAACTGCCGCTTTGCTAGTGGCTCCGGACAAATCAATTACCATATACTTTTTCACGTAGTGAGCGGGTGCGAATTTGCTATAGCAAAATTCGCACCCGCTCACTACATATCTCCGTTTTGACCGTCTTAGCCTACCGCAACTGGCTCATTCACCGCAACTGGAACTGTACTACTGGAGAGAGTCACTGGCTGCTCCATTACCGGCGCGCCGGCCATAATCTCAGCATTAGCCTCAGCCGCGTATTTCTCGAAATTGGCTATAAACTTGCCAGCTAGCTTGGTCGCTGCCTGGTCGTAGGCGGACTGGTCGGCCCAGGTGCGGCGCGGGTCGAGCAGCTCGGTCGGGATGCCGGGAACGGCACCGGGCACTTGCACGCCGAATACGGGGTGCGGGCGGAATTTCACCTCGTCGAGCTGGCCGGTGAGGGCGGCCGTGATGAGGGTGCGGGTGTAGGCCAGCTTTATGCGGTGGCCTACGCCGTAGCCGCCGCCCGTCCAGCCGGTGTTTACCAGCCACACGCTCACGGGGTGCTCGTCGAGCTGGCGGCCCAGCATTTCGGCGTAGCGAGTGGGGTGCAGCGGCAGAAACACCGCCCCGAAACAGGCCGAAAATGTGGCCTGCGGCTCGGTTACGCCCATTTCGGTGCCCGCTACCTTGGCCGTGTAGCCCGAGAGGAAGTGGTACATAGCGTGGCTTTTATCGAGCTTGCTCAGGGGCGGCAGCACGCCGGTGGCATCGGCGGTGAGGAAGAAAATACGCGTCGGCACCGGGCCGATGCTCGGCACCGCAATGTTGGGGATATAGTCGATTGGGTAGGCCGTGCGGGTGTTTTCCGTCACGCTTTTGTTGGCATAATCGACGGTACGGGTGCCGGGCACGAAGCGCGTATTCTCCACGATGCTGCCGAATTTGATGGCGTTCCAGATTTCCGGCTCCTTCTCCTGGCTCAGGTCGATGACCTTGGCGTAGCAGCCGCCCTCAAAGTTAAAAATACCGCCCTGTCCCGGCAGCCAGCCGTGCTCGTCGTCGCCCACGAGGTGGCGGTTGGGGTCGGTCGAGAGCGTGGTTTTGCCAGTGCCCGAGAGGCCGAAAAATATGGCCGCGTCGCCGTGCGAGCCGATATTGGCCGAGCAGTGCATGGGCAGCGTGTCCTGCTCGTGGGGTAGCAGGTAGTTGAGCACCCCGAAAATGCCCTTTTTCATCTCGCCGGCATAGGCCGTGCCGCCGATGAGAATCAGCTTTTTGGTGAAATTGAGGATGGCGAAATTCTTTTGGCGGGTGCCATCCACGGCCGGGTCGGCCTCGAAGCCGGGCGCGCAGATAATGCTAAAATCGGCCAGCCAACTCGTATCAGCGCCGACCTCGGGCCGCAGAAACAGGTTGTAGCAGAACAGGTTGTGCCACGCCAACTCATTGACAATGCGAAGCTTGAGCTGCGAGGCGGGATGCGCCCCGGCGTAGCCTTCACGCACGTAGATTTCCTTGTCTTCCAGGTAGGCCACCATCTTCTGATGCAGTTGGTCAAACTTCCCGGCGTCGAAGGGAATGTTGATATCGCCCCACCATACGCTGTCGGCCGTGCCCGCGTCTTTCACGATAAACCGGTCCTTGGGCGAGCGGCCCGTGAACTGGCCGGTGTCGGCCATCAGCGCGCCGGTGTCGGTGAGCGTGCCTTCGCCCCGGCACAAGGCAGCTTCTACCAGCGCGGCGGGCGACAAATTGAGATGGGCCTGGCCCACGCGGCTGAAGCCCAGGGGTTGTAAGCGACTTAGTATGTTGGCGGTAGCAGACATAAATCGGGGATTGGGTGAGGAAAAGCCGGCAATTTTTCGGGCAATACTTTCCTTGGGTAGCGATAACACGCTGGTCGTTCGGGGTACCTAAGGCTGTGGGTGTTATATCTGGTGCAATTATACGTGAGCGAATTTTATTTCTTAGCGAATATTCGCTAAGAAATAAAATTCGCTATTTCCTGCACAGCTTATATTTGCCTGAAAGTCCCTTTAGCACCTGCCAAGGCACTTTTTGCCTGTAAAAAATTCTAGTGGATAATTTATCAGCCGCTGCTGCCAAGCAACTAGCCCGCAGCGGGCAGCCAACTTGGGTACCTTGCGCTTCCGCTTCGGTAAGGTTGCGCACCGCAGTTGCCAGTTGTTTCAACTCTGCGGCCCTTGCAACCCTTACTTCTTACTGAGCGCCTACCCTAATTTCGGCGTCCCACACTCTACCCTTTTATGTTAAGTCACGGCCAAGTCGTCCGTCTCATTTTTGGCTTGAAGCTGCGCGAGCTGCGGCAAGAGCGCGGCCTGTCGCCAGCCGAGTTGGCCCGCAGCTGCGACCTGAGCATCAGCTACCTAAACGAGATTGAGAAAGGCAAAAAATATCCTAAGGCCGACAAAATTCTGACCCTTAGCAAGAACTTGGATGTCCGCTACGACCAGCTCATTTCGACTGCCCTGCCGCGCCGCCTCGAACCCATTGCCGACCTGCTGAACTCGCGGCTGCTGCAAGAATTTCCGCTCCAGCTCTACGGCCTGGAGCCGGCGCAACTCTTCGAGCTCATCGCCAATGCGCCGGCCAAAATGAACGCTTTTATCAGCACGCTCTTCGAGATTGCGCGCAACTACGAGCTGCGCCAGGAGCACTTTTTTGTGGCCGCGCTGCGCTCCTACAAGGAGATGCACGACAACTATTTTGAGGAATTGGAGCAGGATGCGCGGGCCTTTGTGGCCAGCCACTCGCCCTTCGACCTAACTCAGCTTGAAGCTATTCTAACCCAGGAATACGGCTACACGGTAGACCGTGCCACGCTGGCGGAGTACCCGGTGGCGGCCGTCGGTCGACTGCGCTCGGTGTTTCGGCCCGCTACCAAAACGCTGCTCATGATTCCGAGTCTAAGCCGGGGCCAGCAAGCCTTTGTGCTGGGCCGCGAGCTGGGTTTCAATTACTTAAAGCTGAAGGAGCGGCATTACGCCAGCCCCAATCCGCTGGAGCCGCGCTCCTTTGAGGAGGTGCTGAATAACTTCCGGGCTTCGTACTTCGCCAGCGTGCTGCTGATGGACGAAGACAGCTTGGTGCGCGACCTGGGCCAGCTTTTTGCGGCCCTCACCTGGCAGCCCGCCGCCTGGCTGGCCCTGCTCACGCGCTACGACGTGAGCCCCGAGATGCTGATGCAGCGCCTCGCCGCGCTGCTCCCCAAGCACTTCGGGCTCAATAGCTTATTCTTCCTGCGCTTCGACCAGGCCCAGGCCAATGCGCCCTACCGCCTCACGAAGGAGCTGCACCTGTCGCGCCTGCACAACCCCCACGCCAACGAGCAGCACGAGCACTACTGCCGCCGCTGGGTGAGCCTGCAATTGCTGGCCGAAGGCCGCGCCGCCAGCGCCCCCACCGGCCAGCTCCGCATCCTGGCCGATGCCCAACGCTCGCAGTACCTGGGCACCGACGATGAGTACCTCTGCTTCTCCTTGGCCCGCGTGGGCACCGCCACCGAGCCCGCCATGAGCGTAACCATCGGCCTGCGTTGCGACGATAGCCTGCGCCAGCAAGTCGCCTTCCTCGCCGACCCCGCCCTGCCCCTCATCCTCGTCAACGAAACGTGCGAGCGCTGCCCCTTGGCCGACTGCACGGTGCGCGCCGCGCCCCCCAGCCAAGTGCAGCACGCCGCCGAGCGAGCCGCATTTGAGGCAGCCGTAGCGGCGCTGGTGGAGGGGTAACGAAGGCGCTATAGTTCTGGCACCTTATGCAACGCTAGCCCTTCCACATATTCAAAATGCCGGTCGTGCGATAGCAGTGGTATTTCATGTACCACGCATAAAGCCGCAATTCAAATATCATCCTCAGGAATGGGTCGCCCTTTCTGCTTCAATGAGAGGCGAATTTCGGCATACTGCTCTGCTACCAGCGAATTAGTATCCAATAAGATACAATTGCTAATAAATGCTTGATAGCGGCTTTCGTTTCGCAGCCGGTTGGCTGAATTCTTGGCTCCAAAAAGCAATTCGCCGCTTACCGTAATGGGCAAATAAATTACTTCGAACTGCTGCAATAGTTCGATGATGGATGTTTTACCATTCAAAACGTCAACGGCAATATTGGTATCCAGCGCGATACTATTCATGTTACCATTCGCCTTCTACTTGCCCAAACTCTTGCTTCAGTGTCTGTTGCAGGTCACTAGCTTCCGTATCAGTAAGCGTACCAGCAAAACGCAGCACAGCTTCGCGGTTGGAAACCACTTGATTGGGCGTGCGTTTTATCACCTGCACGTAGTCAAACAGCTGATGCAGTAGCTGTTGGTCGGCAATAGAATTTACGTCGTGGATAATGCGGGCGCGTAGATGCATAGAAGGCAAGCTTTGATTATTGAAGATACGCAGGCTAGTAGATTAAGTAAGAAAGTCCATCTTAGCCTTTTACAGCATACCAATGTTTTTCCCTCTTTCGCGCACAAGGCTCATTCTTTCCGCTCCATTACTGGGCGTCGCAGTTCTGTTTTTTAATGCGTTGCTGGGTGGCAATATCGAGCTAGGAATTTTCTTAAGCGTGCTGGCTATACTAGTGGATTGTTTAAGCAAAATGGGCATAGAACTTCGGAGCGACCACAAGGCTTACCGAGATAGTTTTGTGCTCTTCGGCTGGCGGCTAGGTCGGTGGCAGCCCCTACCCACAGTAGTTGGCGTTACGCTCAAATACTTTTCATCCATGTCGAGAGGCGACAGAACACCGAGCGGACCAATAAGCTGGGGCATCTGGAACAAGGGCCCACAGCGTCATGAGGAATTAGTAGTTATGCTCTCGCTAGAGCACAGTAACACCGGCCTTATTATCAAACGCTTTGAGCTCGATGATGTAAACCAAGCTATTGACACAGCGCACGATATCGCCGACTTCTTCGATGTGCCAGTCCATCAGTTTTTGCCGCCTACGCAGTTTCAGCCGCTGAATCCGAGCTGATTACAGCGCCGTATCCAGCACCTCGTCGCCATCATCGGCCATTGCTTTGGCTAGTTTTTCAATATTAAGGCTGCGCGCTGAGGCATCGAAAATCTCGCGATAGGTGCCGCGCTTTTCGTAGAGTTCCAGGTGGGTGCCGCTCTCTACCTGCTCGCCTTTTTTCATCACATAGATGCAGTCCGAATCCACGATTTGGGCGAGGCTGTGGGAGATGATGACCACGGTGCGGCCCTGCTTGATGGCGTCGAGCGAGTTTTTGATTTGCTCGGTGGCGATGGCGTCGAGGCTAGCGGTGGGCTCGTCGAGGAAGATGATGGGCGGGTTTTTGAGGAAGAGCCGGGCGATGGCAATGCGCTGCTGCTGGCCGCCCGATAGCTGCTGGGCATCAGACTCGTAGCCTTTGGGAAGGTCCAGAATCTGGTCGTGGAGGTAGGCCTGGCGGGCGGCGGCCTCAATGTCGGCCCGCGTGGCGGTGAAGTTGCCGTAGCGGATATTCTCCTCAATGGTGCCCTTGAAAATGTGGTTTTTCTGGAGCACCAGCCCGATTTGCTGGCGCAGGGCGTGGGTGTCGTACTCCGACAAGGGCTTGCCGTCGAGCAGCACGGTACCGCCGTTGGGGCGGTAAAACTCGCAGAGCAGGTTGATAACCGTGCTTTTGCCCGCCCCACTGAGGCCCACGAGCGCGGTGGTTTTGCCGGCTTCGATGGTCATGCTGACATCGTGCAGGGCGGCCGTGCCGCTGGGGTAGGTAAAATCGACGTGGCGCAGCTCGAAGCGACCGTTGAGGTGCGCGGGGCGCAGCGGGCCGGGGCGCTCGGTTTGGTCGTCGGCATCGAGGATGGCGAAGAAACCCTCGGCGTAGGTCAGGGCCTCGTTCATCTCGTCGTAGATGCGGTGCAACTGCCGGATGGGCGCTGACACGTTGTTAAACAGCAGGATATGAAACATGATGGCCCCGATGCTAATCTGGCCCGTGAGCACGAGGTAGGCCGTGAGCACGATGATGGCGACCACGCCAATCTGCTCGACAAAGGTTTTGAGGCCGTCGTAGCGGAAGTTGGTTTTGCGGGTCGTAAGCTGGGCTTCTTCGAGCCGTTCTTGCACGGCGAGCTGCTTGTCGGCTTCGTAGCCTTCGTGCACGAAGCTTTTGATGACCGTGATGTTGTCGATGAGGCTGATGAGGCCGTGGTTTTTCTCTTCGCGCAGGCTGCGCAGGTTGCGGCGGGTGCCGTTGAGGCGGTCGGCCTGCCGGTAGCTTAGCCAGAAGTAGATAGGCAGCACGGCCAGCGCCACCATGCCCACCCATTTATTGGCAAAAAACATGACCACCAGCGCCACGATGGCATTGGCAAAAAGCGGCAGAATATCGATGAAGAAGTTTTGCACCAGCTTCATCAAGCTCTCCACGCCCCGGTCGATGCGGGTCTGGAGCTTGCCGGTCTGGTTGCCGCCTTCCGAGAAAAAGCCCAGTTCGTAGCCTAGTATTTTAGTCACGGCCATCTCAGCCAGTGCGCCCGACACGCTGATGCGGATTTTCTCGCCGTAGTATTTTTGCCCGAAGGTGATACCGGTGTTAATCAATTCCTTGCCCAGCAGCAAGCCGCTCACCCACAGCAGCATGTGCCAGCCAGCGGCCAAACCCTGGCCCTTATTGAGCAGCCCCTGCACCGTATCGACGGTGTAGCGCAGAACAAACGGATTGACCTGCGCGGCCAGCGACCCCACAAACGTGAGCAGCAACGTGCTGATGACCAGCGACCGATACGGCCGCACGAAGGGCAGCAGGCGCTGGATAATTTGCCAAAGACTCATCTAAACGGGACGGTAAGTAGAACCGGTTAGACGAGCGCGGGGGTGGCGGGGTTGTTTTTTGATTGGCTAACGTCTGTCATGCAGCGCGTAGCGAAGCATCTTGCTCGCTTCGTTGCTAACGCAAGACATTACTGCGCCACGCGAGATGCTTCGCTGCGCGCTGCATGACAGACGGCTAATTCCGTCGATTATACTACCAAAACTGCCGACCAGCCGCCCCGACCGCACACGAATTGGCCTGAAGTTAGAGTTAGTAGGATTGTAGCAGGGCGCTACTGCTGGCCCAGCCAGTGGCTTTTCTCTCCCCTTAATTTCACTTTTATGTTGCGGACTGCCTTCTTCCTTACTGGCCTGGTAGGCCTGCTGGCCACGGCTGCCGTGGCCGCCCCCACTGAAAACACGACAACTAACTGGCGCGGCTGGGGCCTGCGGCACCGCCGCCCCAGCCAGGCCGATTTTGTGCCCGTGTACGCCACCTACCGCTACCACAGCCGCGAGCGGCACGGCTTGTTTGGCTTCCTGCACAAGAGCAACCCCACCGCCCGCCACCTCGGCAAAAAGCCCAAGCCGCTGTCGCATCCCGCTGGCTCACGCAAGCACACGACGGGGCGGTTTTAGGGCGTTGCCACGAAAAGCGGGCAAAATCCGCTGCCGAGCTTACTTCGTAGTTCGGCACATGAAAAACCTCCTTCTTAGCGCAGCTGCTGCCGCGCTGCTAGCGGTGGTAGCCGCCCCCACCGCGCAGGCTCAGTCCGTCCGCTTTGGTCTCAAGGCGGGCGGCTCGCTCTCCAACCTGTCGGGCGACCTCGCCAACCAGGACCAGTACAAAAATCGCTTCGGCTTCCACGGCGGGGTTATGCTCAACGTAGGCCTACTGGCCGACGACCTGCTGGCATTGCAACTCGAAGGCCTGTATTCTCAAAAAGGCTTCAAATATGCCGACCAGCAAGTGACGGTGCTCGGCAACACCTACCGCAACACCGGCACCGTGCGCTACGATTATATCGATGTGCCACTGCTGCTACGCCTCAAAACCGGCGGCGTTTTCTTTGAAGCCGGCCCGCAGTACAGCTACCTGCTCAACATTTCGACTGACCGCACCCAGACCTACAACGGCAGCGTAACGAACGCCTCCAACACGACCTCCGACCTCAGCCGCGTGAAACGCAATGAATTAGGCTACGCCGCTGGCTTGGGCTTTCAAGCCAGTTCAGGCTTCCTGCTGGGTTTGCGCTACAATGGTGCGTTCACCGATTTTGCCAAGGATGGGTACAGCAACGATGAGTTTCGCAATGCGCGACACTCCACATTTCAGGCGTATGTGGGCGTGTTGCTGGGCGGCAAGTAGCCCTAAACTCCTATTGCCCAAAAAGCCGCTCCTGATAGTCAGGAGCGGCTTTTTTAATGGCTTTATGCAAGCTGAGGCTTAGCTATCGGTGGGCTTGGCTTTGAATTTCACCTTGCCATCCTTGGTTTTCAGTTTGCCATCTTGCATGTCGGGGCCGCCGGGGCCGTGCTGGCGGCGGTTGGCCTGCATGGTGGTGTACTTGGCAAATTGGTCGGGCGTAAGCACTTGCTTAAACTGGTCGTCGTATTTAGCGCGATTGGCTTGCATTTGCTCGCGGGTGGGGCGGGCGCTGCCATCAGCGCGCAGGGCCTGCATTTCCTGGGCACGGGCCGTCAGTATTTGCTGCACTTTGGTCGATTGGTCGGCGCTCAGGTTCAGCTCTTTGCTGAGGCGCTGGGCCTGGTTGTCGGCCATTTCCTGGGGCGAGCGGCGGGAGCGGCCACCTTCCTGGGGCGGGGTAGTTTGGGCGGCGGCGCTGAAGGAGATAGCAACAACCGCAAGCAGGGGAAACAAAAGCTTTTTCATAGAAAAGAACACAGAAAATAGGGAAAACGGAAGGAAAAGAGAAGTTGGATTAGCTTGCTTTAGCTCAGTTACTTAGCGGCGATACTGGGCTTCCCAGCGAGCGCGCTCCTGCGGGGTCACGCGGTGGTTTTGGGCGAAGCCGTAGTTATGGCCTTCTTCCCAGTGGCGGCGCTCATCCTGGGTGGCTTTGTGGTCGCGGTCGAAGCCGAAGTTTTGGTTACGGTCAAAGTGGTCGTCGGCGCGGCGGTCGTCTTTGCGGTCGTTGCGGCGCTGCTCGGCTTCCCAGCGGGCCCGCTCCTGGGGCGTTACGCGGTGGTTTTTATCGTAGCCGTAGTTAGCGTTGCGGTCGCCGGGGCGCTGCTGCTCGTAGCGGGGGCCGTCGTGGCCGTGGTCGTTGAAGGGGGCGGCGAAGGCGCTGGTAGCGGTGAGCAAAGCAGCGGTGGCGAGGGTAGCAAACAGCGGGGTTTTCATGGTAATTTGGTTCAGTTAAAATATTGACAAGCAATTATTTGCTTAGCAAAAAACAGCGCTTGCTGCTTCCTGAACCAACTTATGCAAACCCCCGGCCGAAAATGCCCGCGCCCGAAAAAATACGGGCATATGCCCTGCAAACCCCGACTAAAAGCCCGATTTTCCAGACTGAACGCCCACTCCCGTGCAATGCCTCCAGCTTAAGCAAGCGTTCTGACGCCGCAAAACCCTACCCTTTCTCTAAAAAACAGGGCACAAGCTTGCCCCGCCCGCCATTGTCCTAAGCCCCACTGGCGAGCGGAAGCAAACCTCACCCCTACTTGCGCTGCTTTAGCTAGCGCTTACGCATAAGCACTTAATTCAATGCACGTTACAATATACTACAAGCATATTGGCAGCTTCAAAACAGTCGCCCAGGCGCTTGCGTTATTGGCTCGCCCAGAGGCGCAGCAGCACCTGGAGGTGGTAGCCTGGCGCGGGGCGTGGCAGGGCCTGCACGGGCTGCCGCGATAGCGACACAGTGCCCCAGCTGGGGGCAGCCGTCGAGGAAGAATTCCACGTTGGTGGCACGGGCTGGCCTGCGTGAAGGGGTGGAAATATTTTCATAGCGAAAGCAGGTAGAGTGAATCGGCAGCCTTAGCGTGGCACTGTGCCAGTAGTAAGTAGCACTGTGCCAATACATCCACAAAGCAAATGCCTACGAAGGCGTACTCCAATACCTACTTTTGGGTATTTATGAAGATAATCTGAGCTTTTTGGCAGCCTGCAGCTACCTCGCGCTCGACTTCTTTGGTTTTAGTGCGGGGCGGTTTCGCTTCTGCCTACCTTTGTGGCACAATTCTGCTGCCCACCCTCCTCCCCCTTAACGAACCCCCTGCCCTATGGCCCGAGTGGAAATGACGATGCCCAAGATGGGCGAATCCATTATGGAAGGCACCGTGCTGAAATGGCTCAAGCAAGTCGGCGATGCCATCGAGCAAGACGAATCGGTGCTGGAAGTAGCTACTGATAAGGTAGATACCGAAGTGCCCGCCCTCTACGCCGGCACCCTGGCCGAGATACTGGTACAAGAAGGCCAGGTAGTGGCCGTGGGCGCGCCCATTGCCCGCATCGAAACGGCAGCTGGTGCGCCCGCGCCCGCTGCCCCCGCCGAAAGCAACGACGACCTCGAAGAAGCCAGCGCCAACCCGCCCATGGCCGACCCCGATAATATTCCGCCGCTGCCCGTAGCGCCCCCCAGCCCCGACGGTGTGCCCTATTTGCCCAGCCCCGGCACGCCCATTGCTCCGGCGCCCGCCACCGACGAGCACCCCGTGCTGCCCGGCCGCTTCTACTCGCCGCTGGTGCTCAGCATTGCCCGCGAAGAAGGCGTGAGCATGAGCGACCTCGAGCGCCTGCCCGGCACTGGCCAGGAAGGCCGCGTGACCAAAAAGGACATTCTGGACTACGTAGCCGGGGGCAAACAGCCGCTTGTGCCTAGTGCTGCGCCAACTCCTGCGCCTAGTGCAGCTCCGGCGGCCGCCGCGCCAGCTCAGTTAGCGCCTGCCCCAGCTGTTCCCAAAGCTGACCCTGCCCCCAGCACCAATGGCCAGCAGGCCGCTAAGCCCGAGGCCCCCGCAGCCAAGCCTGCCGCTCCGGCCCCGGCCAGCAAGCCAGCGCCCTCGGTATCGGGCAACCAGGAGCTGATTGAGATGGACCGCATGCGCAAGCTGATTGCCCAGCGCATGGTCGATTCGAAGCGCATTTCGCCGCACGTCACGAGCTTTGTAGAGGCCGACGTGACTGAGCTGGTGAACTGGCGCACCAAGCACAAAGATGCCTATAAGAAGCGCACGGGCGAAAACCTGACCTTCACGCCGCTCTTTGTATGGGCCGTGGCCCGCGCCATTCAAGACTACCCAAACATCAACGTGTCAGTAGATGGTGACTACATTATCAAGAAGAACGATATTAATATCGGCATTGCCGTGGCGCTGCCTTCGGGCAACCTCATCGTGCCGGTCATTCACAACGCCGACCAGCTCAACCTCAATGGCCTAAGCAAGAAGGTGAACGACCTCGCCAACCGCGCTCGGCAAAACAAGCTCAAGCCCGAAGACCTCGAAGGTGGCACCTACACGCTGAGCAACGTGGGCTCGTTTGGCAACGTCATGGGCACGCCCATTATCATGCAGCCGCAGGTGGCCATCATGGCCGTGGGGGCCATTAAGAAAAAGCCCGCCGTGATTGAAACGCCACAGGGCGACCTCATCGGCGTGCGGCACTTTATGTTCTTGAGCCACAGCTATGACCACCGCGTAGTCGATGGCTCGCTGGGCGGCATGTTTGTGCGCAAAGTAGCTGATTACCTGGAGCAGTTCGACCCGAATACGGCTATTTAAGGCTTCTTTTCTGTTTCGTTACGTTCGTCATGCCCATCTGACGGCCACGCAGGGAAGCATCGCGCTCGCCTCGTTAGGATGATGTTCCAACGGTGCGAGCGAGATGCTTCCCTGCGTGGCCGTCAGATGGGCATGACGAACGTGTTTTGGCCTTTAATAAAAACATGAAAAATATTTTCTTCATTGCGGCACTGGCTATTTCGCTGGGCCTCATCATCTTCCTCTATCAGCGCCTTACGGCCACGGAGGCAGCTTTAAAAACAGCCCAGCAGCACTTTGCCGATTGCCAGCAAGTCACTTTTCAGCTCCAAAACCAGCTGAGCTTAGACGAAAAAAACGCGGCCGACCAGGGTCGTACCGCGCCTTCCGTCTCGCATTAATGTAAAACGGCGTGGTACTCCGTTTCCGCGTTAGAACTACTACCCTGACGCGAAATGGGGTACCACTCCGTTTTATACTACGATTTTTCGCCTAGCAAAAGCAGCATAAACGCGTACTGGCGCGCCACGTCGTGCAGGGCTTTGAAGCGGCCCGAGGCGCCGCCGTGCCCGGCTTCCATGTCGGTGTGCATGAGCAGCAGGTTTTTGTCAGTCTTAGTGGCGCGGAGCTTGGCCACCCACTTGGCGGGCTCGAAGTACTGCACCTGCGAATCGTGCAAGCCGGTGGTTACGAGCATATTGGGGTAGGCCTGGGCCTTCACGTTGTCGTAGGGCGAGTACGAGAGCATGTAGTCGTAGTACTGCTTTTCGGCGGGATTGCCCCACTGGTCGTACTCGCCGGTGGTGAGCGGAATGCTCGCATCCGACATCGTCGTGACTACGTCCACAAACGGCACGGCCGCGACAACGCCCTTGTAGAGGTCGGGGCGCATGTTTACTACCGCGCCCATGAGCAGGCCACCGGCGCTGCCGCCCATCGCGAAAAGCTTGGCGGGCGACGTGTATTTCTGCTTCACCAAAAACTCCGAGCAGTCAATGAAGTCGTTGAAGGAATTGATTTTGTGCAGCATCCGGCCGTCCTCAAACCACTGCCGGCCCAGCTCCTGCCCGCCCCGAATGTTGCAGAGCACGTAGGCAAAGCCGCGGTCGAGCAAACTCAGGCGGGCGGCCGAAAAGGTGGGGTCCATCGAGAGGCCGTAGGAGCCGTAGGCGTACTGTAGCACTGGGCTGGTGCCATCCTTTTTGAAGCCTTTTTTGTAGACGACCGAGATGGGGATGAACTTGCCATCGCGGGCCTTCACCATGAGGCGCTCCTCGGTGTAGTCGCTCTTATTGAAGCCGCCCAGCACCGGCTGCTCCTTGAGCAAGGTTTGCTGGTGGGTGGCCATGTTATAGTCGTAGGTCGAGTTGGGCGTCGTAAGCGAGGTGTAGTTGAAACGCAGTTGCTGCGTTTCAAACTCGGGGTTGGCCCCAATGGTGGAGGTGTATGCTACCTCCTTGAAATTCAGGTACTCATCTTTCTTATCCTGCCACCGAATCACGCGCAGCTGAAGCAGGCCATCCTTGCGCTCGTTCAGCACGAGGTAGTCCTTAAACAACTCCATGCCGGCGATGAATACCTCGGAGCGGGCCGGAATCACGTCTTTCCAGGCCGTTTTGGCGGTGTTGGTGAGCGGCGTGCTCACGATACGGAAGTTGGGGGCCTGCCAGTTGGTATGCACGTAAAACTGGCCGTTGGCATCTTCTACGTCATACAAATGGTCGGCCTCGCGGGGCAAAAACACCTTGAACTCGCTAGTCGGCTTGCTTGCGTCGAGGTAGCGCACTTCCGACGATAGCGAACTAGTGAGGGCGATTTGCAGGTATTTTTTTGATTTACTGCGGCTGATGTGCGTGTAGAAGGTGTTGTCCTTTTCTTCGTACACCAGCACGTCTTGCTTCGGGTCGGTGCCTAGCACGTGGCGGTATATCTGGTAGGGCAAGAGGGTCGCGACGTCTTTCTTGGCGTAGAAAAACGTTTTATTATCGGCCGCCCATACGCCCGCGCCTTCCACGTTCGGAATTTGCTCGGGCGATACTTCACCGGTTTTCAGGTTTTTGAAGCGTACCGTGTAAAGGCGGCGGCTCACGATATCGGTGCTGTAGGCCAGCAGCTCGTTGTTGTCGCTCACCTCGTAGCCGCCAATGGCGAAGTAGGTGTGCCCCTTGCCCATTTCGTTGCCATTGAGCAGCACTTCCTCGGGGGCTTGCTGGCTGCCCTTTTTGCGGCAGTAGAGTGGGTACTCGCCACCCGCCTCGTAGCGGGTGTAGTAGTAGTAGCCATTGTCGCGGAAGGGCACCGACTCGTCGGTTTCCTTGATGCGGCCCTTCATTTCCTGGAACAACTTCTCTTCCAGACCCTTCACGGGGGCCATTTGCTGGTCGAAATAGGTGTTTTCGGCCTTCAGGTAGTCGAGCACCTGCGGGTTTTCGCGCTCGTTGAGCCAGTAGTAGTTGTCGGTGCGGGTGCCGTTGGGCGACACAAGCTGCTTGGCCTTGCTGGTGGCAATGGGTGGTTGGGGCATCGTAGTAGTAGTGGTGGCCTGGGCCTGCGCGGCAAGAGCCGCCAGGGTACCCAGGCCACTCAGCCAGAGGATAGGGAGTAGTTTCATGGGCCGAATTGAAGTTAATTCGCCCAAAGAAACGAGGATAATTTCGTTCTTTATATGAACAGTTTGCAGGGCTTAAGGGGTTTCGCCAGCAAGCACCTGCCCAATAATCAGTTGGTAGTACGGGTGCCCGAGCAGCCCATTGTGCTCGCCCCCCGGCAGGCCGATGAGCTGGGCATCGCCGGGCAGCAGCGCCCGCAGCCTGGCCGATGAGGTATAAGGAATCAAGGCGTCGTGGTCGCCGTGAAACAACACAATCGGTGCACGCACCTGCTGCACAAACTCGTTGGTAGGCAGTGGATAGCGCAACAGCCACCCCGGCAATATAGGCCAGAGCTTGATGGTATGCGCTGCCATATCGGCCATGCTGTAGTAAGGCGCGTGCAACAGCAGCAAACGCGGGCGATGCCGGGCGGCCAGCCAAGCGGCCGGCCCCGTGCCCACCGAGTAGCCCGCAATAACAATGGACTGCTCGGGATAATTGATTTTCAATTGGTTGTAAGCCGCCTCCACATCGCCCAACAGCTGCGCCTGGCTGCTGATGCGCCCTTGACTTTTGCCATAGCCCCGGTAATCGAGCAAGAAAACGTCGTAACCGAGGTGAGTGTAAGTGGCCGCTACCCCACCCCAGCCGGCCAGCGAACCGCCGTTGCCATGCAGAAAGAAAACCAGGCCTTTCGGGGCTTTCACCTGAAATAAAAGGCCGCTCAGGTGGGCACCATCGGGCGCAGTAATGGGATATTCGCGGTACTCGCCGGGGAAATGGAATTGATAAGTTGCCGGTAACTTTTGCGGGTAGAATAGCAATAATTCCTGCTTGAAATACAGGAAGCCGCACCCTACTACATAGAGCACCAACGCAAAAGTCAATAAGCTGATTAAGAATAATTTCATACTACGCGGCAGTTCATTAAGCAGAATTTCACGCTAGTGCTCACTTGTTTCACTATGTTCTACCACGTACTCTTCGCTAAGCAAAACGACCGTCATGCTAAGCTGGGTGAAGCAGCTTGGCATGACGGTCGTTTTCAGTTATTATTCTGGCTTACAGCACCGCCAGCGCCTGCTCCAGCGCCGCAATTTTAGCCTCAGCGTCGGCTAGTTTCTGGCGCTCGCGCTCCAGCACGTCGGGCTTGGCATTGGCCACAAATTTCTCGTTACCCAGCTTTTTATTCACCGAGTCGCGGAAGCCAATCGCGTAGCCCAGTTCCTTCTCAACGCGGGCGCGCTCGGCGGCAGCATCTACCTGCATTTCGAGCGGGATAAAAAACTCATTGCCACCCAGCACGAAGCTTACCGAGCTAGCCGGCGCTTCCTGCGCAAAAAACAAATCGCTGAGGTTGGCCAACTTACGCACGAGCGGTGCATAGGCTAAAATAGCCGCTTGGTCCTCCGTTTTCACGGCTAATTCCAGTTGCTTCACCGGGCCAAGGTTTTTCTGGTTGCGCACGTTGCGCACGCCGGCCACGATGGCCAGCGCCTTGTCCATCTCGGCCAGGCTGTCGGCGCTGTCGGCGGGCACCGTGGTTTTGGGCCAATGGGCTACGGTCACGTAGTCTTTGGGGCCGCGCTCGGCCAGCTCGTGCCACAGCTCTTCGGTGATGAAGGGCATGAACGGATGCATCAGCTTCAGCAGCGTTTCGAGGAAGCCTACGGTGGCGCGTAGCGTTTCGGCATCAATGGGGTGCTGGTACGTCGGCTTCACCATTTCGAGGTAGAGCGCGCAGAAATCGTCCCACACCAGCTTATACACCGTCAGCAACGCATCGCTCATCCGAAACTTGTCGAAGTGCTCGTCCAGCGTAACAATGGCTTCGGCCAATTTGGCCTCAAACCACTTTACTGCCTGCGTGTTGACAAAGGGCAGCGAGTTATCGACCTCCCAACCTTTTACGAGGCGAAAAGCATTCCAGAGCTTGTTGTTGAAGTTACGCCCCTGGTCAATCAGCTTCTGGTCGTAGAACAAGTCGTTGCCGGCGGGCGACGAGAACAGCATCCCCGTGCGCACCGCATCGGCCCCAAAGTCGCGGATGAGGTCAAGCGGGTCGGGCGAGTTACCGAGCTGCTTGCTCATCTTGCGACCCTGCGCATCGCGCACGATGCCAGTCAGGTATACGTTTTTAAACGGCACTTCCTTGCGGAATTCCAGGCCGGCCATAATCATGCGCGCCACCCAGAAAAACAGGATTTCGGGGGCCGTTACGAGGTCGTTGGTTGGGTAGAAATAATTGATGTCGGCATTGTCGGGGTCGTCGAAGCCGTCGAACACCGAGATGGGCCACAGCCACGACGAAAACCAAGTATCGAGCACGTCCTCGTCCTGGCGCAGGTCGCTGGCTTGCAAGTCGTTGTTGCCGGTTTGGGCGCGGGCAAGCTCTACGGCTTCGGCCTCATTCTGAGCCACCACAAACGAGCCATCGGGCAGGTAGTAGGCCGGAATGCGCTGGCCCCACCACAGCTGGCGCGAGATACACCAGTCGCGCACGTTTTCCATCCACACCCGGTACATGTTCTTGAACTTGGGCGGGTGCAGCTTGATGGTATCGTTTTCCACCACTTCGAGCGCGGGCTTGGCGAGGTGCTCCATTTTGAGGAACCACTGCAAGCTGAGCTTGGGCTCAATCACGGCCCCGGTGCGCTCCGACGTCTGCACGATGCTGGCGTACTCCTCGATTTTATCGAGCAGGCCAGCTTCGCCTAGGTCCTTCACGATGTTGCGGCGGGCGGCAAACCGGTCTTGGCCGACGTACAGCTCCGCCTTCTCGTTCAGCGTGCCGTTATCGTTCAGAATATCAATAACCGGCAGGTTGTGTTTCAAACCCAGCTCGTAATCGTTCAGGTCGTGGGCTGGCGTCACTTTCAGCGCGCCCGTGCCGAAGTCTACCGTCACGTACTCATCCTGAATAACCGGGATTTCGCGACCGAGCAGCGGGATGCGCACGCGCTGCCCAGCCAGGTCCTGGTAGCGCGGGTCGGTGGGGTTCACGGCCACGGCCACGTCGGCCATGATGGTTTCGGGGCGCGAGGTAGCCACCGTGAGGAAGCGACCCGGCTGGCCCACCACCTCGTACTTGAGGTGATACATCTTGGCTTGGGTGTCCTTGGCAATTACTTCCTCATCCGAGATGGCAGTGCCGCCCAGCGGGTCCCAGTTCACCATGCGTACCCCGCGGTAAATCAGACCCTTGCGGTACAAGTCCACGAATACGCGCAGCACGGCCTCGGTCAGCTTGGGTTCCATCGTGAAGCGCGTGCGGCTCCAGTCGCACGAGGCCCCGAGCTGCTTCAGCTGCTCCAGAATGATGCCGCCGTACTTCTCTTTCCAGGCCCAGGCGTGGGTCAGGAAATCTTCGCGACTCAGGTCTTTCTTGTTGATTCCCTGCTCCTTGAGCATGGCCACTACCTTGGCCTCGGTGGCGATGCTGGCGTGGTCGGTGCCGGGCACCCAGCAGGCTTCCTTACCCTGCATGCGAGCGCGGCGCACGAGCACGTCTTGGATAGTATTGTTGAGCATGTGGCCCATGTGCAGCACGCCCGTCACGTTGGGCGGCGGAATAACCACGGTGTAGGGCTGCTTGCGGGGGTTGGGTTTGGCTTGGAAAAAGCC
>JBPBQK010000113.1:0-71922 GCA_050954845.1 Janthinobacterium lividum
CACGTTAGCTGGCTGGCCACCTTTCTTCCCCAATGCCCCTCCCCAGTAGTAGCACCCCCGCGGTGCAGATTCAGCAGTTTTATGATAAAGGCCTGGCGCACGCATCCTACGCGGTGCGCGCCGGCCGCCAGATGGCCGTTATCGACCCCGGCCGCGACCCTCAGCCCTACTACGACTTTGCCGACGAGCACGACGCCGAGATAGTGGCCGTGATTGAGACGCACCCCCACGCCGACTTCGTCAGCAGCCACCTCGAAATAGCCCGCGAAACCGACGCCACCATCTACTGTAGCAAGCTGGTGGGGGCCACCTACCCGCACAAAAACTTCGACGACGGCGACCGCCTCAAGCTCGGCACCGTCGAGCTGCACGCTCTCAATACCCCCGGCCACTCGCCCGACAGCATCAGCGTGTTGCTCATGGATGAGGCTGCCCAGAGCCGCGCCATCTTCACCGGCGACACGCTGTTTGTGGGCGATGTGGGCCGCCCCGACCTGCGCGAAGACGAGGCCAATGGCGGCCACGCCCGCGAAGCCCTGGCCGCCCAGCTCTACCAAAGCACGCGCCAAAAGCTGATGACTTTGCCCGGCGCCACCCGCGTGTACCCGGCCCACGGCCCTGGCTCGCTCTGCGGCAAAACCACCAGTCCCGACCTCGACAGCACTATTGCCAAAGAGCTGGCTACCAACTATGCGCTGCAGCCGATGTCGGAGGAGGACTTTATAAAAGTGCTGCTCGAAGACCAGCCGTTCGTGCCCAAGTACTTTGGCCACGACGTGCAGCTCAACAAGCGCGGCGCGCCCAATTTCGAAGACAGCATCCGGGCCGTACCGCGCCTGGGCAGCCAAACCACGCTCGAGCCCGGGGTGCTGCTACTCGATACCCGCCCCGCCGCCAAGTTCCGGGCGGGCCACCTGCCGGGCGCCATCAACCTCATGGACGGTGGCAAGTTTGAAACTTGGCTGGGCTCGGTAGTGGGGCCCACCGAAAAGTTTTACCTGCTGGCCGACACACAGATACAGCTCGACGCCGTTATCCGCAAGGCAGCCAAAATTGGCTATGAGGGCAACATAAAGGGGGCGCTGCTAGCCCCGACTATGCTGCCTATCACCAGCCCCACCGCCGACGTGGCCGAAGTACGCACGCACCCCGAGCGTTTTACCATCGTAGATATCCGCAACCACACCGAGGCGCAGCCGCCGCTTTTCGCCAAGGTGCTGCTGATTCCGCTGCCCGAGTTGCGCGAGCGTGTGGGCGAGATTCCAACTGATAAACCGGTGCTGGTGCACTGCGCAGGCGGCTACCGCTCGGCCGCGGGAGCTAGCATTATTCAAAATGCCCTACCGGGTGTGCCAGTGCTCGATTTGAGTGAGGCTGTGACGGATTTTGCTTAGGCAATGCTGCCTTTTACCGAATTAAGCCAGCTGGAAATGATTTCAGAAAAAGCTTAAATATCAGGAATTACCTAAGCAAATTATCAGTTCTCTATCCACCAGCCAAGCTGGCTGATTTAGTTAGCAACTGACTGATAGGCCTTTGATAACAATTTAGTAATTGGCACATAGTTGGCTCCGAAGCCGCCGTTCTAGTCCGCTGCCATTACAGCATCGGGCTCGAATGGCGGCTTTTTAAATGTGCAGCTAGCTGCTCGATGGCTATTTAGGTTATGAACAACTCATCTACTCTGGACTCTCCTACTTACCGCGGCAAACTCAGCACTTGGCAGTGGCTGCTGCGCAGCACTGGCCTGGAAGCTTGGTTTCGCCAAGCGCCGGCCGCCGCGCACGCCGGGCAGGAAGAACGGATTTTCTTATTGCTAACGCTGGCCAACACCACGCGGACCACCCGCTCGGCGCACGCTGCGCTGCTAGCCGATGCCGCCCGCGAATGCGCCGCTAGCATTAAGGCCAGTGGCGGCGAACTACTTACTTACCAGCTCGGTACTTTACTGCTGGCGTGGCCTACAACAAGCCAGGCGCTGCCTCCCGTAGCGGCACTTTACTTCCAGCTGCGCGACTGCGTGCGCCGTTTGGCAAGTGCGCCAGCGCTGGGCTTGAGTGGGGCGGCTGGCTTGGGCTGGTCGGCCCCGGGTACGGCCCGTCGCTATGCCAAGAATAGCTTGCGCGAGCTGGCGGGCATCCTACACGAGAGCCAGCAAGTAGGTAGCGACTTGCTGCTGGCCGCAGCCCTGCATCAGCGCCTCGCGCCCACGGTGGCTGAGCCTTGCACGCTGCACGTGGCCTTTGAGGTGCCGGGGCATCGCTACCCGGCCACGCTCTACCGGGTTGCGGCTGCGGTGGGGGCTTAGCCTGGCTGTGGATTTCTAAATTAATTTTAGCAGGGATTAGCAATGGCTCGGCGTTTACTAAAAACCTAGCGCCTGCACAAGTGTTAGGGTGAATGCGCTATCCGACTACATAGTGGAGTTTGTGGCGGCAAAATCAAATATTTTGTCGATTACAACGTCATTCCTCGGCTAGTAGCTTTCTAAATTTGACTTTTCGGCGCTGCGCTGGCAGCGCCCTCCCTTCTTTTAGCTAGTCTTAGCTGCGGAAGACTTATTCCCAAGCTTGCTGCCTCCGACACGTAGCCCACGCGCAGCAGGCTCACTACCCGGGCACCGACTATTACCAACGACATGAAAGAACAGAAAGGGCCGCTGGCCCCCGCCGACGGCAAACTGGGCATTCTGATACCCGGCCTGGGGGCCGTAGCAACTACCCTTATCGCCGGCGTGATGGCTGCGCGCAAGGGGCTGGCCCAGCCCGTAGGCTCGCTGACGCAGATGGGCAATATCCGCCTGAAGCGGGATTCGGGGGATATCAACCCGAAAATCAAGGACTTCGTACCGATGCCCGGTCTGGAGGACCTGGAGTTTGGTGGCTGGGACGTGTACGAAGACAACGTGTTTGAGGCGGCGCTGAAAGCCAAGGTACTGGAGCCCATGACGCTGCACGCCGTGCGGCAGGAAATGGAAGCCATCGTACCGATGAAAGCGGCTTTCGACCGGCACTACGCCAAAAATCTCGACGGCACGCACGTCAAGGACTTCACCACCAAGCTCGACCTGGCCGAGCAGGTGCGGGCCGACATCCGCAATTTCAAAGCCGAGCGCGGGTGCAGCCGCCTAGTGATGGTGTGGTGCGGCTCGACCGAAATCTACCACGAGCCCTCCGAGACGCACCGCACGCTGGCGGCCTTCGAAGAAGGCTTGGTTAACAATGCCAGCAACATCGCGCCGAGCATGATATATGCTTACGCAGCGCTGAAAGAAGGCGTGCCCTACGTGAACGGCGCGCCCAACCTGACCGTGGACGTGCCCGCTCTGCTGGAATTGGCCGCCCTCAATGGCGTGCCAGTGGCTGGCAAGGACTTCAAAACCGGGCAGACGCTGATGAAAACCATCGTGGCCCCCGGCCTGCAAGCGCGCTCGCTGGGCGTGAAGGGCTGGTTTTCGACCAATATCTTGGGCAACCGCGACGGGCTGGTGCTCGATGACCCCGACAACTTCCGCACTAAGGAAGTATCGAAGCTGAGCGTGCTGGAAGACATTTTCCACCCCGAAAGCAACCCCGATTTGTACGGCGATATGTACCACAAGGTGCGCATCAACTACTACCCGCCGGCCGGCGACAACAAGGAAAGCTGGGACAACATCGACATTTTTGGGTGGATGGGCTACCCGATGCAGATTAAAATCAACTTCCTCTGCCGCGATTCCATCCTAGCCGCGCCGCTGGTGCTCGACCTGGCTTTGTTTATCGACGTGGCCCAGCGCGCCGGCATGAGCGGCGTGCAGGAGTGGCTGTCGTTCTACCTAAAATCGCCGCAAACGGAATCGCCCGAGCTGCGCCCCGAGCACGATATTTTCAAGCAGCTCGTGACGCTGCACAACACCCTGCGCGAGGTGATGGGCGAGCCCCTGCTGGCCGACATAGCCGAGCCAGCCGACTTGTCGGCTTCGGCCGAGGCTTTGTAACTCTATCCTTGCGTGTTTAAAGCGATTGCCAGCGTAGGCGGCATCGGGTACCTCAAAGGCGGCGGCACTATTGCGGCCGCCTTTTGTTGCCTGGTCTTATATCTGGCACCTGCGCAAGACCTCACCACCAACCCAACGCTGGCGAGCCTACTCACGGTGGGCCTGCTGGCGCTGGGTACTTGGGTGGCCCAGCGCGTAGAGCCGGCCTGGGGCAAGGACAGCTACCGGGTGGTTATCGACGAGGTGGCCGGCGTGTGGGTGGGCTTGCTGGGCGTGCCCCTCACGGGACCGCGTTTGCTGATAGGGCTGGTGCTTTTTCGATTTTTTGATATCGTTAAGCCACTCTATATTAGAAGAATGGAAAAGCTACCCGGTGGCTACGGCGTAATGCTGGACGATGTGCTGGCGGGCGTGTATACTGCATTGCTGCTGCATCTCGGGCTGTGGCTGCGGATTATTTAAGGCTGGGTTGAGACAACCCGACCAGCTTAGTTTATACGTATTTATCCAGGACTATTAGTCGTGCGCTATCCCCGATTTTTAAAAGCGCAGGCCGCTTCGCTGGCGGGTACGGTGGTCGATTTTCTGGTCACTATTGGCTGCGTGGAGGGGCTGCACGTGTGGCCCGTGGCGGCTACCATGCTGGGCAATACGGCGGGCGGCATTACCAATTTTTATTTGGGGCGGCACCATGTTTTTCAAGTATCGCACCACCGGGCGGCGTCTCAGGGAGTGCGCTATTTGTTGGTGTGGGTGGGCAGCCTGCTGCTGAATGCTGCGGGCATGTACCTGCTCACGAGCGTGGCGCACGCCAACTATCTGTTAAGCAAAATTGTAGTATCGCTGCTGGTGGGCTTTGGCTTCAACTACACGCTGCAATTGCACTTCGTATTTCGCACTAAATGAGACTCTTGCTTACCCGGTTTTTCTACTGCCTGGCATTGCTGGCCCTGTTGGGGCTGCGCGGCGGGTCAGCGTGGGCGCAAGTCACCACGGTGCGCGGCGTAGTCACGGATGCCAAAACCCGGCAGCCGCTGCCCTTCGTGAGCGTGGCGGTGCCGGCGGCCGGCGTGGGCGTGAACACCGACGAAAGCGGGCGCTACTCGCTGCAAGTGCCGGCCCCCAATACGACGGTAGTCTTTTCCTACTTGGGCTACCGCACGGTTACGCGCACCATCACCCCCGGCGAGCCCCAGACGCTGAACGTGGCCCTGGCCGCCAGCTCGGCCACGCTGGGCGAGGTGGTGATAAAGGGCACCAAGCCGCCGGTGCGCTACAAGAATAAGGACAACCCGGCGGTCACGCTCATTCGGCAAGTAATTGAGCACAAGCCCGAAAACCGGCCCGAGAGCTACGCTTACGTGACGTATGACAAGTACGAAAAGATGGCTTTCTCGCTCAGCAACTTGTCCGATAAATTCAAGAACAAGAAGATATTTAAGAACTACCAGTTCCTGTTTAAAACGCAGGATTCGGCGGCGACGGGCGGGGTCAATATTCTGCCCATTTACCTCGAAGAAAAGCTGAGCCGCGAGTATTACCGCAAAGACCCCGAGGCGCGCAAAGTGGTACCGCTCGGCAACAAGCAGGTGCAGTTCGACAAGCAGTTTATTGATAATGAGGGCATCAGCGCTTATTTCAATCGGATGTACCAGGACGTGGACATTTATGCCAATAACGTCTCGCTGCTCGGTAACCAGCTGCTGAGCCCCATTGCTGGGGCCGCGCCCACGCTTTACGAGTACTACATCACTGACACGCTGAAGGAGCACAACCCGCAGCTTATCGAGCTGACGTTCAACCCGCGCAACCGGGCCGACATGCTCTTCAAAGGCAAGCTCTACGTGACCCTCGACGGCCACTACGCGGTGCAGCAAGCCTACCTGACCATAGACCGGCGCATCAACCTCAACTTCGTCAAAAGCCTGGAGGCACGGCTCGAATTTGCCGAAAACCCCGACCGCCGCTACCACCTCAGCCGCAGCATCCTTGACGTGGATTTTGGTATCGCCCCTGGCAAGGGCTCGGGGTTTTATGGCCGGCGCACAGTGTTGTATACTAACTACTTGGTAGACCAGCCGATACCCGAAAGCGTGTTTGCCAGCGCTCCGGCGGCCGAGAACGACAGCACTAACACCCGCAACGAGGACTTTTGGCGGCGCAACCGGCCCGATAGCCTTACGGCGGTCGAGCGCACGATTTATAAGAACATTGATACCCTGCAAACTATCAAGTCGTTCCGGCGCAAACTCACGCTGTTTACGTTCCTGCTGTCGGGCTACAAGGGCTTCGGGCCGTTTGAGGTGGGGCCGTCCAATACCTTTTACAGCTTCAACCCCGTGGAGGGCTTGCGGCTGCGGCTGGGCGGGCGCACCACCACTCAGCTAAGTTCGCGTATTTTCTTCGAAACCTACGGGGCGTATGGTTTCAAAGACGAGAAGTGGAAGTACTTCCTGAGCTCGACTTACTCGCTGAATAACAAGAGTATCTACAAGTTTCCGCAAAATTTTATCCGGGGTAGCTTTCAGCGCGATACCCGCATTCCGGGGCAGGAGCTGGAATTTGTGCAGGAGGATAATTTCCTGCTCTCGTTTAAGCGCGGCGTCAACGACCGGTATATCTACAACGACGTGTACCGGCTCGATTACGTGCACGAGTTCAGCAACCACTTTTCGTACACGCTGGGCTTCCGCAAGCTGCAACAGACGCCGGCGGGTGGGCTCTACTTCCGCACGGCCAGCGACGACCACCCTCAGAATGTTACGACCCTCACCACCAGCGAGGTAGCCGTGACGCTGCGCTGGGCCCCGAATGAGCAGTTTTACCAGGGCAAGCTTTACCGCACGCCCATTATCACGCCCAACCCGGTGTATACGCTGCGCCTGACCACCGGCATTCGGGGTTTAGTGGGTGGCGAGTACAACTACGAAAACGTGCTGGCCAACGTGTATAAGCGCGTGTACCTCTCGCAGTTTGGCCACGCCGACGTGACCCTGGAGGGCGGCTATATCTTCGGGCAGGTGCCGTGGCCGCTGCTCGATATTCACCGCGCCAACCAGACGTTTTCGTACCAGCTCAATTCGTATAACTTGATGAACTTCCTGGAGTTTTCGAGCGACCACTATGCCAGCTTGTTTATCGACCAGAATTTCAACGGCTTCTTTTTCAACAAGCTACCGCTGCTGCGCCGGCTCAAGCTGCGCGAAGTAGCCTCGCTGAAGCTGCTCTACGGGGGCGTACGCAACGAAAACAACCCCGACCTGCACCCCGGCCTCTACGACTTTTTGCGCGCCGACCAGGGCCGGGGCGAGCAGCAGGCCTTCACGCTGGGCCGCGTGCCTTACGCCGAGGCCAGCGTGGGAGTGGCCAACATTTTCAAGCTTTTCCGGCTTGATTTGGTTAGGCGCCTTACCTACCTCGACAACCCGCACGTGGCGGAATGGGGTATTCGGGGGCGCTTCCGCATCGATTTTTAAGCGCCCCGCCGCCATGACGTTTGACAAGCTTCGCAACGCCCTTCAGCAAGGTATTTATCTGGTTATTAACCCCTTCGTGCGGCTGCTCATTTGGTTGGGCTTTACGCCCAATGCCGTGACGCTGACCGGCCTGCTGCTCAACATGGGCGTGGCCGTACTCTTCATTGTGGGGGGCGAGGACGGCCCGCGCGACCTGCGCTACGTGGGCTGGGGCGGCGCGCTCATCCTCTTTGCCGGCCTGTTTGACATGCTCGATGGGCAGGTGGCCCGTATCGGCAAGATGCAGAGCCCCTACGGCGCGCTCTATGACTCGGTGCTCGACCGCTACAGCGAGCTATTTACGTTCCTGGGTATCTGCTATTACCTGGTGGCGCACCACTATTTTTTGAGCTCGCTGGTCGGCTTTTTCGGCCTCATCGGCTCGATGATGGTGAGCTACACACGGGCGCGGGCCGAGGGCCTGGGCATCGAGTGCAAAGGCGGCCTGATGCAGCGCCCCGAGCGCGTAGTCCTCATGGGTGTCAGCGCTTTGGCTTGCGGCGTAGCCTCGCACTGGCTGGGCAACGACTACCGATTATTCGTGCCGGGCGTGCCGTTTCACGTGTTTGAAACGCTGTCGATTTTCACCTTTCCGCTCACCGCGCTGGCCGTGCTGGCCAATATCACGGCCATTTCGCGGCTGCTGCAAGCCAAGCGGGCGCTGCTGCAACGGGAAACCCAGCCGGTAGCCCGCCCAACTGAGCTAAGCAAGCCCGTGTCGGCCGCGGCGCTGCTGGCGCTGGGCCTATTGGTGGGCGGCCTACGCGCCGATGCCGCCCAGCCCACGCCGACACTGACGTTTCCGGTGCCGAGCGGCATCGCCAACCAGCTATTTTACTTGCAGCGCGACCCGAACACCAATACGGTCGTGTACCAGCTCAACGTCAGCAGCACTGGCCAACTCAATGAGGATGAACCCCTCCGCGTCTTCTGGATACGCTATGCCGAGCAGGGCCAGCAGCAGGAGCTGAGCTTTATTCAGCGCAAGTTTGGCTACGGCCTTAAAACCAAAAAACTGGCCCCCGACAAGTACGAAATACACTTCGCGGCCTCCAGCAAGCGGACGCTTTACCTGATGAAAGGTGGCCCCGACCGAACCTTCCACGTGTACGTGTCCATTGCCAACCAGCTAAGCGTGCTCGAACGTATTTACCTGCGCATCGAAGGCGGCACGTTCTGGGTGCCCAACGTGAAATATATTGAGCTAAAAGGCTGGTTGCCGGCCACTCACGCCCCTACCCTAGAGCGACTGAGCGTGTAGCGCCAAGCGTTCGCCGGGTGCTCAATCAGGCCGGCCTTTCTGGCAATCACTCCCCCATTCGCCAAGCCGGAGCTTGGTGCTACGATGCCCAAAATCACTGCTTTACTTCCGCACCCTACTACCGGCCGGGGCCGCTGGCTGGTGCCGGCGCTATCAGTCGCTTACCTGCTGTTTTCCTACGCGCTCATCGGTTTCCGGCCCGAGCAGCTGGTGCTGGTAACTCTCTGCAACGGCTGCTACTTTCTGTCCGATACCACGCGGCGCTTCATCACGGGCTTCTCCATTTTCGTGGTGTTCTGGGTGCTCTACGACTACATGCGGGCGTTTCCGAACTACGCCTACCGGGCCGTGGATGTGGCCCAGCTCTACCACACCGAGCTGCGGCTATTTGGCATCCACAGCGCCGGTAAGCTACTCACGCCCAACGAGTTTTTTCTGGCGCACCACTACTCGGCGCTCGATGTACTATGCGGCCTTTTTTACTTATGCTGGGTGCCGATTCCGCTCGGTTTTGCGGGGTATTTATTCTTTGCCAATCGGCGGCTGTTCTTTGAATTCTCGCTGACCTTCCTGCTGGTCAATATTATCGGGTTCATTATTTACTACCTGCACCCGGCCGCGCCGCCGTGGTTTGTGCAGCAGCACGGGCTGGTGTTTATACCACTCAAGATGGGCAGTACGGCGGGCTTGGCGCGGTTTGATGCGTTCTTCGGTGTCCACATTTTCCAGTCGATTTATGCCAAGAACGCCAACGTTTTTGCGGCTATGCCTTCGCTGCATTCGGCCTACCCGGTGGTGGTGGTTTTTTATGCCTTCAGAAACAAAACAGATTCTTTTCAAGTATTCCACCTATTCTTCCTGCTCGTGATGGTAGGAATCTGGTTTGCGGCCGTGTACAACAGCCATCATTATGTGCTGGACGTGCTGGCGGGCATCTCGGTGGCTCTCACGGGCATTGGGCTGCTGCGCCTGCTGCTGGCCCGTAGCGCCGGCTTCCGCCGCCTACTCGACTATTTTGTGCTGGCCACTGCGCCAGCGCGCTTGCCTGCCCCAGTTGCCCCTTCGTCTTGAATTTAACCGTTATCCGTGAAGTTGAGTAATCGTCCTTATCAGCTACTGCGTTGGGCGGTTTTGCTTTTCACCACCGGGCTTACTACCCGCGCCCTGGCCCAGGGCGCCCACCCCACTGCTGACAGCATCACGGTAGCCATCGAGCCGACATACAACGACGTGTCGGCGGTGCACCGCGCCATGCTGGGCAACAGCTACCGCCGCGAATGGGCCGCGCCCGTGCGGATGCGCGTCTTCCACCTAGCCCGCGAGAAGGGTGGCCTCACCATCTTGCAGCGCGGCGGCGGCCTGCAAACCAAGTCATTGCGCTTGAAGGATGCCACCGGGCAGCAGTGGGTGCTGCGCACCCTCCAGAAATACCCCGAGCGCGGCCTACCTCCTACTCTGCGGCCCACCATTGCCAAGGACATTTTGCAGGACCAGGTATCGGCCTCGCACCCCTACTCGTCGGTAGTGGTGCCGCCGCTGGCCGAGGCGCTGGGCATTCCGCACGCCAACCCCGAGGTGGTATACGTGCCCGACGACCCCGCCCTGGGCGAGTTTCGCAAGGATTTTGCCAACCAGGTTTTCCTGTTTGAGGAGCGCGAGCCGCTTGATGCTGACAAAACCGACAACACCGAGAAAACCCAGCGCCGCCTGCAAGACGACAACGACAACTACGTGGACCAGGCCACCGTGCTGCGTGCCCGCCTGCTCGACATATTGCTCGGCGACTACGACCGCCACGAAGACCAGTGGCGCTGGCAGCGCATAGAGGACGGCAAAGGCAGCCGCTACGAGCCCGTGCCCCGCGACCGCGACCACGTCTTTTACCGGCCCACTGGCTTGTTCCCCAAGCTATTGTCGCTGCACTTGCTCATGGCTAATGTGCAGGGCTACAACGACCACATTCGCTCGATTAACCGCTGGAATTTGAAGGCTAAGACCTTCGACCGCTACTTCCTGAATGCCCTGAGCGAAGACGACTGGAAGACGCAGATAGCCTACGTGCAGCGCCACCTCAGCGACAGCCTGATAACCCAGGCTATGCGCCGCCTGCCGCCCAATATCTACCAAATCAGTGGCCCCAAGCTGGCGCACGACCTCATTACCCGGCGCAATATTCTGACTTACCAGGCCATGCGCTACTACCGCTCGGTGGCGCGCAAAGTTGAGGTGCCCGCCTCCAACAAGCGCGAGCGCGTGGAAGTAGTGCGCCAGCCCGACCACCGGCTGCTGGTGACGATAACCAAGCTCAAAAAAGATGGCAGCGCAGGCGTCGTGCGCTACCAGCGCACTTTCGACCCCCACGACACCCACGAGGTGCGGCTCTATGGGCTGGGCGGCGACGACCAGTTTGTGCTGAGTGGCGCGGCGCGCTCACCCATCTTGGTGCGGCTCATCGGGGGCGATGGCGACGACACGTTTACCGTAGCGCCCGAGGTGCCGCAGCGCGGCCGCCTGCGTATCTACGACCGCTCGGACGAGCCCAACTACCTGCCAGCCGCGAGCCAGGCGCGGCTGCGCACCGCGCCCGATACGCTGGTGAATAACTTCAACAAGGCCAGCTTTCAGTATGACTACCTGCAACCCTTGTTTCTGGCGGGCTATAACAAGGACTATGGCTTGCAGCTGATTGGCAACTTCATCTACCAGCGGCAAGGCTTTCGCAAAACTCCGTATGGCTCGCGGCAGAGTTTTACGGTGAACTACGGCCTTGCCAACAACTCGCTGCTGCTGAGCTACTCCGGTGACTTTAAGCGGCTGCTGGGGGTGAATGATTTAGTGGTCAATGTCACCTCATTAGGCCCCAACTACACCAGCCACTTCTTCGGCGTGGGCAACGAATCGGAATTTAACCGCGACCCCGACGATGCCATTCGCTACTACCGCAACGACTACAACCTCGTGACGGCCGACGTGCGCCTGCGCCGCAACTACCCGCAGTGGCAGGTTAGCGCCGGCGTGGTGGGCCAGTACTACAACAGCGGCCGCGACAAAAACACCAACCGCCTCCTCAGCGCCTACGCCGACGAGCACCCCACTCAGGACGTATTTCACGCCCAAGCCTACGCGGGCCTCACCGCCGGAGCTACCTTCGACACCCGCGACAAAGGCCTGGTAGCCCGCCGCGGCGTGCTCTGGACCACCAGCCTCAGCACCATGCGCCGCCTCGATGCCAACCAGCACACCTTCGCCCAGGCCCTCACCGAGTTCAGCTTCCACTTCACCCCCGGACGCGATTCCAGCCTGGTCATCGCCAACCGCACGGGCGGCGGCACTACCATCGGCACCGCCGAGTACTTCCAGCAGTTCAAGCTGGGCGGCACCAACAATTTGCGGGGCTTTTATTTCTGGCGCTTCACGGGCAAAAGCGTTGCTTACAACAACTTAGAAGTACGCCTTAAGCTGCTCGATTTCTCCTCCTACCTGGTGCCCGGCACGCTGGGCTTGGTCCTCTTCAACGACGTAGGCCGCGTCTGGACGCCCGGCGAATCGTCGCAACGCTGGCACACCGGCTACGGCGGCGGGGTGTATTTCCTGCCCGCGCAGCTGGCGCTGCTGCAAGCGGTGGTGGGCTTTTCGAAGGAAGGGGTTTACCCCTATATCTCGGCTGGTTTCCGGTTTTAAGTAGGGTGCAGGAAAATGTTCCACACCCTATTGCATTAGCCTCGCACCAGACGCCCATCCTGCCATAGCGGCAATATGTTGGGGTACACATCGGGCTTCATGCAGAACACGAAGTCGTCGTGGTACTCCAGCGCGTTGAGGCGGCGCACGGCGGCCGACTCCAGCAAATAATTGGGCCACTCGGGCTTGGCGTGCTGCCACAGGTGCAGGGCGGCAATGGCGGCATCCGACCACGCTATGTCGTAGCCCAGCGGCTGCAACTGCTCGGCCAGCGCGCCTCCAAAGGCCGTGTCTTCGAGGCAAAACTGGCCTTTCCAGCCGGCGCACACTACCACCACATCGCGCTGCTGCGCGGCGATAAATTTCACTACCGCACTCAGGTTCAAAAACGCACCGCACACTATGGCAGCGGCATCGAGCGAGCCCAGCAGCGCCTTGGTGCCATTGGTGGTGCTGATGGCCAGCGTGCGGCCCTTCACAGGGATTTTCCCATCGAGGAAGCCAAAGGGCGAATTGCCCAAGTCGAAGCCTTCGGCGGCGATGCCATCGCGCTCGGCGGCCGTGATGCAGCCGTGCTCGCGGCCCAGGGCGGCGCACTCGTCGAGGGTGGCTACCGCGAATACTTCGGTCACGCCCTGGTCGAGGGCCGTGACGATGGTGCTGGTGGCGCGCAGCACGTCCACAATGACGGCTATTTTGCCACGCAAGTCATACAACGGCAGCAGGTTGGGCGAAAAACAAACGTCTAGTTTCAAGGAGTGAGTTGGTGAATGAGTGAGTTGGTGAATGAGTAGGTTAGCAAAGGAGTGAGTTGGTGAAAAGGCTGAAATCATTCACTCCTTCACCAACTCACTCCTTCACTCACTAACCAACCTCCTCCGTGCCCGGCACCAATGGCAATTTGCTTACCGTGGCGGGCAAATTCTTACCCCGCACCTGCACAAAAATGGCCGTACCGGACGCGGCAAACTCCGTCTTAACGTAGCCCAGGCCGATGCCCCGGCTCAGGGTGGGCGACTGGCCCCCGCTCGTCACTTCACCGATGGCCTGGCCCTCGGCATCGACCAGCGGGTAGTGGCTGCGGGGCAGGCCGCCGGGGCCATCCATCACGAAGCCTACCAGCTTGCGCGTGACGCCGGTCGCTTTTTGGGCCTTAAAAGTGTCGCTGCTGGTGAAGTCTTTGGTGAATTTGGTAATCCAACCGAGGCCCGCTTCGAGGGGCGAGGTGGTGTCGGTAATGTCGTTGCCGTAGAGGCAGTAGCCCATTTCGAGGCGCAGGGTGTCGCGCGCGCCCAGGCCTATGGGCTTGATGCCGAAGGGCTTACCGGCCTGCATAATCTGCTCCCACACGCTGGCGGCGTGCTCGTTAGGCACGTACAGCTCGAAGCCGCCGGCCCCGGTGTAGCCCGTGGCTGAGATAATGACGTCGGTAGCGCCGGCGAAGGTACCCCGCGCAAAGCTGTAGTACGGGATGGTCGTCAGGTCAACTTCGGTGAGAGCTTGGAGGGCGGCAGCGGCTTTGGGGCCCTGCACGGCGAAGAGGCTGAGCTGGTCGGAAACGTTCTCCATTTCTGCGCCCTTGGTGTTGTACTGTTGCAGCCAGTTCCAGTCTTTTTCGATATTGGACGCATTGACTACCAAGAAGTAATCTTCGTCAGCCAGCATATACACCAGCAGGTCGTCTACGATGCCGCCTTCGGTGTTGGGCAGGCACGAGTACTGGGCTTTGCCGGGCGTAAGCTTGCTGGCATCGTTGGTGGTGGTGCGCTGGATGAGGTCGAGCGCCTGGGGGCCACGCAGCCGAAACTCGCCCATGTGCGACACGTCGAAAATGCCCACGGCGCGCCGCACGGTGTGGTGCTCTTCGAGGTCGGAGGAGTAGCGCACGGGCATGGCGTAGCCGGCAAACGGGACGATTTTGGCCCCGAGCTGCTGGTGGGTGTCGTGCAGGGCAACGGTTTTAAGCGGCGTGGCTTCCATGAAAAGGACAGCAAATAATGAAGTAAGCAGAAGTAACCTGGCGCAACCGGCTTGAATCCCGTACAAGTACCCTCTTCTGAGTTTAACCTGTCTGGCCGCCTGTTTTGCTGGCTACGAAATTAGGGACTACCGGCCCAAGGGGCCGGGCCCGCGCCTTTTTACTTTCCTTTATGAGTCCCGAAGCTATTAAGCAGGATTTTGAGTCGGCCCTGGTCAAACACTTCTCCTTTAAGGCCCGCCTGCGCTCTTTCCTGTATGGCAACGATAATGCCCAGGCCCCGCTACGCGACCCCAACGAGTGCAGCCTGGGCCAGTGGATAACCAGCCGCTGGCACGGGGCCTACGCCAAGGTGCCCGAAATGCGCGACCTCGACCGCGAGCACCGGCTCATTCATAAGCAAGCCAACGAGCTGATGGACTTGCGCCTGGCTGGCCGCAAGGAGGAAGCCCTAGTGGGCTTTCAAGAAGTGCAGATGCAGGCCGACCAGATAGTGCAGCTGCTGCAAACCATCGAGGGAAAACTACGTACTGCTGGGGTTTGAGAAGCCGGCCAACCGGGCACCATGAAAATTAACCTTACTACCAAGCTTTTTGCCGGTTTCCTGCTGCTGCTGGGGCTGTTTGCGGCGGTGCTGCTGCTAAATTTTCAGCTGGCCGGGCAGGTACTGCGCAACTCGCAGCGCGTAGAGGCCTCGCAGCACGTATCGGCCGATGGCACCACGCTGCTGCGCAATATCATCGACATGGAAACGGGGTTTCGGGGCTACCTACTCATTGGTAATGAGCAGATGCTCAACCCCTACTACGCCGGCGAGCGCGACCTGCTCACGCGCTTTAACCAGCTGCGCGACCAGCTCGGTGAAGAGCCCGTTCAGCGCCAGCGCCTCGACACCACGCGCCACCTCTTTCAGCAGTGGACGGCCTACACCCATATGATGGTGCGCGAAAAGCGCGCCGCTCGCGAGCACAACCCCAACCAAAAGGGCCTCGAAGGCATGCCGCACGCCAACCTGGTCGAGGGCCTTATCGGCAAGCAGGTGATGGATGCCGTGCGCCACCAGATGACGCTGTTTGACCAAGCCGAAACCCAAAACCGCCAGGTGCAGCGCCTGCGCCTCACCGACAGCATTACGCGGGCGCAGCGCCTGGCGGCGCTCATCACGGGGGCCGGTCTGGTGATGGGGCTGCTGTGGGCCGTGTACCTGGTGCGCCTGCTGGGCCGCCGCCTGCGCAGCATGATTACGCTGGCCCGCCGCCTGGCCGATGGCGATTACAAAACCCAGATAGCTGATAACGAGCACGATGAGCTGAGCGAGCTAACCCGTGCCCTCAACGGCATGGCCCACACCATCGACCAGAATATCAGCCAGCTCGAAGGCCGCAACCAGGAGCTTGACCAGTTTGCCTACGTGGTTTCGCACGACCTGAAAGCGCCTTTGCGAGGCATCGAAAGCGCCTCGCGCTGGATTGAGGAGGACATGGGCAAGGACACGCTGCCGCCGCACATCCGCGAGTTTCTGGCTTTGATGCGGCAACGCGTGCACCGCATGGAAAACCTCATTACCGGTATTCTGGCGCTGGCGCGGGTAGGCCGCGTAGCCGAGGCCAACGAGCCAGTATTTGTGCGCCAGCTGCTACGCGAAATCACCGACACGCTGAGCGTACCCGAGGGCTTTAAGGTAGAATTACCCTTTTTCCTGCCCACCATCGTCACCAACCGCACGCAGCTCCAGCAGGTATTTACTAACCTGATTTCGAACGCCATAAAGTACCACGACCACCCGGCCGAGGGCCACGTTCACATCGGCTGCGACGATGTATCGGGCGAGTTCTACCGCTTCTCGGTGCAGGACGATGGGCCGGGCATAGCACCCGAGTACCACGAGCGTATTTTTATCATTTTTCAAACCCTCGTAGAGCGCGATGCGCTCGAAAGCACTGGCGTGGGCCTGGCCATTGTAAAGAAAATAGTGGAGCGCCAGGGCGGCCGCATCTGGGTCGAGTCGGCCGAGGAAGCGGGCGCTACCTTCTTTTTCACCTGGCCCAAGCAACCAGCCGCAGTGGCGGCCGGGTCGGCGGCCGCTACCAGCGCAAAGCCCCAGCTGGCCGCTGCCCAAGCATCCTGATTGTACTATACCTTGTTTCCTTACTAGCGCGTTATGTAGTTACTTTGCCTGTTTAAGTAAGCACCCGCTCTTATCTATCCTTCTGCGCCATGTCGCCCACCGATACCTACCCTACTAGCACCGCCAACATTTTGCTGGTAGAAGACGACCAAATGGATGTAATGAACGTGCAGCGCGAGCTACGCAAGCAGCACATCAACGTGCCCCTGCTGCACGCCCGCAACGGCCGCGAGGCGCTGAATATGCTGCGCGGCGAAAACGGCGAAGCTAAAATCGGCCGCCCCAGCCTAGTGATGCTCGACATCAACATGCCCCGCCTCAACGGCCTGGAGCTGCTCAAAATCCTGCGCGACGACCCCGAGTTCCAGGACCTCAACGTGTTCATCATGACCACCTCGGACCTGGATACCGACCGGCTCGGGGCTAAAGACCTCAACGTGAGCGGCTACATTATCAAGCCCCTCACCTTCGATTCCTTCGGTGGCGAAGGCGGCGGCACCGTCGATAGCTTCAGCCTCTTTCTCGATTTGCTGAAGCTGAAAGGGTAATAGCTGTTCTTGCGAGGAAGCCTGGCGAAACAAAAACCCTTACAAAAGCCTGAACCCCATGCGGTGGTGCGGCGTGGTGCCGTGTTCGCGCAAGGCTGCCCGGTGGGCCGCGGTGGGGTAGCCAGCGTTTTGCGGCCAGCCATAGGCCGGGTACTCTTCGGCTAGCTCGCGCATTCGCTCATCGCGGAACGTTTTGGCCAGGATGGAGGCCGCCGCAATGCTGCGGTAGAGGCCATCGCCACCGATAATGCACGTGTGGGGCAAGCCATCATAGGGCTTAAAGCGGTTGCCATCGACGAGTAGGTGGGCGGCGGGCACGGCCAGCGCCGCTACAGCCCGGTGCATAGCTAAGTAGCTAGCCTGGGCAATGTTGATTTCCAGAATTTCGGCGGGCGAGGCTTCGGCCACGGCCCAGGCTACGGCATTAGTGCAGATGTCGAGGCGCAGGGCTTCGCGGCGGCGGGCCGTGAGCTGCTTCGAGTCGTTGAGGAAAGCGGGGTTGTAGTCGGGCGGCAGCATGACGGCCGCCGCAAACACGGGCCCGGCCAGGCAGCCGCGCCCAGCTTCGTCGAGGCCGACTTCGTGCGGGTGGCCGGTGTGGGTGGCGAGAAGCATTTTAAGTGAAAGGAAAGTTTGTCCTTGCGAGGAGGCACAACGAAGCAACCTTTCCTTCTGCGTGAGCGAACGACCACAACGCGTGAAGGAAAGGTTGCTTCGTCGTGCCTCCTCGCAAGGACAAACTTACTTCTCAGCTTTTCCTCCCTCCTCAAAACTCCACTACTTGCAGGAAAAATACCTGCCGGCTGATGCCGCCTTCATTCTTAATCAACTGGAAGCCACTGGCTATGTACTGCTGGCCCGTCCAGGGCTGTATTTCGGGCTGGTGGGTTTCGAGTACTTTCTCTTTCACGCTAGGGCCCGCGGTGAAGAGGTCCACTTTCAGGTCGTTGGGCGAAGCCTCGTCTTGGTTGATGAGCTTGTAGTGCAGGCCATCCTCGGTGAGGTACGCCATCACCATGCGGCCATCGGGCAGGGTAATGGTGCGCACTGCCTCCTCTAGCTGGTCGTGCAGCAAATTGTTGTCTATCACGTAGGTATTGTCCCAGAGCAGGCTGCCGCGCCGGTCGAAGCCGCACACCAGCACGTGCGTAGTGCGAAAGCCCGTGAACGTGCGGCCCGCCACCCCGCCGTAGGGCATGTAGTAGGGGTTATTAAAGCTACTGAAGCTGCCGATGGGGGGCGTATAGCCATTGTTATTGTAATTGTAGCGCGGGTAGTACACCTCGGCTACCAGCGTGTAGCCGCCATCGGGGCGGGGCAGCAACTCGTGCAGCAGCAGGCGATAGTGCCAGCGCAGAGGCGACAGCTCTTCGGCATCGCGGCGGGCTGAGCGGTCGCGTAGGCGGGCCTCCTTGCTGGGGGCTAGGTAGTCGAAGAAGTGCCGCATCCGCCGGAAATCGTAAAACTTCAGGGCCGGGTGCGGGTCGCTGGGGTTGGCAGGCGTGGCAGTGAGGTCGGTGGTAAACAGCCCCTGGGCATACTCGGGGCCGCGCAGGCCGTAAGTGCCCGCCAGCAGGCGGGCGCTAGTGTCCTGCGGTGGGCTCAGCTGCGCCGTAATGAGGGTGCGCTCGCTCTCGGTTTGCACCATTTCGGAACGCAGCAGCTGGCCGTGCTCGGCCGATAGCTGCTTGAGCATCAGGCGCTGCTTGCGGCCATTGGTTTGGCTGGACACAAACTCGGCCCGGCCGGTGGGGGCATCCGTCACGCTGGTCAGCTCCGAGTTGAGCGGCTCGTAGAGCGACGGCAAAAACTGAAAGCCTCCCGTGGCCACATCGAGCAGCAACACGGTTTGGTGCTGGCCATCAGCGAGCATCACTTTGGCCAGCAGGTGGCCATCTACGGCGCGCACGGCGGCCACGTCGCGGCACTGCTTGGTTTTAAAGTTCTGCAAACGCACCTGGCTGGTGCGCACGTTGTAGGCCAGTATTAGCAGGCTGCCCGGCTCTGTGCGCGAGCGGCAGACCGCGTACATCACCCCTGGCTCGGCGCACAGGCGCTCTACCTCAAACTCGTCGGGAATTTCCAGCGGTTGCTCGCGCTTCAGCACCAGGCCAGTGCGGTAGTGCGCCAGCGCATATTGCTTTTTGCCGAAGGTCTTGGGCTGCCGACGCATCAGCACCACCACGGCCGTGTCGGTGGGCATGGCCTGCACCCAGGCATCGTCGTTGAAGGCATCGAGCAACAGCTCGGTACGGGCGGTTTGCGCCGGAGCACCGGGCGGCGGGGCCGGCGTGGCAACCACGGCCTGCGCCCACGAAGCCAGGGGCGCACACCCTACTAATAAGAGTGCGAAAAAGTGTTTCATAGGAACGCAGCGGGTAGGAAAAGGGGATGAACCAGGGCAGGCAGGCAAGTACTACGAAGATAACCCATTATGCCCATTCTGCCTCCCCCTTTTACCGCCTTATTCCGCTCCGAGTTCCAACACCAAGTCAAACTCTTCGGACCGCACCGGCGTCACCGACAGGCGCGACTGCCGCAGCAGCCCCAGCTGGCTCAGCCGGGCCTCAGCCTTGAGGGCGGCCAGCGGCACCGGGCGGGGCAGCGGCGCGTGCGGGCGCAGGTGCACGGCCACCCAGGGGCTGCCAGCTTCGGCGGTGGCATCGGGGGCGGCGGGGGCGTGCACAATGGCCACGCCCACCACTGCCTTTTCGGTCACGCTGTGGTAAAAAAGCACCAGGTCGCCGGGCTGCATGGCTTGCAGGTTGTTGCGGGCCTGGTAGTTGCGCACGCCGGTCCAGTCGGTGCCGGTTTCGCGGGTGAAATCTGCCCAGGAATACGCCTCGGGTTCCGATTTAACGAGCCAATAGTTCATGGCCGCAAAGGTCGGGCGGCGGCGGGAGAAGCGCCGGTCATTGCGAGCGCAGCGAAGCAATCGCACTCGCACCTGTTCAGTGGCTGCTCGGGTTCCGTTCGGGTGCGATTGCTTCGCTACGCTCGCAATGACAGACGTTTGTATAGCACTTTAAAGCGCGACTACGGCTGGCGAAGTACTTCCACCGCCGGCCGGCCTTTAAGGCGGCGCAGCTTGAGCACACCCTGGCGGTAACTCAGTACTTCAAGCTTGTAGTCGGGCTCGGCGGGCTCTAGCTCGGGCAGGTGAATGAGCAGGCGGCCGGTGGTGGTTTGGGTCCAGGTGCCTTCCTGCGCCAGCAGGCCGCCGCCGGGGGCCAGGTCAAAGCGCGTAAACTGCCCCGCTGGCCGCAGCCGGAAGCCCGGCCGCCCACCGGGCCGGTATTTGAAGCGGTAGGTATTGCGGCGAAACACCAGCGTGTCGGCGCGGCTGCTTTCGGGCAGTAGCAACCAGGTGCCGTGCAAAACCTCCAGGCTGCCCGAGGGCAGGTCGGCCGGGTGGTTGGGCCCGCAGGCAGTAGCCAGCAGCAAGCCCAAAGCGGCGGCAAGCTGGCGGGCGGGCAGGGGGAACAACATACGAGAAAGCAAAAGCAGATAATACTGGTACGCAACCGAGCCCGGCCGCGGCTACTCTCACTCAGGGCGCATCCGATTTATTGCCAAATAACCCTTGCAAGTGCCCGACATTGGCAATCACGAGCACCGTGGTGAAGTACGATACTATCATTTCGGCCATCACGCAGCCCTGGGCCACGGCGCTGGCCGGGTGCATTTCGCCGCCCCCGGCCGTCGTGAATTTGCCGAGGCTAAAGTACAGAAACGTAAGCATCTGCTCCCAAGGCGCTTGCTGACCAAAGGGCAAGCTAAAAGAGGTAGGATAGATGCGGTAGAGGCAGTAATAATCGATGGCGAAGGAGAGCACAATCAGCAGCACGTGCAGCCCAAGAAAGCTCGTCAGATGCACGAGGTGGTAAGTCGAAACCACCGTCTTGCGAATCCAGCGCAGGGTGGCGCTGATGAAATAGGCCACCTTGGCCAGCATCAGCAGCAGGAGTAGCATGGTGTTGACTTCAGGGCTGTTGAGCTCGTAGAAATCGAAGACGAACAGCAGCAGGCCCCCAAAAATGAAGCTAATAAAAAGCAGCGTGGCCCGCACGATAGGAATACGCATAGCAGCTTATAAATCAACTAGTAGCAAAAAACGGGCGACCACCCACCAGGCTGGTGCCCGGCCGAGCCGGTAGCCCCGGCTTTTTGAGCAGCGCAAATCTAGGCCCGACAAAAAGCCAATTTGCTGGCGGCCGTACTTTTGATTTTTGGTTGCCAGCCGCGCCCGGCATGGCCGCGCCGGCCCGCCCAGCGTAAAGCTACCCGCCGAGCACCCAACCTCTTTGTACCTCAGAAACCGACGCCCGTGGACAACCGCGCCCTCATTCGTGCCTTCAAGCTAACCGCCCAGCTCATGGAGCTGCACGACGAGAACCCCTTCAAAATCAGGGCCTACGAAGGCACCGCCACCGCCTTGGAGCAGCTGGAGTTTCCGGTGGCTGAAATAGACCGGCCCGGCCTACCCGACCGCACCGGCCTAAGCAAAACCGCGGCTGCCAAAGTAGCCGAGCTGCTCGATACCGGCACCTTCAAAGAGCTGCAAGAATTCATTGATAAAACGCCGCCGGGCGTGGTTGAGCTGCTGAACATCAAAGGCATCGGCCCCAAGAAAGTGCGTGCCCTGTGGCGCGATGCCGGCATTGAAAGCCCCGACCAGCTGCGCGAAGCCGCCGAGGCTGGCCGCGTGGCTACGCTCAAAGGCTTCGGGGCCAAAACTCAGGAAAGCATCCTGGCCGCGCTGGAATTCACTGACCAAAGCGCGGGCAAATTATTGTTCTCGCAGGCCGAGCAGCTGGCCAACGACCTCACCGCCCGCCTGCGCCAGGTACCCGGCGTGGCGGACGCCGCCCCCACCGGCGACATCCGCCGCGCCCTCGAAATAGTGGAAACCGTCGAACTATTGGTGGCGGCACCCGACCCCGCCCCCATTCATGCGCTGCTCAACGCCGCACCCGGCCTGCGCGCCGATGTGCGCCGCTCGGGGCCGTGGGCATGGGTTGGGGCGGCTGTGGAGGGCGGCGTGGGCATCACGGTGCGCATTGTGGCTCCCGCAGCCTTTGTTAATCAACTCTTTCTAAGCACCGGCAACGAGGCCCACCTTGACGCGCCGCTGCCCAATGCCGCGCCGCCCGCACCCCGCACGCTGCGCCAGTGGGCCAAGCGCGAGCAATTTGCCAGTGAAGAGGCGCTGTATGAAAAAGCCGGCTTGCAATACGTAGTGCCCGAGCTGCGCGAAAACCTGGGCGAAATCGAACTGGCCGCCGAGCGCAAAATCCCGCAACTGCTGCAAGACAGCGACTTGCGCGGCTCGCTGCACAACCACAGCACCTACTCGGATGGCAACCACTCGCTGCGCCAAATGGCCACTTTCCTGCGCGATGCGGGCTACGAGTACCTCGGCATCTGCGACCACTCGCAGGCCGCACACTACGCCAATGGCCTCGGCCCGGAGCGCGTGCGCCAGCAGCAGCGCGAGATTGACGAGCTAAACGCGGAGCTAGCGCCGTTCCGCATTTTCAAGGGCATTGAGGCCGATATTCTGGGAGATGGCAGCCTCGACTACGACGCCGAGGTGCGCGACTCGTTCGATTTTATCGTGGCGAGTATTCACTCCAACCTGAAGATGGACGAGCGCAAGGCTACCGACCGCCTGCTGGCCGCCATTGCCAACCCACACTGCACCATGCTGGGCCACCCCACCGGCCGGCTGCTGCTGCGCCGCGCCGGCTATCCCATTGACTTCAAAGCCGTTATTGACGCTTGCGCCGAGCACCAGGTTATCATTGAAATCAACGCCAACCCTTGGCGGCTCGACCTCGACTGGCGCTGGGTGCGCTACGCGCTCAGCCAGGGCGTGCAGCTCAGCATCAACCCCGATGCCCACCACACCGACGGCTACGCCGACATGCGCTACGGCGTGCTGGCCGGCCGCAAGGGCATGCTGACCAAGGAGATGACCTTTAATGCGAAGTCAGTGGACGAAGCGGCGGCATATTTCGAAGCGCGGAAGCAAGCAGTGAAAAAGTAAAGCACTGTCATGCTGAGCGCAGCGCAGCGGAGTCGAAGCATCTTGACCGCTTCGTTGCTAGCGTCAAGGAGTTAGTACCCCAGCCAAGATGCTTCGACTCCGCTGCGCTGCGCTCAGCATGACAAACGCGGCCCCAACGCACCATGAAAATCCTCGTTCTGCGCTTTTCCTCTATCGGCGACATCGTGCTAACTACGCCTGTAGTGCGGCAGCTGAAAACCCAGGTGCCGGGCGCACAGGTGCACTTTGCCACCAAGCCCGCCTACCGCAGCCTGCTCGAAGCCAACCCCTACGTGGACAAAACCCACGTGCTGAGCCGCAGCCTGAGCGAGCTGGTGCGCGAGCTGCGCGCCGAGCGCTTCGACTTCATCGTGGATTTGCACAACAACCTGCGCACCCGGCTCATCCGGTTGCAGCTGCCGGGGGTGCCGGGCCGCGCCTTCGATAAGCTGAACTTTCAGAAGTGGCTGCTGGTCAATTTTAAGGTGAACCAGCTGCCGCCCGTGCACATCGTGGACCGCTACCGGGCGGCCGCCGCGCCGCTCGGCATCCGCGACGATGGCGGCGGGCTCGACTACTTTATTCCGGCCGGCCAAGAGGTGGAGGTGGCCGCTGCCCTGCCAGCCGGCTTCCGGCCGGGCGAGTACGTGGCGGTGGCCATTGGGGCGCAGCACGCCACCAAACGGTTGCCCGTTGAGAAACTTATTGATTTGGTAATCAAGCTGGCGCCGCGCCCCGTGGTGCTGCTCGGTGGGCCGGAGGATGAGAGCACCGGGCACGTTATTGAGTTGGCTTTTCAAAAACCGGCTGCTGCCGCTAACGCGCTCATTTACAACGCCTGCGGGCAGTTTTCGCTGCATCAGTCGGCCTCGCTGGTGCGGCAGGCGGCCTTTGTGGTGAGCCACGACACGGGGCTAATGCACATTGCGGCGGCCTTTGGCAAGGAGATTTTCAGCGTGTGGGGCAACACGGTGCCACAGTTCGGCATGTACCCCTATCGCACGCCTTTTCAGGCCCTGGAAGTGCTGGGCTTGGCGTGCCGGCCTTGTTCCAAAATTGGCTTCGCAAAGTGCCCGCAGGGGCATTTTAAGTGCATGCGCGACCAGAATTTGAACCTGAACTTGCCCCCAGCCTAAAGGCGCTGACGCTTAGTTCGACCACTGCTAAGTAGGCCCGGCCGTAGCTGCCACCGGCCGACGCGGCTCGAACTTCTCTGACCCTAAGCCCGTTATAGAGCTGCCTCCCACCCTTCTCCACTGTTGGCCATAAGCCAGCGGCGGAAAGGGTTTTCATGCGTTTAACTCAACCGTGCGTAATTTTGGCTTTCATTATCTCTTACCGCTACCTACCTTATTTCTTATGAACCTCTATTCTGCTGCTACCGCCCCGACTACGCTAGCCCCGCGCCGCACCCACGAATTGGCCATCTGGCCGGCCTGCTTCGCCGCCGTTTCGGCCGGCACCAAGCCCTTCGACGTGCGCAAAAACGACTACGATTTTCAAGTTGGCGATGCACTCTTGCTCTGCGAATTGAACCCCGACACCCACGAGTATACCGGCCAAACCATCCTGCGCTGGGTAACCCACGTGCTACCCGGCGGCACCTTCGGCATCGAGCCCGATTGGTGCGTGCTGGGTTTGGGCACTTCGGCCCCGCTGCCCCCCGGCATCATGGATACCAAGCTGTGGTAATGACTGGAAGGCCTGATGTAGCGCGCTACGTCAGGCCTTCCACTTTTTCTTCTACGTTGGCCAAGACTTCACAGTCGCAGTAGCCTCCCTGAGTAGCCAGCCAGTCTTTTAGCGCCTCGTAGGGCACTTGAGCTTCGGCAGCAAACTGCCTGGTATGCCGCAAGGTATCATCGCAGCCTTCTTCGGAAAGTTTGTTATCCAGGTAGTCAAACAAAGCTTTTAGCTGCTTACTACTCATCGGCAAGCTAGTTAGCAATGAAGCAGCTTCGGCTGCTTTAGCCTGTTGCGCCAGTTCTTTCCGACGTTGCTTTTCTGCTGCACTTGGCATAATTAACTAGTTGTGTGCTAATGAGGAGTAGAGACGCAATATATGTTACCTGTTACCAGCCAGTGCTCCCCGCACTAACCTTCTCCCCCTCCGGCTTTAGCAGCCGAAACTCTACGCGCCGGTTTACGCGGGCGTCGGCTTCGTTTGCCTCATCCTTGAGTGGCTTGCTGGAGCCGTAGCCGAAGCTTTCGATGCGGTTAGGCTTCAGCTTGCCTTTGCGCTCGATGTAGTGGCGAATCTCCTCGGCGCGGTCTTGCGAGAGCTTTTCGTTGATGTCAGGGTCGCCCTTGCTATCAGTGTGGCCCGCGATGCTGAGGCGGAAGCTGGGATGGTCGACTAGGAAAAGTGCGACGCGGTCGAGGGTGGGCTGCATGGCCGGGCGAATGCCCGACTTATTAGCCTCAAATTCAATGTTTTTGAAAATCAGCGGCAGCTTGTAATCAATGCTATTGGTAATGAGCGTCATCACGGTATCGCCCCTCAAAGCAAACTGCTTTTCGACCGTGAAAGCGTCGGGGCTCTGGATGAGCATGGCATAGTGCGAGCCTTCGATAAGCTCGAAATCAAACGAACCATCGGCCCGTAAATACTTGCTAGCCACCTCAATACCATTATCGAGGTCGATAATGCTGATGAGGCCTTTGAGCGGCTTATTGCTCACCGAGTCGAGGAGCGTGCCGGCCACCTGTGTGGTAGCCTGGGGCTGCGCCTCCATCGGCAGCGGGAACGAATAGAGGTCGAGGTTGCCGATTTCCTGGGCTTCGGAGCGGGCGTAGTAGAGGTTTTTGCTCTGGCTGTCAATGGTGAAGTAATATTCTGACCCTTTGCCATTTACCAGCGGGCCGATGTTACGCGGCTCTTGCCAGCGGCCGTTTACGCGGTAGGTTTTATAGATGTCAAAATCGCCGAAATTGAGTAGCTGCCCCCGCGAGCTGAAATACAGCACCTGGTAGAGCGGGTGGAAAAACGGACTTACCTCGCTTTCGCGGGTGTTTACCACCGGGCCCATATTCTGGGCGCGGCCCCACTGACCGTTCTTCTGCTTGACGGTGAAGTAGATATCTGACATGCCGAAGCCGCCCAGCCGGTCGGAGGCGAAGTATAGCGTGTCCTCTTTGGGCGAGAGCGTGGGCTGCGAGTCCCAGGCCGCCGAATTGACGGCCGCGCCCAGGCTTTTGGGCACGCTCCACTTGCCGTCTTTGCCCAGGTTGGCGGTGTATAAGTCGCAGTTGCCGTGGCAGGTAGGGCACTCGCAGCGGGCAAAGAAAATGGTGCGCCCATCGTGCGAAAAGCACGCCGAGCCTTCGTTGTACTGCGAGTTGATGGGCTTGGGCAGCGGCTCGGCTTCTGACCAGGCATCGGGGCCGTCGCGGTGGGCCACGAAGAGGTTTTCATCGCTTTGCTCCTGCACGCCGCGGCGCTGCTGGCGCTTGGTAGAAAACAGCAGCAGCGAGTCGCCCGCGCCCAGCGTGGGGCCGTAGTCAGCCAGCTTCGAGTTGATGCCCGTGCCCATGTTGGTGTACACGTTTTTGGGCGGGTGAAAGGTGCTGATGCCCTTACGGTACTCCACAATGTCGTAGTACACTTTCAGCGGCACGTAGAGGTCGGTGTTTTTGGCGTCGAGCGAGTCGTAGTACTGCTGCACGCGCTTTACCTCGGTGCGGTGGTGCTTCAGGGCCAAGCGGAAATACGCCTTTGCGCGCTCCTGCTGGGTACTGTCGCGCTGCCAGAGCTGGCCCAGGTGCCAGAGCAAATCGGTGTTGCGGTAAAAATTCTCGATGCCAAACTGCGCCACGTACTGCGTGAGCAGCGTGCGTGCCTCGGGGTAATGGTGCCGCCGCTCGGCCCGCCGGATGGCTTGCAGCGCTTTTTTATCCTCGTAGAAGGGCAGTTTATTAACGTTTATAAAATCGGGCGTGCCGTCGGGCCGTACCCGCAGGCGGCGGTTCATGCGGCCTTTGAGGGCGCGGGCCTGGTAGGCGGGCGCGGCGGTAGCCGCCGGTTTTTTGGCGCTAACACCGGGCGGCGCGGCCCCCGGCTGCGGGCGCTGTTGGGCAGCTAGCGGCCCACCGCTCAGCAAAAGCAGAAACAACCATCTATAACCACAAAAAATATAATTAAACCACGAACGACTCATACTACTTAACAGATAATTAGAACGAAGCTGCAAGTTCGTATATAACCGCCACTACTGCCAGTCCTATTTCCTAAAACTATCCTCTTTGCCTCCTTATTGCGCCGCTTTGGCGGCCCCAACGTACTGGCACGCGCCTTGAATCGGTATTCTGCGTGCGCGCCCTTACCTTAGGCGTGAGCTACTGGCTGCCACTCTGGCAGCCACTGTGCGGCCTGGCCGCGCCTACTTCTATCTGCATAATGACCTTTGCTACTTCACGCCGCAGCCAGGCGCTGGCTGGCGGCCCCGACTCGGCCCCCGAAGCTATTGCCATTATGGCGGCTGACCCCGACCACCTGATTTTGGCCGACGATGCGCCCACTACCCTGGCGCTGCTGCCGGTGCGCAATACGGTACTTTTCCCCGGCGTGGTGCTACCCGTGACCGTGACGCGCAAAAAGAGTATTCGCCTCATCCGCAAGCTGGCCGCCAAGAACGAGAAGCTGGTGGGCGTAGTGGCCCAGCGCAACCCCGACGCCGACGAGCCCGGCCTCGACGACCTGTACCCGGTGGGCACGCTGGCCCGCATTCTCAAGCTCATCGACCAGCCCGATGGGCAGGTAACCATCATTATCCAGGGCCAGTTACGCTTTCAAGTCATTGAGGAAGTGTCGTTTGCGCCCCAGCTCGTGGCCAAGGTTTCGTACTTCGAAGAGCGCAGCCTGAACGACGACAACGACGGCGAAATGGTGCTGCTGCAAAGCCTGCGCGAAGCCGCCAGCAAGGTACTGGAGCTGACGCCCGAGATTCCGCCCGAGGCGCGGGCCATGCTGGAAGGCATTCAGTCGCCGGCGTTTCTGATTCACTTTCTGTCCTCCAACGTGCAGCTGGAGCTGCCCGCCAAGCAGCAGCTACTGGAGTTGGCCGACCCCGAGGCCCAGGCCCGCCAGCTGCTCGAAGCCCTGCTGCGCCAGGCTGAGCTGCTGGAAATCAAGAACGATATCCGCTCGAAAACTCACACCGGCATCGACGCGCAGCAGCGCGAGTATTTCCTGCGCCAGCAGCTCAAAACCCTGCAAGACGAGCTGGGCCAGGGCGAAGGCAGCCCCGAGCAGGATTTGGCCGGCTTGCGCACCCGCGCCCTGGAGAAAAAATGGCCCGAAGCCGTGGGCAAGCACTTCGACAAAGAGCTGAGCAAGCTGTCGCGCATCAATCAGATGTCGCCCGACTACCCGGTGACGCTCAACTACGTAGAGTATTTGCTCGACCTACCTTGGGGCGAGGTGACGAAGGATAAATTCAACCTCAAGACCACCAAGAAAATCCTTGATGCCGACCACTTTGGCTTGGAAAAAGTGAAGGAGCGCATCCTGGAATATCTGGCGGTACTGAAGCTGAAGCAGGACTTGAAAGCGCCGATTTTGTGCCTCTACGGCCCGCCCGGCGTGGGCAAAACTTCGCTGGGCCGCAGCATTGCCACGGCCCTGGGCCGCAAGTACGTGCGCCTGAGTTTAGGCGGCGTGCGCGACGAGGCCGAGATACGCGGGCACCGCAAAACCTACGTGGGGGCTATGCCCGGCCGCATTGTGGCGCAGATAAAAAAGGCCGGCGTGAGCAACCCGGTTATCATTCTGGATGAGATAGATAAGGTGAGCAGTGACTTCCGGGGCGACCCGTCGTCGGCGCTGCTGGAAGTGCTCGACCCCGAGCAGAACTCGACCTTCACCGACAACTATTTGGAGGTGGAATATGACTTGAGCAAGGTGCTCTTCATCGCCACCGCCAACTCGCTTGAAACCATTCAGCCCGCCCTGCGCGACCGGATGGAGATTATCGACCTGACTGGCTACACGCAGGAAGAGAAAACGCAGATTGCCAAGAAACACCTCTGGCCTAAGCAGTTGCGCGAGCACGGCCTGGGCGAAACGGAGGTAAAAATATCGGAGCAGGCCCTGCACCGCGTGGCCGACGACTACACCCGCGAAAGCGGCGTGCGCAGCCTCGACCGGCAGCTCGCCGCCCTCACCCGCAACCTGGCCCGCCGCAAGGCCAGTAAGGAAACCCTGCCCGCCCAGCTAGAGCCGCAGGACATCCTCAAAATCCTGGGCTCGCCCCGCTTCGACCGCGACTTGTACCAGGAATCGGACACGGCCGGCGTGGTCACGGGCCTGGCCTGGACGAGCGTGGGCGGCGATATCCTGTTCGTAGAGAGCCTCTTGAGCCGCGGGCGCGGCAAGCTCACGCTCAGCGGCCAGCTCGGCGACGTGATGAAGGAATCGGCCATTACGGCCCTCTCCTACCTGCGGGCGCGGGCCGAGGAATTGGGCATCGACTACCGTTTGTTTGAGCAGTACGATTTGCACATTCACTTCCCGGAGGGTGGCATTCCGAAGGATGGGCCAAGCGCGGGCATTGCCATTTTTACCAGCATTACCTCGGCCTATACCCAGCGCCGGGTGCGCCCGCACCTCGCCATGACCGGCGAGATTACGCTGCGTGGGCGGGTGCTGCCGGTGGGTGGCATCAAGGAAAAGCTGCTGGCCGCCCGCCGCGCCGGCATCCGTGACGTGATATTGTCGCCCAAAAACCGCAAGGATGTGGAGGAAATCACGGCCGAATACCTCAAGGGCTTGCAGATTCACTACGCCGAGCGCGTGGATGACGTGCTGACCGTGGCGCTGCTGCAAGAGAAAGTGGCCCGGCCGCAGGCGCTGCCCGTGCGTGATGAAGCGCCCGCGCCGGTGGGCCCTAGTGTAGAGGTGCAGTAGGCATGTGTGATAAGCTTTAGCTTGCCGTTAAGACTAAATTTTAGTCGGCAACGGCAAGCTAAAGCTTACCGCACGTTCGTTACCTTCGAACGATGAAGCAGCTCTCCGCCTTTTTTCTGCTCCTGCCTTTTGCTGCTCAAGCCCAATTGGGCGGGCGCGCGGCATTCCCTTTTTTGAGCTTGCCGCCATCGGCGCAGCTTGCCGCCTCAGGTGGTATGAACGCCTCGGCCCGCACCGCCGACCCTACCCAGCTCTACGGCAACCCGGCTTTGCTGAATGCCGACATGGACCACGTGGCCGCCATCAGCTACGTGGCCTACGTGGGCAGCATCAAGCAAAGCACCGCCGCGTATGCCTTTAATACTGCGAAGCGTGGGCGCTTCGGGCTGGGTTTCACGTACTTGAATTATGGTGATATCCAGAGCTTTGATGCAGCTGGCAACTCGCTGGGCACGTTTGGGGTGAATGAGTACGCTTTTACGGCGGCCGACTCCTACACCAAAGGCAAATTCACCTTCGGGCTAGCGGCCAAGCTGGCCGTATCGGCCATTGCCGATAACAAGGCCGTGGCGCTGGCCGGCGATGCGGGCGTGCTTTATAAGCCGAAAGCCGACCAGGATTTTGCCGTGGGGCTAGTGGTGAAAAATGCGGGCTACATGCTGAAGCCTTACATCGCGAGCGCCCGGCAGCCGCTGCCGATTGATGTGCAGCTTGGCACCACCGTGAAGCCCGAGCACATGCCGCTGCGCTTTACCCTCACGGCGCACCACTTGCAGCAGTGGAATATTCAGTACCTCGACCCAAACGACCGCGGCACCACCAATGCCAACGGCGATACGGTGCGGGCCGGCAAGAACTTCGCCGATAATCTGGCCCGGCACTTCACCCTGGGGGCCGAGCTTATTTTGGGCACCGGCTTTCACGCGCGAGTGGGCTACAACCACTTGCAGGCCCGCGAGCTGCGCCTCGACAACACGAGCGGCGCGGCGGGCTTCAGCTTCGGGGCCATGCTCAAGATTAGCCAGTTTCAGCTCGACTACACCCACGCCACGCTGCAGGCGGCGGGGTCGAGCAATTATTTCACGCTGAGCCGGCGCTTTGGTGCCAAGCCCTAATTTATTTCGCGCAGTGTTTCGCAGTGTGAAAACGCAGTGTCGCGCAGTGTTGTTAAGAAAAACACTGCGGAACACTGCGCGTTAACACCCCGCAACACCGCGCGAATTTTGCTTTATGAAAGACTACCTCACCCCGGCCCAAATAGTGGCCGAGCTTGACAAGTACATTATCGGCCAGCACGAGGCCAAGCGCCACGTGGCCATTGCGTTGCGCAACCGCTGGCGGCGCCTGCACGCCCCGGCCGACATGCAGCAGGAGATTGTGCCCAACAACATCCTGATGATTGGGGCCACTGGCGTGGGCAAAACCGAGATTGCGCGCCGCCTGGCCCACCTGGCCGACGCCCCGTTTGTGAAAGTCGAAGCCAGTAAGTTTACCGAAGTGGGCTACGTGGGGCGCGATGTAGAAAGCATGGTGCGCGACCTGGCCGAGCAGTCGGTGAGCCGCCTGCGCCAGCGCCGCCAGGAAGAAGTGAAGGCGCAAGCCGCTCAGGCCGTGGAGGATATCATCCTTGATGCGCTCATTCCACCCATGAAGGCCCCGGCCAAGGATGGCAACGTGAGCCGCAGCAACTTAGGCTTCGGCATTGGTGAGGGCAGCGCTTCCGATGCCATGCCCGACTCGGACCAGGAGCTGAACGAGCGCACCCGCGAGCGCTTCCGTCAGAAAATCCGCAACGGCGAGCTTGAGGACCGCCGCATCGAAATAAACGTGGCCCAAAGCGGCCCGAGCGTGGGCATTATGGGCGCGCCGGGCATGATGGACGAGGCCACCATGTCGGGCCTGCAAGACATGCTGGGCAACATGCTGCCCAAAAAATCGAAGAAGCGCAAAGTGACCGTGGCCGAGGCCCGCAAGCTGCTGCTCGATGAGGAAGCGGCCAAGCTCGTGGACATGGACGAGGTGAAGGAGGAAGCCATCCGGCAGGCCGAAAACGCGGGCATCATCTTCATCGATGAAATTGACAAGGTGGCCACCAGCGGCAGCGGCAAAAGCGGCGGCCCCGACGTGAGCCGCCAGGGCGTGCAGCGCGACCTGCTACCCATCGTAGAAGGCTCGGCCGTGAACACCAAGTATGGCGTGGTGAACACCGACCATATTCTGTTCATCGCGGCCGGGGCGTTTCACGTGAGCAAGCCCAGCGACCTTATTCCCGAGCTGCAAGGCCGCTTTCCCATCCGCGTCGAGTTGCAAAGCTTGGGCAAGGATGACTTTTACCGCATTCTGAAAGACCCCAAAAACGCCCTTACCAAGCAGTACCAAGCCCTGCTGATGGCCGAGGACGTGCAGCTCGACTTTGAGGACGAGGCCTTGCTGCGCATTGCCGAAATTGCGTTCGACGTTAATTCAGAGGTCGAAAACATTGGGGCACGCCGCCTGCACACCGTGATGAGCCGGCTGCTGAACGACCTGCTGTTTGACGTGCCCGATAAGCTACCGGCCGGCACGCACCTTACTGTGACGCCGCAGCTGGTAGAAGAGCGCCTGCGCGACATGGTGAAAAACCGCGATTTGAGCCAGTATATTCTGTGAGGTTTTAGGCGTCCGAAACACCGCCTACTTCAACGGAGCCGGTACTTAGCACGTAGCTGAGTACCGGCTTTTGCGTTTGCATAGCCGCTGATTTTCCTTTTTGCTTATGCATTATTACCTCATCACGGGGGCCAGCCAGGGCTTGGGTCGGGCGTTGGCCGAAGCCATTTTAGCGCGCCCCGATACGCAGGTGTTGGGTATCTCGCGCCACGCCACCATCGAGCACCCGCGCTACCAGCACCAGCCGCTCGACCTATCCGATATTGAAGCGGTCGGACACAACTTGGGCAAAATCTTCGCCCCTCGCCCCGACGCGCAGAGCCTCACGCTCATCAACAACGCCGGTACGCTGGGCGAAATTGGCTACGTGGGTGAGCTGCCGAACGAGCATTTCCAGTTCGTATTCGACCTGAATGTGGTGGCCCCGGCCATGCTCATGAATACTTTTTTGAGCACTTATGGCGGCCAAACTGGCATTCCGCGCACGGTGCTCAATATCAGCAGCGGTGCGGCCCTGCGGCCGGTCGATGGCTGGGCCGCTTACTGCGCTTCGAAGGCGGCGCTGAATGCGCTTTCTGAAACGGCGCAGAAAGAGCAAAACTTGCGCGGCACCGGCGTGCGGGTGTGGGCGCTGGCTCCCGGCGTGGTCGATACGGCCATGCAGGCGCACATCCGCACGGCGGCGGTGGGGCGGTTTAGCGAGGCGGAGAAGTTTGCGGGCTTTCACAGCGAAGGGCAGCTGCGAGATGCGCCTAGCGTAGCGCTGCGCATCCTGGAATGGCTGCCGGTGGCGGCCACCCTAGCTGGCGATACGGTGCTGCGTTTGCCTGATTAATTTATAATCTTGCTTACTTAGCAAGCATAGAAAAAGGGCTTGGCGCTGTGCGCCAAGCCCTTTTTCTATGCTTGCGGGGCGGCTATTACAACAGCCGCACGCGCACCTCTTCCGGAACAATCTGGGTACCATCACCCAGCGTCAACAGAAAAAAGTAGCGCAGCTGATTGGGGGTCTGGGCGTTGTAGGTAGTGCTAACGCCGCCCGACGTCGTTACGTCCGGGTATACATAGCCCGCATTGCCAGCAGCGGTGCCAAAGCGGGTGCGGTAAGCCCGGTACTCGGCCACGCTGGAGGTAAAGGAAATCGTGTTGGTATTGTTGCCCGGAATAACCTTAACGCTGGAAGTAGCCGCGTCGTAATTATAGGCCTGCACGGTGGTGCCGGTGCTTAGCAGACCCAGGCCGGTGGCCCCGGTCTGTACCCGCGTGATTTCCCGGATAACGCCTTTGTCGGCCGGAATCTGGAACGTGATGGTGAAGGGGCTAGCGCCTGGGTTGGCTATTGTTATATCGCGGGCTACGCCGGTTACGACTACGATGGGTACCCGCTCATAAAAATCCTGGTTGGATACCGTTACCGGAATGGCAGCTTGGCTGTCTTGCAGCGGGCCGAGGCCGTTGCCGTAATCCTTTTTGCAGGCGCCGGCTCCCATAAGCAAGGCGCCCAGCGCCAAGGCATGAAAAAATTTATAGTTCATAATCAAAAACAGTTACAGGTTGAAGCGAAGGGCGGCGGAGGCTAGCGCACATCCCACCACACGGCAGTGGCAATGCTAGGCTGCGGGGTTGGAATCTGCGTCGTGTTGGTGTTTATCTCCGAGTTGGGATAAAACAAGCGACGCGGAATAGACGATGGGCTTTCCGGGTTGGGGAACTGCACTACCTGCAGCTGCGGGTAGCCCGTGCGGCGGTAGTCATTGTAGGCCTCAATGCCATTGCCGCACCACGCAATCCACTTCTGCGTCAGTATCTGATTGAGCTTGTGCTCGTTGCTGCCGGCCAGTGTCACGGTAGTGGGGTTGGCCGTGAAGTAAGCGGTGATATCAGTAGCCGATACACCAGCCTTGGTCATCGAAGCCCGGATGCCTTCCTGAAACAGCGCCTGCGGGTCGCCGGGAGTGCCCAGGCGAATGGCTGCCTCAGCCAAAATGAAAGCCCGCTGGAAGTTGGTAACCAGCTGAATAGGAGCTTCGCCAGACATACCCGTTTGATACACCCCAGTACGCGAACGCTGCGCAGCCAAGGTGGGGGCCACTTGGGTACCGGCGTTGTCCAGCCCCGTAAAGATGCCAAACGGAGTGGTGATGGCCGCCGAGCTGGTGGTGGCCGTTGTCCAGAAGCGCGGCAGGCGCGGGTCATTGGCCTTCGGCGCACGCAGCGAGTCCAGGAAGCGGCGGCTCAGCATCTCGTCGAGCGGACGGTTCACGATATTGTAGGCGTAGATGGGGTTTTGGTTGCCTACCGTCGTGCCGAAGGGCACCGCCGCATCGTCAGAATTGTCGGTGATGTAGGCTGCCGAGCCTTTAGTCAATACCTCCCGAATAACTTGGGTAGCCAGCGTCGGGTTTTTACGGCTTACGGTAGTGGCAAACTTGAGCAGCAGCATGTTGCCAAATTTGGTCCACTTGGTGCGGCTGCCGCCGTACATCACATCATCGGTGCCAGGCACCAGCGCGTTGGTCGTGTTGTTGATATCGGTAAGACCGTCGCGCACCAAGTCAAACAAGCTCTGGATGCCCAAGGCAGTGTTGCCCTGGTAAATGTCGGCCTGCGCGTCGTAGCGCGGGGCCAGGTTGGCATTACCCAGGCTAGCTTGGGAATAAGGCACATCGCCCCACAGGTCGGTGGCGATAGAAAAGTTATACGCCCGCAGCAGCTTTCCGATGCCCGCGTAGTAGGGATTGGTGGCCTGGTTCTGGTCGATAAGCAGGCGCGTATTTGTCAGCGAGCCAGCGTAAAGTTCGAAGTTCCATTGGTTATCAAACGAACCACGTAGCGTGTACGCGTCGTAGGCTAATGGCCCGTTAGCTGTGCCCGCTGCATGCTGAATAAATAATTCAGTCGCTCGCTGGAGTTCATTGCCCGCCGTGAAGCCGGTCGTTACCTCAATACCCGATAGTAGCACGGCCGGCGTGACGGCGGCCGGCTGGTTGGGCGACGTATTAACATCCAGGTAGTCTTTGCAGCCTGTTGTGCCGGCTAGCAGCACCGCCCCCATACCCAGGCGGGCCAACCATATTTTTTGAGCAGAGAAATTCATCTAGTGATAGCTGATATAAAAGTGAAGCTTACAGCGAGAAACGGAGCGTAGCCCCGTAGGTGCGGGTGTTCGGCGGCCCTTGCAGGTCAAGCCCACGGATGTTACCTGCGCCCTGCGTGTTAAGCTCCGGGTCGAAGCCGGCGTTGGGCGCGTAGTAAAACAGGTTGCGCGCCAGCAGCTGGAAGGAAATGGCCCCAAAAGGCGTCTTATCCAGCAGCGACTTGGGCACCGAGTAGCCCACTGACAGCTCGCGCAGGCGGTAGGCCGTAGCATCGTACACGTTCAGGTCGCTTTGCAGGCCAAACGCGGCCCAGTAAGACTGTGCATCTACCTGAATGTTGTTGGGACGGGTGCTGGTAATGTTATTGTTAGCATCGCGGCCGGTCACAATAACGCCCGGAATTACGCGGGGAGCGTTGCGGTCTACCCCAGTTTCGTAGAGCGCACCGCGCGAGCGGTAGAAGGCCTCCGTAAACGACACAATCTGGCCGCCTACTACGGCATCCACCAGGGCCGACAGCGTCACGCCTTTGAAGTTGAACGTGTTGGTAATGCCACCCTGCCACTTAGCGTTGGGGTTAGCAATTACCGCGTTGGTAGCCTCGGGCAGGAACAAGCCGGTGGTGGGGTCAATCAGGTACTGGCCGGTAGCGGGGTCACGCTGCTTGGCGTTGCCCACGATAACGCCGTAGGGCTGGTCTTCCACAATAGATGGGATGGTGCCGGTAAAGGCGTTGCCCGGAATCGAGGTTTGCTTAACACCCTCGCTGATATACTTTACGATGTTGCGGTTGAGCGAGTAGTTCGCCGAGATATCCCAGCGGAAGGCACCCGTGCGCACGGGCGTGATGTTGACCAGCGCTTCCATGCCCTTGTTGTCCATGCGGCCCACGTTGGAGTAGCGGGCACCGTAGCCCGTCGTAAACGGCACGGCAACGGCCAGAATCTGGTTTTCGCTTATCGTCTTGTAGACCGTGAAGTCGACCGTTACCCGGTTGTTGAAAAAGCCCAGGTTGATGCCGGCCTCATACGATTTGGTGAACTCTGGCGTCAGCGCAGTGCCGCCGCCCAGGGTATTTTGGATGCCGAAGCCCGAAACCGCCGAACCCGCCGACGGGGTGAACGGGAATGAGAGGCTGGCCACGTTGTTGCCCTGCGTCACAACCGAGTAGGGCGTGTTGATGCTGTAAGGCGGGGCGCTACGACCCACCTTCGAAATATTACCCCGAATCTTACCGTAGGAGAAGATGTCGTTGCTAATCTTGAAAGCATCGCTGAACACGAAGCCCACGGTGGCGGCCGGGTAGAAGAAGGTATTGTTGCCCTGCGACAGCGTCGAGGTCTTATCCGTGCGGCCGGTCAGCTCCAGGAACAAGTAATTGTTGTACGATAGGCTTAGCTGCCCGTAGTAGCCAACCAGACGCTGCAAGTTCGACGATTCGCCGGTGCCCACGCTGAATACCGTACCGTTCGCCGAGTTATAAAAGCCGGGCAGTGTCAGCTGGTCGGCCTGCGACGAAATGCTCTGAAAGCGCCGCGAGTTGAAGTTTTGCCCCAGAAGCAGGTTAGCATTCAGGCCTTCCAAGAACAGGTTGTCTTTTTTGAACGTCACCAACAGATCGCCGTTCAGCTCACTGCGATAGAACGATTGGTCGAGTACCAGGCCAGTAGGCAGGCGAGCCGAGGTAAGAGCATAAATCTGCCGGCGGCGGTCAGTATAGGTATCGTAGCCCAGGCGGTATTGCACCGTCACCCAGGGGCGGATATCGTAGCCCAGGTTAACCACGTTGATGAAGCGGTTCAGGTCCGAGGTCGTCGTGTTGTTCACCAGGTTCCAGCGCGGGTTGTCGCTACCCGCGAAGAACAGGTTGCCACCCGAAGCCGTTTGGTAGGGCGCGTTGGCCAAGTCGTAGCTGCGGGCAATGCTGATAATCTGCCCAAAGGCGCTGCTACCGTTGCCTATCTGCGGGCCAGCCGTGCTGCTAGTCACAAAGTTGACCGACCCACCTACACGCAGCTTGTTGGCCAGCTGCGTATTAGCGGCCAGCTGCACGTTGGTGCGGTCCAGCGACGAAGTTTCGACAATACCGCGCTGGCTAGAGTTGTTGATATTAAGCGACACGTTGCGCGTGGCGTCGCCGCCCACGATGTTCACGCCATTGGTGAGCAAGCGGCCGGTGCGGTAAAAGCTATTAATGTTGTCGGGGTAAGCCTGGTAAGGGGCAATGGAGCCATCGTTGAGCAACAAGCCGTTCTGCGTAGTGGGCGTGGTGCCAAAGCGGGGGCCCCAGGAGTTAGTGTTGTTGGTGCTGGTAAAGATGTTGCCCGTACCGTTGGTAGAGTAGATGCCGCTCGACCCTGCGCCGTAGTCGTTTTGGAAACGCGGCAGGCCGTACACCTTCTGGAGGCTGAAGCCCGAAGTCACGTTAACTTCCAGCTTGTTGTTGCGAGCCCCACGGTTGCCTTTCGTAGTAATGATAATAGCCCCCGAAGCAGCCCGCTGCCCATAAAGAGCGGCTGCCGTTGGGCCTTTCAGCACGTTGATGCTTTCAATGTTTTCGGGGTCGATATCGAGCGCCCGGTTTGAGGTTTGGGCCCCGCCAAGCGTACCGAGCGAGCCACCGTTGGTGCGGTCATTATCGTTGCTCACCGGAATGCCATCCACGATAAACAGGGGCTGGTTGCTACCGGTGAATGACGTGATACCGCGCAGGTTGATGTTGGTGGAAGCCCCGGCCAGACCGCTGGCGCTGGTGATGCTGAGGCCCGACACCTTGCCCTGCAATGATTCCAGCACGTTGGGCGTGCCTTTCTGCGAAATTTCGGCGGCTTTAATTTCCTGCGTGGCATAGCCCAGCGAACGGGTATCACGCTCGATACCCAAGGCCGTCACAACCACTTCCTCAATCTGCTTCACATCGGCATGAAGCACCATGTTGATTTGCGAGTCTTTGCCGGTAATCCGCTCTTGCGTGACGTAGCCCACCGAGCTGAATACGAGCGTACCGCTGGCTTCGGGGGTAGTTAAGGTATAGGCCCCGTCTGCGTTGGTCGACACCCCGTTGGTTGTGCCCTTCAGCAGTACCGTTACGCCCGGCAATCCTTCGCCGGTTTTTTGGTCGGTTACTCGTCCTGATATCGACCGCGACTGGGCCAGCGCCGTCTGAAACAGAGTAACTAAGAGCAAAATGCTCAATAGTAATTTTCTTTTCATCAAAAAGTGTGGGTAAAGGTTGAAAAAAGAGTGAATTAGATACCTATTTTCTAAATAGCTACCAGAGGTTAAAGGCGAAATATAATTCACCATTTCTTAATTCACACTCTTTTAGTGGCTTTTTAGGCATATATTTTTAAAAAAAGGCCGCCATTTATCCTTATAAATAGTGTTTCTGTCCTATTGGCAGGGCCCTATTACTTACCAAGTCAGCAGGCTTTCTGAAGTAAGTACTACTTCTCGGCATCCCTGCCAAGTTGGTTTGCAAGCTTTTCAGCACTCCTACTGTAGCTGTTGCGCCAAGAGTAGCTTGTTACATTTAAGGGGCGTCCGACTAGTCGGCCACCAAGGTTTGCACTAGCATTGGCTTACGCGTTTGCCAGCTGCTATTATCACTGCCAAGATGCGTGAAAGGCTTGTGTACATATACTTAATGCCTCGCTTGCACAAATATGCTTGCGCCCGCTAGCTGCCTTAAGTCAGCTGCATATTAAATTAATGTTACTAAAAATCTGCTCCACATTCCGCTGGCTTCAGCACTTAGGACTGGCTGGCATCTACTCTAGCTAGTGCTCAGTTTAAGTAGACAGACTGTTAGTACTCTTATATTTAGCAGCTTAGTAAAGCTAGCAGTAGGCGTAGCCCACACGGGCGGGTGCATATTAGAATTTCACTACGTTTTCACTTTGCGGCCTACGTAGCGATTTAATTTTTTGTGAATAACTTGCTCACTCAATCTGGTCGATTGAACGGACAATTTTTACTATTATCCACCTTTTTTTCTCTCACATGAGACAATTTACTCTTTTAGTTATCTTACTTATAACGGGCCTCTTCCAGGTGGCCCTAGCCCAGAACCGGAGTATTTCCGGGCGGGTAACCGACCGCGCCAATAATCAAGGACTACCTGGGGTAACGGTACTCGTGAAGGGCACTACGCTCGGCACGGCTACCACCAACGATGGTAGCTTCACGCTGAGCGTGCCGCCTACGGCTACTACGCTCGTGTTCAGCTTCATCGGCTATACCAACTCGGAGCAGCCCATCGGGGCCAACAACACGGTGAACGTGGCGCTGGTGACCGACGTGCAGCAAATCGGTGAAGTAGTGGTGACGGGTGCCCTCGGCATTCAGCGCCAGGAGCAGTCGGTGGGCTACGCCACGGCTACCCTCGACACCAAAGAGCTGACCCAAGCCCGGCCGACCAACTTTGTAAACGGCTTGGCCGGCAAAGTATCGGGCCTGCAAATTCAGACCCTGAACAACGGCGTAAACCCCACCCCCCGCGTAACGCTGCGTGGTGGCCGCTCTATTACGGGCAACAACGAAGCGCTTATCGTAATCGACGGGGTTATCTCGACGAACGAAGTTTTGGGTGCTTTGAACCCGGACGACATTGCTTCGGTATCGGTACTGAAAGGTGCCAACGCTGCGGCCCTCTACGGCTCGCAGGCTTCGAACGGTGCCTTGATTATCAGCACCAAGCAAGGTGGCACCACGTCGCAGGTTACGTTCTCGCACACTTCGCAGTTCGAGTCGCTGTCCTTCCTGCCTAAGTTCCAGACCGAATTCGGCCCTGGCTCGCCCGACTGGTTCAACAACTCAGGCGAGACTGCTTTCAACCCCTCGCTGCTGCCGGATGACTACACGCACCAGTACCAGGGTTATGAAAACCAGCAGTACGGCCCGCGTTTTGATGGCTCGTTGCAGCCTTTCGGCCAGCTCCTGGCCGATGGCTCGGTGCAGCGCATCACCTACGAAGCCCGCCCCAGTGAGAAGCGTGCATTCTTCAACAACGGCTACCAGACGCAGAACGGTGTTTCGTTCTCGGGTGGCGATGAGAAAACCAAGTTTTACGCTTCTTACCAGAACGTACACAACAACGGCATCATCCCCAAAGACAAGTTCGACCGTAACAGCTTCCGCTTCAACGCTTCGCGCGAGCTGGGCCGCCTGACCGCCGGCTTCAACGTATCGTACTCGACGCAGCTGGCCGATGTTACCTCGAACCTGGACCAGAATACCTCGGTGTACTGGAACGTGTTCAACACGAGCGTAATGGCTCCCCTCACCTCGTACAAGAACTACCAGTCGGACCCGTACTCGGAGCCTAACTACGGCTACTACAACGCGTACTACTACAACCCGTACTTCATCATCGACGCCAACCGCACGAAAGACCGCCGCAATACGATTCAGGGTGATATCAACCTGTCGTACAAAGTGCGGGATTGGTTGCGTGTACAATACCGCCTAGGTACTACCAGCATCAACCAGTCGAGCCTGGCTACTCAGAACAAGTTTACGCTCGCCGCTGGCTCGCCCAAGCAAATTAATAGCTACGCCGGTTTCGTGCGCGACTTGAGCACCAACCTGACGCGTATCAACTCGGACCTGTTCATCAGCGCCGACAAGAAATTCGGTGATTTCAGCGTGCAGGCCATCGTGGGTAACAACGTGCAGCAACTGGATAGCCGCTTCAACTACGTAGCTTCTACTTCGTTGGCCGTACCAGTAGTGGGCGACGCCTACAACATCGGCAACAGCACCGGCAACCTGTCGGGTAGCGATGCCCGCGCTCAGACCCGCGTTTACGCGTTCTACGCCGACGTGACCTTGGGCTTCAAGGACTTCCTGTACGTGCACGGCTCGGGCCGCTACGACAACATCTCTATCCTCGACCCCAGCAACCGCAGCTTCTTCTACCCCGGTGTTGATGCATCGTTTGTATTCAGCAATGCCATTCCGGCTTTGAAAGACGTTTCTTGGTTGGACTACGGTAAAATTCGCGGTGGTATCACCAAGGTTAGCGCCGTAAACCTGCCCTCGTCGCAAGGCACGGGTGTTTACCAGACGGGTGGTGCTTATTCATTGGCTTCTACTTACTCGCAAGGCACGGGCTTCCCCTTCGGCAGCTTGTCTTCTTTCACGGCAAACAATGGTCTGGTGCAGCCAGGCCTGCGTCCTGAAGAAACCGTTTCGGTTGAAACGGGTATCGAATTGAGCTTCTTCAAGCGTCGCCTGTCGCTGGGTGCTACCTACTACACCCAGAAGAGCACGGGCCAGACGATTCAGACTGGCATTACGCAAGCTACCGGCTACGGCACGCTATTGCTCAATGCTGGTGAAGTAAGCAACAAAGGTGTTGAGCTTGACTTGAACATCACCCCCGTTCGCCTGGAAAGCGGCTTGACCATCTCGATTGGCGGCAACTTCAACTACAACAACAACGAAGTAGTATCACTGCCATACGGCCAGCTCGCCCTCACCGGCAGCGGTGTTCAAGGCAGCAACGTCGGCCTGTACGCCATCCCCGGCCAGTCTTACCCAGCCCTGCTCGGTACCTACTACCAGCGCACCACCGATGGTACCAACCGCATCGTAATGACCCGGGTACCAGACGCTCTGAACTCGACCGTAGAGCGCTACGCACCAGTACGTGCCACCGACCAGAAAAACTTTGGCAACACGCAGCCTAAGTACAAGTACGGCTTCAACGCCAACATTTCGTACAAAGGCTTGACGCTGGCTGGCCAGGGCGAACTGCGCACGGGCTACGTAGTGTACAACACCATCGGTGAGAACCTTGACTTCACGGGTGGCGGTATTCGCAGCGTTCAGTACGGCCGCCAAGACTTCGTGTACCCCAACTCGGCTATTCCGGTAGTTGATGCTGCTGGCAACACGACTTACCAGGCTAATACGACCAAGCTGACCCCCGGTGGCTCGGAGTTTTGGGCTAACACGGCTGCCTGGAACACGGGTGTTGCTGAAAACTACGTTACTAGCGGCACTTTCTTCAAAATCCGTGAGTTGTCGCTTAGCTACGCTATTCCAGCTGCTCTCACGTCGAAGCTTGGCCTGATTAAAGGTGCCTCGTTCAACGTTTTTGGTCGTAACCTATTCACGTGGGTTCCCAAAGAGAACATCTACACGGACCCCGAGTTTAGCGGTACCGCCGCAGGCAGCAATGCCGTTGGTATCAATACCTTCCTGCAAACTCCCCCCACCAAGTTCTACGGGGCTACTCTCAACGTAACTCTTTAATTGACCGGTTCTATGAATATATTTTCTAAAGTTCTGGTTGCAGCGGCGCTCACTTCTGCGGCAACTGGTTGCAAGTCGTTTCTCGACATTAATGATAACCCCAACAACCTGACAGCGGTTACGCCGGACGCCATTCTGGCTACTGCGCTGGCTACTACCGCTTCTAACTACACGGGTGGGGCTACCAACTACAACAGCTACGGCAGCTTTGCCGCCGGCTACTGGAGCCGCTCGGGTACGGTTAGCGCCTTTGCCGAAGAGCAGACGTATAACTACTCTACCATCTACTACCAGAACCTCTGGACCCAGACCTACGATAACCTGAATGACTACAACCTCATTCAGCAGCAGGCAGCTACCTACCCTAACCACGCGGCGATTGCCCGGATTATGAAGGTGTACAACTACCTACTGCTGGTAGATGAGTATGGCGACATTCCATATACGAATGCCCTCCTAGGTGCGGCTAACACGACGCCTTCCTACGACAAGGCCGACGTTATCTACAAAGACCTGCTGGTGCAGCTGAAAGGTGCTATTACGGACATCAACACCGCTGCGGCTGCTACCGGCTCGCGAGCAGTAGGTAATGAAGATGTAGTATTTGGTGGTGGCGCGGCTGGTATGACCCAGTGGAAGCGGTTTGCCAACAGCTTGCAGCTGCGTATCCTGCTCCGCCAGTCGTCTACGACCGACGCGGCTTTGAATACCTATGTGACGACGCAAATGGCGGCTCTGCAAGCTTCGGCTCCTGCTGCCACCGACTTCATCACTGCCGACGTAGTGGTGCAGCCTGGCTACGCAGCCAACACCAACCAGCAGAACCCGTTCTACACCCGCTACGGCTTTGCCGTGGGTCTGACGGCTGCTACGGCTGAGTATAGCTACGTTATCCCAACCAACTATATTCTCCAGCAGTACCGCGCTAACCAAGATTCGGTACGCATGGCTCAGCTTTACCGCTTAGGCAAGCGCACGATTGTTGCCCCGGCTACCCCTGCTGGCGTATACACCCAGTACGTAGGCGGTACCCTCGGTGAGTCTACCCCTTTCACCTTCACGGGTGATAACATTGCTTCGCGTTTCTTGCAGGGCGGTACTTTCCTGCGCAGCCCCAGCTCCCCCACGGTGCTGATGCTGAGTGCCGAGCACCTCTTCGCACGGGCAGAAGCTGAAACTCGTGGTCTGTTCACGGGTGGCGACGTTGCTGCCCAGGCCGACTACCAAGCTGGCGTGCAAGCGGCTTACGTGTACACGTTCCGTACTGCTACGGACCGCGCTACGGTAAACGCAGCACCGGTAGCCACTACGCCGGGCGTAGCCCAGGCGGCTGCTTACCTCGCCGCCAATGCTACCAATGGCCTGGTGGCCTGGGGCGCTGCTACTACCAACGTGCCCGATGGCCGTGGTACTGCCGGCCCTCGCGCCGTAAGCAAGCAAGAAAAGATTCTCTACCAGAAGTACTTGGCCAATAACACGATTGGCAGCATCGAAGCTTGGGATGACTACCGCCGCACGATGCAGCCGCGCTTCATGATTTCGCTGCGCGCGGCTACTAATCCAGTACCCCGCCGCCTGTTCTACCCACAAACGGAGACCAGCCTCAACGGGGCTAACGTGCCGGCTGGCGTAACACAGAACACGCGCATCTTCTGGGAGTTCTTGTAACCCACAGAATGCCTTAGAGCGGTAAAGCTCTTTGAGTAATAAAAAAGGGCTGCCTGAATAGGCAGCCCTTTTTTGTGTACTTACAATTGGTTTATGGTAAGCAGTGTACCAACAAGCCAGCTGGAAAGTACTTACTCAGTTCTGCATCAAATACCCTTTGATGTACTCGTCCAAATCCCCATCCAGCACGTTTTGCACGTCGGTGCGCTCGATGCCGGTGCGCAGGTCTTTAATGAGCTTGTAGGGGTGCAGCACGTAGTTGCGAATCTGCGAGCCGAAGTCGATGCGCTTTTTGCCGGCTTCTACCTTGTCGCGCTCGATATTGCGCTTGTCCATCTCCTGCTGGTAGAGGCGCGACTTGAGCATGCGCAGAGCGTGCTCTTTGTTCATGAGCTGCGAGCGCTCAATCTGCACCGCGATGATGATGCCACTGGGCGCGTGCGTGAGGCGCACGGCCGTTTCGACCTTGTTCACGTTTTGCCCGCCCGCGCCACCAGCCCGAAAAGTATCCCAGCTGATGTCGGCGGGGTTGATTTCGATGTTAATCGTATCATCAACCACCGGGTAGGCAAATATGGAGGCGAACGACGTGTGCCGCCGCCCGCTGCTATCAAAAGGCGACATGCGCACCAGCCGGTGCACGCCGATTTCGCTCTTTAGGTAGCCGTAGGCAAACGGCCCGTCGATTTCGAGCGAGGCCGATTTGATGCCGGCACCTTCGCCAGGCTGGTAGCTTACCTGCTTCACCGTGAAGCCCTTGCTTTCACCCCACATAATGTACATACGCATCAGCATCTCGGCCCAGTCCTGGCTTTCGGTGCCACCCGCGCCGGGATTGATGTCGATGATGGCTGATAGCTGGTCTTCCTCATCGGAGAGCATCCGCTTGAATTCCAGGGCTTCTACCTTTTTTTGGGTAGCGTCGTATTCGGCCTGGATTTCGGTCTCAGTGGCTTCGCCTTCTTTGTAGAAGTCGTAGAGTACATCGGTATCGGCTACGGCCTGCTGCACGGCTTCGTAGTCGTCGGTCCAGGTCTTGATGCTCTTGATTTCCTTGAGCTTAGCTTCGGCCGCTTTTGAATCGTCCCAAAAGTCGGGGGCCAGCGTTTCGGCCTCGGCCGTGGTTACTTGCTCTTTGCGAGTATCGTAGTCAAAGATACCTCCTCAGGGCCTCGGCGCGGCCCTTCAAGTCCTTTATCTGGTCTTGGGTCATGGGTGAATGGGTGAGTGAGTGAATGAGTGAATGGCTGCGGTAGCCAAACGCTCAGCTTGCAAAGGTCGAACAAAAAAGGCAGGCCGGGGATTCCGACCTGCCTTTTGAGGAAAATGAATTGACGGGATTAATACCCGTTCACCAACTCACTCATTCACTGACTCACCCATTCACCGCTACCATCCAGCCGTGGGGGTCGGGGGCCTGGCCGGTGCGAATGGCATCGAGCGCCGCCCCTACCCGGCGGGCAAAGGCCTCGGCGGGCAGCGCGGGCAGGTCGTAGTCCTGGCCCTCGTAGCCAATGGTGGCAATGGGCGCCACCGTGGCCGCCGTGCCCACGCCAAAGGCCTCGGTGAGCTTGCCATTTTCCAAGGCCTCTATTATTTCGCGGCTCGATACGCGGCGCTCCTCCACGGGCAGGCCCCAATCGTGGGCCAGCTGCAAAATAGAGCGGCGGGTAATGCCATCGAGAATAGACGTGGACAAAGCTGGCGTGGTGATAACGCCATCAATGACAAACATCACGTTCATCGCGCCCGACTCTTCGATGTACTGGTGCTCCGAAGCATCGGTCCATAGCAGCTGGTGGTAGCCGTCTTGCTGGGCCAGCTTGGCCGGGAGCATGGCCGCGCCGTAGTTACCGGCGTTTTTGGCGTAGCCCGCCCCGCCGGGGGCCGCCCGCACGTAGTGCTGCTCGAAGCGCACTCGCAGCGGCTGGTTGAAGAACGCCGCCACCGGGCAGGTGATGATACCGAAGTGGTAGGTAGCCGAAGGGCGCACGCCCAAAAAGCCATCGGTCGCAAACATGAACGGCCGCAAATACAACGAGCTGCCGGGCACATTGGGCACCCAGGCTTCGTCGAGCTTCAGCAACTCTTGCAAGCCCTGCATAAACAGTTCTTCGGGTACCTCGGGCATAGCCATGCGCGCCGCCGAGATATTGAACCGCCGCCAGTTGGCATCGGGCCGGAAAAAGGCTACTCCCCCATCGGCCTGACGGTAGGCCTTGCCGCCTTCAAAAATGGCCTGCCCGTAGTGCAGCGCCGACGTAGCCGGGCTAATCTGCAACGGCCCGTAGGGCACGATGCGCGCCGACTGCCAGGCCCCATCTACGTACTCGGCCGCGAGCATGTGGTCGGCAAAAAGCTGCCCAAAAACCATGTTTTTGGGGTCAAGCTCCGCAATGCGGGAAGCCGTAGTGGGCTGAATAGCTAGGGCGAAGGTGTCGAGCATAAGAACAATCAGTAAAAAGAGCCAAGGCCGGCAAGGTGGCTTACCAGCCTCGGCTACGTTGGAAACTCCCGGTTGAGGGCAAGGTTTTGGTTACAGGCGCGGCTTCCAGGTCACTTCTTCCACGCCCAGGTCGTGGGCCATCGCCCGGCTGAGCACAAACAGGTAGTCGGACAGCCGATTGAGGTACATTACTACTAGGTCTTCGACTGCCGAGTCTTCGCCCAGCTGCACGGCCAGGCGCTCGGCGCGGCGGCACACGCAGCGCGCCACGTGCCCAAACGACACAGCCGGGTGCCCGCCCGGCAGCACAAATTCGCGTAGCGGGGCCAGCGTTTCATTCATCTGGTCCATCTCGGTTTCCAGCAAGTCCACATCGGCAGCGTGCAGGTCGGGCAGACGTTTGCGCACGTCTTTGTCGGGGTCGGTGGCCAGGTGCGAGCCGATGGTAAATAGTCGGTCCTGGATTTCCTTGAGCAAAACCCGGCGCGGTGCGTTCACTTCCTGGTCGCGCAGCAGCCCTATGTAGGAGTTCAGCTCATCCACGGTGCCGTAGCAGTCGATTCGGAGGCTCGACTTGGGCACCCGCGTGCCGCCGATAAGCGAAGTGAGGCCTTTGTCGCCGGTTTTGGTGTATATCTTCATCGCAGATTCAAACGGATTAAACGGATTTCGCAGATACGGAGCTAAAGCTCCTGGCTTTATACGCTTACCGGGGCTTGTATGCTGCTTTGCTTTTGGTTTGCGGCGATTACTTGGCTTCAGCGAGCCTTTTGGCTTGTTAGGTTTCTGCTAATTGCTGAGTGAATTGACCGCGGGCTGGCTCACGTTGAGGTTTACGTCGTCGGTCTCGATGAGGCCGTCGCGCAGGCGCACAATGCGGTGGGCGTAGTGGGCAATGTCCTCCTCGTGCGTTACCATAATGATGGTGTTGCCTTTGGCGTAGAGCGCTTCGAACAAGCCCATTATTTCGTAGCTAGTCTTCGAGTCGAGGGCACCGGTAGGCTCATCGGCCAGCAGCACGCTGGGGGTGTTGACGAGGGCGCGGGCGATGGCCACGCGCTGGCGCTGCCCACCGCTGAGCTCGTTGGGGCGGTGGCTGGCGCGGTCAGCCAAACCTACCGAGCGCAGCGATTCGAGGGCAATGGCGTTGCGCTCGCGCTTGCTGAGGCCAGCGTAGATGAGCGGCAGGGCCACGTTTTCGAGGGCTGTGGAGCGGGGTAGCAGGTTAAAGGTCTGGAAAACGAAACCGATTTCCTTGTTGCGCACCTCAGCCAACTTATTGTCGCTCATGCGGCTTACGTCCTGGCCGTTGAGGATGTACTGGCCGCTGCTGGGCGTATCGAGGCAGCCCACAATATTCATGAGCGTGCTCTTGCCCGAGCCCGACGGGCCCATGAAGGCCACGTACTCGCCGCGCTTGATATCGATGCTGACCGAGCGCAGGGCGTGGATATGCTCGGTGCCCATCACGTATTCCTTAGCGATGTTGGTGGTCTGAATAACGAACGGCGTGGGGCTGGCAGCGGGCATAGAGCAAAGCAGAAATTAAGGGCGGGGCACGGGCGGCGCGGCATCGGCCGAGAAATCGGCCATCGCCGCCGCGTGGGCGGCGCGGCGGGCCGCAAATTGCGCCAGCAAGTTAGCGTAAGTAGCGGGGTCGAGGCGCGGGCGCAGCTGCTCTAGAGCTGGCTGCGCCAGCTCGGCCAGGCCCGCATCGGCAGCAGCCAGCACAAAGGCTTGTTGGAGCGGCAGCGAAGCCGGGTTTTCTACCAAGCCCAGGCGTAGGGCCTCGTAGGCATCGCTGGGTTGCCGCTGGGCGGTGTAGAAGCGGGCCGCGGCCAGTACGGCCGGCTCATTAAAGGGCGCAGTCGCTAGCAACTGCTGATACAGCTTGTTGGCTTGCGCCGGGTTTTGCTCGGCTTGCTGCGCCTTGGCCAGCAGTTCGTTGCCTACTATCGGTAGCTTAGGCACGGCCAATTTTTGGGGTGCGGCTAGTGCCGCCAGCAGCCGCTGGCCTATTGGCTGTTGCGTAGAATCGGAACCCGTGGCCAGGCGCTGGGCCACGGCGCGGGCCGAGTCGCGCTGCCCGCCCAAGGCCAGCGCCCACACCCGCGCCGGGTAGGCGGGGGCCATGCCGTGCACCGTGGCCAACTCAAGCTGCGTGGCGGCGGTGGCGTATTGCCCCTGCTGCAACTGCCACACCCCCAGCAAGTATTGGTAGTAAGCAGCCGTGCTGCTAGTGCCCACTGTGAGCGGAGCCAGCGTTTGGCGGGCGGCCACTTCCTGGCCCGCACTGTGCAGCAGCAGCGCTTGCAGGAAAAGCAACTGCTCGTAGTAAGGCGCGTTTTCGGGCTGGGCCGACAGCTGTTGCAGCTTCGCAAACCACAACTTGAACTGGGTTGGCTGGTGCGCGGCTTGCAGCACCCCGTGGTACACTTCCGCAAAGGCGGCGGCATCGAGCACCGCGCTGGTGGGCGGCGTGGTAGTGGCCGCCCGACCTTTGCCAAGCGGGTCGGCCAGCAGGGCCAGCAGCAGCTGGTTGCTGCGCAGGGCGGGCTCGTTGGCGTTGGGCTTGAACTGGGCGTTGAGCTTTTTGGCCTCCGCTAGCAAGCCTTGCTTAGTCAAGAACGCCAGGCGATTGGTTTTGCTGACGTAGGAGTTGGGGGCTAAAGTCTCGGTTTGGTCGAGGTAAAACGCGACCGAATCTGTGAGGGATGACTGCGTAAAGAGCTGCGCCAAATCGGAAGTCAGCGCCGCGCTGCGGGGGAAATCTTTACGGCCCAGGCGCAGAATATCCAGGCCTTCGAAGAAATCGGTGGGGCTTGAGTAAAGGGCCGCCAAACGCAACGACAGCTTTTCGCCGGGCTGGCGGCGGTTGGCGCGCACTAGGGCATTTATCTCGTTTTGGCGCTGGTCGCGAAAGCGGTAGAGAGCGGCGCGGCCCAGCTGCCCTGGGCGGTTGAAACGGTCGAGCACGTCGCTGCTTTCGGCGTAGTAGCCTTCGGCCAGCACGGCCAGCGAAAAGTCGTCGGGGCGCGCCTCGCTTTGCAGGCGAGCCAGGTCGCCGAGCTGGTTGAACTGGCCGGCCTGCACTAGGCGAAGCAGCGGCCAGTTATTGCGCAGCTCAATGAGCACGATAACGCTCAGCCCCAATACATAAACTGTATAAAACGGCAAGCGGCGCGGTTCAAAAACCACCCGGTACACCCGCAGCCGCTGCCGAATGAGAGTCCCGAAATTGATGAGAGTGTACAGCAGAAAGCTGCCCCCCAGCCCCAGCAAGGCCATATTGCTAAAGTTGCGGGCCGCGTCGAGCAAAGGCGCATTGGCCGTGGCGAGGGCGTAGCTGAGCGCCCCGGCCGCCATGGCCACCAAGAGCCAGTACAGCGGCCGGGCCGCCACAAAGGGCACCCAGCTGCCGTAGCTCGGGGCGCGCTGGGCCAAACCCAGGCCGCCCGCCAGCACCGCCGGCAGCAGCAGCAGCAGCGGGTCGAGGTGCAGGCCAAACAGCAATTCTACCTGGCCATTATTCCAATAATAAAAACCCAAAACGCCCAGGTACAGCAAGCTAGCCAGCACCAGCGGCACCAGGCCAAACCGCCCCTCGGGCCGCTCGGCCTGGGTATTAAACCACAGCAGTATCCTAATATTCTCAACCCCTACCCACAGCACCAGCAAGGCTACCAGCACCGCGCTGGCTGGCGTAGCAAAAGCAGCCAAGTGCAGCACCGTTTCCTGGGTTGGCAGCACCGAGCGGCTGAATATCAGCCCCACCAGCGCGGCCACCAGCCCCATGAAAAGCAGGAGGCGACCCCGAATACCCACGCGCCCGCCGTAGGCGTGCAGCCCGAAGGCCGTGCCCGCCAGCACGACTTGGCTCAGCAGCAGAAAGCCCTGCGGATGGCCGCGGAATATCTCCAACGCATCGACATTGAGCGACATCAGCAGGAAAATAACCGGCACCGTGCCCGCAATAAAGGCTGGGCGCGGCAGCATACTTACCACCGCCAGCCAGCCGGCCAGCCCCACTCCCAGCAGCCCCAGCCACAGTGCGGCGGCCACCGGCTGGGTAAACGGCCCGGCAAAATCGTGGGTTAGCGTGGTGATGTAGCCATTGGCGGGCACCGGCAGGTGCACGGCCCCCACGGCCACCGAGTCGAGGGTGAGGGGCACGGGCGTGAGGTGCGGCACCAGCACCAGCGGCAGCGTGGCCGCCTCGCCCACAAAGTAATAGTAGGCCGCTAGCCCCACGGCTAGCACGGCCAGCAGCACCGGCAAAGCCGCCGAGCGCCGCCAAAACGAAAAATCAGCCAAGAAAACGGAGAAATGGAAGGTTGAGGTGGGCACTAGGAAAATGGACGCGGCAGCCAAAGACGCGTGAAGGCCCGCCCGCAGCAGCTGCGCAGCCTACCAGCGGGTTAGCTCCTTTGCCCCGGCTGCGCATCAACGCTCATTCCCGCCTTTTTAGTCCAGCACCTTGGGCACGCGGAAATAATCGGAGTCTTTGCGCGGGGCGTTTTGCAAGCCCTCCTGGTGGGTTACGGTATTGTGGGCTTCGTCGTCGCGCAACACGTTGATTTCGTGCGATAAATGCACCAGTGGCGCTACGCCCTCAGTGTCAACTTTCTCTAGCTGTGCCACCCAATCGAGGATGCCGTTGAGGTCCTTGAGCATCTGCTCTTCGCGGGCGGGGTCAAATTCGAGGCGGGCCAGGTGGGCCAGGCCGCGTAGGGTTTCGGTATTCATAATGGTAGGGTAAGAGGGTATGGGGGTAGGAGGGTGAGGGGGCGAGAGGAGGGGAAACTGGCAGCACAAACTCCTATACTCCTACCCCCTCACCCTCCTACCCTAAAAAAGCCGGCTCGGCTCCGGAATGCCCGCGCCTTCGGGCACGAAGTCGTCGGCTATCTGGGCCATTACCTTGGCTTTGAGGGCGGGAATATCGGCATCGGTGAGGCCGGTGGTGGCAATGGGCTGGTGGTACACGGCGCGCAGCTTGTGGTAGCGCACCCGCAGGCCCGATACCGAGGGCATAAACTTGTGGGTGAATGGCAAACTGACCGGAATAATAGGCACGCCCGTGGCAATGGCTAGCTGAAACGCGCCATCCATAAATGGCTGTAATTCCTCGCCGGGCTTGTCGCCGATGGTGCCCTCCGGAAAGAGAATGAGCGGGCGGCCATCGCGCAGGCTCTGGCGGGCCTGGGCGGTGGCGCGGCCCCGGCCCACCGCCGTTTTGCGGTTGATGGGAATGTAGGTCTGGCCGAAAATCGGCCCCCACACCGGAAACTTCACCAGCGAGTCTTTGCCCATGATGTTGACATAGCCCGGAATGTCGCGAAACAGCACCAGAATGTCCACAAACGAGGTGTGGTTGGCCATATAAATGCAGGCCTGCGGCGTGAGCGGCGGCCCCTCATTCACAATTTCTAGCGGCACCAGCCAGCCACGCGTCGAGAACTTGGCCCAGTACCGGTTGAGGGTGTGCACATAGCGCCGCCACTGGGGCTTGCGGGCAAATAGCATCTGCGCCGGCCAGGTAGTCGCAAACGGCAACACAAACATGATGGTGGCCCAGGTAGTGTAGAGGCGCTGGCCGAGATAACGCAGGAACGCAGGCATGCGGCAAAGTTAGGAGCTATCGGTTTTAGTGGGCTGTTTGTGTTTGTCTTGGTGAGGAGGACGTGTGTCATTGCGAGGAGGACGTCTGTCATTGCGAGCGCAGCGAAGCAACTCTTTCCTTTTGCATAAGCGAGGTCGTGCTATCGTGAAGGAAAGGTTGCTTCGCTGCGCTCGCAATGACAGACGTCCTCCTCGCAATGACAGACGCTCTGACAGAAACTCACCTAGCCCCGCGCCGCCAGAAATTTCTCGGCCTTCAGCAGTCCGGCTACGCTGATGGCGTCGGTTATCTCGTCGCTCATCACCATGGCCACAGCTTGGGTTAGCGGCAGCTTCCACACGCGCAGGTCCTCGCTTTCTTCGGGCTCCCACTCGCCTTGGGTGAGGTTTTCGGCCAGGTACACGAAGCCTTCTTCGTCGGTGACGGAATTGGAGGTGTGCAGGCGGGCAATGCGCGTCCAGCGTTCGGCTAGCAGGCCGGTTTCCTCGCGCAGCTCGCGCTGCGCCGATTCCAGCACGTCGAGCTCGATGGGACCGCCGCCCATCGGAATTTCCCAAGTGTACTCGTTCAGGGTGTAGCGGTACTGGCCTACCAGCCAGGTATTGCCCTCATCATCAAGGGGTACAATGCCGATGGCCTTGTTGCGCATCGACACTACGCCGTAGATGCCCGTGCCGCCCTTGGGGTTAGTTATCTGGTCTTGGCGCACCCGAATCCAGGGGTTTTCATATATCACCGCCGTGCCGTGGGTTTGCCAGGGGTTGTGCAAGGGGTCGAAGTCGGTGGGCGGTGTAGTAGGTACCATGCGGGCTAATTGGGATTAAATAAGTAGGCTAAGACTGTAAAATTACAACCACCCGCACCCTTTGCCAGCCCAACCTCGGCGCGCCGGGCGCGTACTGCTTGGTATCCGGTGGCCGTTTATATCCCGGCCGGCCGGCGCTTCCTCATGGCTCAAGACCAGAAAAAACCCGCCCCCGACGCCTCGGCCGACGACTCGCTGCTCAACCTGAAATTTGCCCAAGCTGAAGCCGACCTGGCCCAGAAAAACGGCGGCCTCGGCCCCACCACCAACGTCTATGTATCCTCGGATGAGGACGATGAAATCACAGCCGGCGAAGGCCCCGTGGACAAGCAAGGCCAGCGCCGCGGCGTAACCGACCCCACCGACGAGGGCTCGACGGCCGGCAGCCACAGCTAAGTTTTGCCCTTCCTTTCAGAAAGCCAGCGGCAGCAGAAACCGGACTTGGGCACGCAGTTTGCCTACTTCTGTTTCTACTGCCGCTCTTTTATACCCGTTTTATATGCGCTTTTCCTCCCCTACTCACCGGGCACCCGCCGCCCGCCTGCTACTAGCTTTTTTGCTGGTTGGCTTGGCTTTGCTAGGAGCTTGCCGGGCCAGCGGGCCCGGCACCCCAGCCCGCACCGTAGCTTCTTTTTTCAATAAGTACGAGAACCGCGCCGGCTTTCATACCACTGAGTGGTCAGCGAGCCTGCTTCAGCGATTGGCGCTGGTGAAGGCCGCCAATTTATTTGGTGGCAACGAGCTGACCCAAGCCATCGTGGGCGTGCGGGGAGCGCGGGCGCTCACCTTCGCCCCTACCACCACTGGCGCGCTTGACCTGTCGCAGCAAGGCCTGCTGAGTGAGGCCACTGGCCTGCTGGCGGCTGAAAAGTATACGCCCCTGGTGGCCGGCAACTCGTCGGCCGGCAATTACAACTCGGTCATTCGCATGTCGGGTGATAAAGTGAGCGAAATAGTAGCCACCGGCTCGCTGCCCAACGCCGCCAATTCCTTTGTGCTGGTGCAGGTAGAGGGCAATTTCACGCGCAGCCAGGCCGAGGCACTGGCCAAGGTGCTGCCGCAAGTGGTGCAGACGGCGGGCAAGTAAAGATTACCGCAAAGGTTATATCTTTCAGCAACCGTTTTCTTCGACTAAGATGACCAAAGAACAGGTTCTGATTGCTTTGCAGGCGCTGCCCGACCCCTTTGAGCCCGAACAGTTTATCGAGCGTCTCATTGCCCTACGGGATTTGGATGAGGGTTTGGAACAGATAAAACGTGGCGAAGTAGTAACCGTGGAGGAAGCTAAATTTCGCCTAAGAATAGCTTCCTTTTTAAAGGAACGGCTAATCCAATCGGACAACGACGAAATAGTATCGTTTGAAGAAGCTTACCGGTGTTTATCCCTACCTGAGAAACCGGCACTTTAAAGCAAGTAGTGCACACCGCAGCCTATTTTGTGGGTTTTAAAGTAAAAGAGGGGCAACACAACATCTACTCATGTTGTGTTGCCCCTCTCTTAGGCAATCCTTGTACCTATGTAACCGCCCGACCGCAGCGCCTCACCCCCTGGCCCCCTCTCCGAAAAGTAGAGGGGGCCAGGGGGTGAGGTGCTGCGGTCGGGCGGTTATTTATGGCTGAGCACTTAAATATCAAACTTAATCCCTTGCGCCAGCGGTAGTTCCGTGCCATAGTTGATGGTATTCGTCTGCCGGCGCATGTACACGCGCCAGGCATCGGAGCCCGATTCGCGGCCGCCGCCGGTTTCCTTTTCACCGCCGAAAGCCCCGCCTATTTCGGCGCCGCTGGTGCCGATGTTCACGTTGGCAATGCCGCAGTCGGAGCCGGCGTGCGAGAGGAAGGCTTCGGACTCGCGTAGGCTGCCAGTGAAGATGGACGACGACAAGCCTTGGCGCACGTCGTTTTGCAGGCGAATGGCTTCGCCGACTTCGCCGCTGTACTTGATGAGGTAGAGGATGGGCGCGAAGGTTTCGGCCTGCACCGTGGGGTAGTGGTTTTCGGCGGCTACCAGGGCGGGCAGCACGTAGTGGCCGCCGTGCAGCTCGGCGCTGCTCACCACCTGGCCGCCCGTGAGAAGCGTGCCGCCTTCCTGCTGCACCTGCTCGATGGCATTGGTGAACAGCGTTACGGCATCGGCGTCGATGAGCGGGCCCACTAGCGTGCCGGCCTGCAAGGGGTGGCCGATGGGCAGCTTGGCATATGTGGCCATCAGGCGCTGGCTGACCTCTTCAAAAATGCTGTCGTGGATGATGAGGCGGCGCGTGGTGGTGCAGCGCTGCCCGGCCGTGCCCACTGCCCCAAACACCACGGCGCGCATGGCCATTTCCAGGTCGGCCTGCGGGGTGAGGATGATGGCGTTGTTGCCGCCCAGTTCGAGCAGGGCGCGGCCCAGGCGCTGGCCTACGGCCGCCCCCACGGCGCGGCCCATGCGGGTGCTGCCAGTGGCCGAGACAAGGGGCATGCGCTCGTCGGCGGCCATGGCGGCGCCTACCTCGGGGCCACCCAGTACGAGGTTGAAAATACCTTCGGGCAGGTCGTTATCGGCCAATACTTTGCTAACCAGGTGCTGCACGGCCACGGCCACCAGCGGCGTTTTTTCCGAGGGCTTCCAGATGCAGACATCGCCGCACACGGCGGCCAGCATGGCGTTCCAGCTCCACACGGCCACCGGGAAGTTGAAAGCCGAGATGATGCCTACCACGCCCAGCGGGTGGTACTGCTCATACATGCGGTGGTCAGGCCGCTCCGAGTGCATGGTGAAGCCCGTCAGCTGCCGGCTCAGGCCCACCGCAAAGTCGCAGATATCAATCATTTCCTGCACTTCGCCCAGGCCTTCCTGCAATATTTTGCCCATCTCGTAGCTCACCAGCTTGCCCAGCGCCTCCTTGTGGTGGCGCAGCGCATTGCCAATCTGGCGCACGATGTCGCCGCGCTTGGGCGCGGGCACCTGCCGCCACGCCGGAAAGGTGGCCTGGGCGGCCTGCATCACGGCTTCGTAGTCGGCCGCAGTGGCCAGCGATATGGCGGCGATAACCTTACCATCGGCGGGCGAAACGATAGTTTTGGTAGCGCCACTGGTGCCGCCCCACTGCTGGCCGGTGCTATAGGCCGCGTTTTGGGGCTTGATGCCGAGCTGGCGCAGCACATCCTGCATGCCGTGCGGGTCGACGTGGGGATGCGCCACGGTTACATCGGGGGTGGTAGCTTCTTCGAGGGCCTGCTTCATACACTGCTGGGAAAAATAAGCGGAGAGTATGGGCAAAGCTAGCCACAAAAAAAACGCCTCCGCCGCCGGGCAGCGGCGCTGGTAGCTCGCCCGGGTTAAGGCTGCTGGGCCAACCAGTTCATGGCCGCACTTTCCTGGTCGAAGTAGCAATACTTGGCGCCCTGCGTCGAGCCCTGGCGGATGTTTTCCCACAGGGCGGGGTCGGTGGTAGCCACATCCTGGCCCACCATGGCAAAGTAGGCCACCACCACCGGCTGGCCCAAAATGTCGGGCAGCGCGGGGCCAAACTCCTCCCCAAACCAGCGCACGGCGTCGGCATCGTTGATGCGGCGGCGGCGCACATCTAGCAGCCAGTGGCGGCAGTTGCCGTGGTTCAGGGCGGCTTGCAGCAGCTCGGCGTAGTGGGCCTTTAGTTCGGTGAGCCCCACGGGGCGCAGCCAGCGGCCAATGAGCAAATGTTGGTCGGGCAGGTAGGCCAGGGTGAAGCCTTCGGGATAGTGGGTAACGGGTAGATTCATCGGATAGGGCAGAAAACAGGCAGTGGTAAAGATATTGCGGGCAGTTGAATCAGCAACGAGTAGCGTTGGCACATCGACCTCTCGGTGCCCGATGGCTTGTGCATCGAATAGTGTACCCCAAACCACCTAAAACTGCTAGTCGGTACTGCCCGGCTTGTGGCAGAACAGTGTATTATCTAAGAATTTGAATAGTACATTACGTAGTTTAGCAAGGTATTAGGCAACCATTCTTCACCTGCTAGCCCCTTTTGCATGACTTTTTCCTTTACCACATTAGTACGCTGGGTAGGGCTGCTGGCCGGAATAATAGCCGGGGCGGTGGCTACGGCGGAGGCGCAGGCTCCCGCCTGGCAGGCCGTTGGGCTGGTAACGCCCACCTCCGCCGGCGGCACGGCCAGTATTGCGGCCACGGTGGCCGATGCCAGCGGCAATGTGTATGTGGCCGGCACTTTTAATGGCACCATCGCCTTGGGCGGCACTACTTTCGTCAGCACCGGCTCGCGCGATGTGTTCGTGGCCAAGTGGGTGCCGGCCACCCAAAGTTTTGCGTGGGTGCAGCGGTCGAGCGGCACGGGCCACGAAACCCTGAGCGGCCTGGCCACGAGCGGCGGCAATGTGTACGTAGCGGGCTATTTTGAAAGCACGGCTGCCTTTGGCAGCAGCACTTTTACCAGCGCCGGGAGCAACGATGCCTTCGTAGCCAAGCTCACCGACGCGGGCAGCAGCGCCAGCTTTGCCTGGGCCTACCGTGCCGGCGGTGCCGACAACGACCAGGCCAGCGCGCTGGCCGTGAATGGCACGGCCCTATATATGGCCGGCTCGTTTGTGGGCACGGCCACGTTTGGCAGCGCCAGCTATACCGGGGCCGGCTCCACCGACACCTTTCTAACCAAGCTCACCGACGCGGGCCCCGGTGCCACCTTTGCCTGGACGCAGGCCCTGGGCAGCGTCACCAACGACTACGCCAGTGGCGTGGCGGTACAAGGCACCAGCGTATACCTCATGGGGTACTTTACGGGTAGCATGGCTTTCGGCGCTACCAGCCTAGGCAGCGCCGGCACGGCGGGTATGTTTATCGCCAAGCTCACCGATGCAGGCAGCAGCGGCAGCTTTGGCTGGGCACAGCGGGCCGGCAGCACCAGCTTTATACTACCCAGCGCCGTGGTGGTGCAAGGCGGCCAGGTGTACTTGGGCGGGCGCTTTCAGGGTGGCACAGCCACCTTCGGCACTACTACCCTCTCCAATACCACCGCGGGCAATAGCAACTACACTGGCTTCGTAACCAAGCTCACCGATGCGGGCTCTGCTAGCAGCTTTGGGTGGGCTTATGCGGTAGCCAGCAGCAACGGCTCCAACTACATCAATGCCCTGGCCGTGCGCGGCAGCAGTGTCTTCCTTGCGGGTGGCGTAGGGGGCACAGTCAGCCTCGGCAGCACTACCATCACCGTTCCTGGTTTTGTCAGCGATGTATTGGTAGCGCGCTTGGTCGATGCGGGCCCTAGTGCCAGCTTTGCCTGGGCCCAGAGTGCCGGCGGCACCAGCATCGATGAAGCCCTGGCCCTGACTACGACGGGTACGGCCATCTACGTAGGCGGCTATATATATAGCGTGGCCTCGTTTGGCAGTCAGCCGGTGGGGTCGGCCAGCGCGGGGCAAACGGGCTTCTTCACTTCGCTAGCCGATGCTACGGGGCTCGCCACCCTGGGGGCTACTGCCGCCATTGCCAAGGCCACTATATTCCCCACCCCTACCCCCCGCGGCACCGTGGCTACGGTGCAGCTGCCAGCCACTACCAAGGCTGGCTCAGTAGAGCTTGCGGTGCTCGATGGCGTGGGCCGGGTAGTGTGTGCGCGCACCGCGCCCGTGGCGGCCGGCAGCCAGCAAGCCACGCTAGACATAGCCGGCCTCGCCCCCGGCATGTATGCCCTGCACGTGGCCGTGGGCGAAAGCCTGGGCACTGCCCGGCTGGTGGTAGAGTAGGCAGCCAGCAGGAAAATGACTAGCGCAGGAGCTAGTTTAGCAGGAACTTAACCAGCTACCCATTCCCTTACATTCCTCTTTCTCAATGGCTTTTTCTTTTACTACGCTGGCGCGCCGGGCGGGGCTGCTAGCCGGACTGCTGGCGGGCACCGCCACCGCGCAGGGGCAGGCCCCCACCTGGCAAACCATTATCACGGCGGCGGCGGCCACGGGCAGCGCCGGCGGGGCCTCGGTGACGGCCACCGTGGCCGATGCCAACGGCAACGTGTATGTGGCGGGTTGGTTTGCGGGCACCGTCAGCCTGGGCGGCGTCTCCCTCACCAGCGCTGGCAGCAACGATGTTTTCGTGGCCAAGTGGAACATTGCCGCCCAAAGCTTTACCTGGGTGCAGCAGGCGGGCGGCACCGGCACCGACCAGGTCACCGCCTTGGCCTTGGGCGAAGGCAGCGTGTATGTGGCGGGCTATTTTGAAAACACGGCCACCTTTGGCAGCAGCGCCCTCACCAGCGCTGGGTCCATCGATGCCTTCGTGGCCCGCCTAGCCGATGCGGGCACCAGTGCCAGCTTTGCCTGGGCGCGGCGGGTGGGCGGTGCGGGCTTCGACCAAGTCAATGCCCTGGCCGTAAACGGCACCAGCGTGTACGCGGCGGGGTACTTTTCGGGGGCGGCCACCTTTGGCAGCACCAGCTACACCAGCGCTGGCCCCGCCGATGCCTTTCTCTTCAAGCTTGCCGACACGGGCTCCAGCGCCGCCTTTGCCTGGACGCAGATACTAGGCGGCTTCAGCAACGACCAAGCCAACGGCGTGGCCGTGCAGGGCAGCAATGTCTACGTCACGGGCTTGTTTAGCGGCACCACCGCCTTCGGCAATCTTAGTTTGACCAGCACCGGCCCGTTCGGCCTATTTGTGGCCAAGCTCACCGATGCCAGCCCCAGCCCCACCTACACCTGGGTGCGGCAGGCGGGCGGCACCGGTATTGTGGTGCCCAATGCCCTAGTGGTGCAGGGTAGCCAGGTATACGTGGCGGGGCGCTTTCAGGGCACGGCGACTTTTGGCAGCCTCAGCGTGCCCAATGCCTCCACCGCCGGCGGGGCCTACGATGCCTTCGTGGCCAAGCTCGCCGATGCCGGGGCCACGGCCGACTACGTGTGGGCGCGGGGCGCGGGCGGCCCCCTCTCCGACTACGTCGATGCCCTGGCCGTGCGCGGCCCGGCGGTGTACATCGCGGGCAGCTTTGGCGGCGCGGCCAGCTTTGGCAGCACCACGCTCACCAGCACTGCCACCTCCGACGATACCTTCGTAGCCAAGCTCACCGATGCCGGCCCCAGCGCCAGCTTTGCCTGGGCCCAAAGTGCCGGCGGCTCTAATACCGACAACGCGCTGGCCCTGGCCCCGGTGGCCACGGCCGTGTACGTGGGCGGCCGGGTCTACGGCGCGGCCCTCTTCGGCAGCCAGCCCGTGGGCGCGGCCGACCTAGGGTTCACGGGCTTTTTCACTGCCCTAGCCGATGCCACCGGGCTGGCCACAACTCCCGCGGCGGCCATTGCCAAGGCCACCATATTCCCTACTCCCACCCCTCGCGGCACCGTGGCTACGGTGCAGCTGCCGGCCATCAGCGGCGTGGCTACCGTGGGCTTCACCGTGCTCGATGCCTTGGGCCGGGTGGTGCGTGCCCACACGGCACCTCTGGCAGCCAGCAGCCAGCAAACCGCGCTGGATGTGAGCGGCCTCGCCCCCGGCGTGTACACTCTGCGCGTGGCCGCGGGCGAAAGCCTAAGCACCGCTCGCCTGCTGGTGGAGTAATGGCTCTGCCCCAACTTCTCGCCTCTATCTTGGCCCAACCAAAAAGCCCCCGCCAGTAGCTGGCGAGGGCTTTTTTAGTTCTTAACCACAACGGCTAATTATTCGCGGCCAATCGGGTAATATGCCTTGCGGCCATCGGGATACACGCCCTCTACGAGCGCACCCGAGTTGTCCTTGGCTTGGTCGAGGTAGTTCTGCACGTCGGCGGGCTTGCGCACCGGGTTTTTGTCGATGCGCGTGATAATAAAGCCTTCGGCCATGCCACTTTCCTTGAAGTTGCTGCCCTTCACACCCGCAATCTGGGCACCACCATCAATACCCAGCTCGTTTTGCAGGCGGGAGGGCACGGCGCTAAACTTGGCACCTTCGTAGGTAACGGCGGCAGTAGCGGGCATCTCCTTCACCACGGCTGTGGTGTTCGAGGCGTTGAAAAGCGTAGCCGTAGCCACCTCTTTATTGTCGCCGCGCAGGTAGCCCACCTTGATTTTATCGCCGGGGCGGAAGCGCGACACCTGCTCTTGCAGCTGCGCCGAGGTATTCACCATCACCCCGTTGATGTCGGTGATAATGTCCCCGATTTTCAGGCCGGCGGCAGCAGCGGCGCTCTTCTCGCCGAGGCCTTGCACGTACACGCCGTTCAGGGTATTCAGCTTTTTCTCCGACGCCAGGCGAGCGTCTACTTCCTGAATGCGTACGCCGAGCAGGGCGCGCTGCACCACTTTATACTTCAGCAAGTCATCGACCACCTTGCTCACGATGGAGCTAGGCACGGCAAAGGCATAGCCCTCAAACGAGCCGGTGTGCGACGAAATAGCCGAGTTGATGCCCACCAGGTCGCCGTTGGTATTCACCAAGGCACCACCCGAGTTGCCGGGGTTCACCACGGCATCGGTCTGGATAAACGACTCGATGCCCATGTTATCCTGGCTGCGGGCCAGAATACCGATGCTGCGGCCTTTGGCCGACACAATACCCGCCGTCACGGTCGAGTTCAGGTTGAAGGGGTTGCCCACGGCGAGCACCCACTGGCCCACTTTCACCTCGTCCGAGTTGCCGTACTTAATGAAGGGCAGGTTATCAGCTTTCACCTTTAGCACGGCTATGTCGGTGGTGGGGTCGGTGCCCACCAGCTCGGCGTCGTACTTACGCTTGTCGTCGAGCACCACCGTTATTTTGGAGGCCTTATCAATCACGTGGTTGTTGGTGACGATGTAGCCATTGGCGGCGATAATTACGCCCGAGCCCGAGCCTTCGCCCCCACCTTGCGGCTCGCGCTGCCCACGCAGCTGGTCCTCGAACTGGTCGCCGAAGAACTGGCGAAACAGCGGGTCCATCTGCATGCGCTGCGAGCGCTGCTGGGGCTCGGCTTTGTACTCGGTCATTACGTGCACCACGGCGGGCGTGGTAGCAGCGGCGGCGGCCACAAAGTTGAGGCCTTCGGGGGCGGCATACGTGCTGCTGCGCAGGGCCGAGGTGTAGCGTACCTGGGGGTCAGAAGCTACGGTTGACTGAGCCACGTTGCCCGGCTCGGCTTCCAGCAGCTTATACCCCCCTACGGCCACGCCGCCGCCCAAAATGGCGGAGGTCAGCAGGCCGAGCATCATGTTTTTAGCTTGCATTGGGGTTAATTAAAAGGAGGAAAAAAGGTGTTGCGAAGTAACAAAACAGCCCGAAACCAGGCAAGTGCCACCGTCAGCTAAGATAATGCGGCCGGCAGCCATTCTCTCTACGGGCTTCAACGCTTAAAAGAGAATTTTTCGTGCCCAAAGGTTGCTTGTTACCCAGGATTATGCAATTTCTAGACCAAAAAAGGCACCCAGCGCGGGTGCCTTTTTTGGGTAGTAGCCAGCGGCTTAGCGCACTTCGATATGCTGCTTGGTCACTTTCTCGGTGTCGAAGGGCAGCGTCAGGCGCAGCAGGCCATCGGTGAGCTCGGCGCTGATGGCTTTCACATTAACCGTTTCGGGCAGGCGGAAGGTGCGGCTAAACTCGCCGAAGCGGGTTTCGACGCGGCGCAGCTTAGGCGCGTTTTCGCCTTCGGTGGCCGGGGCCGGGCGGCTGCCGGCTACCACTAGCTGGCCTTCCTGAAAGTCGATAGTTACGGCATCTTTGGCCACGCCCGGCAATGCCAGGTACAGCTCGTAGCCGGTGGCCGTTTCGAAGATGTCAGCGGCGGGCACAAAGGTCGTCGAAGGCTGGGGCGTGGTGGGTTGGGTGTCGCGCAGCACCTCGTTTAGCAGCGAGTTGAAAGCACGGGCGGGGCGCAGAGCGGGGCGGTTATACAGCAAGGTTGCCATGGTAGATAAAAGAGGTTTGGTCGGTTTGAAGAGCCACCCTGAATGAGCGGCGACACCTTCCTATCTATAAAATCTATGCCGACTACCTTAAAATGACAAAAAGTCTTATTTTCATAATAATGAAAATAAGACTTTTTGCAATAGGCAGTAAAAAAGCCCTTCACATGCTGCAAAGGGCTTTTATTTTTGAATGAACGCGAGACATTATGTCAGCAACAAGCTACCTAGTGCTGGGTTGGCAACTGCCGCCGGTTGGCACCGGGGGCCACAGGCAGCAGGGTAAAACGCAGGTCGAGCCCAAGTGTGGGGTACACGTAATTGGTTTTGCCACCCGATACCGGGTTGCCGTTGACGTCGGTAAATACCAGCGACTGCTGGTAGTTGGTTTGGTAGGCAAACCAGGGGGTTACATCGATGCGCGGCGAGAGGCGCAGGCCCACCTCGCCACGCAAACTGGTGAACTGAATGGTGCGCTCGTCGGGGTCGCTGACATCTTTTTGAAAGCGCAGGTGCGTGCTGGCCGCGTAGCTAAGGCGCGGCCGCAAGGCAAACCCCATAATATCCCCATTAAAAAAGAACAACCGCTCGACATCGACCCGCAGCCGGCCCCAGAACTGGCCATCGGCCCCTGAACTGCCCACTACGTGCCGGTTTACCAAAATTTGGCGCTCTACGCCCAGGCGCTGGCCAAAGGTGAGGCCGCCAAAAATGGGCGAGCGGTGGCGCAGCAGCAGTTCGGGCACCAGCAGGTCGCCGTAGCTATTAGTTTCGAAGTTGGCCGCCGACTCATAGCGCAGCGTGCCGCCCCAGCTCCAGTGCGGGTTCCAGAAGTGCTCGTAGGCCACCGTGGCCCGGCGGGTGTCGAAGCCCAGCGGGCGTTTCACCGCCGAGGAGTAGTCGTAGGTGCTGCGCTGGCCCCGCAGGGCCAGCAGCAGGTAGTCGCCGTTGGCGAAGGCCAGTTCGCCTTGAAGCTCGGGCCACAGCTCCAGCGGCTGCACCGAGCGGTGCGCCACGTTGGGGTCGTATTGCGCCTGGGCAGCGCGGCTACCCAGCAAGAGGCCACCTAGCAATAAACAGGATAGTATAGAACGCATATTTACAACTAATTATGATAAAAAAGACAACCCTACTGGCCCGCTAATTCCTGCAAGGTGAGCCACGCCATCAGCCCTGCCCCTACACTGAGCGCCTGCTCGTCGATATCGAACGTGGGCGTGTGCACCGAGGCGGCAAAGCGGCCATCGGCCGCCCGCGTGCCCAGGCGGTAGAAGCAGGCCGGAGCCGCCTGCGAGAAATAAGCAAAGTCCTCAGCCGCCAGCCATTGGTCGAGCTCAATCACGTTTTCGGCCCCCAGGTATTCCTCGGCGGCGGCGCGCACGCGGGCCGTCACGGCGGGGTTGTTGTCGAGGCAAGGGTAGCCGCGACGGATTTCGAGCTCGCACACCGCGCCCATGCTAGCGGCCAGGCCTTCGCAGAGCTGCCGCAAGTGCTGGTGGGCCTCAGTGCGCCACGCCTCGTCGAGGGTGCGGAAGGTGCCTTCGATATAGACCTCGTCGGGGATGACGTTGGTGGCGCCGTTAGCGATGACTTTGCCGAAGCTCAGCACCGAGGGCATCTTGGGGTTGGCGCGGCGGCTCACGATTTGCTGGGCGGCCACGATGATATTGGCCGCCACCAGCACCGGGTCGAGGTTAAGCTCGGGCATCGCGCCGTGGCCTCCTTTGCCCTTCACTTTTAGATACAGCTCATCGGTGCTGGCCATGTAGCGGCCGGGCCGCACGCCAATCTGCCCCACCGGCAGCCGCGGAAAAACGTGCTGGCCGAGTATCTCGGTCGGAACTGGGTTCTGGAGCACGCCGTCGGCTATCATCAGCGAGGCACCGCCGGGCAGCAGCTCCTCGCCAGGCTGAAAAATCAGCTTTACGGTGCCTTTAAACTGGTCTTTCGCCTCCGTGAGCAGCTGGGCCGCGCCCAGCAAGCAAGTGGTGTGCACGTCGTGGCCGCAGGCGTGCATCACGCCGGGGCTGGTAGATTTATAGGGCACGTCGCTCAGCTCCAGGATAGGCAGCGCGTCCATGTCGGCGCGCAGGGCCACCACCGGGCCACCCGGCTGCCCTTCGATGAGGGCCACCACGCCGGTGCCCGCCACAGCATAGGGCTGCAAGCCCATTTCCGTCAGCTTTTGGGTGACGAAAGCCGCCGTCTTAGTTTCCTTAAACGACAGCTCGGGGTTAGCGTGCAGGTGGCGGCGCAGGGCCGACAGCTCGGGGGCCAGGGCAGCGGCACGGTCACGAAGTTGGGTTAGCATATAGATGTTAGCCTATAAAACGTTTGTCTTGCTGAGCTTGCCGAAGCATCTTGGCTGGTTACCAAGGATAGCACTCCAACGGAGCGACCAAGATGCTTCGGCAAGCTCAGCAGGACAACGTGTAAAGCGGAAGTAAAACGTAAAAACCTACGGTACCTTGTTCAGCAGCACTTGCATGGGCTCCAGCTCGGCTTTGGGCACAAACTGCCGCACCCGCGCCAGGCCGCGCGCCGCGTCGAGCTTGGTCGTGTAGTCGCCGATGTAAAGCCGATACACGGGCTGTTTGAAGGTGATATAATCGGTTTCGTCGGGGTAGCGGCCGATGACTTGGCGGCGAATGGTCATGGCCTGGGCGCGCTCTAGCCCGAGGTAGGCCCGGATGCGGTAGCCGCTGGTATACTTCACGTTTTGGTTGGTGAAGGCCTGGTCGCGCAGGCGCTGCTCTACCTGGGCATTGGCTGCGTTGGTGGGCGCGGGCGCAGTAGCTTTTTGGACCGAAGCGGTGGGACCGGCCGGCCGGGCAGCCGCCGCAGGGCTGGCCGACGGGCCAGCCGGGGCGAAGGTGGGCCGGTATTTGGTCAGGTCTTCGGCGGGTAGCAGGGCGGTGGTTTTGCGCACAGTGTCGGTGGGCGCGGCCTGCGCGGCTGGGGGCGCGGTGGGGGCTGTGGTGGCGCAGGCCGCCAGCAGCGGCAAACTCAAAAGCAGCATGGCGTTAGGCGTGCGCAGCATCATCTTCAATAATAACCAAGCTGTTAGAAGTACCAAGCCGGTCGGCCCCGGCGGCCAGCAGTGCCAGCGCCTGCGCGCGGGTGCGAATGCCGCCGCTGGCCTTGATGCGCACCTCGGGCGGCAGCACACGACGCAGCAGCTCCACATCGGCCACCGACGCGCCCCGGCTGGCAAAGCCGGTGCTGGTTTTCACGAAGCCAGCACCGGCTTCGGCGCAAAGGCGGGCGGCAGTTTCCATTTCCGCCTCGGTCAGCAGGGCGGTTTCGATGATGACTTTGAGCAGCGCATCATTCACGTCGCAGAGGTCGGCGAGGTCTTCGACTTCGGCCTTCACGGCAGCGAGGTTGCCCGATTTCAAAGCCGAGACATTCAGCACCAAATCCAGCTCGGTAGCGCCCTCGGCCAAGGCAATTTCCGCTTCGCGGAACTTCACCCGCGGGTTGTTATACCCCAGCGGAAAGCCAATAACGGTGCACACCGCCACGCCCGAGCCGCTGAGCTCGCGGGCAGCCACCGGCACGTAGCATGGCGGCACGCAGGCACTGGCAAAGCCGTGCTGGCGCGCCTCGCGGCACAGCTGAATTATCTGGGCTTCGGTGCAGTCGGGACGCAGCAGCGTGTGGTCGAGGGTAGCGGCGAGGTTGTTGGCGGGCATGGGGCAAAGGTACGGCCGGGCTGCCGGGCGGTTACTGCACCACGAGCTTCTGGGTGGCAGTGGCCTCGCCGGCCTGCACGCGCAGGGCGTACACGCCGGGCGCGAGGCCAGCGAGGTCGAGTTGATAATCGCGCCCGGCCGGGGCGGTGTGGGTGCTGAGCACGCGGCCCAGCGCATCGGTGAGGGTAAGGGCGGCCTGGGCAGCCCCCGGCACTGCGGGCAGCCGCACTACGGTAGCAGCACGCGCCGGATTGGGGAAGCACGCCACCGCGAGCGGGGCAGCGGCCGTGGCCGTAGCGAGTACTTCCGGGCTAAGCGCGGCCAGAAAGGCATTCTCGCTGTAGAGCGCGGCATTGGTAATGGTCTGAGAGCCAAAGCTGGCCGTGGCATTGAAGCTGCCTACCACTACGGGGCGGCCCCCGCTCAGGGCCAGGTCGCGGCCGTCGTCGTTGCCGGGGCCACCGGCCTGCTGCACCCAAGCAATGCTGGCGCTGGGGCCGGCATCGGTGAGCCGAGCCACGAATACATCGCCGCCGCCGGCGCTGGTCAGCGTGGTAGTGCCGAAGCTGGCGGTGCCCCTAAAACTGCCCGACACGTAAACCTGGCCAGCCGCTGCGGTTACTTTTTGGCCCCCATCATCGGCCGTGCCACCCGCCTGCTGCGCCCACACGTAGCTGCCCGTGCTGCCGCCATCCGTGAGCTTGGCCAGGTAAACGTCGCTGGCCCCGGCACTGGTCAGGGTTTGGGAGCCGAAGCTGTTGGTGCCCGTAAACTTGCCCACCGTGTACACGCTCGTGCCCACTACGGCCACGCCCAGCCCAAAGGTCTGGCTGGCCGTGGTGGTAGTCGGGGCCTGCACCCAAGTGAAGCTACCAGTGGCACCGGCATCGGTGAGCTTGGCTACATAGGCCGCATACGTGGCCGCGCTGCTTAGCGTGGTGCTGCCAAACGTAGCGGTTTGCGAAAACTGGCCCGTGAGGTACACCGTGCTGCCCGTGGTGGCCAGGCCATAGGCATTGGAGTAGCCGGTGGCCACCACGGGCTGCGCCCAAGTGAACGCGCCCGTGCTACCGCCATCGGTGAGCTTGGCCACGAAGGCCGTGCTGGTGCCGCTGCCGGTGAGGGCCGTGGTGCCAAACGCAGCGGCCTGAGTAAACTGCCCGGCCACGTACACCGCCGCGCTGGTAGCCGCTACCGTGGCCCCCCGGTCGAGGCCGGGGCCACCCGCCTGCCGCACCCAGGCCAGGGTGTTGCTGCTGCCCGCATCCAGGAGCTTCACCACGAATACGTCGTCGTCGCCGGCCGAGGTGAGCGTGGTGCTGCCAAAAATAGCGGTGTTCGAAAAGTACCCCGTGGCATATACGCTAGTGCCCACCACGGCCACGCCGGTGGTGGTGCCGCCCAGCTGCCGCGCCCAGCTAAACTGCTGGGTAGCGGGGCTCCACTTGGCCACAAAGCCATTGTTGCCACTGCTCGGGGTGGTCAGCGTGAAAGTGCCCAGGCTCAGCGTACCGTTGAACTGCCCGGCCACGTACACGTTGCCAGCCGCATCGGCCGCTACTGCATTAGCATAGGCCGAGCCCGTGCCGGGCGCGCTGAGCGCGATAGCCGCCTGCCAAGCCGGGGCCTGGGCACGGGCCGCCAGCCCAGCCACCACCCCACCCAAAACCAGCAGCACATGGCGAGAACGTAAAAATTGCTTCATATCAAGGGAAAAGGAAACGCGCGAATAATCGAATAAAAAGCCGTTAAATATAGTGAATTTCGCAGGGTTGCTGCCTCGCCCACGCGGTGCCCTGGCGCACCAGCTCGCAGGTTACAGTTTCAACCTGGCAAGTCGAAGTCTCAACCCGCTAGGTTGAGTGCCAAGCACACGCCGCCTATTCTCAACTTGCCGGGGTTCAAGCTTCGGCGCGCCTCACCCTGGCACCTGCCGGCCAGCTACTACTTGCCCGAGCGCGTGGCCTACAACCCTACCCCATGTACGCCCCCGGCCGCGAGCCCCAAGGCTACCAAGTGTGGCATAAAGCAGCAAAAAGAGCCTGGCACTGTCCGGTAACGTCGTTATCGACGTTCGGGTGAAGCTGGCGGCGGGTTCCTGATTTTTGATTAGTTGCCGCTGGCCAGTGCTTGGCTCACTGGCCGTCTTGGCCGTAGTTTGCGCCGATTTGCGCGCTTGGCAGCTAATTGTTTTCCGCCTACGCTTCCACCGGATGATTCTTTATTACTACATGAAAAAACACCTACTCGCCACCTGCCTACTCGCTGCTACCCACCTACCTCTGCTAGCCCAGCAGGCAGCCCCACCCGCCGCTGCACCCGTGGCCCCGCCCAGCGCCCTGCGCCAGGGCCAGCGCGATACCCTGCTGGCCATCAGCCGGCACTATTCGCGGCACCGCGTAGGCGGCTACGTGTGGCTAGGCATTGGCACGGGCGGCCTCGCGGTGCTGGTGCGGGTGCTGACCAACCCCAACACGACCACGGTTAATGGCTACCAAACGAGCAGCTCCATTGATGGCACGGCCGTGGCCGTAGCGAGCGGGTTTATAGTGCTGCCCGGCCTCATCGGGGCCAGCAAGCTCACGCGTTTCAGCGTGGCCCGCGAGACGGAGGCAGTTCGACTCTACACCACTACCCACCAGCTGCCCACGGGCTGGGGCCGCCGCCTTAAGCGCAAGGATTTTTAAGCCGCTGAGGGCTTCAGCGCGGCGGGCTTGCCTTAAAATAGCCACCCCAAAAAGAGGCCTTGCCGCCGGAAATCATCCCTCCGGCAAGGCCTTTTTTTGAGGCGCGGGCGGGCCTACTCCACTACCAGCCGGTGCGTAGCCACCGCGCCGCCCACCTGCACCCGCAGCAGATACACGCCGGGCACCAGGCCGGCGAGCGGTAGGTCGTAGAACAGCCCCGCGGCGGGCAGAGCCACCCCGGCCGAGGCGCGCACCCTCCGGCCCAGCGCATCGATAAGGGTAAAGCTGGCTTGGGCCGCCCCGGCCACGGCCAGCAGCTGCACGGTGGCCTGGCCGTGGGCGGGATTGGGGTACACGGCCAGGCCCGCCAGTACGGCTGGGCTGGCGGCGGCTAGCACAGGGTCGCTCAGAATGGCTAAATAGCCCGCTTCTACCCCCGACGAGTTGCTGATAGAAGCCGAACCGAAGGCCGCTCTATTGCCGAGAAAGCTGCCGCCCACGTACACATTGGTGCCCCCGAGGGCCACCGTGTAGGCTAGGTCGGCGCTGTTGCCACCGCCGCGCTGAGCCCAGGCAAAGCTGGCACTGGTGCCCTGGTCGGTTAGCCGCGTCAGGAAGATGTCGCTGTTGCCAGCACTGGTGAGGGTGGTGCTGCCAAACGTAGCCGTGGGCGCGGGCACGGCCGTGGTAGCCCCAAAGTGGCCGGCCAGGTACATTTCTGGCCCGCGCACGGCCAGCGCATACGCATAGTCATTGTAGGGGCCGCCGGCCTGCTGTGCCCAGGCTACGCTCGCGCTGGACCCGGCATCGGTGAGGCGGGCCACGTACACGTCGCTGCCGCCGGCACTGGTAAGCAGGCCACTGCCCAGCGCCATCGAGTTGCTAAATGCGCCGCCGATGTATACCGCGCTGCCGCTCACGGCCAGGCTGGCAATGCCATCGAGGCCGGGGCCGCCCACCTGCTGGGCCCAGGCCACACTGCTGGTGCTGCCCGCATCGTTGACCTTGGCCACAAAGCCATCGTAGCTGCCGGCATTAGGGAGGGTGCTGCTGCCCAGCGCTAACGTGCTGCTGCTAAACGAGCCGGCCCAGTACACGGTGCTGCCGCTCACGGCCAGGGCGTAGGGCTCGTCGGAGCCGGAGCCGCCGGCCCGCTGGGCCCAGGCCAGCGTGCAGGTGCTGCCCTGGTCTACTAGCTTGCCCAGCAGGGCGTCGAAGCTCCCGGCATTTACCAGGGTGGTGCTGCCAAAGCTCAGCTGTGCGCTCTCAAAATAACCCGTCAGGTAAATATTGGGGCCGCTGGCGGCCAGGTTAAAGGCTTCGTCGGTGCCGGGGCCGCCCACCCGCTGCACCCACGTAAAAGAAGCTGTGCTGCCGGCATCGGTGAGCTTGGCCACAAACATGTCGCTCGACATGCCAGAGCTGGTATTATTGGCCAGGGTGGTAGTGCCAAAGCTGGCCGATGCGCTGTTGAAGGTGCCCGCCACGTAGATATTGCTTCCGACGATGGCTATGGCACGGGCATCTTCGCTCCCGGCCCCGCCTGCCCGCTGGGCCCACACGAAGGAGGCGGTGGCGGGGCTCCACTTGGCCACGTACACGTCGCTGCTGCCCACGCTGGTGAGGGTGGTGCTGCCAAACGTGATGGACCCCAAAAACATACCCGTGAGGTACACATTGCCGTTGGCATCGGTTGCGACGTTCACGTTGGCCCCCTGGTCGCTACCGGCATTGCTCAGCACGCCCACTGCCGACTGCCAGGTGGGGCCCTGGGCCGCGGCCAGGCGGCTGAGTAACAGGCTCAGCACGAGCAGCAAGATACCCCGGTTCCCGAGTCGGGCGTGTAGAAGTTGTTTCATAGAAAAACGAGTAGAGAACGAGCGCAGAAGCCGGCCTGCAGCAGCAAGCACATTGCTTGGCAATGAGTTATAGTTTGCTAAGAGCAGGCAGCAAGGGTAGCAAATATATGCTTTTCCCTTACTAAGCCGCTACCCGCTATTTGCCTACTTTACTTTCTCTTGACAACCCCACCGACGCGTAACCACAGCCGGCCAAGCGCCTATCTACTTATTTATAAACTACCTGGGCCCGCGGCGCGCGGGTGGGTAGCCTGGTGCTACCCACCC
>JBPBQK010000114.1:0-31223 GCA_050954845.1 Janthinobacterium lividum
GGGTAAGGCTAGTTGCATTGGGGGGGTGGGAAGGGTTTAGGAGTTGTGCAACGATTAACCTCACCCCCTAGCCCCCTCTCCTTAGGGAGAGGGGGGACTAACTCTAGTTTTTAGTTTGTTTTAGCAAGTAAGGCTAGAGCTAGAACTAGTCCCCCCTCTCCCCAAGGAGAGGGGGCTAGGGGGTGAGGTTAATCGTTGAACGGCTGTTTATCAAATCGTATTCGGAATAGCCGCTTTCAAAATCGCATTCTCCGTGGCCTCAGCGGCGCTGAATTCGGCCGTGAGCCGGCCCTCGCTCAGCACCAGTACCCGGTCGGACACGGCCAGGATTTCGGGCAATTCCGACGAGGCGACCAGGATGCCCATGCCGGCATCGGCCAACTGGAGCATTAGCTTGTAAATCTCGTTTTTAGCGTTGATGTCGATGCCGCGCGTGGGCTCGTCCAGCATCAGCAGGCGCGGGTTGGTGGCCAACCATTTGCTGAGCACGATTTTCTGCTGGTTGCCACCGCTCAGGTTGCGGGCTTCCTGCTTTTCGGAGGGCGTTTTGATGCGCAGGTCGGTGATGTATTTGCGGGCCAGCAGAGCTTCTTTCACGCGGTTGAGCAGGCCGGTGGTTTCCACGTTGCTGAGGTCGGCCAGGCTGATATTGGTTTGCACATCGAGGCCCAGCACCAGGCCGTCGCGCTTGCGGTCTTCGGGCACCAGCGCCAGCCCCGCCTTGATGGCCCCGATGGGCGCGGTAAAAAACGTCTCCTTGCCTTCGACCCACACCCGGCCGCTGGCGCGCCCGTGGTGCAGCCCAAATAGGGTTTCGAGCAGCTCGGTGCGGCCCGCGCCCATCAGCCCAAACAAGCCCACGATTTCACCCTTACCTACGCTGAACGACAGGTTTTTGAGCAGTTTTTCCTGGGGGCGCGTGGGGTGGCGCAAACACAGGTCCTGCACCGTCACCACGGGCGCACCGCAGGTTTTGCCGGTCTGCTGCCGGATGATGGTGATGTCGCGCCCCACCATCTTGCGGATGATGTCGTCGGGCGTCATGCCCGCCATCGGCCCCGCTTCGATGGAGTGGCCATCACGCAGCACCACGTAGCGGTCGGCAATGGTGAACAGCTCGTCGAGCTTGTGCGAGATGTATACCACGGCCTTGCCCTCGCGCCGCAGGTCGCGGATGAGGCCGAACAGCACTGCCACTTCGCTTTCGCTGATGGCCGACGTGGGTTCGTCCATGATGATGACTTCGGACTCTTCGAGCAGGGCTTTGGCAATTTCCACTACTTGCTGCTGGCCCACTTTCAGCTCGCCCACCAGGGTGTCGGGGGCCACGTTCAGCTTGAGGCGGGTGAGCAGTTCCTGGGTTTTGCGGCGCATCTGCTTCTGGTCGAGCAGGCCCCAGTCAGTCGTCAGCTCCCGGCCCAGAAACAGGTTTTCGACAATGCTCAGGTACGGCACCAGGTTGAGTTCCTGGTGGATAATGGCAATACCGCAGGCTTGCGCATCCCGAATGGAGGCGAAGCGCACCGGCTGGCCCCGGAAATAAATCTGGCCCTCGTAGTCGGAATACACCCCCGACAAAATCTTCATCAGGGTGGATTTGCCGGCCCCGTTTTCGCCAATCACGGCCGTGACCTGCCCGGCCGGAAACTCCAGGCACACCTTGTCAAGGGCCGTGACGCCCGCAAAGCGCTTCGTAATGTTTTCCGCGACCAGCATACGCTACGGCTGACTAGAAGGTGAAACGGTCACGGCCAGGGGCATCACCTCCAGCTTGTCCAGGTGCAGGTGGGCTTGGTTTAGCTCCACGGCGCCCGCAAACCGCACCGCCCGCCCCGGCTGCGCCTCGGCTTGGAGGCCCGGCACTACCCGCGTCCGAATCAGCTCGTTGAGCTGTTCGGCCAGAGCGTTGAGGTCGGCCGTGTTGTCAAAATCCTGGTTGCGAATCAGTCCCGACGCGTCGCGGGCGGCGTTGCCAAATACGTATTCGGTAGCCAGCTGCACGGTGGTGCCATCGGCCAGGCGCACGGTTACGGCGCTTTTGTTTGCGCTGGCTACGGTGCCCGAGCCCTGCACCAGGAAGTAGCGAATGTTGCCGATGCCCAGCGCGTGCGATTTGGCAAAGGCCGCCGACGGGTTGGCCTTTAGCTCGGCCAGCAACGCCGGCAAGTCGGCGGCCTGGGCCGTGGCAGGTAGCAGCTTAGTGCTCCAGAAACGCTGGGCGTAGCTCGCCGCGTCGAATTTGCTGGCGGCGGCCGGGCCGGTGGCCTTGCGCGTGCTCAGCTTCTCGAAGTACACCGACTTGAATGCCACCAGCGCCAGCACAGCCGCCAACGCCCCGTATTGCAGTGTTTTTTTCCACATGGCGCGTACTTATTTGGTGCTGTAATCTCGAACGTTAGCCCCATCGACCAGCTCCACGGCTACCGGCACACGCTGCGCAAAATCCCGCTTGCCCTTGAAGTATTCGGCGGCGTAGTCGGCGGCAGTTTTGGCCATGGTCTGGGGCGACTGCAACCCGGTGGCCTTGATTTTGCCCGCGCCGATGGCATTCAGCACGTCGTCGGCCCCATCGAAGCCGTACACACCCACTTCCTTTGCTTTGCCGGCGGCCACCAAGGCTTGGTAGGCGCCCATGGCCATGGCGTCGTTGCCGCAAAACACGGCATTGATGTTGGGGTGCGCCTGCAACACCGATTCCAGCACTTCCATGGCCTTGTTGCGGTCAAAATCGGCGCTTTGCTGCGCCACCATTTTCAGGCCGGGGTAGCGGTCTACCACGCTGTGAAAGCCCTTGGAGCGGTTCCAGGTATTATTGTCGCCCACGATACCGAGGATTTCCACGTAGTTGCCCTGCTGGTGCTGGTCCTGCACAAACTCTTTCCCAAGGGCCACGCAGCCCGAGTAGTTATCCGACAAAATCTGCGACGTAGCCACCCGCGAGGAATTCACCTCCCGGTCCATGCAAAACACCGGAATGCCCGCCGCTTTGGCCTTCTGCACGTTCACGATGGAGCCGTCCGAGTCGGTAGGGTTCAGCAAAATGGCATCGAAGCCCGACACGATGGCGTTTTCGAAGTGGTCGGCTTCCAGCGAGGTATTGTTCTGCGAGTCAAACACCTTGGCCTCGAAGCCCAGCGCCCGCGCCCGCGCCGCCGCCGTTTCGGCCAGCACTACAAACCATGGGTTGTTCAGCGTCGAAACAATGACGGCGACTTTCTTCGGGCCAGTCGCTTTTTTCGAGCCGCAGCCCGCCACTAGCAGCAGCGGGAGTAGCCAGAGCAACAGCAGTTTGCGCGGGTGGGACATGGGTGGGATTTGGGGAAGGGAGAATGAACTAGAGGTAATTGTCATGCTGAGCGCAGCGCAGCGAAGTCGAAGCATCTTGGCCACTTCATCCGAGCCGTCCAACGAAGCGGTAGAGATGCTTCGACTCCGCTGCGCTGCGCTCAGCATGACGCACTATACTGCGAACCGGTGAGGCCCCGCATGAATGACCTATTTAATCAACTTCAGCGCCGCCGCGGCAATGCCCGCCTCCGACAGCCCGTAGTGGTTCATAATCTCGGCCTGCGAGCCCGTCACGGTGTACTCGTCGGGGATACCCATGATTTTGAAGCGATTATGGAAGTTATGTTCGAGCAGGAACGAGGCACAGGCTTCGCCCAAACCGCCGTACACACTGTGCTCCTCCACCGTGAGGATGGGCGCGCCGGAGGCCGCCAGGGTCGCCAGCAGCTCATAGTCGAGCGGCTTAATCGTGTGCATACTGACCACGGTGGCCTGCACGCCGTGCTCGGCAGCCAGCTTTTGGGCCGCTTGCAACGCCGGATACGTCGTTTCGCCCGTGCCAATGAGGGTAAGGTCGGCCCCTTCCCGCACCACCCGGCCTTTGCCGAAGGCAAACGGTACGTCGGAAGTAGTCAGCAGCGGCATCGGCTTCTTGCCAAAGCGCAGGTACACCGGCTGCTCCATGGCGGCGGCCAGCCGGATGGCCTGCTCGGTTTCAAAATTATCGGCCGGGGCCACAATGATGATGTTGTTCACGGCCCGTAGCGCCGCAAAATCGTGCAGGCTGTGGTGCGTCGAGCCCAAAGCCCCGTAGCTAACGCCCGCGCTGATACCCACCAGCTTAACCGGGTTATTGGAATAAGCAACATCGGTTTTGATTTGCTCAAAGGAGCGGGCCGTCAGGAAGCAGGCCGGCGATACGGCAAATACTTTCTTGCCCGTGGAGGCCAGCCCCGCGGCCACGCCCACCAGGTTTTGCTCGGCAATGCCAATTTCGATTAGCTGCCGGGGGTAGCGCTCGGCAAAGGGCACGAGCTTGCCCGAGCCGCGCGAGTCGCTGGTCACCACTAGCAGGTCGCGGTCGGTGGCCGCCAGTTCTTGCAGCGTGCCCGAAAAAACGTCGAGGTTGGCCTGGGCCGTGCCCGGGGCCACGGCGGTTTGGAGTACGTCACCCATATCGTCAGGAATTAGTGCAGTAATTGACTCAGGGCTGCGGCAGCCGCGTCCAGCTCGCGCCCGGCTGCGGCATATTGCTCGACCGAGGGCACGCCGTGGTGCCACTTCAACTGGTTCTCCATGAAGCTGATACCCTTGCCCTTTACCGTATGCGCGATGATAAGACTAGGCTTGTCGGCTGCGAAAGGCAAGGCATCAAACGCAGCTTGCAAAGCCGCCACATCGTTGCCATCGACGTGCCGCACGGCCCAGCCAAAGGCTTCAAACTTCTGGTCGAGCGGGTCGGTGTTACAAACGGCCGTGGTCGGCCCCGAAATCTGCAAGCCGTTTTTGTCGATGATGGCGCAGAGGTTATCGAGCTTATAATGAGAGGCTAAAAGCGCTGCTTCCCAGTTGGAGCCCTCCGGTAGTTCGCCATCACCAAGCAACGTAAACGTGCGGTAGCTGCGACCGTCGAGCTTGGCGGCCAGGGCCGTGCCCACGCTCAGCGGCAGGCCGTGGCCCAGCGAGCCGGTATTTTGCTCCACGCCGTGCACTTTTTTGGTGGGGTGGCCGATGTAGTGCGACTGGTACTTGCAGAGCGTTTCCAGGTCCGACTCGGGGAAGAAGCCCTGGTCGGCCAGCACCACGTACAGCGCCTCCACGGTGTGCCCTTTGCTTTGGATATACCGGTCGCGGTCGGGCGACGTAAAATTGGCCGGCGACACATTCATCGTGTAGTTATACAGCACGTTAAGAATGTCGACGCACGACAAGCTGCCGCCAGTATGCCCGGCCTTAGCCTGCACAATGTACTTGAGGATATTACGCCGGTACTGCACCGACTTGCGGGCCAGCGCCGCCGTCGTCACGAGCGTTTCGGTAGTCATAGCGAAGGAGAATTAGCGGTGGCGGTGCACGTCCCAGCCCATATAGTTACTGAAGGCTTCTTCCAGAATCCCCGCCGTTTTGGAGGCGTTCATTACCACATGGTGCTCAAAACCGTGGCGGCACACGTGCTTCATCAGCCCTTGCAGGTTGTCGATTTTGGCCACGGCGCGGTTGCCGAAGGTGTTCAGCGGGTCATCAGTCAGCTCACCCTCACCGATATACGCTTTGATGATGCCCTTGGGGTCGTCGGTGCTGATGCGGCCAAAGGTGAGCGGCGAGGCCGGCGTGCGGCCATCGAGCGCGCCGTAGGTATTTTCCTCGCCCACGGTGGTGCCCAAAATCGGGGCCGTGCTCATGCTGATATCCGGCAAAAACGACTTGGCCCAGTTGCCGCAGTGAAACAGCACGCACTTGTCGGGGTCGCTGGCGTAGTTGTTGTTCCAGTCCACCAGGGCGCTTGGCGAGCCCGAGGCCAATTGCATGGCGTACATGCTCAGGGTGCCGGTCACGTCCACTTCGCAGGCGCTGGGCAGCATGTTTTCGCTCATCATGCTCATGCTGGTACACACGTTGCAGCCGTAGTTCTGCTGCAAAGAAGTCCAGCACTGAATGGCCGTGGCGTCGAGGGCATGCTCTTCCACAAAGTCGCGCAGCACCACGTCGAGCTTGGCAATCTGCACCAGCTTGTCGCTGGGCGTGCGGCCGGTGGGCGTGTAGGCCTGAATGGCTTCCAGGCGCTCCTTTACCTTCTGGTCGTCTTTGGTCAGCTTGTCGGCAAAACCCAGAATGTGTGACAAGTCAATGGTAACCACCGAAATACCGCTGCGCTGCAAAATCTTCTCGCTGTAGCGCACCGTCTGGAAAGCGCCCGGGCGAGCCCCAATCGCCCCGATGCGCACATTGCGCATGCCCTTCGTGACGCGGCACACGGCGGCAAAATTGCGCAGGTCGGCCACGAAGCTCGGGTCCGAGGGGTGCACGACGTGCTTGGTGGTCAGCGAGTACTTTATGTTGTACTGGTACAGGTTGTTACAGACCGAAATCTTGCCGCACCAGGCGTCGCGGCGGTGCGCCACGTCGAGGCGGGCGAGGTCGTCGGGGTAGGCTTGAATGAGCACCGGCACATCGAGCCGCGCCAGCTTAAGGGTTTCCGCCACCCCTTTTTCGTCGCCAAAATTGGGCAGTACCACCAGCACGCCCATTATTTCGTCGGCGTGCTGCCGAAACAGCGCGGCGCACTTTTGCGCCTCCTGAAAAGTTTCCACGCCCCCGAGCTTCGTGGCCTGCTCATCGAGCATAATCGGCTTGATACCAGCTTGCGCAAAGGCGGCCAGTAAGTCGACTCGGCACTCGCCAACTAGCTTATCCGGAAAGAAGTCACGGTTGCCGATAATGACCCCGAGGGTTTGGATTGTTTTCACTTTTTTTCGTTTAGGTGGGATTTGCGATAATCAGTTCTATTTCGTTTTCCTTGAAAAGGGCCTTGTGTTTCTGCTCGACTCCCGCATCGGTGATGATGTAGTTGATGAGCGACAAGGCCCCCAGGCTGGCAAAGGAGCTTTTGCCAATCTTGGTCGAATCGGCTACCAGATAAGTGGTATCCGCCGCGTCAATCATGGCTTTTTTAACCACTAAATCACTGATACTGGGGTAGGTAAGACCAGACTTTAGCGACAGGCCGGCCGTGGCCAAAAACAGCTTCTGCACATTCAGGCCTTTGAAAAAATCGGCGGCCTTCTGCCCGGTCAGCGACAGCGTAGGCGGCTTAAACTCTCCGCCCGTCATAATCACTTCAATACCAGGCTCTGCGCCTAAAATGAGGGCAATATTCAGGGCATTGGTGATGACGGTTAGGTTGTGGTAGCCGCGCAGCTTTTTGGCTATTTCAGTGGTAGTCGAGCCCGAATCCAAGATAATGGTGTCTCCACTATCGATGAATTCCAGGCACTTGGTGGCAATCAGCTCTTTTTTATCGATGTTTTCCTGGTTGGCCAGCGAGAAGGTGCGGACCTGGTCTTCCACATTCTTTAGGTAGGCTCCGCCGTGTTCTTTGACAATCAGACCATCTTTTTCCAGCTTCTCAAGGTCCTGGCGAATAGTGACTTCGGTTACTTTGAATAGCTTAGCTAGTGTGACAACCTTGGCTGACCCGTCCTCTTTTATCAGTTCCAGAATTTTTTCGCGGCGGTGAATAGCAAGCATGGGTCAGGGTTCTTTAGAAAGCAAGTAGTTTGCCTCGCGAAAATACGCCATTCCCCAAGCGACACTATTTATTTTATGCTGATAATTTTCTATTGCCACCTATTCTGGTAGCCGTAGGGTTCAAAAATAGTAATAAATACAAGAAAAAGAAAAATAAAGAAAAATAAAAGTTCTTTTTCCATCAACATCGGCAACTATTGTGAAGCTGGCGAAAGAGTACTTCGGCTACTTAAATTAGCTTCAGCCAATCAATTAGCTCTTCACTACAAGCAAGCTTACCGGCTGGTCATAGGGTAGCGGGACTTTTGCGGGGTCGAACGACAACCGTCTTTGTCACCACCTTGTCGACGGGCGTTTTGGTTGGCAGGAGCTGGGCGCGGAAGCCGTAGGTGCCGGGCCGATGCAGGTGGTATGAAGAGGGAGCCCGGGCGGGTGCGGGTGCAGCGGCCGTACCTTTGAATTTCGCAACACCCCGTTCGATATGAAAGCTGTTTCACTGGAGGAGTTTTACGCTGCATTTGCCACCGCAGTAGAGGTCGAACCCAGCACCTTGTTGCCGCCCGACATTCAGAAAGAAGTGGGGCATTTCAACATTTTCAACGTGGCTGACCTGCTGCGGCCGGGCCGGGAAAAGCCCCCGATGCCCTACGACCGGCGGGCGTATTACAAAATCAGCCTAATTCGGGGGCGCAGCCGGGCCGAATACGCGGATAAGGTGATTGAAATCGAGCACCAGGCGCTGCTCTTTGCCACGCCCAAGGTGCCGTATCACTACCTACCGCAGGACTCCACGCAAGAGGGCTACTTCTGCATTTTTACCGACGAGTTTCTGCTGCCCGCTAAAAGCGGCGTGGTCCTCGATGAGCTGCCGATTTTCCGGGCCGGTGGGTACCCGGTGTTTGCCCTGACGGCGGAAGAGTACGCCGAAATTGACACCATTTTTCGCAAGATGGCCCGGGAAATCGGCTCCAATTATGCCTACAAGTACGATTTGCTGCGCAACTACGTAGTGGAGCTGATTCACTTCGGGCAAAAGCTACAGCCGGCCACGGCCCTCTACCCTACCCAAAATGCTTCGGCGCGGGTAGCGTCCTTGTTTGGGGAATTGCTGGAGCGACAGTTTCCGCTCGAAACGCCGCAGCAACGGCTCCAGCTGCGCACGGCGGCCGACTACGCCGACCGGCTGGCGGTGCATGTCAACCACCTCAACAAGGTGCTGAAGGAGCAGACCGGCCGCACCACAACCGACATTATTGGCGGCCGCGTGATGCAGGAAGCCAAGATTTTGCTGAAGCAAACGAATTGGAGTGTCTCGGAAATCGCCAATAGCTTGGGGTTTGGGGAAGTGGCCCACTTTTCCAATTTTTTCAAGCGCCACGCTGCCCAATCGCCGGCGGCGTTTCGGCAGTAAGGGCTACTTAGGAGCTTGATTTGAATCTTGCAACAAATGGATTGGCGGGCGCAAGCGCCGGGCCATTTTCGCGCCGGACCTTTGTAGGGTCAACTAAACACTTCCACAACATGAACCTGAGTCACAATACGATTCTGATTACCGGCGGTGGCGCGGGCATTGGCCTGGCCCTCGCCGAGCGGTTTCACGCCGCGGGCAACACCGTGCTGATTTGCGGCCGCGACGGCGCCAAGCTGCAAGCCGCCGCCGACCGCCTGCCCGGCCTGCGCACCCTGGTGTGCGACGTGGCCGAGCCTGCTGAGCGCGAGCGCCTCTTTGCCTGGGCTACGGCCGAGGCCCCGCAGCTAAACGTGCTACTCAACAATGCCGGCATTCAGCGCCAGGTGCAGCTGGGCACCGAGGCCGAAACCTGGGCCACCCGCGCCTCGGAAATTGCCATCAACCTGGAAGCTCCCATCCACCTGGCGTCGCTGTTTACTCCGCACTTCCAGCAGCAGGCCGCGCCGGCCATTCTGAATGTGTCGTCGGGCCTGGGCTTTGTGCCGCTGGCGCGGGTGCCCATTTACAGCGCGACGAAGGCGGCCATTCATTCGTTTACGCAGTCGCTGCGCTGGCAGCTGGCCAGCACCCCGGTGCAGGTAGTTGAGGTGATTCCGCCCGCCGTGCACACTCAGTTGGGGGGCACCGACCACTCCTTTGGCGTGCCCCTGGATGAGTACGCCGACGACGTGATGCAGCAGCTAGCCGCCGGCCACCTGGAAATTGCGTACGGCTTCTCCGCCAAAACCAGTCAGGGGTCCCGTCCAGAACTAGATGCTATGTTTCAGAGCCTGAACGGACAGCTGCGCTAGCTGCTGAGTATCCCTCCCGACGACCACTGGTAAAGCTGGTTATAGTGCCTTGCCGACTATTTTGGCCCCCGACGCTTCGGCGCGGGGGCTTTTTGCTGACGCCCCCTAACGAAAGGCGCGACATATAAATACCTCTCCCCTAACCTACTAAGCAAACCGAAAACCCACTTTTTGTCGGGTAAAGCAGTGGGTTTCGAAAGTTTTTGCCTTTTTAGTTGGTGAACTATGCTTTCTGACTTTCCAAAAAAGGGCCGTTTTTTGGAGCGTATTGACCTTCCTTTAGCAGCGGGCAGTATAGCTACCCCAAGCCCCAGTTTACTTCAGGCGCAGTACTTCGGCTGGTAATGGCGCAACAAAGCAGCGTGCCCAACTCGCCGTTATGTAGTTAGGGCGTTTTCACCAGCGTAAAGCGCACGGCCTGCTTCCCGAGCTGCCCGGTGGCCAGCAGGCTGCCGGGCGTAGGGGTAGGCGCGAGCGTCGCCGTGAGCGTGTCGGGCCGGGGCGTGGGGCGGCGCCAGACTACATGCAGCTGCCGGCGGCGGGAGTCGTAGGTGTAGTTCCCAAATAAGCGCCGCTTAGTGTCATTAAACTCAAACACGCAGTCGTGGGCAATGTCCAGGTACACCGTCGTCAGCACGCTGTCTTGGCACGAGCGGGCCGTCAGCAAGTGGCCGTTGAACTGGACGTTGCGCACGGCATATTTACCGGTGAGCTGCGGATAGGTATCCGGAAACTCGTGGCCGCTCAGCAAGAGCAGGGGCCCGTACACCACCGACAAGCGCAGCAGCAGGCGAACCAGGGGCCGGCTGATGGCAAGCCGGGGCAGGTGCAGGGGCGTGCGCAGAAAAAACGTGACCAGCCGCTCATAATCCAGCCCCAGCAAATACAGCAAGGCAGCCAGGTGAATCATCGCCTGCCAGAACACCCCCACCGGCAGCTGGTAGAAATAATTGATGAGCAGGATGTTGACGAGCACCGGCAGCAGGGTCAGCACGCCCAGCAGCCGCGTGCGGTGAAACAGCAGCAGCAACGCCCCCCCGATTTGCAGCGCCCCAATCACGCACCGATACGGATAGGAGTGGCCAAAATAGGCCCAGGTCAGGTCTTCGCCTGAGAAGCTACTAAAGGGTAAATCCAGCATACCCAGCGGCACAAAGAACTGGAGATTGAAGATTTTCTGCCACCCGATTAGCGACAAGTCGAAGGCCACGGCGTAACGCAGCAGCCCGTGCCAAAAGGCCAAGACAGCTGTATCAGCCGGGCGGCCGGCCGGCTGCCGTTGCCAATAAATGCCGTAGCCAATGGCCCCTATCAGCACGAGTATGGCCCCCGTGAGCAGGCCGGCATACGGCGCCCAGGGGCCGACAACCCACCGGCCAACGCGTAGCAGCACGGCCCCGGTTACCAAGCCAGCCAGGGAACACAACAAGAGTTTAGCCTGCCCATTGGGGCGGCGTGGGGCAGTCGGCGAAGCCATGGGCGAAGGGGAAGATTAGTGAAAGCCCAAACCTCGCCCCGACCCGCTACCGCCGCGTTCGGCGTTATCCAACCGAACCCATTGGAGGCAACCGGGTAACGCCGGGTGGCCCTGGCTGCGGGGCGCTCCCAGCCCGCACCTCTTTTAGAAACTGACTGGGTGTCAAGCCTGTCACTTTCTTGAAGGTGGTATTAAACGTGGTCTTGGAGCTAAAGCCCGCCTCGAAGGCGATGCCCACTATGCTTAGGTGCTGGTGCTGGGCCGAGGCCAGCAGCCGCTGGGCCTCCGCCACCCGGTAGGCGTTGATAAACTGAAAAAAATTGACCCCAAAGCCCTCGTTGAGCACGTAGGAAAGCTCGTGGGTGGAGAGGCCCGCCCGCTGCGCCAGGGCCGGCAAGCTCAGGTCAGCTTCCAGGTATAGTTTTTCGGTTTCCAGCAGCTGGTGCAGCAGCTGCTGCCAGTAGGCTACCTGGCTCGGTGAGAGGCGCGCCTGCTTAGGGGAAGCGGGAGGCGGGTCGGGCAGCGCGGGCGCGTCTTCTTGCCACAGCTCCTGAATTTCGGCCCGGACCGGGGCCGGAAAGGCAAATACCTCGGGCTGGCGCAGGGCATAATAAGCTAAGTAAAACACCGCCCCCAGGTACCCAGCCGGGGTAAGCGCGAGCACCCAGCTCAGGTGGAAAAACAGCTCGTTCAGCCACAGCCCGACCAGCAGGGCCAAGCCCCACAACACTTGCTTGAGCCATTGCAAGGCTATGGGCTCTGGCTGCGCCGTGAGCTGCAGCAAGTGGCGCTGATGCCGGTGCAGGGTTAGGTAAGCCACCAGCCAGTAGGCAATGGCCTGCACCTTGGGGGCCGCAAAAACGAAGGCGCGCCCCACCGCTACAACCCCGCCCGGCAGGTGCGCAACGCCGGCCGGCCCCCAGCCCAGCAGCGCCGGGAGCATCGCCAGCAAAAACAGCAGCCAGGGCAGAAAATGAAGCCCGTCGCGCCACTGCCACGGGCGGTTAGGCGCGGTAAACTGCACCACGCTGAGGTAAAAGGCTGGGGCCATCGCGAGGCGGGTCAGCTCCAGCCAGCCGGGCAGACTTGGGTGCTGTGCGGCTAGCGTAGTGCCCGGCAGCACGCGCCCCAGTAGCACGCACCCCACACAGGCCAGAAAAACTCCTAGCCACCAGTTGGCCAGCCGGTTTACGCGGAGCGCATTCGTGCTCAGCAGGAAGGCCAGCAGCAGCACGCCACCGCAGGCAAGGGAGTAAGCTAGCATCACGGAGCAAGCAGCTGGAAGGGAGAGGCCACTGGTCGGCGAAGATAAAAAGGGAGTCTGTGTGCTGCCAGCCGAGAACTTTTTGGCCCGCTGGACGGGCTGGCTGCTGGTGACCGTGCTGCACCAGCAGCAAAGGCTGCGTTTGCAAGTGCTAGGCCAGTAAGCCGTTCCTACTCGTTGAGCACGCTCAACCGCAATGCTCTGGCCAAGGTAATGCCAGCGCGATACCACGAAAGCGCGCTAATGAAGGAGGTGGCAGGTGTTTCGGAACAGTAAGCTGCCGCTATTTGGAGAAGATGTCGCAGCTGGACTGCAGCGGCTACAGCAAGCGTTAAGCTGCTTTCGGCCGCACTGTTCGTTACAAAATTTAACGCCCGATGAGGTAGTGGCTGCCGCCACTACTGCTGAGCTTCAGAACGCCTGGGAAGGTGCCGGCAGTTGAGTATCGGTGTCAAGACGCGCTACCGCAAGATTGATAAATACGGTCTGTGAGCCGACCAGCGCAGCGGCCCACCGCCTCATTTTGGCCTGGTACCGGGTCAAAATGACCCGGTAGGCCGCTGGGCCAAACTGCGGGAGCTAACTGGGAGATTTACTTTTTATGCTGCAAGCCAATAAGTTAATGCATGTGCGTAGCCCAGCCACGTAACCTGGCTCAGCATTGGTAGAACTCAGGACGAAGCCGCCGGACTTTCCCGGCTCTTCGTACCAATGAGCATTAAATCTTCCATCACGCTGGGGTTTCTGGCCATGCTGGCGCTGCTGCTGGCGGTGGGCGGCTACGCCACCTACACGGTGCAGCGCCTGGAGGGCAGCGCCCGCACCATCCTCCAAGACAACTTTTACTCGGTGCAGCTGGGCCAGGGCATGTTGCAGGCCCTCGACCAGACCGGAGCTGACCCGGCCGGTAGTGCCGGCCTGGCGCAGTTTGGGGCGCAGCTCACCCGCGAGGCCGGCAACGTAACCGAAGTGGGCGAGCGCCCGCTGGTCGATAGCCTGACCCAGGTCCTGGCCAGCTACCACCGGCAGCCCAGCGCGGCCGGCCTGGCCCAGCTGCGCCGCCAGACGCATCGCATGGTGCAGCTCAACATGCTGGCCCTCACCCGTAAAAATGCTACGGCCGCCCACACCGCCACGGTGGCCAACCGCTACCTCATCCTGTGCACGGTGCTGGGGCTGCTGTTGGCTACGACCTTGGTGCTGAGCGTGCCCGAGGCCGCCGTGGGCGGCTTGCGCAAGCTCTCGGCTAGTATCGCCCACGCCACCGAGGGCGATTTTAAGGCCTCCATCCCGGTGGAAAGCCGCGATGAGTTTGGGCAGGTAGCCGAGGGCTTTAATCGCCTCCTCTCCCAGCTCGATGTGTTCCGCAATACTAACCTGACCGGGATAATGGCCGAGCGCAACCGGGCCGCTAGCATCGTGCGCACCCTGGATGAGGGTATTTTGCTGCTCGATGAAAACGGCGTGGTCTTGGTGGCTAATCCGCTGGCCTGTCAGCTTCTGGGCTTGCCCGAGCGCCAGGTAATCGGCCGGTCGGCCGCCGAACTGGCCGAGCAGCAGCCCTTATTACAACAGCTGCTGGCCTACGCCCAGCGGCCCGGCTCGCAGCGCCGGGGAGCGTTGCCCTTCACCGTGACGCTCCACGGCGAGGAAGCGCACTATCAGCTGGTGGTGCACGACGTGCTGAGCCCCCACCCTACGAAAGGCCATCTGGAAGTGGCCGGCACCATCCTGGCCTTGCACAACGTGTCGGACTTCACCCGGCGCGACCAAACCAAGTCGCACTTCCTGGCCACCGTGTCGCACGAGCTGCGCACGCCACTTTCTACTATCAACTTCCACCTCAAGCTGTTGCAAGACCCGCGCGTGGGCACCCTCACGCCCGAGCAGCAGGAGATAGTGGCCAACGTGAAGCAGGAAAACCAGCGTCTGCTCAACCTCACCGGCAACCTGCTCGACGTGTCGCGCCTCGAAAGCGAAGCCCTGCCGCTCGATGCCCAAGCGGTGAGCATCGCCGACCTGGTGCGCCAGGCCACCGAGCCCGTGCAGCTGCAGCTCACTCCCAAGCAGCTCCACCTCGACGTGCAGCTGCCCGCCGACCTGCCCGCCGTGCGCGCCGACCGCCAAAAATCGGTCTGGGTGCTGCTCAATTTGCTCACCAATGCCGTGCGCCACTCGCCCGAGCAGGCTACCATTGAACTCCGCGCGGCCCGTACTCCTAATGGCCGCGCCGTGCGGGTGGAGGTGCAAGACCACGGCCCCGGCATTGCGCCTGAGCACCAGGAGCACATTTTTCAGCGCTTCACCCAGCTTACTCAGGCGGCGGGCACGCCGCGCACTGGCAGCGGCCTGGGGTTGAGCATCGGCCGCGAATTCATCACCTCGCAGGGCGGGCAGCTGGGCGTCGAGAGCACGCCCGGCGCGGGCAGCACTTTCTTTTTTACCCTGCCCACTGCCGACGAAGTGGCCTAAGGACCCCCGCCACGTTCGTCATGCAGACCGAAGGGAAGCATCTCGCGTGGCGCAGTAAACCCTGACGTCAGCAACGAAGCGAGCGAGATGCTTCCCTTCGGTCTGCATGACGAACGACCAGAACGACTTACAAACGCCAATCTTATTTTCTTCTTTTTATGTCATCCGTCGCACTTTCCGACACCAGTATCCACACCCGGCGCATTACGGCGGCGGGGCTGCTGGTCACGCTGGGTATCATTTTCGGCGACATCGGCACCTCGCCGCTGTACGTGTTCAAGTCCATTCTTGGCGACCGGCCCATCAGCGAGCTGCTGGTGTACGGCGGCGTGTCGGCCGTATTCTGGACGCTCACGCTGCAAACCAGTATCAAGTACATCTGGCTTACGCTGGAGGCCGACAACCACGGCGAGGGCGGTATTTTCTCGCTCTACTCGCTAGTGCGGCGGCGCGGCAAATGGCTGATGTGGCCCGCCATTATCGGGGCGGGCACCTTGCTGGCCGATGGCATTATCACGCCGCCCATCTCGGTGTCGTCGGCCATTGAGGGGCTCAAAATCCTAGACCCCAGCTTGTCCGAAACATATATCATCGGGGTGGTAATTGTCATTATTACGCTGCTGTTTGGCTTTCAGCAGTTTGGCACTAAGGTGGTAGGCGCGTCCTTCGGGCCGATTATGCTGGTGTGGTTTACTACGATTGGCTCGCTGGGGCTCATTCAGGTACTGCACCACCCCGGCGTGCTCGCGGCGTTGAATCCGATGTATGCCATCAAGCTGCTGACGGTGTACCCAAAAGGCTTTTGGCTGTTAGGCGCGGTATTCCTGTGTACCACCGGGGCCGAGGCGCTGTATTCCGACCTGGGCCACTGCGGGCGCAAGAACATCCGCATGTCCTGGATTTTGGTGAAAACGGCCCTGGTGCTCAATTATTTCGGACAGGCGGCTTGGGCCATGCAATTCATCGGTAAGCCCATCGGGGCCGACCAAAACCCATTTTTCCTCATCGCCCCGACTTGGGCCGTGCTGCCGCTGATTCTGCTGGCTACGATGGCCACCATCATCGCTTCGCAGGCCCTTATCTCGGGTTCGTACACGCTTATTTCCGAAGCCGTTAGCCTGAATTTCTGGCCCAAGGTGCGCATCCTGTTTCCCACCGACCAGCGCGGGCAGATTTATGTGCCCAGCATCAACTGGATGCTGTGGGCGGGCTGCGTGGCGGTGCAGCTCTGGTTCAAGACCTCGTCGAATATGGAGGCGGCCTACGGCTTCTCCATCACGGTGGCCATGATTACGACCAGTATTCTGCTCTCGCAATACCTGCGCGGGGTGCGGCACTGGGCACTGCCGCTGGTGGGGCTAATCATGCTGGTTTTCCTGACGGTAGAACTGTCGTTTCTTGTCGCCAATATCACCAAACTGCTCAACCGGCTCGGCATCCTGGTCTTCGAGTGGGGCTTGATTCTGAGCATGTGGGTGGGCTTCCAGGGGCGTAAAATCAAGAACCGCTACCTCGACATGACCACCTGGGCCGACAACCTGGACACGCTGAAGGAGCTGAGCCAGGACGCCACCGTGCCCAAATACGCCTCGAACCTGGTGTACCTCACGCGCAGCAAAAACGCCAAGCAGATTGAGTCGCGCATTCTGTACTCCATCCTGCGCAAAAAGCCCAAGCGCGCCGACCACTACTGGTTTCTCAACATCAGCCTGCTCAACGAGCCGTTTGGCATGCGCTACACCCTCGAAACGCTGGTGCCCGACGTGGCCTATAAGATTAATTTCCAGCTGGGTTTCCGCGTTCAGCCGCGCATCAACCTGCTGTTCAGGCGCGTGCTCGAAGACATGGGCAAGCAGGGCGAAATCGATATCACCTCGCGCTACGCCACGCTGCAAAAACGCCAGCTGCCCGGCGACTTCCGCTTCGTGGTGCTCGACAAGGTGCTCAGCTTCGACAACCAGCTGTCGTTCAAAGAGAGCTTCATTTTGAAAAGCTATTTCTTTATCAACAAGCTGGCTATCACCGACCAACAAGCTTTTGGCCTGGACACCAGCGATGTAACCGTGGAGAATGTGCCGCTCACCATTCAGCCCTATCGCCAGATTGACCTGCTACGCACCCCGCCCGAAAGCCAGTCTGACCCCGTGCCATTGGCAGCCGTGGCGGCTGAACTGCTGGTGTATAAGGTGTAACTGCGAACGCGAGTTTACTCGCCGCCCGTTTACCCCACCCCCTAGCCCCCTCCCCTTTGGGAGAGGGGGAACTAGTTCTAGTCATAAAAATCTAACTTCTAGCACTATACTTCTAAAGCTAGTTCCCCCTCTCCCGAAGGAGAGGGGGCTAGGGGGTGGGGTAAACGGGCGGCGAGTAAGCCAGAATTTAACAGCTCGGCGCTCTATTCGCCCCGCTCAACAAGCTCTTATAACAATCCCAAATGCCCGAGAATACCGTTTTGCTCATCGACGATGAGGAAATGTTGCGCCAGGCCGTGGCCCGTACCCTGGAGCTGGAAGGCTACACCGTGCTGCAGGCGGCCACGGCCTACGTGGGCCTCCAGCTCCTGGCCGAGCACGCCGACGATATCAGCGTCGTGCTCTCCGACGTGAAGCTGCCCGACGGGCGCGGCCTCGACCTGCTGCCCCGCTACCGCACCATGGCCCCGCTGGCCGAAGTGGTGCTGATGACCGCTTTCGGCACCATCTCCGACAGCGTGCGCGCCATGCGCGAAGGAGCCTTCGACTACCTCGCCAAAGGCGATGCCGACGAGCGCCTGGTGGTGGTAGTGGACCGGGCCGCCGAGAAAGCGCGCCTACGCCGCCGCGTGGCCGACCTCGAAAAAAAGGTCGGCGGCCACTACACCTTCGAGGCCATGGTAGGCCACTCACCGGCCCTGGAAGAAGCCAAGCGCAAGGCCCAGCAGGTAGCCCCCACCGAGGCCACCGTGCTGCTCGAAGGCCCCACCGGCGCGGGCAAAGAGCTGTTTGCCCAGTCGATTCACTACGCTAGCTTGCGGCGCGACAAACCCTTCGTGGCCGTCAATTGCAGCGCCTTCCCCAGCGACCTGCTCGAATCGGAGCTGTTTGGCTACAAGAAAGGGGCCTTCACGGGGGCCAATACCGACAAAAAAGGGTTGTTTGAAGAAGCCAACGGTGGCACCTTGTTCCTGGATGAAATTGGCGAGCTGGCCAGCGGGGCTCAGGCCAAGCTGCTGCGCGCCCTGGAAAGCCAGGAGTTTACCAAGCTCGGCGATAGCCGGCCCACCCGCGTGAACGTGCGCGTGATAGCGGCTACTAACCGCAACCTGAAACTGGAAGCCGACGCGGGCCATTTCCGGCTTGACTTATTCTACCGCTTGTCGGTGGTAGTGCTCACGGTGCCGGCGCTCAGCACGCGCCGGGGCGACGTGCCCATCCTGGCGCACTTCTTTGCCCAGTACTTCGCCACGCAGCTGCGCCAGCGCCCGCTGGCCTTCAGCGCGGAGGCCATGCACGCCCTCGAAACCCATGCTTGGCCCGGCAACGTGCGCGAGCTGCGCAACGTGCTGGAGCGCGCCAGCATCCTGACGCCCTTCGGCCAGCCCCTGGCCGTGACCGACCTACCCATCGAAATTCAGCTGGCCGCGCTGGAAGAGCAGTTGGGGCCGCCTCCCGCCCCCCTCCCCGAAACGGACCCCGCGACCAACGACCCGCGCCTGCTGCGTAATGTTGAGAAGCAGCACATCCAGCGGATTCTGCAGGAGTGTAATGGCAACAAGGCGGCCACTGCCCGGCTACTTGGTATCGCTCATACCACCCTATACCGCAAGATTGAGGAGTATGGCCTTTAGAACTGGTAGGTGACGGCTAGCGGCTGATGAAATACAGGGGCAAATCTCCATTGAACTGGCTGTGCGTGAACCATATCTCATAAGCCGCCACCGACAGCTGCTCAGCCATGAAGGCGCGCATGGAATAGCCGCGCAGCTCCAGGCACCAGCGCAGAAAGTCGGGCTCGGCCTGGCTGGTGATAAAGCCCCGCGCCAGCACGTCGGCCCGGCGGGCGGTGGGCAGCGAATCCATCCAATCCAGAAAGTCGGTGGCGGTCAGCGGGAAATCTGAGGTTTGGGCGTAGTAAGCCTTGGCGGCAGTGGTGATTTCGGAAAGGAGGTCGGGCATTGTAGGATGCCTTCCGATTGGAAAGGCGAACCAGCACTTGCCAACTTAAGGCCACGCCAAGTCAATAGCCTCAACGGGGCCGCCAGGCCACTTTTTGCCCCGGCAGCCCTCTAGCAAAACGCAACGGCCCCTAGCGTTTCGCTAGGGGCCGTTGCGTTTTGCTACGATTTCAAGGGCAAGGCTTGAGTTGAATATCCACCGCTAAATCAAGTAGTTAATTCAATTGAGCTAAGCCGCCCGCGCCCTGGCACCGGCCTTGATATGGGAGGAGCACCGCCAGCTAGTTGGCGGTGCTCCTTTTTTCAACTACCCCATGACTGCCCACGAAACGGCCGACCTGCTCACTCTCGAATTTCCCGAGCTATTGGCCGAGCTGCATGCCCCCAGCGCGCTGCACAGCGTGTATCGCCAGCTCGACTGTTTTGCCGCCTTCACCCGCCGCGCCCTGCGCGACGACCACCTCGCCGTGCTGCGCCACTGCTTTGCCGTGGCCGATGCACTGCTGCGCCACGCCGACCGCTACCTCACCGCCGCCATCGAAAATGTGTACCTCCACGGCCTGCACCTCGATGGCAGCACCGCCAACCTGCACCTGGCTCGCCAGCTCATGCCCGTGGGCCTGTACCAAGCCTACTGCCACCCCCACACCAATAGCGTGCCCTAAAACGCTAGCGCCCCTAGCGTTTTGCACAAGGCCCCTAGCGAAACGCTAGTTGCAGCCCACGTGGTTGCGGCGGCTAGTTGGCCGACTGAAAAATTATTCTGCTTGACCAACAAGCACTTACTCAGCTGGCAGCCAGCTTGGCCGCAAAGGGGGCTGCGCTTTGCACCCCTAAAAGCTCCTGCGCAGCCATTCACTTTTTACCCCGCTCGCTATGCCCGCTCCCCTCATGATTCCGCTGCTTACGGCCGCCGGCCTGGCCGGCTTCTGGCTCTTTTATAAGTCGGTGGACTTTTTTAACGAAATCTAACTGCCTCGTGCTATGATGCTTGCCCTCTTTGCCTTGTCGCTGGCCGTGTTCGGCTACCTCGTGTACGTGCTCCTGAAGCCCGAGCGCTTCTAGGCCGCTTTTTCTCTTTCGATTTCTTTGCCATGACTACTGGTTTACTGGGTATTTTCGTCACGTTTGGGCTCACGCTGCTGCTGGCCCTGCCGCTGGGCCGGCTTTTGGCCAACGTGTACCAAGGCCACAAAAACGCGCTCGACTTTATGGCCCCGCTCGATCGCGGCCTTTTCCGCCTGGCCGGCCTCGACGAGCAGCGCGAAATGACCTGGCAGCAGCACCTGCTGGCGCTGCTCACCATCAATCTGGTGTGGTTCGTGTTCGCCATGGTGGTCCTCTGCACGCAGGGCAGCCTGCCGCTCAACCCGGATGGCAACCCCTCGATGTCGCCCGACCTGGCCTTCAACACCAACATTTCCTTCCTGGTCAACTGCAACTTGCAGCACTATTCCGGCGAGTCGGGCCTGAGCTACCTGTCTCAAATTGTAGTCATTACCTTCCTGCAATTCGTGACCGCCGCCACCGGCATTGCCGCCGCCGTGGTCGTCATCAACGCCCTCCAAACCCGCACCACCGACAAGCTCGGCAACTTCTACAACTACTTCGTCAAGAGCATCACGCGCCTGCTGCTACCCGTTGCGCTAGTCGTGGCGCTCATCCTAGCCTTTAATGGCTCGCCGATGACGCTGCAAGGCAAGCAGCAATTGATAACGCTGCAAGGCGACTCGGTAGCCGTGGCCCGCGGCCCGGTGGCCGCCATGGTGGCCATTAAGGAGTTAGGCACCAATGGCGGCGGCTTTTTCGGGGCCAACTCGGCCCACCCGCTCGAAAACCCCAATTTCGTCACCAACGTAACCGAGAACGTGGCGCTGACGCTCATTCCCATCGCGCTCATCTTCGCCCTGGGCTTTTATCTCAAGCGTAAGAAGCTGGCCTACATGATATTCGGGGTAATGACGGTGGGCTTCCTGGCCCTACTGGCCCCCACCGTGTACTACGAAATGCACGGCAACCCCGCCATCACCCACCTGGGCGTCAACCAAAGCCTGGGGGCCATGGAAGGCAAGGAAATCCGCTTTGGCGCGGCGGCCTCGGCCTACTGGAGCATTACCAACACCGTCATCAGCTGCGGCTCCATCAACTCGATGCACGACTCATTCATGCCGCTCTCCGGCCTGTGCCAAATGCTGGGCATGATGACCAACGCCTTCTACGGTGGCTGCGGCGTGGGGCTGCTCAACTTCTTCGCCTATCTCATTATCGCCGTGTTCATTGCGGGCTTGATGGTGGGGCGCACGCCCGAGTTTTTGGGTAAGAAAATCGAGGCCCGCGAGATGAAAATCGCCGTCATCGTGACCCTGCTTCACCCGCTGCTGGTGCTGGCCGGCACCGCCCTCACGGCCCACCTCTACGCCGGCAACCCCACCGAATACGCTGGCTGGCTAGCCAACCCCGGCTACCACGGTTTCTCGGAAATGCTTTATGAGTTCACCTCCGCCTCGGCCAACAACGGCTCGGGCTTCGAGGGCCTCGGCGACAACACGCCCTGGTGGAACATCTCGACCGGCGTGGTGATGCTGCTCTCACGCTTCTTGCCCATCATCGGGCCGGTGGCCATTGCCGGCCTGCTGGCCCGCAAGAAAGTGGTGCCCGAAGGGGCCGGTACGCTGCCCGCCGACACGGCCACCTTCGGCGTGATGGTGCTGACCATCATCGTTATTATCTCGGCGCTGGCCTTCTTCCCAGCCCTGGCCCTGGGGCCGATTGCCGAGCACTTTTCGCTGTATTAATAACGCTTGCGGAGCGCCTCACCCCTAGCCCCTCTCCAAAAAGGAAATGCGTCAAAAGCATTTTTCGGGGGACTAGCTCTAGTTTTTAGTCTTACGCTTTTCATCGCTTCACCCGGCTAGCTTCTAAAACTAGAGGCTAGTCCCCCTCTCCTTTTCGGAGAGGGGCTAGGGGTGAGGCGCACGCCAGAAAGAACCCCTAAAATGGCTACCCAATCTCCTTCTTTATTTCAACCCGCGTTGGTGGCCGAGGCCGTTAAGCAGGCTTTTATCAAGCTCGACCCGCGCGTCATGTTCCGCAACCCGGTCATGTTTACCGTGGAGCTGGGCACGGTGGTGATGCTCTTCGTGACCATCGGCCTGCTGCTCAAGCCCGACGCCGCGCAGGGCAGCTTTGGCTACAACTTCACGGTATTTATCGTGCTGTTCCTCACGTTGTTGTTTGCTAATTTTGCCGAAGCCATCGCCGAGGCGCGTGGCAAGGCCCAAGCCGACTCGCTGCGCAAAACCCGCCAGGACACGCCTGCCAAAGTGCGGCTCGAAAATGGCCAGTTTGAAAACGTCAATTCGGCGCAGCTGCAAAAAGGTCAGGTGTTCGTGGTCGAAGCCGGCGAGATTATCCCCACCGACGGCGAGATTATCGAGGGCCTCGCTACCATCGACGAATCGGCCATCACGGGCGAGTCGGCCCCGGTTATCCGCGAGGCGGGCGGCGATAAATCGTCGGTCACTGGTGGCACTAAGGTGCTCTCCGACCGCATCGTGGTGCTGGTGACCACCGCGCCTGGCGAGTCATTTCTCGACAAGATGATTGCGCTGGTCGAAGGCGCGTCGCGCCAGAAAACGCCCAACGAAATTGCCCTCACCATCCTGCTGGCCGGCTTCACGCTGGTGTTCGTGATTGTGTGCGTCACCTTACAGCCCTTCGCAGCTTATTCCAAAACGCCGATTGCCATTTCGGCTTTTATCGCACTGTTTGTCTGCTTGATACCGACTACCATCGGCGGGCTGCTGTCGGCCATCGGCATTGCCGGCATGGACCGTGCCCTGCGCGCCAACGTTATCACCAAGAGCGGCAAAGCCGTAGAAACGGCCGGCGACATCGACGTGCTGCTGCTCGATAAAACGGGTACCATCACCATCGGCAACCGCAAGGCTACCCACTTCTGGCCCGCGCCCGGCGTAACCGAGGGCGAGCTGGTAGAGGCCGCCGTGCTCACTTCCCTGCACGACGAAACGCCGGAAGGCAAAAGCATCGTAGAGCTGGCCCACCAAAGCCGCCGCCTTGATGATGCCTATTTGCAGAAGCGCGCCGAAGGCAGCGAGGCCATCAAGTTCACCGCCGAAACCCGCAGCTCGGGCGTGACGCTGGCCAACGGCATCCGCATCCGCAAGGGTGCCTCCGACGCCATCCGCAACCTGGCAAATGTCGCCAGCCAGCCCTTCCCCAACGAGACGACCCAGCAGGTAGCCGCCGTGGCCAACAACGGTGGTACGCCGCTGGTAGTGAGCGAGAACGACCGCATCCTGGGCGTGGTCGAACTCCAGGATATCATCAAGCCCGGCATCTCGGAGCGCTTCGAGCGGCTGCGCAAAATGGGCATCAAAACCGTGATGGTAACCGGCGACAACCCCCTCACCGCCAAGTTTATCGCCGAAAAAGCCGGCGTAGACGACTTCATCGCCGAAGCCAAGCCGGAGGACAAGATGCAGTACATCCGCAAAGAGCAGCAGGCCGGCAAGCTGGTGGCCATGATGGGCGACGGCACCAACGACGCCCCCGCCCTGGCCCAGGCCGACGTGGGCGTGGCCATGAACTCGGGCACCCAAGCCGCCAAAGAAGCCGGCAACATGGTCGACCTTGACAACGACCCCACCAAGCTCATCGAAGTGGTGGAGATTGGCAAGCAGCTACTTATGACGCGCGGCACGCTGACCACTTTCTCCATCGCCAATGACGTAGCCAAATACTTCGCCATCGTGCCGGCCTTGTTCATGGTCGCCATCCCGGCCCTGGGCGCGCTCAACGTGATGGGCTTGAAGTCGCCGCAGTCGGCCATCCTCTCGGCCGTCATTTTCAATGCGCTCATCATCCCGGCACTGGTGCCGCTGGCGCTGAAAGGCGTGGCCTACACGCCCATCGGGGCCTCGGCGCTGCTGCGTCGCAACCTGCTGATTTATGGGCTGGGCGGGGTGATTGTGCCCTTTATCGGTATCAAAATCATTGACTTAGCGGTCGGCGTGTTTTTGTAAGAATGTAGAACGGAGTGGCACTCCGTTCCCGCTCGCAACGGTGCTTATCGTGCTTAACAACGATGAACGGAGTGCCACTCCGTTCTACATCCCTACCCCCATGAAATTCCAACTTCTCGCCGCCGCTCGCCTCACGCTGGGCCTGCTAGTGCTGTGCTGCGTCATTTACCCGGCCCTTGTGTGGGCAGCAGCCCGGCTAGCCCCCGGCCACGGTGAAGGCGAGCAAATAATGCAAAACGGCCGCCTCGTGGGCTTCGCCAACGTGGGCCAGCTCTTTGATAAGCCCCAGTATTTCAACTCGCGGCCCTCGGCGGCGAGTTACCATGCCGACGCCTCGGCCGGCTCCAATAAAGGCCCTTCCAACCCCGATTACTTGAAAGAGGTAAAGGCGCGGCTCGACACTTTCTTGGTGAAAAACCCTGGTGTGAAGGCCGCCGATGTGCCCGCCGAATTGCTCACCGCCAGCGGCTCGGGCCTCGACCCCGACCTCTCGCCGCAGGGCGCGCTGGTGCAGGTGCCCCGCGTGGCCCAGGCCCGCCAGCTACCCGCCGGCCAGGTGCAGGCCCTGGTGCAGCAGCACATCGAAACCAGCGTGCTGGGCCCCGACCACGTGAACGTGCTCAAGCTCAACGTGGCGCTGGATGCGCTGAAAGCCAAGTAACTATTTCTACAAAACACCCTTCCCGACGCGCACAACGGCCGCAGGTGCGTGCTATGACGAGCGTTATCTTCTCCTTCGTTTTTCAGATGAAAAACTATTCTAAAATTGCGCTGGCTGCGTTAGCAGCCGTTGGCACCGCCTTGCCGGTGTCGGCTCAAAGTACCGAAACCGCTACCGCCCAAAACCCCGCTACCAAGGCCGATACCACGGCCGCTGTGACCGCCAAAACCCCCTTCGATGGCATGGACCTGAGCTGGGTCAACGGCCAGAACCGCCAGCAGAATTTCCCGCTCCAGTTCAAGGACAAAGACGGCGAAACCATCCTCACGGGCAGCACTTATCTCGATGGGTATTATAACTATAACTTCGCCCGGCCGCTCGACCACACGCAGACGATTTCGGCCGTAATGGGCCGCACCCAGGAGTTTTCGGTGGCGCTGGCCTCGGTGGGTATTGAGACAAATTATAAGAATATTATCGGCCGCATCTGGCTGCAAACCGGCTCGATGCTGAACGTGGTGCAGGAAACCGATGCCTCGGTGCTGCGCGGCCGCAATACGGGCACCACCATTGGGGCCAACGGCGCGAATAATGGCGTCGGCATCACCGGCAACAACTTGAAATACATCCGCGAAGCGGCGGCGGGCTACCACTTCAACGTGGCTTATGGCCTGAACGTGGAGCTGGGCATTTTCATGAGCTACATCGGCCTGGAAAGCTACGTGACCCAGGAAAACTGGAGCTACCAGCGCTCGCTGGTCTGCGATTTTACGCCCTTTTACTTTCAGGGGGCGCGGGCGCAGTTTTATCCCAGCAAGAAGTTCAAAACCGAGCTGTGGCTGATGAATGGCTGGCAGACCTACCACACCTACAACAACCGCCCCGCCATCGGCAACTCGAACTACTACCGGCCCAACGAGAACCTCCAGCTGGTAGCCAACTTCTACTACGGCAACGACTCGCGCCCCGGCACCGACTCGCTGGCCGTGGGCCGGGCGGCCTACCCCAACGTGCAGCGCTTTCACCACGACAACTCCATCGTGGCGCGCTACTACCACAAGGACAAAAAGGGTCCGCTGCGCGGTATCACGCAGGCCGCGTTTAGTTTGAACACGCACTACGGCTTCCAGAGCGGCACCGATGCCAGCGGCAACGATGTGAAAGCCAAGGACAATTATATGGTTGGCAGCTCGCTGGCCAACCGCCTGTGGTTTGCCAAAAACAAGCTGGCGCTGACTACCCGCGTGGGCTTCGTGAAAAATCCGTCGCGCTACCTCAGCTTCAACCCCTCGGTGGTAGGCTTTACGGATAACGATGCCAGCAAGCTGACGGCTAAGGAGTTCACAGCCACGTTCGATATGATGCCGAGCGATTTTGTGACTTTCCGCGTGGAGTACCTGCACCGCTCGGCCAACGTGCCCTACTTCGCCGGGCCGGGCGGCACCACTTCGCCCAGCGGCTACGCCGACCAGCCCCTGCCCGCCACCTACGTGCCCGACCTGCGCACATATGAGGACCGCTTGATTTTCGCCGTCAATTTCCGCCTCTAACGCCCTACTGTTCTTCACCAGTGAAAACGGTCGGCCCCACTAGGCTGCCCGTTTTTCCATTTCATCGCTTGCCCACGTATGAGAGCCCCTTTTATCCTTGTTGCGGCCTTCGGCTTGAGTTTGTTGCTGACGCCCGGTTGGGCGCAGACGGTGCCCGCCCCGGCCGCTACCAACACCACCACGACCGCGCCGGTGGCCGCGCCTACTACGGTGGGGGCTGCGCCCACCGCGGCCGCCGTAGCCGACACTACTGCCGAAGACATTAAGCCTGAGTTTTTTGGCTACGTGGGCGTGTACTACGGCTACGATTTCAACAACCCCGCCAGCCTGACGCGGCCGGGCTTCATCTACTCCGAAAACCTGCACAACCAGTTTGCCGTGAACCTGGCTTTGCTCGGGGCGCGCTACACGGGCCAGCGCATCCGGGGCACATTCGCCATCCAGACCGGCACCTACCCCGATGCCAACTACGCCGCCGAGCCGGGCATTTTTAAGAATATCTACGAGGCCTGGGCGGGGGTAAAAGTCACCAAAAACCTCTGGCTCGACGCGGGCATTTTCGTTTCGCACATCGGGCTGGAAGGGCCGAACTCACGCGATAACCTCACGCTCACGCGCAGCATTATGGCCGACAACTCGCCCTATTATGAGGCGGGGGCCAAGCTCACCTACGACCGGGGCCGGAAGTGGCTGTTTTCGTTTCTGGCCATCAATGGCTGGCAGGTCATCCGCGACCGCAACCAGAACGAGGCCATCGGCACCCAAATTCAGTTTCGGCCCAGCTCCAAATGGCTGCTCAACTCCAGCACCTTCCTCGGCGAGGGCCGCAACGTGCCCGACTCAGTGGGCATCCGGCTGCGCTATTTTCATAACTTCTACGTGACCTACGACCCGTCCAAGCAGTGGAAAATCGCCGCTGCCTTCGACACCGGCTGGCAGGAAAAGCTCGACGGCCACGGCGGCTACGACGCCTGGCAGGGCGGCTCGCTCATTGTGCGCCGCCGCCTCTGGGAGCGCGCCGGCCTGGTGGGCCGCGCCGAGTTTTACCACGACCCGGCGGGCGTGCTGGCTCCCACCCGTTTCGGCGGGCTGCGCACCACGGGCTACTCGCTGGGCTTCGACTATCTGCCGGTGCCCCGCGTCATTCTGCGGGCCGAGGTCAAGGAATTTATCGACCAGAACCAAGTCTACCAGAAGGAAAAATCCTACGTGCGCACCAACGGCGTGGCCACGCTGATGATGGGCTTGACGCTATAATATCTAGTTGAAAAATGCTTAAAAACATCCGTCATGCTGAGCGCAGCAAAGCGGAGTCGAAGCATCTCACGTGGTGCAGTAATCCCCGGCGTCAGCAACAAAGCGAGCGAGATGCTGCGCTCTGCATGACAACGCCACCTATTTCTAAAAACAAAAAACAAAAAACGCAATGCCGCCCACCGAGCAAGACCAGCGCGATACGTCCGCCGAACGCTTCCTGCGCCTGGTGCAGGCCAAACGGCGCGGCACGCTCAAAATATACCTGGGCCTGGCTGCCGGGGTGGGCAAAACCTACCGCATGCTGCAAGAGGCTGCCGACCTGCACGCGCACGGCGTGGAAGTGCTGCTGGGCTACGTCGAAACCCACGGCCGCGCTGGCACGGTGGCCCAGCTGCGCGAGGTGCCCCTCATGCCCCGTAAGCAGGTGTATTACAAGGGCCACGCGGTGGAGGAGATGGACCTCGATGGCATCGAGCAGCGCCGGCCGCAGGTGGTGATTGTGGACGAGCTGGCCCACACCAACGTGCCCGGCTCGCGCCACGAAAAGCGCTGGCAGGACGTGGAGGAGCTGGTAGCACGCGGCATTTCGGTGATAACGGCCGTGAACGTGCAGCACCTCGAAAGCCTGCACGACCAGGTGCTCAAAATCACGGGTACCGACGTGACCGAGCGCATCCCCGACCAGCTGCTCAAGCTGGCCGATGAGGTGGTGAACGTGGACCTGACCGTGGGCGAATTGCGCACCCGCCTCGAAGAAGGCAAAATCTACGACGCGGCTAAGGTGCCCACCGCGCTGGCCAATTTCTTCCAGGCCGAAAACCTTTTGCAGCTCCGCCGGCTGGCCGTGCGCGAAGTCGCGCAGCTGCTGGGCCGCCAGGTAGAAACCGGCGCGGGCGGAGCGCTGGCCGTGCTGCCGCAGTTTCGCAACGACGACCGCCTGCTGGCCTGCATTAATACCAACGACCGGGCCGCCAAGGAAATTATCCGCAAGACCTCGCGGCTGGCCGACCGCTTTGGGGCCGCCGCCTGGTACGTGCTCTACGTGCAAACCGGCCGCGAAAGCGCCGACCGCATCGGCCTAGCCACCCAGCGCCATCTCATCAATAACCTGCAACTGGCGACCCAGCTCGGCGCGCAAATTCTGCGCGTGAAGGACGACGATATCGTGGCCGCCATCCGCAAAGTGGCCCAGGAGAAAAACGCCACGCTGCTCGTCTGCGGCATCACGGGTGAGAAGAATATCTGGCAGCGCCTGAGCCGGGGCGGCGTAACCCACGACCTGCTGACGGCGGTGGCCGGCGATGGCAGCGACCTGGATGTGTACCTGATAACGTATTGATAATCTGCAAGAAAAAGAGAGAATCCCCTTCCGAAGACCATGAACCTAAAAACCAAAATCACGCTCGGCTTCGTCGCGATGCTGGCGCTGCTGCTCGGCCTCGGGGGCTACGCCTTTTACACGGTGCACCGGCTCGATAGTAGCTCGCGCAACGTGCTCAAGGACAACTTCTACTCGGTGGCGCTGGGCCAGCAGATGCTGCGCGCCCTCGACCGCATGGCCGCCGACCCCAACGCCGCCCAAGGCCTGCCGCAGTTCCGGCAGAGCCTGACCCGCGAGGCCGGCAACATTACCGAGGTGGGCGAGCGCGAAGTGGTGGACAGCCTGACCCAAAGCCAGGCCGAGTTTCAGCGCCAGCTCGATGCCGGCACGCCGGCCGCCGGCCGCGCGCCCATTCTGGAAGTGCTGCGCGGCCAAACCTACCGCATGGTGGCGCTGAACACGGCCGCCCTTACCCGCAAAAACGAGCAGGCCAACCGCAACGCTACCAAGGCCGCCGAGTACCTGGCGCTGTTTGGGGGCATCAGCCTGCTGCTCGGGCTGATGTTTGTGCTGAGCGTGCCGGAGGCGGCCGTGGGCCCGCTGCGCAAGCTGACGGACAGCCTGGAACACGCCACGGAGAAGGATTTTACGGCCACCATCCCCGTCGAAAGCGGGGACGAGTACGGCCGCGTGGCCACGGCCTTCAACCGCATGCTGGTGCAGCTGCAAGAGTACCGGGCCTCCACGCTGGCCGAGCTGCTGGCCGAGCGCAACCGCACGGCCAGCATCGTGAGCGGCCTTGATGAAGGGCTATTGCTGCTGGACGAAAGCCGCCGCATCATCCTGGCTAACCCCGCGGCCTGCGCCCTGCTCAGCCTAAATACCGAGCAGCTGGTGGGCCAACTGGCTCCCAACGTCGCCAAGGACAACGACCTGCTGCGCGAAATCCTGCGCCCGCTCGATGTCGAAGCCACCCGCCGCGAGCAGGCCGTGGCCGACGCGCCCCTGCTGCGCATCGCGCAGCGGGGCGAGGAGGCCTTTTACCGGCTGGCCATGCAGGAACTGGTATCCTTCAATGAGGCCCGCCAAAAGATGGAGTTCGTGGGCCAGATTATCACCCTGCGCAACGTGTCAGATTATAAGAAGCTCGACCAGGTAAAGTCGAATTTTTTGGCCACGGTGTCGCACGAGTTGAAAACGCCGCTTTCCAGCATCAACCTTAACACCAAGCTCTTGCAGGATGAGCGCCTGCCCCTGGAAGAGCGCCAGCGCATCACGGGCCACATCCGGCAGGAAACCCAGCGCCTCCAGCGCATGGTGAGCGAGCTGCTCGACGTGTCGCGCCTCGACGCGGGGGCGGGCATCCAGCTCGACCTGCACCCTACTAGCCTCGCCGATGTGGTGCGCTTCGCCACCGCCACCGTGCAGCCCCAGCTCACGGACAAGCACATTGGCCTTGACCTTGAAGTGCCCGCCGAGCTGCCCCAGGTGCGCGCCGACGTGGAGAAGACCACCTGGGTGCTCATCAACCTGCTGGCCAACGCCATCCGCTACGCGCCCAGCGGCGAGCCCTTAACCGTGCGGGCCGCCGTGGCCGGGGCCTTTGTGCAGGTGAGCGTGCAGGACCGCGGCCCCGGCATCGCGGCCGAAAACCACGACAAGATTTTCCAGCGCTTCGCCCAGATTCCTGACAAGTCGGGCTACCGGGGCGGCAGCGGGCTGGGTTTGAGCATTGCCCGCGAGTTTATCACCACGCAGGGCGGTCGGCTGTGGGTCGAGAGCGAGCTGGGTAGTGGCAGCACGTTCGCTTTCACCCTGCCGGTGGCAGGATGAGGAAAACCGAGTAGCCGGCACTAGCGAAATCTTCCAGCGCCTAGCATGCGACGCACCAGCGTGGGCAGCTACTCCAAGCGCACCTCTACTCTACCGCTTGTATAAATCTGACAACCAAAACCACCCTTGATTTTCTGGCGGTCTTGCTGGTGATGCTCGGGATGGGGTCTATATGGATTCTTTACCAGTCCAACCAGAATCGGACTTGAAGGCTGCGCTTAAAGTAATTCAAGGTCGCATTCAGAAATGACACTTATAGATACAATAGAGCAGTTTCGGTAACAGTGCATAGTTTTTGAGCGTACGCTTCGTCATGCAAGCCTATTCAGTTGACTTACGCGAACGGGTCGCGGCGGCTTACGCCACCAGTCAGTTCACGATTCCCCAGGTGG
>JBPBQK010000115.1:0-26304 GCA_050954845.1 Janthinobacterium lividum
GCTAGTTCCCCCTCTCCCCAAGGAGAGGGGGCTAGGGGGTGAGGTTTACGCCCGGCGAGCCAATATCTTCGCCCCCATGCACTACCCCGTCGAGCTAGCCTGGGGCTCGTTTCACCTGCCCATACATTTGCTATGCGAGGTGCTGGCCTATTCGCTGGGCTACCGCTTCTACACGGCGTTGCGCGCCCGCACCCCCGACCGCATCAGCGACCAGGGCCGGCAGTGGATATTTGTGGGCGCGGCGGCCGGGGCGCTGCTCGGCTCGCGGCTGCTGGGGCTGCTCGAGCACCCCGCGCTACTGCTGCACCCGCCTGGGGGCTGGCTCTACTACACCACCAACAAAACCATCGTGGGCGGCTTTTTGGGCGGCCTGGTAGGGGTGGAGCTAACCAAAAAGTACCTCGGCATCCGCATCAGCAGCGGCGACCTCATGGTATTTCCAATACTGCTAGGGCTAGCCATCGGCCGGCTCGGCTGCCACCTCAGCGGCCTCACCGATGGCACCTTTGGCACGCCCACCCGCCTGCCCTGGGGCCTCGATTTTGGCGATGGCATCGCCCGCCACCCCACCAATCTCTACGAAATCACTTTTCTGGCGGCGCTGGCGCTGTTGCTCGTCGGGCTGGAGCGCGGCGGCCCGCTGCCCAATGGCCGCCGCTTCGAGTTGTTTCTGGCGGGCTACCTGCTGTTTCGCCTGCTGGTGGAGTTTCTCAAGCCTACGGTGGCGCTGCCGGGGCTGGGCCTCACGGCGATACAGTGGGCTTGTGTAGCGGGGCTAGGGTATTATGTTTGGTTGTGGAATTCTGTATATTACAGACCAAATGAGCGCAGTGATTTTTAATGCGGTTATTTGGTCTATGTGCACCATACGGATAAGAAATGCTAGTTTTTATGGCTTGTTTTTTCTGCTAATAAGCTGCTCAACCCCCGAGCAGCCAATGCAAACCAGAAGCATATATCAGCATCAAACAAGCCATGTTTTTGACTTACCTATTGGTCAAATGAGCGACACTATAGTGGCGGCATTTCAAGCTGATAGACAGATTAATAGCAGATTACTTAAGTCGGTTTTTCAGTATCAATTTCCGGAATCAGGTAATGAAAAAGATATGAATCAAGTCTGTTTTACTACTGAAACAAGCAAAGACATCCTGTTTTCAAAAGAATATTTCCGGTCGAATAATAAAAAAGATATTTACCTACATGCCTTTGGTGATGCCTGGGATTCACCAGTCTATTATGTAAATGACAAGCCTTTAGCATTTAGGTGTGAATTTGCAATTAAACTTGACAGTATTGATAGTAGGCGAACTAAAGTAACAATCGAAGGTCAACACCCACGAGTAATAAACGGCACCATTGGTATTGGTCCTCATGGTTCCATTGCAAGAGAGGTTATAGTAAAACCGACAACAATTGAAGAATCTACGCTTCTTCGATACTTAACAATGGAAATACAGGACACGTCAAAAATTGAGTAACTAATAGTTTTATGCCCGAACGCCCCTACACCTACTACGACTTCACCCTGAGCCTTTGCCCGCACTGCCTGCGGCGCATCGAGGCCAAAATCGTCTTTGAAGACGGGGCCGTGTACATGCTCAAGCGCTGCCCCGAGCACGGGCGGCAAAAGGTGCGCATCGCCACCGACATCGAGTACTACAAAAGCATTCGCAACTACGTGAAGCCCAGCGAAACCCCGCGCCGCTTCAACACCGCCACCCACTACGGCTGCCCCTACGACTGCGGCCTCTGCACCGACCACGAGCAGCACTCCTGCCTCACCGTGATTGAGGTCACCGACCGCTGCAACCTCACCTGCCCCACCTGCTACGCCGAAAGCAGCCCCACCCACGGCCGCCACCGCACCCTCGCCGAAATCGAGGCCATGCTCGACGTGCTGATAGCCAACGAAGGCGAGCCCGACGTGGTGCAGCTCTCGGGCGGCGAGCCCACGCTGCACCCGCAGTTCTGGGAAATCATGGACCTCTGCAAAAGCAAGCCCATCAAGCACTTGATGCTGAATACCAACGGCGTGCGCCTGGCCAAAGACGAAGCCTTCGTGGCCCGGCTAGCCACCTACGCCGGCGCGTTTGAGGTGTACTTGCAGTTCGACTCGTTCCGCGAAAGCGTGCTGCTGACTATGCGTGGGCGCGACCTGCGCGAGGTGCGCAAGCAAGCCCTGGCCCACCTCAATAAATACAACCTCAGCACCACGCTCGTCGTGACGCTCCAAAAGGGCCTCAACGACGACGAGATGGGTGCCATCATCGACTACGCCTTGCAGCAGCGCTGCGTGCGCGGCGTCACGTTTCAGCCCACCCAGGCGGCCGGGCGCATCGAGCATTTCAACCCCGAAACCGACTCGTTTTCGCTCACCGAAGTGCGCCAGGGCATCATCGCCCAAAGCCCCGTTTTCACGGCCGCCGACCTGCTGCCCGTGCCCTGCAACCCCGATGCGCTGGCCATGGCCTACGCCCTCAAAATCGACGGCGAAGTATTCCCGCTCACCCGCTACATCGACCCCGCCGACCTGCTCACCAACAGCAGCAATACCATTGTGTATGAGCGCGACCCGCGCCTGCGCGACCACATGCTGCGCCTCTTCAGCACCGCCAACACCGTCGATACCGTGGTGCCCGACCTCAACCAACTGCTCTGCTGCCTGCCCCAGGTCTCGGCCCCCAACCTGAGCTACGAAAACCTCTTCCGCGTCATCATCCTCCAGTTCATGGATGCCTGGAATTTCGACGTGCGGGCTGTCAAAAAGTCCTGCGTCCACATCGTGAGCAAAGATTTGAAAATCATCCCCTTCGAAACGATGAACATCTTCTACCGTGACCCCGAAAAGCTGGCGCGGCTGGAGGAATTGCGCGGCGAAAGAACCGGTATTATATGAGCAAGCCCCTTCCTTCCTTCGACGGGTCGCCCAAGTTCGGCTGTTTTTGGACCGGGCTGTTAGTCCTGTTAGTGCTGGCGCTAATCGGCTACGGCATGTGCAGCCAGATGTGAGGATGGAGCCGAATGCTAAACCACCAGCGGGTGAGGGCAAACCCAAAAGCAAGGGAGTCTGGCTGCCGGTGCTTATCAACGGCCTGCTCGTACTTTTAATGGCCTCTTCTGCTTATGCCGACGTGGAAAAAATAGGGCATGCTGCCACCCATGATTCCCTGGGGCTCAATGTGCTGGCGTTGGCGCTGGGCAACCTATTCGCTTTGCTATTTGCAATTTCCCGAGGTAGAATGCATTGGGCCAGTGGCTTCAGTATTTCCCTCTTTTTGCTGCTGCTCATTGGGGCAAGTACGTGCGGCCAAAGGTGAATGGCTAGTTGGCGGGTGTATAGTTAAAATACCTGAGTGCTGAGTTAAGACTAGTAGTAGCGTAGCTAAACCCGAGCGCCGCCGCTAACTTGGCGGTGGCGCTCGGCCTTACGGGCTGCCCCTGCTGCCTGCATCGGCGGCAGCACCTAAGCCAATAGCGGCAGTATCTGCTATGAATGAGCCCCAAAAATCCCCGCCTCCCGAAAAAAAATCTTACACGTGGCCACTAGCTCTCAATTTGGGCTTGTTGGTCATGGCCGCGCTTATTACCAGTGCCAACCCGGACGGAATGGCCATTGCAGTATTGGTGCTGTTCGTTATCAATGTAGTAGCCGCTGTTATCATGGCCATCTCGGGGCGCATGAGCTACGTGCTGGCATTTGTGCTGGCCGGGCTGCTGGTATTGCTGATTGGGTTGGGGATTTGTGCGCTGATGCTATCGAACATGGGCGGCATGCACTGAGGATAAAGGCCGCTAGCCACGCCTACCTTTGGCTTTCTCTTGCTAGCCGGCCCGGCTGGCCCCACGCATGCACAATCCTTTTGGCCGGCGGCTCGATACCGCCGCTATTTTCACCTACCACCGCCGGCGCTTGCGCCAGTACGGCCCCGGCGGCCCGCAGGCCCTGGGCTGGAACCACGCCGACGGCCAGCAGGCCCGCTTTCAGGCGCTAACCCAAATCGGGGACCTAACCCAGTGCTCGGTGCTGGATGCGGGCTGTGGCTACGCCGACCTCTACCCGTATCTGCGCCAGCGCTATGCGGGCGTGCGCTACCATGGCATCGAGCAGATGCCCGAGCTGCTGGGCGTGGCCCAGGCCCGCTACCTGGGCGCGGCGGGCATTACCCTGAGTAGCGGCGATTTCTTGCGCGATGCACTGCCCGCTACCGACTACGTGCTGGCCAGCGGCGCGCTCAACTATCGCCACCGCGACTCCCGGTTTATTTACCAGGCCATCGACACGCTCTATCGCAGCTGCCGGGTAGGGCTGGGGTTCAACCTGCTAAGCTGGGAGCCCGCCGGCGGCGGTCCTCTGGCCGCGTATGACCCGGCTATTATCCTAGCTTATTGCCAGCAGCTGGCCCCGCGCGCCGAGTTGCTGCAAGGCTATTGGGAAGGTGATTTTACGGTATTTATGTACCACTGAGCGCGCGCCGAGGCGCGCCAGACCAGCGCCCTATCACTTTTCGCAAGGGCTAACGAGCAGCGAGCGGCGTGAGGAATAAGGCGGCGCTACGTTGGCGTCCTGCTGGCCTGACGCCACTTTAACCTGCCGGCCAGGCGAACGCGGCGGTGGGTAGTGTATTTTAGGTTTTTGATTCGCCTCAATAAGCTCACTAAAAAAGGCGTTTCAGTGGTGCTTGCTTACACCTGCTTGGTGCACTGCCCGGAGCCCAGCGGTTGCTTTTGGCCGCTGCGCCAGCACTTTTTAGCAGGGCGGTTGGCGCAATGTACCAACCGCCCGTTTTCTTACCGCAGCAGTTTATCCGGCCTAAGGAACAACTGCCTGGTTTTACCCGTTGACTGTCTGCCTACTTACCCGCCCTCCTATGCCAGCAGAGCTATCACCCCTCACTATTAGTATTTTTCCGCTACCTATTGCCGAGCCCGGCTCGCGGCCGAGCCGTAGCCGGCGCTACCCCGGCCGGCGGGGGCGGCCGGCGGTGGGCTGGCTACTAACGTTGCTGCTGCTGCTGAGCGGCGCGGGCATGACTGCCCGCGCGCAAACCACGGCCCCCCCGGACTGTAGCCAGGATGAGAAGTTTATCAATATCTGGTACTTTGGCCACAAGGCAGGGCTAGACCTCAACCAGGCCACCGACTCCATTCCGCCCACGGTGCTGACCAATGGCCAGATGGTAGCCCCCGCCGGCTCGGGGGTGATGTCGGACGGCACGGGTAACCTGCTTTTTTATAGCAACGGCGACACCGTGTGGAGCCGCAACCACAGCATCATGCTCAACGGCACGGGCATGGGCGGCAACCGCCTCGGCACCGATGGCCCCCTGGCCATTAAGATGCCCGGCAGCCCCACCACGGTGGGCGGCCCCACGAGCTACCTGCTCTTTACGCAGGATGCGCAGGGTGGCCCCAAGGGCCTCAGCTACTCGGAAATTGTCATTCCCACCGGCCAGCAGGGCTCGGTGACCTTGGCCACCAAAAACACGCCCCTCACCCAGGGCACCACCGAGAAAATGACGGGCGTGCTGCATAAAAACGGCTGCGATGTCTGGATAATCGTGCATGGCTTTGGCACCGCCACCAGCGGCACCGCCAACCGCGGCGACTCTTTCCTAGCCTACCGCGTGACGCCGGCCGGCGTGCAAACCACGCCGGTGATTTCAACCATTGGGGCGCTGCACACCAGCGCCTTAACCGAAGGCTACCGCGGCCAGATGAAGGTGTCGCCCGATGGCACGCAGCTGGCCGTGGCCCGCTTTAGCACGGTCTTAGGCGACAGCAGCAGCACCGTTGAGGTGTTTTCCTTCGACGCGGCTACAGGCGCGGTCAGCGGCCGCAAAGTTGTGGATGGTACAGCGGGGCGCTACTACGGCGTCGAGTTTTCGCCCAGCCGCACCCGGCTCTACGCCACCGTAATGAGCCCGCCGCAGCTGTTGCAGTTCGACTTGAGCGCCGCCAACATTGCGGCCAGCAAGCAGGTCATTCCGCTCAAGCAAACCACGCCGGTTAACCTGGGCTCGATGCAGGCCGCCCCGGATGGCAAGATTTACGTGGCCCGCGAAAACCAGCCCGCGCTGGGCGTAATCGCCCGCCCCGATTCGCTGGGGGTTAAAGCCACCTACGGCGATGACAGCCTAATGCTGAGCGGCCGCCGCAGTGGGCTGGGCTTGCCCAACTTCAACCAAAGCTCGCTGCTGCGGGTGGGCCTGGGCGGCATGTCCACGGCTTGCTTGGAGATAACCTTCCAGGCGGGCTCGCCCATTCCTAACCCGGAGTCCTACGCCTGGAACTTCGGCGACCCCGCTTCGGGCACCACCAACACGTCGTCGCTGGCTAACCCCGTGCACGTTTTCACGGCACCGGGCACTTATACGATTACGCTGCGCATTACTAATTTCTGCTTTTGCCGCGAAACCAAGGCGACCATTGTGGTGCCTGGCCCGCCCACGCCGGGCAGCATCGGGGCCGCCCAGACGCTGTGCGCCGGGGATACGCCGGCCCCGCTCACCAGCACGGCTTCGGCCGCGGATGGCATCGGGCAGTACACGTACCAGTGGCAGTCGTCGCCGGACAACGTGACCTGGACGGACATCAGCGGGGCCAATGCCCCCGGCTATACGCCCGGCGCGTTGACCGTGACGACCTATTTCCGGCGGTTGGTTACCTCGGGCTTCTGCGCCCCGCGTACGCCCACGGCGTCGGTCGCCATCACCGTGCTGCCGGCCCTAACCGCTGGTAGCATTGCGGCCGACCAAACTGTGTGTGCCGGTAGCACGCCGGCCCCGCTCACGAGCAGCGCAGCCGCCACGGGCGGCACCGGCACGTTTGCTTATCAGTGGGAATCTTCGCTTGATAACACCACCTGGACGGCCGTTGCCGGTGCTACCGGCGCGACTTATTCGCCCGGCGCGCTCACGGTTACGACCTATTTCCGCCGCCAGGTAAGCTCCGGCACTTGCACCACCGGGCCCTCCAATACCGTTACGCTAACCGTGGTGCCGGCTCTGGTGGCTGGCAGCATTGCGGCCGACCAGGCGCTGTGCGGCGGCGCGGCGCCGGCCCCGCTCACTAGCGTGGACCCAGCCACGGGAGGCACCGGCACCATCGATTACCAGTGGGAAGCCTCCCTGGATAACGTAACCTGGACGGCCATCGGCGGGGCCACCGGCCCGACTTATGCGCCCGGTGCCCTCACGGTCACTACCTATTTCCGCCGCCGGGCAAACTCAGGCACCGCCTGCGCCCCGGCTATTTCGAATGTCGTGACCATTACGGTGGCCCCGGCCCTCACGGCTGGCACCATCGGCAGCGACCAGACGCTGTGCCTGGGTGCTACGCCGGCCCCGCTCACCAGCACCGCAGCAGCGGGCGGCGGCACCGGCACGTTTGTTTACCAGTGGGAATCGTCGCCGGATAACGCTACCTGGACGGCCATTCCCGGTGCTACGGGCGCGACTTATGCGCCCGGTGCGCTTACGGCTACTACTTACTTCCGCCGCGGGGTGCTGTCGGGAGGGTGCGGACCGGCTTACTCGCCCACTGTGACTTTGACGGTGTTGCCGGCGCTGAGCGCGGGCGTAATTGCGGCCGACCAAAGCATTTGTGCGGGCACCGCGCCCGCTCCGCTCACCAGCGTGGCCCCGGCTAGTGGCGGCACGGGCACGTATACTTACCAGTGGGAATCGTCGCCGGATAACGTGACCTGGGCCATCGAAGTCAACGGTACCAACCCAACGTTTGCGCCCGGCCCGCTGGGGGCTACTCGGTACTACCGCCGCCGGGTTACGTCGGGCACCAGCGCTTGCTCGACCGATGTTTCCAACGTCGTAACCATCCAGGTGCAGCCCATCGTGACGCCGGGGGTAAACCTGACGACCCCGCCCGTGCAGTGCCCCGGCACGGCGCTCACTTTCACGGCGGCAGCTACAAATGCGGGTCCCGCGCCCACGTTCCAGTGGTTTGTCAATAACGTGGCAGTAACGTCCGGGCCCTCTTTTACCAGCAGCACGCTAGTTACCGGCGACGTGGTGCGGGTGGAGGTGACGCCCTCGGCGGGGCTGTGCAGCACGGGCCTGGCCTCGGCCACCGCCACCGTGACGCGCACGGCGGTAGTAGCGCCTACCCTTACGATTGCCGTGCAGCCAACCACGGCGGTTTGCCCCGGCGAGCCGCTCACGTTTAGCATTGCCAGCATCACCGGGGCCGGCCCGGTGCCCGCCTACCAGTGGCAGGTCGATGGCAGCGACGTGGCTGGGGCCACGCGCTCGGTATTCACCACCACTGCGCTTCGAAATGGCCAAACCGTGACGCTGCGCCTGCGTACCACCGACGTGTGCGGGCAGCCCGCCACGGCCACATCCAACGGTATTGCCGTGACCATTCTGCCGCCGGCCGTGGTCGATGCCGGCCCCGATAAGGAAATTTTGCTCGGCACCTCCGTGACGCTGGAAGGCAGCGCCACCGGCTCATTCCCCGTGACGTGGACGCCATCCATCGGGCTTACTTTCCCGAACAACGACCCGCTGCACCCCGTGGCCTCGCCCACGGTAACCACGACCTACACGCTCTCGTCGGGCACCGGCGGCTGCGCCGCCACCGACCAGGTTACCGTGACCGTGCGCCCGCCTATCCGCATTCCTAACGCCTTCTCGCCCAACGCCGATAACAACGACGATACCTGGCAGATTGAGTTTATCGAGCAGTACCCCATAAACACCGTGACTGTGTTTAACCGCTGGGGCAGCAAGCTTTTCTCGGCCGAGAATTATAGCCGGGCCAATGAGTGGCATGGCGACTACAACGGCGAGCCGCTGCCCATCGGCACGTACTACTACGTGGTGGTTACGAAGGGACCGCTGGGCCGTTCTTACGCCGGGTGGGTCACTATTATTCGGTAGGTAATAAGCCCGATGTTCATAAAAAAGGCCCTGCTTCGCTTGTCGAAGCAGGGCCTTTTCTTGGGGTTGACTGAGTGACTAGCCGAACAGGGGTTGCAAATATTCGTCATGCAGCGCGCAGCGAAGCATGACAATTCAATTAGCCTAATATTAATCTGTCTTTTAGCCGGTTAGCTCAGCTCGTGCAGCGATATTTTACCCGTGACCTCCAGCAGCGCAAACTGCTGGCGATTGCTGGTGGGCAGCACGGCCACCAGCTGGTCAGTCGTCGTAATTTTTCGAATTACCTGGGCACCTTCCGCAAAAAGCTGGTGGAGGGTAGCCTCGTATGCGTCAGCAGTTACCAGGTGCTCGGGGCCCACAAAACGCATGTCAATACTGGCGGTGCTACTGCCGCCCATGAGTGGTTGCGGGCCATTGTTCGTTGGCTGGGCGGGATGCCACAATAGGAAGCCTTCTTCCAGGCACACTGCCAGGCAAAACTCAGCCGCGTAGGGCGAGCGTGCCAGCTGAAAAACCTCTAGTGGCAGAGTTTCCACGCTGCTATAGCTACCGTCTGCGGCAAACCCCACCAGCCATTCCGACCAGAAGGTGTAGTAGCGGCCCTGGTGATAAATCAGTTCGCAGGGGAAGTTGCGCTCCCGGCTGCCAACCAGCGCGTTAGCGGGCGGCAAGTAGTGGATGAATGAGGTGGCTAGCTGGCCATTAGCGGCATAGTGCTGCACCTGGATGGCGGTGCCTTGCGTGCCTTGCAGCTGCGCTGTGGCCACCACGCCATCTGGCAGCAAGGCTACCCGCGTGGGCCAGGGCGGTAGCCAGCTGGGGCATTCCACCAAGACGAGCTCAGAGAAATATTTATTCCGGGGAAGAACCTTGGTTTCCAGCGTGATGGGCGACGAGACACGCAGAATAATGCGGTAGCTGTGGTACTCATCGGCCACCAGCGCCAGGGCGGTCGTGTCAGGCACGGGCGTGGTCCAGGAGTAGTATTCCACGTTGCCGTACCAGTTGCCGCGTGCCAGGTGCAGGCGCTCATCGCGGATGCCCACCGCCACCCACTGCTGCCCGTGGCCGGCGGCGGCCTTCCAGCGAATAGAGGCATCGAGCTGCGGCCCATTGAGGGTGCGGGCAGGGGCGGCGGCCGATGGGCGCGGCTGGCTGGCCGCGTAGCGGCTGCAATCGGCAGCGATGAGCCGGTCGGCGGGCAAGAAGTGGCGCAGCAGCGGCAGCGCGGCCAGGTTACCGGCGCTGGCCTCGGCGCTCACTACCTCGTAGGCCACGTTGCGCGAGGTTTCCAATAGGGCGGGGGCCGGGCGTTTTTCGGCCAGCGTGGCCAGCACCCGCAGCAGCGGCACCCGCTGCTGCGGGGCGGTGTGCTGCTGGTAAATGGCCGTAACGTGCGCGCCCAGGTCGTTTTCGGGCGTGGCGGCTACCACGTCGAAGTACTGCGTGAGGCAGGTTTCGGCTTGCTTGGGGCTGTGCCAGCCGCGCAGCAATACCTCCTGGGCGCGGCTGGGGGCGTGCAGCTTGTTGGCCAGCAGGCGGGCCGCCGCCGGGTGGTCGTCGTTGCCCAGCAGCAGGGCTACGCCGCGCTCGTAGTGCTGAGTGGCCACCAGTGGCTGCGCCAGCTGGGCGTGCAGGTCGCCGGCTTTTTCGTGCTGGCCCAGCTCGCCAAATAGCCCGGCCGCTTCCAGCAGTAGGCCGCCGCGCTCGAGGCACTGCGCGGCCCCGCTGGGGTTGCGCAGGTGGTCTTTGTAGAGGGCGGCGGCTTCGCGAAATGAATTGCCCTGCTCCAGCACGTTGGCGGCGGCCAGGTAATCGCCGAGCAAGTGGGCGTGGATGTAGGCCGCCTGCTGAAAGTGGCCGGTGGCTACTGCCTGGTCGGCTGCTGCCTGGTACTGGCGGCGCAGGTCAGCTTGGTAGTCGCCGAGGTCCCATACATCGGCGCTGCGGCCGCCGCCCAGGCCGCCCAGGTTAAAGCGGGTATCGCGGGGTCCCAGGCTGGCCGAAGCGGGGGCCGTGCCCCGGTTTTCGTAAGGCCCGCCGAGCGGAATGGCGTATTTCAGGGCCTCGGCCGGGTTTTCATTAAATAGGCGCAGCAAGCGCTCAAGCTCGTTTTGGCGCTTCTTTTCGAGGTCTTTGATGGTGCCGCCCAGCCACTTTTCCAGTCGTCCCAAAGCACCAGGTTTGGGCGGGGCTACCGGCCGCGCCGCCCGCCCGGCATCGCCGCTGGTATTCTTAAACAAATAAGCCAGTAGCCGCACCACTACTATCAGCAAAGCCCCGATGCCCGGCTTGCCAAAAGACACCAACGCGAACAGCGCCAGGCACACCAGGGCCACGATGCCAGCCAGCTTGCCGAAGGTGCGCAGCCCGTCGGCCACGTCGCTGGCGCGCTGCCCGCCGGGACCGCGCAGCCCACGCACCACCGCCAGGCCTGCTTGCAGCAGCCGGTGCTGCAACGTGCGGAGCACTTGCCGACCCCAGCCGGGTTGGCCTTTTCCCGGCCCCGGTAGCTCAGTCAGCGGCACCGTGCCAATGCCCGTCTGCATCGCCTCGACCACTTCGGCGGCCGTGGGCGGCAGCACCCGCAGCTGCCGCAAAGGCGGCTTGGGCGGCGGGCCGGGCTGGGCAAAGTGCCAGCTGGTGGGCCGGGCCGGGCCGCAGTCGAGTAGGGTAGTCAGGTCGAGCTCATCGGTGGTGTCGAAGCCCACCAGCCCAATGCTGGGGTGCAGCAGCTGCACCGGCCACAGCAGGGCGGCCCGCAGTTCCTCGGGGGTGGTGGCGGGCCACAGCGTGGCCCGCACCGGCACGTAGAGTGGTTGCCCCTCCACCTGGCCGTAGGGTTCCAGCACGTCGGCCGGCAGGTAGCCGGCGGGCACTACCACCAGCAAGCCCGCCGGCCGCACCGACTGAATGGACTCGGGCACCAGGTAGCAGCGCAGCTGCCCGGCGGCCAGGTTCCAGCGCCCCAGTTCGCGCAGCCAGGCGGCCGGGTCGCTGCCCCGCAGGAAAGCCGCCTGGGCCGGCCGCTGAATTTGCGGGTGATAGCGAAGCGTAAGCTGCATAAAAAATCAGGCTAGGGCGGCGGTAAAGCGTTGAAGATACTGCTGGTAAAACTCAGCGGCGGGCAGGCGCTGCGGGGGCGTGGGGCCGGTGAAATAATCGGGGCCGCACACGGTGCCATCGGCCGCCCAGGCCGCGGTGGGCTGGCCGATTACCAGCAGCAGCGACAGCTCAGGCACGGCCGCGTCGGCGCTGCGCAGGTGCAGCAGCCCGCGCGCATCAATGAGGGCCTCGCTGCCATTGGGCCAGGTAAAGCGCCGCGTCAGCAGCCGCTCGGCGGGCGCGTCGGGCTGGGCCACCAGGTCGGCGGGCACGGCCTTGGCGTGCGGGGCCAGGGCCTCGGCCGAGGGCGTGCGACTTCGCAGCTGGAGGGTTTGCCGGAACGGCCCGGCCCAGCTCACGAGCTGCACTTCGTAGCCATCTACCAGTAGCTCGCCGGCCCTATTCACGCCGACGTTGCTGATGCGGTGAATGACGCTGTACCCGTTGTTGATGTAGCGTTTGAGCCCGCTTAGTTCCTGCCGGAAAGCCGGGGGCGGCGGGGCAGGGAAAATATTATTGTGACGGTCGCGCACTGCCCGGTGCTGGCAGTCGAACACCAGGGTGGTGCCGCCCCGCCGCACGTAAAAGCAATTATCCCGAAAGACAACTTTTACTTCCTGCTGCGGCTCGGCCAGCTCAGCTACTAGGTCTTGCAACTCCACTTGCCCGGTGGCGGTGTCGAAAAAATAAACCCGCAAAATGCCCTCCGCACTCACCAGTACATACAGCTGGGTTGCCTCATCGGTGCCGAAGTAATAAGCGCCCGGCTCAATGGCTGGCAGCAGCTCGCGCGCCCCAGTGTCGCGGCTAGGCCAGTAGAGCACGCGCCGGGTATCGGTAATGCCCAGCACCCCAATGGCGGGCCGGTAAAACGTGTTTTTGTTCGACATCCGCAGGCCCGTAGTGGGGAAGTAAAGCGGGGCGGGCACCTGGCGCAGGTAGGCCGGCCCCGAGGCATGGGGAACCGGCTGCATCGGCCGCCGCCCCCGCGCCGCAAACAGCAGCTCATCGAGGTCGTAGGTGCTGGTTTGCAGCAGGCGGCGGTGGCCATTGGCGTACTCGTGCAGCGCCAGGGTGCCGGCGCGGTCCACCGTCAGCAAGAAGCGCAGGGCTGGCTGGGCGGCCGCCAGCTGCTGGCTGAACTCAACCTGCTGCGCCAGATGCGCCTCCGTAATAAGCATATAGTCAGCTTCTTCAGGCCCCGGCGCTTGCCCAAAAGCGTGCAGCGCCGGGCCGCAGTGCAGCGCCAGGTCGAGCTGGCTGAGCGCCTGCACCACTCCCTCAACCGAGCCAAAATCGAGTGGCGCATAGGTCTGGCCGCCCAGCGCGTAGGCCCGCACGGCAGCCCGGCGGGGCAATTGCGCGTGGTGCGCCCAGGCCAGCGCCGCCGCCAGCCCAAACACCCGCGGCGTGCCCCACAGCCGCAAAGTGGTATCGAGCAAGATGATATGCGGGCGAGCCTGCGGGCGCGGCGGCTCCTCGCGGCGCAGATACAGCGCCTCGTTGTTGGCCAGCCGGGCCAGCAGCGACCAGTCATCGTGGGCTAATTCGCTGAGCAGCAACCGGTCAAAATTGCCCCGGTTCGTGATGTCGGCCACGCCGCCCAGGGGGCGGTCGCTGGCCCCCTGCGTGTGCAGCGGAATGTGCAGGGCCGCCACTACGTGCTGGGTAAGGTGGGCGAGGCCCGCCGTGCGCACGTCCTGCGCCAGCTGGTCGAAAAGCTCGGCCGGAGTGAGCGGGACCGGCAGGGCGGGCAGCTCGGGCAGCTGCGGCAGGCCCGTGCGCAGCAGTAGCTCTAGCTGGCCCGGCTGCTCGAAGCGGCGGGCCAGGGCGGCGAGGGGCAGCACGTCGACTTTAAGCTTGCTTCTGACCCAGACCTTGGGAATCAAGCTGTTTTTTAGGCTAATGTCCAGCCGGCCGCTGCACCACTCCGTGACCACGCCGGCCGCTGTTGCTACCGGCACCGCCGCCGCCAGCTTTTCATTTAACTGCCGAAAAAGGTGCAGCTTGGGCGGCCCGGTCCGCAACGCCTGCGGCAGGGCTGCTACCTGGTCGAGGAAGGGGAGGACTAGGCGTAAATGCACCCCTACATCGTCGTCCAGCGCCGCGCTGGGGTCGGCGGGCGCAGTGCGTACCAAGCCTTCCAGCAAGCCGGCGGCTCCCACGGTGGGCCAGCTGTCGGCGCACGCGGCCAGCAAGAGCAGCACCGCCCCAAAGGGCGGCAGCCCGGTCGGCGCGAGCGCCTCCAGCACCACTTGCACTTCCTCGCGGTAGCCGATGGTGCCCCCATGCGGCCACTCGACAACCTGGCCATTTTCGGCCCAGCGCCAGAAATAATCCGCAGGCTTGCGAAAATAACCGAGCACCGACGACTGGATATCCAAATAAGTGGGCTCGTTCATGGCGTCGGATTAAAACTGGCCGCCGTGCGCCGCACGGCCCCGCGGGTGACGGGCAGCAAGTGGGCTTGCGGCACCCGCTCCCAGCTGCCATCGGCCGCGAATAGCACTAGGTCCTCGCCCGCCGCATTGAGCTGTCGGGCCAGCAGCGGCGCGAGAAAAGGCGCTTCAAAATCGAAGCCCGCCGGCAGCAGCAGCCCTTCCGTCAGCCAGTGCTCCTGGCCGGCCAGGGGCGGTAGCGGGGTGCCCAGCAGCAGCACCCGCGCCTCGGCCGACACGGCAAAGCGCAAGCCCCGCAGGCGGATTTCGGGAGCCGTTTCGGCGTAAGCCAACCAGGCCGCGAGCGTGGTGAGCAGCGCCGCCCCGCCCGCCGCCCGCGCCGAGGGCACCAGCTGCACCCGGTACGCCGGGGCGGCCTGGGCGGGCAGCGCAGCGGTGGGTATTTCCAGGGGCAAAAACTCCCGGATGGGCTGCCAGGTTAGCGCAGGCAGGCGGCCGGTTGGGGTAAGCTGGCCGGTGGGAAACAGCCGATTTTGCGCATCTAGGGTATATGCCGCAATAGCGGGCAGCGCCCGCACGGCCAGCGGCAGCTCGCCTGTAGCGGGTAGGCCGCGCAGCCACAGCTGGCCGCCCTCGGCGGCTACCTGCAAGTTGGGCACGGCGCGCACGGCCCCGAGGGCGGCCAGGTCGTGGGCGGCCAGCACCAGTAGGCGTTCGCTCATGCCTGTAACACCTTTTGCCACAGGGCATCGAGCGGCTCCTGCACGTAGCTGCGCTGCACCTCATTGCGCAGCCACTGGGCGCGGCCATTGAGGTAGCGCAGTTGGTCTTTGATGGTGGTGCGCTCGGCGGGGGTGGTTTCGGGCAGCTCCCACTGGGCGGCCAGCGTGCTTACTTCGCGCAGCAGGGCGTCGGCGTCGGGGGCATCGTGGCCGGCGGCGCGGGGGTGCTGGGCGGGCTGCTCATCGGCGTGCACCACGGCATCGACGATGCCGGCCACTATTTCGCGCTGCTCGTCGGTATCCCAGATGTAGCGCAGCACCCACATATCAGAGGCGATGGCGGTGGTGCGCTGGCACAGCAACGCGCTGGCCGCCAGCAGCCGCTGAAGCTTCACGGCCCGGCGGTCGGACACGGGCAAGCCTGCCAGGCGCAGCTTGCTGATGAGGCCGGTATAAGCGGCCCGCACGGGGCGCAGGTCCACGAGCGGCACGGCGGCTTGCAGGCGCAGCACCTCCTCGGCCGTGATGCTGGGGGCATCTTCGGCGGCGCGGCGCTCCAGCGTCCAGCCAGCTTCGAGCACGTCGGCCAGGGCGTCGGGGGCCACGTAGTCGCAGTGCGCCCGCACCAAAAAGCGGTCGAACAGCGCTTGCAGTGCCTCTTCTTCGGGCAGGTGGTTGCTGGCCCCCACAATGAGCAGGGCGGGCAGTGCCCGCGTTTCGCGGCCCCGCCGAAATATCCGCTCATTCAGCACCATCAGCAAGCTGTTGAGAATGGCGCTGTTGGCATTCAGCAGCTCATCCAGAAAGATGAGGTGGGCCTCGGGCAGCATGCCTTCGGTGTTGGTGACGAGGTCGCCCTCGCGCAGCCGCCGAATGTCGAAGGGCCCAAAAAGCTCGTTGGGCTCGGTGAAGCGCGTGAGCAGGTACTCAAACGTCTGGCCTTGCAGGCGCTGGGCCAGGGCGCGCACCAGGGCGCTTTTGGCCGTGCCCGGTGGGCCCAGCAAAAACAGGTTTTCGCGCCCTACCAAGCACAAGCACAGCAGGTCGATGATGTCATCTTTGCCGACAAAGGTGCTTTTCAGGTGCCGGGCTACGAGAGTAAGCTTCTCAATCAACTGCCATTCGGTGGCCAGGGCTGGTTGCATGGGGAGGTAAAATAAAATCGTGAAAGTCGGGCCACAGCGCGGCGGCGTGGGCTCCCAGCGCCGCTTGCACCAGGGGCCGCAGGTGGTTTTGGCTGGCGCGGCCCCGGTCGCGCCGCGCCACAATGCGGTCGAGGTAGGCCAGGCGCAGGGCCGGGTGCGCCAGCACCAAGGCTTCGGCTTCCGCATCGGCCGGCTCATCGCCCACGAACGAAAACGGCCACTGCCGGGCTGTGGCGCGCAGGCGGGCCACCAGCGCATCGCCGGGGGCGAGGCCTTTGGCCAGGTGCAGCAACTCGGGCAGGTAGCGAAAGGTGAGGTCGACGGCGTACGCTGCGGCCGGGGTTATAGGGCCAGAAAAAGGCGGCAGGTAGGTCTCCAGCACGGCCTCATCCAGCTCCCGTGCCAGTAGCAGCAAAGCAGTATAATACACGTAGTGGGCGGCCCAGCGGGCGGCCGGCGCATCGAAAGCCGGGGCCTGCTGGGGCATTTCCTGGGCATCCTCGGCGTGGTAGGCTTGCAGCAGGGCATCGGCCGCCAGCAGGTCATTGGCGGCAAAAGGGGCGGGGCGGCCTACCAGCGTGAGGCTGCCGGTGGTCAGCAGGTCGTGGAGAAAGCTGGTCAGGCGCATGAAAGAAAAACCCAGCGGCAAGCTGGTAAGGAGGCAGCCAATGCTAGCTACTCGCACTAGAGCAGGCTCCCGACAGTGGGCCTCTAAATTAGGGCGCGCCGCGCCAATCGCAATTTCCCGCGCCCAGGAGCGACATAAATGCTGGCGGCTAGGCACTGTGGAAAGGCCGGACGCAAACTTCCAATCGTGGCAGCTCTACGCTTTTGCGGGCTAGTTTCGTGGCTTAATCTAGCACTTGCCTCATGTCCGGTTACCGAAACCAGGCCGATATTCTTGCCCTCGAGCAAACCCCGCTGGCCGACCGGCCGGTGCCGCCCCACACGCTGGCCCTGCTCGAACGCGGTGCGGCGCGCAACCCGCAGGCCCAGGCGCTGCGCTTTGTCTTCAGCGGCGAGCGGCCCACCGAATCAGTCGATTACACCTATGCCGAGCTGGTGCAGCGCTGCTACCAGGCTGCTAATATGCTGCACGAGCTGGGCGTCGGCCCCACCGATGTAGTGTCGTACCTGCTGCCCAACCTGCCCGAAACGCACTTTGTGCTATGGGGCGGCCAGGCGGCGGGCATCGTTAACCCCATCAACCCGCTGCTGGAGCCCAGCGCCATCGCCGATATTCTGAACGCGGCCGGAACCAAGGTGCTCGTAACGCTGCGAGCCTTCCCCAAAACCGATATCTGGCAGAAAGTCGAGGCCGTGGCCCCGCTGGTGCCCACGCTGCGTACCGTGGCGGTAGTTGATTTGCTACAATACCTGGCCCCGATTCAGCGCTTAGTGGTAGGGGCCATGCGCTTGGGCCAGCGCCGGCCCAGTCTGCCGGGTATGCAAGTGGTCGATTTTGCGGCCGCGCTCATGCGCCAGCCCACCGACCGCCTCGTGTCGGGTCGCCGCATTGCGCCCGCCGACGTAGCCTGCTACTTCCACACCGGCGGCACCACGGGCACGCCCAAAATCGCGCCCCTCACGCACCACAACCTCACCAGCGTGAGCTACTCGGCGGCCCAATTGTTGGGCGGCGAGGAAGAGGCCGAGCGGCTGGTGTTCTTCTGCGGGCTGCCGCTGTTCCACGTTAATGGCGTGGTGGTAACGGGCAGCGTGCCGTGGCTGCTGGGCCACACGGTGGTGCTGGGCAGTCCGGCCGGCTACCGGGGGCCGGGCATTCTGGATAATTTCTGGCAGCTGGTGGCGCACTACCGCATCTCGCTGTTTAGCGGCGTGCCCACCATTTTTAGTCGCCTGCTCGCTTTGCCGGTGGCGGGGCACGACCTCAGCTCGCTGCGCTACGCCATTTGCGGGGCCGCGCCGCTGCCGGTCGAGCTGCTGCGGGCCTTCGAGCAGCGCACCAAGCTGCGGCTGGTTGAAGGCTACGGCTTCACCGAAGGCAGCTGCATCAGCGTGGTGGGGCCGCTGGCGGGCGCGCCCATGCCGGGCAGCATCGGCCTGCGCGTGCCCTACCAGGAGGTGCGCGTGGTGCTCCTCGACGAACAAACCGGCCGTTACCTGCGCGACGCCGCGCCCGACGAAAGCGGCACCATTGTGGTGCGCGGGGCCAATATCTTCGCCGGCTACCTCCAGCCCGAGCACAACAAAGGCATCTGGGTCGATACCGGCGACGGCCAAGGTCCCTTCTACAACACTGGCGACCTCGGCCGCCAAGACGCGCAAGGTGGCTTCTACATCACCGGTCGCCAGAAGGAATTGATTATCAGAGGTGGCCACAACATCGACCCCAAGCTAATCGAAGATGCCCTGGCCGCGCACCCCGCCGTGGCGCTGGCCGCCGCCATCGGCCGCCCCGATGCCCACGCCGGCGAGCTACCCGTGGCCTACGTGACTCTGGCCCCCGGCCAGCAAGCCACCGAAGCCGAGCTGCTAGCCTTCGCCGAGGCGAATATTCCCGAGCGCGCCGCCGTACCCAAAAACGTATACATCGCCGCCGAACTGCCCCTCACCGCCATCGGCAAAATCCTGAAGCCGGCGCTGGTGAAGCAGGAAATCAGTCGCGTGTACACTCAGGAATTGGCCGCTGTGTCCGGCCTTACCGTGCAAAGTGTGACCGTGCGCGATGATAAAAAGTTGGGATTGGTGGCGGAGATTTCAGTTGGCGGAGCGGTGGATGACGCCGCGATAGCGCAGGCGCTGCTGGGGCTGGCCGTGCCGTATGAGGTGCGGCGGGGGTAATATTGACGGTGCCCAGTGACTCATAAGCAATAAGGTAAAAGCAGTTGTAGTTTGCCTTTAAAATGAAGTGTTTCAGTCTCCTGCTCCTGTTAGCTTGTGGCTCGGCTAGCGCGCAGCACATCGTGCTGCCCAGTGGCGAGTATATGGATACTACCTCGGTGCGCAACCCGGCGTGCCCAACCTACGGCGTGCGCTACTATAGCGTACAGGGCAAATATCCGCGCAGTTCTTATACGCTGGCGCAGGAAGCCCAAGTGCTGCTCGACCAGCAAAAGCAGGCTTACGTGGGTAGCGGCTACGTCACGTTTCGGTTTGTGGTCGATTGTGCGGGGCACCGGCAGCCGCGGGTGCAAGTCTTGCAGACCGATGCGCAGTACCAGCGCTTTCACTTTCGCCCCGAGCTAGTGGCCGCGCTGTATGCCTATTTTCAGTCGCTTACCGAGTGGCGGGTGGGCAGCGTGCAGGGTAAGGCCGTTAATTACATTGCTTACCTAACCTTTAAGCTAACCGATGGCAAAGTCGTGGCCGTGGTGCCTTAGCCTGCTGGCGCTGGCCCGTTTCGGTAGCTGCCAGCCGGCACTCCCGGCCAGGCTGGCCGACAAGTGCGGCAGCCAGCACTACCAGGATAGCCTGGTAACCAGATACCTTGAAAACGGCGCGCACAAAGTCGGCTACCTCAACCCGCGCTGGGCACAGTACTGCGATAGCTTGCTGGCCGTATGCCCCAACGTGGCCTACGCCTACCAGCAAAAGGCAGTGCCGCTCATCAAGGATGGCAAATACGCCGAAGCCATGCCGCTCGAAGACAAAGCCGCCGCGCTCGACCCGCTACGGTGGCTGGCCTACCGAGGCTTTATCAAGTGCATTTTCACGAAAGATTACGAGGGCGCGCTTGTTGATTTTCAGCAAGTGGCGCGCCTCAAGCCCGGTAGCCGGGAAATGGACCACACGTACCCATTTTTCGAGGCTTTGTGCAACTTAGAGTTAGGTAACTACCAGCGGGCCGAAGTGAATTTCAAGGAAGATATACGCCAGCAGAGCGGGCCGGATGGCACCCACGACGTACATTTCAATACGCTGTTTTACGTCGGGGTTTTATACTTGGAATTAAAAAGCTATGCCCAGGCCCAGCACTACTTAGACCAGTGCCTGCGAGCGTATCCACAACACCCCGAAGCCAATTATTACCTGGGGCTGACGTACCAGGTGCAAGGTAGTAGCGCAATGGCCCAGAGTTATTTACGAGCGGCGCAGCAGGCCCTGGCCAGTGGCTACCGAATCAACGAGGACAATATTTACTACGCAAATTATCCGCGTCAAATAACGGAGTACGAGATTAAGCAGGCGCTGGCCCGCCCGTAAGAATCTTAGGCCGCGGACTGTACTACCCGCGCCGTAGCACCAGCACCCGCTGCGTCTCTTCCGTCACCTTAAACCGGTCGTCGGGCCGCAAACCCACCACCCAGCAGATTTTGCCATCGGCCGAGGTCAGCACCCGCACGTTGTCCTTGAGGTTGAGCGGGACTTTTTGGTCAATTAAAAAGTCGCTCAGCTTCTTTTTGCCCTTCAGCCCCAGCGGCATAAACGTGTCGCCTTCCTGCCACTTGCGCAGCGTAAGCGGAAATTTCAGCTTATCCGCATCGAGCGCCGTCGAGCCTTTGCCCTTCGGAATGTCAAACGTGCTTGGGTCAATTTCGAGCAGTTCGGCGGTGAGGCGCACCCCGTCGGCGCGCAATTCCTCCTGCCCGGCCGCCAACTGAAACGTGCCAAAGCCCGCCAGCTCGCGAGGCGTGATAACCAGTTGGTCGCGGTCCTTTACCAACCGGTGCGTAGGGGAGTCGAACTGCCGCCCGGCCGGCGCGTGAAACGCGGCCACAATGTCCTTCACCACCAAATACGAGAAGCCAAAGGGCCGCAGCAGCTCGTGCAAAACCAGCGCAGTAGCGGCCGTTTTTTGCAGCGTAGCAATGCTGAGGTACGTGGCTTCAGGCTCGTCGCGGCGGGCCTCGGCGGCGGTGTCGGCTACGTAGCGGCGCACGATTTCCTCGGCCCCGCCCACACGCTCAGCGGTGATGGCCAGCGTATTATCGAGGCTGGGATTGATTTCGCGCAGCACGGGCAGCACCTGCTGGCGCAGGCGGTTGCGCTGGTACACGGGGCTGTCGTTGCTGGCATCTTCGCGCCAGATGAGGCGGTTGGTCACCACATAGTCGTAGAGGTCGTCCTTAGCGCAGGGCAGCAGCGGGCGCACCACGTGGCCGTTTTTGGCCTGAATGCCGTGCAGCCCCGCCAGCCCGGTGCCGTGGGTGAGATTGAGCAGCATGGTTTCGGCGGCGTCGCGCTGGTGGTGGGCCGTGGCAATAACAGCTAGGCCCTCGCGCTCGCGCACAGCCTCAAACCAGCGGTAGCGCAGCAGGCGAGCCGCCATTTGGGTCGAAATGTGCTCTCGCTCGGCGAAGGTTTTGGTTTGGAAAAACTCTACGAAATAGGGTACCTCGTACTGCTTGGCCAGCTTGCGCACAAATTGCTCGTCGGCATCGGCCTCCTCGCCGCGCAGGCCGAAGTGGCAGTGCGCCACCGCCACCTGCACGCCCAGCCGGTGCAGCACATCGAGCAGCACGATGGAATCGAGCCCACCGCTAACGGCGACTAGCACGGGGTCGGTGGTGAGATTAAAAAGCTGGTGTTCTTCAATGAATTGGCGAACCTGGTCGAGCATGCAAGCAGAAATAACTGGTGCCCGCTACAGAGACAGCGGGCACTAGGTAATAGTTAGATACAATGAAATTAGTTGCTTTCGGCCCGCATTTTGGCTAGCTGGAGCTTAGGCGAAGCTGTCACCCACGCTAGGGTGAGTGCTTACCGATGAGGTGCTACCGCACGCCCAGTCGATTCCGCCGCCACCCCGAGCCCACTGCTTCCGCAGTTTCGCCAGCCGCCACGGGCGCAGCCGGTTTCTTCTCGCTCAGCAGCATGGCCACCAATGCCGCCGCCACTTGCGCGGTGCCTTCGTCGGGCGTGCCGGGAGCTAGCACGGCCGCGCTGAAGTGGTCCCGCACGAAATTCGTATCGAAGTGGCCGCTCACGAAGGCTGGGTGCTTGAGCACGAAAGTGCCGAAGGGCAGCGTGGTTTCGATGCCCGTAATTTGGTATTCGGCGATGGCACGCAGCATTCGCTCGATGGCCTCCTGGCGGGTAGCGCCGTAGGCTACCAGCTTGGCAATCATGGGGTCGTAGTAAATCGGAATGTCCATGCCCTGCTCAAAGCCATCATCGACGCGCACGCCGGGGCCTTGGGGGCGCACGTAGGTGGCGAGGCGGCCGATATCGGGCAAAAAGTTGTTTTGCGGGTCTTCGGCGTACACGCGCAGCTCCAGGGCGTGGCCGTTTATTGTCAAGTCTTCCTGGCGGAAGGGCAGGGGCTGGCCCTCCGCTACGCGTATTTGCTCCTTCACCAAGTCGAGGCCGGTTATCATCTCGGTCACTGGGTGCTCGACTTGCAGGCGGGTGTTCATTTCGAGGAAGTAGAAGCGGTGCTGGTCGTCGAGCAAAAACTCAACCGTGCCGGCCCCGGCGTACTGGCAGGCGCGAGCCACCTCCACGGCGCAGCGGCCCATTTCGGCCCGCAGCTCGGGCGTGAGCACCGAGGAGGGCGCTTCCTCAATCACCTTCTGGTGGCGACGCTGAATCGAGCATTCGCGCTCAAACAGATGCACGATGTTGCCGTGCTCGTCGCCCAAGACCTGAATTTCAATGTGGCGCGGCCCCGTCACGAATTTCTCAATAAACACCGCCCCGTCGCCAAATGCCGACACGGCTTCGTTGATGGCCAGCTGCATCTGCTCCTCAAACTCATCGGCATTATGCACCAGGCGCATGCCCTTGCCGCCGCCGCCGGCCGAGGCTTTTATTAGAATGGGAAAGCCGACTTCCTGGGCAATTTGCTTGGCCGCCTCCACGTCGGAAATGGCCTCGTCGGTGCCCGGCACCAGCGGAATGTTGTAGGCTTTCACGGTTTGCTTGGCCGAGAGCTTGTCGCCCATCAGCTCCATCGCCTCGGGCGAGGGGCCGACGAAAATCAGCCCCGCCTCACGCACGGCGCGGGCAAAACCGGCATTTTCGGAGAGGAAGCCGTAGCCGGGGTGGATGGCATCGACGCCCAACTCGTGGCAGATTTCAATGATTTTGTCGCCCCGCAAATAGCTCTGGGCCGAGGCGGGCGGCCCCACGCACACCGCCTCATCGGCGTAGCGCACGTGTGGCGAGAGGCGGTCGGCCTCGGAGTAGATGGCGACCGTGGCGATGCCCATTTCTTTGGCCGAGCGCAGCACGCGCAGGGCTATTTCGCCGCGATTGGCTACCAGGAGCTTAGCTATTTTTTTCATGCGAGGGTGGGAGAGCTGTAAAACGGAGTGGCACTCCGTTTCGCGTGAGCGAGGTATTGGCGAGAGAAGTAGAGCCGCAACGTAATGCGTTTCTACCGCGAAGTAAAGCGAGCACAAAATGGAGTGGCACTCCGTTTTACAGATGCAAAGAAAACCTTGCCGGGCTCCCCTACGGTAAAAGCCCCTTTGCAAAGGTTGCAGCCACGCCCAAATTATGCACATCGGCGGGGCAGGGCTATCTTTGCAGATTAACTGTCCTGCCGGCTGAGTCGCGTAGGCTCATCGGTTTCGCTCTTTTTACCTCAATCCCCCAAGTTTTTCAGTGGATATTTTCGACCGCGTTACGGCCAATCGAGGCCCACTGGGCTCGCACTCGCACTACGCCCACGGCTACTTCACGTTTCCTAAGCTCGAAGGCGAGATTAAGCCCCGCATGCTGTTTCGCGGCAAAGAAGTGCTTACCTGGAGCCTAAATAACTACCTGGGCCTCGCCAATCACCCCGAAGTGCGCCAGGCCGATATCGACGGGGCCACCGACTACGGCATGGCCTACCCGATGGGTGCCCGCATCATGAGCGGCAACTCGACGCTGCACGAGCAGCTCGAAAACGAGCTGGCCGAGTTCGTGCACAAGCCCAGCGCGCTGCTGCTCAACTTTGGCTACCAAGGCGTGGTGAGCATCATCGACGCGCTGGTGAGCCGCCACGATGCCATCGTGTACGACGCCGAGTCGCACGCCTGCATCATCGACGGCGTGCGCCTGCACCAAGGCAAGCGCTTCGTGTTTCCGCACAACGATATCGAGAACCTCGAAAAGCAGCTCGAGCGCGCCAAGCGCCTCACCGACGAGACGGGCGGCGGCATCCTGGTGATTACCGAAGGCATGTTTGGCATGTCGGGCAACCTCGGCAAGCTGCGCGAAATCGTGAAATTGAAGGAGAAATTCAACTTCCGCATCTTCGTAGACGATGCCCATGGCTTCGGCACGCTGGGCCCCACGGGCGCGGGCACGGCCGAGCATTTGGGTGTAACGGAAGGTGTAGACCTGATTTTTTACACCTTCGCCAAGAGCATGGCCAGCATCGGCGCGTTCGTGGCCGGGCAGGAGGGAGTAATTGAATATTTGCGATATAACATGCGGAGCCAGATTTTCGCTAAATCGCTGCCCATGCCGCTCGTAATCGGCGCTCTGAAGCGCCTGGAGTTGATTCGTAACCACCCCGAGTACCGCGAAAACCTCTGGACCATCGTGCGCGCCCTGCAAAGCGGCCTGCGCGAAAAAGGATTCAACATCGGCACCACCGAGTCGCCGGTGACGCCGGTGTTCCTCAACGGTCAGATTCCCGATGCAACGGCCCTCACATTCGATTTGCGTGAGAATCACGGCATTTTCTGCTCCATTGTCGTTTATCCGGTCGTGCCCAAGGGCGTGATTATGCTGCGCCTCATCCCTACGGCCGTGCACACGCTGGCTGATGTGGATGCTACGATTACGGCCTTCGAATCTATCGCGGCCAAGCTCGACAAAGGCCTGTATAGCAAGCAGCCCGCTACGACCTAAGGCGGTTGCTACGGCGGAGTTTTAGGATAAGCGCCGGTTGCTCTCAGGAGCAGCCGGCGCTTTCGTTTTGCACTTTTTCAAGCTTTGCTTTATAGTTGAGTTTCATATAATCATCACGTTAGCCAAAAAAACGGCCTCAGTAAGCCAGAAAGGCATTTTTGAGAAAAACCAGAAAAGCTTGCTCACGTAGAAAGTCCCTGTATATTAGGGCCGCGTAAGCACAATTTCCCTTCTCACCCAAATTCCAACCAAAATTCATGGCTAATCCTTTCAATAAACTCAAGGACCTGATTGCCTCGCTGGAAGACGATTTCGAAAAGTCGTATGACAAGCAAAACGCCGCTGCTGGCACCCGCGTGCGCAAAGGCATGCAGGAGCTGAAGACGATGGCCCAGGACATCCGCCTGGAGGTGCAAAACCAGAAGAACACCTCTAAGGATGCTCCCGCTGCCCCGGCTCCTGCCGCTAAAAAAGCCGCCCCAGCCGCCAAAGCTGCGCCAGCCAAGAAAGCCGCTCCCGCTAAGAAGAAGTAATCTGAGCCACGGACTCGGCAGATTTTTCGGATGACGCGGATTTTGTGGACGATTTTCAACAAAAAAGCCCCGCTGACAGCGGGGCTTTTTTGTGCATCGTTGTTTTGGTGCGTCTGTCATGCTGAGCTTGTCGAAGCATCTCGCGTGGCGCAGTAATCAATGTAGAAAATTAGTCGTCCACGCGAGATGCTTCGACAAGCTCAGCATGACGACCGCGCTGAACAGCTGTTTAACAGTAGCTACTTTCAAAAAGCAATTCCGTCCCGTGTACGTATATATTCTTACTAATCAGACCCGTTCAGTTTTATATATTGGCGTGACCAGCAATTTAGTTCGTCGTTTGCACGAGCACAGTAGCGGGTTAGGAAACACCGATACTTTCACCGGCCGTTATCAGGCTAATTTGCTGGTATACTTCGAGCAAGCGCCGGACCCGATTCAGGCGATTGCGCGCGAGAAACAGTTGAAAGGCTGGGCGCGGGCGAAGAAAGAGGCGCTAATTGTGGGAATGAATCCGCTATGGCAAGAAATAGACTTTGCTACTTGGGACGGTGGCAAAGAGGATAGTATAGAGAAATTGCTAGAGCGCTTGGCGGCAGTTCAAAAACCAAAAGCAACGTGATGATACCTCCTGACAACCAGCCAACACGGTCGTCATGCTGAGCTTGTCGAAGCATCTCGCGTGGACGACTAATTTTCTACATTGATTACTGCGCCACGCGAGATGCTTCGACAAGCTCAGCATG